>JAWUWW010000023.1:0-15709 GCA_034111645.1 Cellvibrionaceae bacterium
TTAACATCTACATTAAATATATAAATGCGTAAAAATTTTCTCCGGTAGATATTTTTTTCGTTGCTTTTTTTGTGCTTAATCGAAAAAAATTGCAGCTGGGGACACTATACTTAATTCCAATGATAAATAAGTATAGTGTCCCCAGATGGCTAAATTTTTAATGGCGACTGCTTTTTTGGGATTAGGATTAATCAATGCTGGCCTCACAGGATGGTGTGGGCTTGCTAGACTGTTGGGCAAGATGCCTTGGAATCAATAATGCTTAATTTCAAGCGCATAAATATATTGGTGTCAGAGCCCTAAGCGATTAGAGTGAAGGCTGTATAAGGCTCTACCCCCTAAGAATTTAGGTATATGAAACTTAAATTATGCTCTTATTTTTTTGAATCGAATAGGTAATACGCAGATGGCAATTAAATACTTACTAATACTAGCAACTTTATTTATCGCTAGTAATGTCTTAGCGACAAAACCATTAGAAAAACCTTCGCCTATTAGTATAAATATCGTTGAGCTAAGAATGGGCGACGCCTCTGTTATATCGGCACCAATCCCTTCCAGTTGGGACGTAAAAGTAAGAACAAATAAATCCCAAGAATCATCTACCCTAACTGCAAAAACTAAATTTGGTGAAAGCGTAACACTACTTATTACCGCTATAAATATAAAAAAATCTATAACTGCCAAAGATAGAGTCGCTATAGTAAAAAAAATCCGCAGTACAATTGAATCACAATACGAAAGCTATGGAAATACTAAAGAGTTAGTTTCTAGGCCTGTAAAGCAAGCAATGAATGATGGTATTGGTCATTTATACACATATGTTGACGAAAAACTTTTGAAAGCCACCAAATTACCTTCTGGTGAAAGCATTTATGCTAGCGCAGGTATAATAATTATCGACAATGTATTAATCACAACTACAATACTTACAAATAATATAGATACTGATAATTATGCTAAGGCACTAGCAACAATACATTTTTTAACAAATTAATAAGTTCCGGTCAAAGCCCTAAGTGAGCATTGGTTTGCAAGGAAAAGGCTTTGCCCCCTAAGAATTCAGCACTGAAATGAAGAACTCATCATCCATTAGAAATATTTGCATCAATACATTAAGGAAAGCCACTTCTAAAGCACTATGATTAGACCTCGTAAAATACATCCGCTAACAATAACACTACTTTTGGCACTGACTATATTCTTAACCCCAAAGTCACTCGACCGGACATATAGAGCGCCATTTCAAAAGATTAACGATACCCAGCAATATGGTTTTGAACCAGTTGAATGCTGGTTTGGTGAGACGTCTGCATCACCTCGTACAGAGTGCTATTACATGCATGTACCGGAAGATCACGCTCAGCAAACTGATACGGCCATTGTATTTCCTGTCGTGGTTTTTCGAAGTAACGCTATGTTTTCCACCAAAGCCCCCGTCCTTCATCTCGGCGCTGGAGGACCAGGCGCTCCGATGCATCTTGACTCAATTGAGAACATTAAAACAATCTGGGAATATCATAATGAGCTATCTACTAACCAAGGAAGAGACTTGTTTGTAATAGACCCAAGAGGAACTGGGCTTTCGAAGCCGCTACTCATGTGTGATACTTTTGTTGAAAGTGAAACAAAGCGATTAAATGATAACCTTTCGTTCACAGGACAGAGGGAGGAAGCAAATAAAGATTATTTTGGGTGTATTGATAAATTTAAAAATCAGGGGATAAATCTATCCACTTATAATAGCTTGTCGATAGCCCATGATATTGAAATGATGCGCATCGCAGGCAATATAGATAAATGGGTGTTGATAGGCGTTTCATATGCTGCAACTTACGCACAGATAATTGCTACTCAATATCCAGAGTCTGTTGAATCTATGGTTTTGGACAGTGCAACCTTCCCAAATTTGAAGCCGCATGATAATTATTTAAATAAAGTGATGGCAGGCTTCTTAGCGCTCTACAACTACTGTAACTTAACGCCCGATTGTTCGACATCGCTTCAAAATATTGAAGATAGGATATGGAGTCTACATAAAGCACTTAATATAAATCCCATTCAGTTAGAATTAGATCACCCCTATAAGAACAATAAAATCGATGTACTACTCAATGGAGAACGTTTTATATCGGTATTGTTGAGTGGGACATATGGAGAAAAAATATTTTCTGAAATCCCTAGCATTATAGTTGAGCTAGAGACGGGACGCGCTAATACAATCACTCCATACCTTGAGGACCATATCGCCTATTTATTAGATACTACTTATGGAGATGTTAGTGCGATCAGCCATTACTGCTACGAAGACAAGCCATATACTAATTTTGAATCAATCAGAATGCAGGCAGATAAATTACCGGAAGGGCATATACGTAATACCGCGTTACTCTCAATAGATTTTCCTGATTATTGCAATGAAATGCTAATTGGGGCCGGCAATCCAGTTGTTTCATTGGCAACAAAAACAGACATACCTTCGCTGTTTCTTCATGGAGAGCTTGATACGATTACACCTTTAAGTGATGTTATTGAACAACGAAAGTCATTCATTAAAAGCCGTATAGTTACATACAAGTTGTCACATTGTGTGATCAGTGGTGATGAGTGTGCAGAATTAGTAGCAGCTAAGTTTATTAATAATACTGAAATCGACCGGATAAAATTAGATTGTAGTTAAAGATGGATGGCCCTGAAGCTCCGGTTGTTGCCAGTAGTAATAAATTAAATGATGGCTCTCACATTATGAAACCGAATCTGGTGCATAGATTATGGTCTAACTCATAGAGAGCTTAGCAAGGAATAGATTTATCAATCAAGAGCATACATTGCTAAGATTCTTGGGTGAAGAAGACGGTGAGTTTTTATTATTCTTTGTAGAATTCAGTGATTTTGTAGCTGTGACTCAATTAGGTGTTTCATGAAATGACAAAAAATATAACAAAATAAGGCACAAATCGCCCTTTGGGCTGGACGCTATCGCACTTGCGGCGTTAATCGCCGAGTTTTCTAAAACTATTTGAGTGATTTCAAACATTGCTTATGGTTTGCTTCTTTCAAAATCCAGTCGCAAAAGACCGCAACTCGTGGATGTCGGATTCGACTCGGGGTATATGCAAATAAATAGCAACTACGCTAACTGCAATTTTCAGGAGAAGCGTTTATAAACCTAGATAGAGCAGGAGCGGAAGCTTTGCACACCAATAAGTTACGCATCCTTTTTGCGCCCAACTGCCTTTTCTAGGATAAATTGTATCGCTCTCTTAAAAAGTGAGCGACACCATCTTCTGTATGGTGACCAATAACATCTGTTGCGGCTAACTGAATCTCGGGCTTAGCATTATTGGGTGCAAAACTTTCGTTAGCAATGGCAAACATACTGAGATCGTTATCACTGTCACCAAAGCATATTACATGCTTTGCTTCTAGCTGATCACGAAGTGCTTCAACCGCACTACCTTTGTTAGCTTTGTTATGGTGAATATCCATCCACTTATAGCCACTACCTTCGACAGCGGGGCCAGAATAAGCAATCAGATGTGTTTGTGTGTTAATTAACGTCTGGATTGCATCAACATCCTCAGCGTGTCCAATCATACTAATGTTAGTAATGTGGACGTCAGTTGGCATTTGCCCAACGGGTAAAATATTTGAATTGGCGCGCGATAAATAGGTATCTAATAATTTTTGCTCTATTGGATGCTGGATAATAGGATGATAAATATGGTGTTTATTGAGGTTATCAACTGCAGAAATAAAAGGCGTAATTTTTTGTAAAAAGCTGCCCTCAAGTACATATTGAACATCTTCATTGCTCAATAAATTATCCAACAGTAAGGATTCATGTTTAGGGTCCCATACAATGACACCGTTACTATAAATATGCGGCAAAATGAAGTTGTGCCCTTCGACAATATGCTCTGCGGAATATTGAGTGCGGCCCGTCGCTACAGTAAACGCAATATCGTTAACTGACAGTAATTTTAATGTCTCTTTGGTAAAAGCAGATATTTGCGATTTTTCGTTGAGCAAGGTGCCATCTAAATCAAAGACGATGAGTTCCATAATATGTTTGAACTTAGTTGTGAAGCTTTAAGGGAGATATCGGTTTTTGACATGATTCAAAGATATCGTGAAAATATAGCACTTTAACATAAGCATTCTACGATCAAGCAATCTACTTAGGTCGCCAGAACTAGACAGTGCAAATTTGTAGTTGTGTGTTTAGCCACTATCAATTAAACAATTTTTTCACCAATTTATTTACCAATGGCCAGTGCCTTCGCGGCCTTTCCATGGGCCTATAATTTCGGCACTGACCCAGCCACCATAAAAGCCGCCGTCTTGAGGCTTAACTTTTTCATCATCAATAAAGCAATTAATACGGCCTGGGTAAAATGCCAAATGATTTTGAATAGGTGCAAATACTTCTGTTGAGTCGGGGTAGTCCCAGGCAATCATTTGCAATGATTCATCGCGCTTCAGGGCCCAGTATCTAGCTCTTCCCTTCCACTCACAATAAGAGCTACCGCTTATGATTTGAAGTTGCGTGGTATCAATATCATTAATGGGGATATAAAAAGTAGGCGGACTGGCAGTTTCAAGCACGCGATAGCATTTTGAGCTTTGGGCAACTGTTTGTTCGTCATCGAAAACGCTGATAGTTCTTGAGTCTTGGCGCAATACCGGCGGTCTTGGGTAGTCCCAAACTGACTCTTGCGTTGAGCCTGGCTTTTCCGCAAACGTCGGTCGCTGAGATCCATCGTATTTCCAGATAATAATTCCTCCTCATTGACATAATATTTAGGGTAGAGCTTTTGTTAGGCCTTCGATGTAGCTAGCATGCTGATGAATATCGCTATGATCTGCACCCTTAATAACGAGTAACTTGCTCGGTTTTTGCGTCAGTTGCTGTAATTTTTGACTGTGCGAAATAGGGATAAAATCATCTTCATCGCCATGGATTAAAAGCACGTCGCTAGATACGTTCTGTATATTTTTATCGGTCTCTAAAGGGTAACGTAATAGCCACGATGGGGCAAAAGGATAACGTTTTTCAGACATATCTATCATGCTAGTAAAGGGAGACACTAAAACTAATAGCGCAGGATTAACAGTTTTGGCAAGTTCAGTAGCCAGCGCGCTGCCAATAGAGCGGCCATATATAACAATAGGTTTATCTTTATATTGGGGGGCCATATAATCCCAAGCGCTTTTTACATCTGCAAATGCTTGAGCCTCACTTTCCATTTTACCGGTACTTTTGCCATAACCTCGGTAGTCAAAAATAAATAAATCGTAATTTGCACGTTGATAAAAGTCTAGATCAGTAACCCAGTCGACTAAATGACCTGAATTGCCATGTAAAAAAAAGATAACGCCCCTTGAGTTCTCTTGCTTAAAGTGAAGCGCGTTTAAAACAGCCCCATCAACGGGCAAGTTAATCTCGGTAAACGGGGCATTAAATGTAAATTTATAATCTTTCGGTAAGGCTTCGGCTGGAAAGATAAGCTTGCCTTGAAAAACATAAAGCGCTGCCATCGCAGAAATATAAGCTAATATGATAATTGTAACTAAGATAATAAAACTATGCTTTATCATTAAATTTTCTACTTAAGGTTGTTAAATGTGTTTAACTGCAGTTTTAACGTGCTTTTACGGCTAAGGGTCAGTAATTAGTCAGTTTTTAATCATTTAACAGGCAATTACTTCAGCTAGTTGTTGTATCGTTAAGTGTAATACTTGCGACGATTATATTTCAAATTATCTATGTCCAATATGTTTTCTCTGAATCAAGCTATCATCAAATTCTCGCCCTTACTGTTTCCTTTACTGTGGTCGACGGGCTTTATTGGCGCTAAATACGGTCTTCCCTATATTCAGCCCTTTAGCTTATTATCGCTACGTTTTTTTATTGTGTTAATTTTATTGGGCGCTATTATTTTTGCGATAAGGCCGGCTATGCCGAAAAATTTTCAGCAGTATAGAGCCGTATTTATCTCGGGCCTATTGATTCATGGGGTTTATCTAGGCGGAGTTTTCGTCTCTATTAAATTAGGTATGCCAGCAGGAATTGCCGCTGTTATTGTCGGTGCTCAACCAGTATTAACCGTATTGCTCGCTAACAGATTTGAATCTATAAAATTGCTGTTGCTTGCGCTATTAGGTTTTATTGGTTTGCTATTGGTGTTGTCTGTCGAGAGTTCGATCAACGATAAGCCACTAAGTTTGATAACCTATATTCCCGTTATCTTGTCTTTATTGGCCATCACCTTTGGCTCTATGTATCAAAAAAAATATTGCTCGGGTGTGCATATTATCTCGCAGGCGTTTTTACAATATATTCCAACAGGAATATTGTTCTTATTGATGGCATTGATTTTTGAGCGTAATAGTTTTTCATCTATTGTTTGGCATGTTGATCTTTTCTTTGCCTTATTTTGGCTCGCAATTGTGTTGTCGATTGGTGCTGTACTATTAATGAATGTGTTGTATCAAAATAATTCGGCTAATGTGGCTGCCAGTTACTTTTATTTGTCGCCTCCATGTACATTGATTATTGCGTACTTTTTGTTTGATGAGCAGTTAACGTTGCTTAATTTACTGGGTATCTTTCTTGTTGTCATGAGTGTTTATCTAACGACTGTGGCGAATAAAAAAGATATTAGCAGCTAATATGGCAACTAAAATTGCAAGTATTAAAAAGTGAGAGACTATTTTGGCACTTAAGCCAACGATTTATAAATTATCAATATCTCTGTCAGATATCGATAAACATTATTACGATCATCTTAATTTAACAGTGGCGCAGCACCCTTCTGAGACGACTGAGCGGATGTTCGTGCGAATATTGGCATATTGCACCAATGCATCAACTGGTCTTAGCTTTACTGCGGGGCTATCAACGCCGAATGAACCTGATATTGCGGAGATGGACTTGCAGGGGAGTATGTTACATTGGATCGACGTAGGTGAGCCTAGCTTCGAGCGTATTAAAAAAGCAACTCGTGTCGCCAAAGTTGTGAGTGTTTATAGTTTTAATCGCAAAAGCGATACATGGTGGAAACAAGATCAATTATCATTTAAGTCATTACCTATCAATGTTAATCAATTTGAATGGTCGCAAATACAAAGTATGGCAAGATTAGTTGAGCGAACGATGGATTTATCCATCACTATTAGTGAAGATACATTTTTTGTGACTAGCATAAAAGGTAATGTTGAAGTTGCCACCAACAAGCTACAGTCATTGGTTTAGCCAAATGGTCCGCGCCACCAAAGCTATAATTTATCACTAAAATAAGTTGTATTAATAAATCACATCATAACATCAAAAATAATCGAGTAAGCTTTGCTTAACAATCCCAAACTTTCATATTGAGACCTTTGCACGGAAGATGATTTTACTTTCAGCCAAGGCAAAAACGCAGGTCAAGAGGACGTTTGTGTGTGATAAATGACCGATTGAGTACGTTTTTTCTAGGTGCCCCCTTGAGGGGTAAACCCGGATGGGAGTGCAATGGCTTTCGTGCAAAGTCTCATATTATCTTTTACATCAAACTTTTTCTAATAAGGTTAATACCCATTAGAAAAAAGAAGATTAAAACTATCTTTTTAAAGTGCTCCGCATTTATGCGTCGACGAATATATTCGCCAATTGTAAAGCCTATCAAAGTAGGTATTATCATTGCCATTGATTGAAGCGAGGTGGTCGACGTTAAGAGTCCATTGTTTAAAAAACCAAGTACTAACGGAACACAGGCAATAAATAAAATAAATCCACTTATGTCTACAAATTGATCTTTACTGACGTTTCTACCAATTAAATACATAGCAATTGGAGGTGCTATTGCTGTAGTTAGGCCGCCGGTAATGCCCGCTGCGATACCACAGATAATTTGCATGGATTTATCGGCATTATTTGAAATTTTAGGGGGCTTAAAGAATAGATTGGTGGATACAAAAATAATAACTACAATACCTAGAAAGGCCGTTAGTGCATTAGCTGAGATCTTGTTAGTGAATAGTGTCGCAACAAATAAACTAATAAAAACAGCCGTCGCGAGTAGCCAATAATTTTTAATAATAAGTAGGTGATTTTTAGCCCGAAAAAATTGCCACATATTCGCAAATATAATGGGAAACACCACCAGCGTAATGGCAAGTTTTGGGTCGATGAATTGTGCCAGCAGAGCAATAGCAGCCAAAGGCAACCCTATTCCCATCGTCCCTTTTACAATGCCTGCCGCAATAAAAGCGAAAGAGGCAATAATCAGCCAAGTATCAATAATTATTTCCTGATGATGGGTATTAATATAATTCGAAGATATTATAGACTGTTTATAAGGAATAGTTGGGCAGATCGTCAGTAATTTTTACTTTTCCTGCTTTTGCATGATTTATGACCATATAGTCAATGACATCCAAATTGAACGACGCTTAAATATAGAGCGATTTTGGTGCTACAAGCATTTGTCAGCAAAGCTTTTGGGGTCAGTTAAGCAGGCATCATCGATTAATCAAACATACCTTTCTGATTTATTTAGTGTTGAAGCCTATACATATTTAAAGCTCACCAATCCACATTTGGTCATAAAGTTAAGTGCAGTAAGCCTTTATTTAATAGTGTCCGTTGCAAGCTATAAGTGACTTTTGGCTGATCATTAGTAAGACTTTGCTAAAAACTATATCGAAATATTTTGATATAGTTTTTAGAGCTTGTTACAATGAGTGATGAGTAAACATAATCTTAGTTTTTTAGGTTTATCGGCGTTGAATAAAGCAGCCGGAGAACCTCTACGACTCGAGATATTGCGCGCCCTGGCTCAGGATTCATACAGCGTTTTAGAGTTGTGCGAGATAATTGAGCATAAACAGTCGGGAATGAGCCATCATCTTAAGATATTAGCCGAAGCTGGCTTGGTTGCTAAGCGTCGAGAAGGCAATACTATCTTTTATAGCCGCGCCTTACCCGATGTGAGTAGTAATTTGGCATTGTTACAGAAGCAGCTTTATCTCACGCTTGATGTGATCGATATGTCGATAGAGATGGTGGCTAAAATTGATCATATAAAAACAGTTCGTGTGAGTCAGTCGCAAGAGTTTTTTGCGCTACAAGCGGATAAATTTAAAGAACGCCAAGATTTAATCGCCGAGTATCCGGTTTATGGCGAGGCAGTTTATGAGCTACTTGACAAAACAGTCTTGAATAATTATGACTGTGTTATTGAGGTGGGGCCAGGAGCGGGTGAATTTTTGCCGGTGTTGGCCAGGCAATTTTCTAGCGTTATCGCGCTCGATAGTGCAGCGCAGATGCTAAGTCATGCTAAAGCCCATTGTCGTCATGAGCGAATTACTAACGTTGATTTTGTCGAGGGTGATACGGAGTATTTAAGGCGCGACAATGTGACTGCTGATTGTGTTGTCATGAATATGGTATTGCATCACACGCCTTCGCCAGCTGATATTTTCATGGATGTTAGTGCGGCTTTAAAGCCAAAGGGAGCATTGTTAGTGACTGATTTATGTAGTCACGATCAAGATTGGGCGAGGCAATCATGTGGTGACCTTTGGTTGGGTTTTGAGCCCGAACAACTTGAGCGCTGGGCATTAATGGCTGGCTTCAAAAAAGTGCAGAGTAACTATTTGGCCCTACGCAACGGTTTTCAGATACAGCTGCATCAGTTTTGTAAAGCTGATGCATTATAGTAAAACTCACGCTAATAATTTTTGTACAGTCTATAGAATTAAGTTTGCGGCAAGCAATTGAGGAAATAAATATGGCAGAGACTCCAGCACAAGACATTAAGAGGCTCCCCTGCAGGGGTTGTAAGAGCGATTGTAAAAATTATGAATTTTGTGATGGTAAGTTATGGAGACAAGAGCCAGCAGTAGTACGTGCAGATAAAAAAACCAAAAAAATAACGTAAATAAATACGTTTTAGATGAATTAATTACGAGGAAATAAATATGTCAGAGTATTCAGTTTTTACATCTGAGTCTGTGTCTGAAGGGCATCCCGATAAAATGGCAGATCAGATATCTGATGCAATTGTGGATGCTATGTTGAGAGATGATCCAAATTCTCGTATAGCAGTAGAGACCTTAGTTAAAACCGGTATGGTTGTGCTAGCAGGTGAGGTGCGTACATCGACTTATATAGATCTAGAAGATGTTGTGCGCAATGTGATTTTAGGTATTGGTTATAACTCAAGTGATGTTGGCTTTGATGGTGCATCTTGCGCTGTGCTAAATGCTATTGGTAAACAATCTGTTGATATCGCTATGGGCGTTGATGAAGCCGATGACAAAGATCAAGGTGCCGGTGACCAAGGCTTAATGTTTGGCTACGCTACCAATGAGACCAGCGTACTTATGCCTGCGCCTATCTACTACGCGCATCGCTTAGTCGAGCGCCAAGCAAAGGTGCGTAAAAATAATACCTTAAGTTGGTTGCGTCCCGATGCAAAAAGCCAAATAACTTTACGCTACGAAAACGGTAAACCAGTGGCTATTGATGCGGTAGTGTTGTCTACGCAGCATGATCCAAGTATTAGCCTAGGTGATTTGCGCGAAGCAGTTATGCAAGAGATTATTAAGCCAGTATTACCTGAAGAATGGTTGCATAAAGATACCCTGTTCCATATTAATCCAACGGGTAATTTTGTGATTGGTGGCCCAGTCGGAGATTGTGGGTTAACGGGCCGTAAAATTATTGTTGATACTTATGGTGGTATGGCGCGCCATGGTGGTGGAGCTTTTTCGGGTAAGGATCCTTCAAAAGTTGATCGCTCTGCTGCTTATGCTGGTCGTTACGTGGCTAAAAATATTGTCGCCGCAGGCCTTGCGGATCGTTGTGAGATTCAGGTGTCTTATGCTATTGGAGTATCTGAGCCAACGTCTATTTCTATTAATACATTTGGCACGGGTAAATTAAGTGATGCAGAGATTTCAAATTTAGTTCGCGAGCACTTTGATCTTCGTGCTGGTGGCTTGGTGGCCATGCTAGATCTTAAGCGTCCTATATATCAACCAACAGCAGCTTACGGCCACTTCGGTCGCGAAGAGCCAAACTTTACTTGGGAAAAAACCGATAAAGTAGATATATTAAAAGCATCATTATAGATCTGAATGTAATAATTACCGTAAAAATTATTGACCAAAGATAAAATTTTTAAGAGAGGCAAAGCCTCTCATCCAACTAAAATTAAAGGTATTAACTATGAGTGCAAAATTAAAGATTGTTGAAAATTTCACTGATTATAAAGTCGCAGCAAAAACGCCAGAACAGTTTCGTAAAGATGCTGAATATGGCCGTAAAGAAATTCAAATTGCCGAGGGCGAAATGCCAGCGTTAATGGCTTTGCGTAAAAAATATAGAGCCGAGCAGCCGTTAGCCGGTGCAAAAATTATGGGTTGTATTCATATGACAATCCAAACTGCAGTGTTAGTTGAAACACTTGTCGATTTAGGCGCTGAAGTGCGTTGGTCTTCATGTAATATATTCTCAACTCAAGACCATGCGGCTGCCGCTTTAGCTGCTGTCGGCATTCCTGTTTTTGCTTGGAAAGGTGAGACAGAAGAAGAGTTCTTATGGTGTATCGAGCAAACTATTAAATCAGAAGTTAATGGCGATAAAGTTTGGGATGCCAATATGATTTTGGATGACGGTGGTGATTTAACCGATATGTGTCATAGCAAATATCCTGAAATGTTAGATACTATTCACGGTATTTCTGAAGAGACAACTACAGGCGTTCATCGCTTGTTAGACATGCTACAAAAAGGCGAGTTAAAAGTACCCGCAATTAATGTTAACGACGCAGTTACTAAAGCTAAAAATGATAACAAGTACGGTTGTCGTCATAGCTTAAGCGATGCGATCAAACGCGGTACCGATCATTTATTAATGGGTAAAAAAGCATTAGTTATTGGTTATGGTGACGTAGGAAAAGGCTCTGCAGCATCATTAAATCAAGAAGGCATGATTGTTAAAATTTCAGAAGTAGATCCAATTTGTGCTATGCAAGCTTGTATGGATGGCTTTGAAGTTGTCTCTCCTTATATTGACGGTGTGAACTTAGAAAATGCAGACTGTATTAATACACAATTATTGGGTGCAACCGATCTTATTGTAACCACCACCGGTAACGCGAATGTATGTGATAAGTTTATGCTAGCTGCTCTTAAGCGTGGTGCAGTAGTGTGTAATATTGGTCACTTTGATAACGAAATAGATACGGCCTTTATGCGTAAAAACTGGCAGTGGGACGAAATTAAAGCACAGGTACATAAAGTGAGTCGTAGTGATGCAGAAGGCGATCATTTGATCTTGTTATCTGAAGGCCGCCTAGTTAATTTAGGTAATGCAACTGGTCATCCATCACGTATTATGGATGGTTCTTTTGCCAACCAAGTTCTTGCTCAAATGTATTTATACGAAGCTAAGTTTGCTGATATGCCAGCGGAAGAAAAAGCGAGCAATATTTATCTTAAAGTATTACCTAAAAAATTAGATGAAGAAGTAGCTGCAGATATGGTGGCAGGTTTTGGTGGTGTTTTGACGCGCCTTACTGACTACCAGGCGGATTATATTAAAGTAAATGTCGAAGGACCATTTAAGTCTGAAACTTACAAATACTAATCTCAATTTGATGATGGTCGGCTATCGATGATAGTCGACTTCTAATTTTAGTTAACTAGTTGCAGCAATTTGTTGCAGCTAGTTATAAGGTTATATGAATTTATGACAGTCAATGATTTTCGCCTAAGTTTTGAATTTTTTCCTCCAAAAACCGATGCCGGAAAGGAAAAATTAGTTCATACGCGTGATGCGTTTGGTGAATTTTCGCCTGAATTTTTTTCGGTTACTTATGGTGCGGGTGGTTCAACACGAGCTAATACCAAAGATTTAGTGAAACAAATCCATAATGATGGATTTGCCAGCGCTCCGCATCTGTCTTTTGGCGGTGATGGTGAAGATGAAATTAAAGCATTAATTCAAGAGTATAAGAATGCGGGAATCAATCGTATCGTTGCTCTACGCGGGGATATCCCATCCGGTATGGGTGGCGCCTCTCAAATGGTCTATGCTAATCAACTAGTGTCATTTATCCGACAACATTTTGGTGATCACTTCCATTTAGAAGTGGCAGCGTATCCAGAGATTCATCCAGAGTCGGCTAGCTATAAAACCGACATACAATATCTAAAAGGCAAGTTTGACGCGGGAGCGGATAGTGCAATAACGCAATACTTTTTTAATCCCGATGCTTATTTTTATTTTGTCGAGAGCTGCCATAAAATTGGTATAGATCAGCCTATTTATCCCGGGATTATGCCGATCATTAACTTAAAAAACTTAAATAGATTTAGTGAGGCCTGCGGAGCAGAAATACCGCGTTGGTTATGTAAAGCCTTAGAAGCATACGGTGATGATCAGATAAGTATGCAAGCATTTGCTACAGATGCTATTACTGAATTCTGTTCACTTTTATTAGAGAATGGTGCGCCTGGGCTGCATTTTTATACAATGAATCAATTAGATCCTGTAAAGAAAATTATTGAGAATTTAGGCTTAAGTAGGCAAGTAAAATTGTAAGAATACTGGCTAAGTCCTTATGAGAATTCCTCGTCTTTATGTTAAACAAAAGCTAAGCGCGAATTCAAACGTCGAGTTGTCGCAAGAGACTTCTCATTACTTGTGTAATGTCTTGAGAGTTAAAGCGGGCAGAGAGGTAGTGTTGTTTGATGGGCGCTTATCCGATGATGGAAAAACTGGCGAATATCAGGCGACTCTGCTTGAGGCTAATAAAAGATCTGCAGTCGTAGCAATAAAAAAGTTTATAGAGACGCAGTCTGAGTCACAATTAAACATAGAGCTTGCGTGTTGTTTAATTAAAAATGATCGCATGGATTGGCTTATACAAAAAGCAACAGAGTTAGGTGTTACTTCAATATCCCCACTTTTTAGCGAATACACAGACGTAAAATTATCAGCAGAACGGCTTGATAAAAAACAATTTCACTGGCAACAAATTGTTATCAGTGCCTGCGAGCAATCGGGTCGTACACAAATACCAATCGTTAATTTTCCTTCATCACTGTCTGGATGGATTGTACAAAGCAGTGCAGAAGAAAAGTATGTGTTGCATCCTTACAATGCCAAGCCCTTTGCATTTTATAATAGCCACCAAAAAAATAACAAAACAGTTGCATTATTAATGGGCCCAGAAGGCGGGCTAAGCGATAAAGAAGTCAATGAGGCTCATGCTAAACAATTTAAATCAGTGCTGTTAGGGCCGCGAATACTCCGAGCAGAAACAGCACCGCTTGTGGCTCTCTCGATATTACAATCTCAACTTGGCGACTTTTCCTAAGTTCCCGCAGTTAATTAAGAGAAGAAACAGAAACAGCAGCATCAATTAGTGGCTATCTCGATATTACAATCTCAACTTGGCGACTTTTCTAACCCTCCCCAAAAAACCTAATGACTGCTTCTGGCACATTGAACGTTTCGCGAGTGCGAGTTTTTACTTGCGGATAGTCTGCTTATGGAACCAAAGCATGCAATATAAGCAAATTCTTAACAGACTTGGAATCTAAAATAATTCATCAATAGGGTATTTTATTTATCATGATCTGGTAGCTCGTATAACGAGATAAGCATATAACTACAACAAGTTAAAAATAATTCCGGACTTATAGCATTTTTTTAATATTTTGTGTTAACAGCATCTAATATATGACAAAGAGGCAGATAGAAAAGGTATGTAACAGGTACACTTAAGCCTTCAATATCTAACCACTCTATAGTATGAAAATAAAACAACACTGGCTGTTATTTTTCCTGTCTAATCTTCCGCGATTTTTTCAAAAAAAGCCACTTGCTCAGAGACTGGCTTTAGAGTTGTCTAATGATGCCCTTGAAGTATTAGAGGGAGGAGAGCGGATCACCTATCCTCTTGAAACAACAAATCTTAACATTACTTCTGGACGACTTGATGTGCGAGTGCAAATAGATTCACTAGATATTGATCGAACCACGATTATTCATCAACTACTAAAACATGACGTAAAGGCCTTAACTGGTTCGTTTACCCTAAAGAAAGAAGCTCGTCTAACACAGCTCTGTAAGGACAAGGAAGCAAGGCGACAGCGTAGGGCTATGTTAACCCAATTGCTTGAAAAGGAGGCGGTAGTTACTGAGATATATCAATTTTGTATTGCTCAATTTGAGGAAGATACGCATTTAACTAGTCAACGCCAGCGTTCGATAAGAAAAAAGTTAGATACCATTTCTGCATTGCTCACTTCCTACCCTACGTTTACAGAATTGGATAATGAGCATATTAAAAGACTTGATTTTTTGAAGAGAATCAAAAATCAAACCACTGAGTGTTTTAAACGTAAAAATAAAGAATTGGAAGAAACAAAGGCAGGTAAAAAAACAGCGGATTCTTTAAATATAGATGCTTATGAATCCGACGAGAAGTCTAAAACTTTAAGTGCCGATAAGGCGTAATTGGAATAGAATATAGGCGATATGAGCACTGAAAAACCACATGTCAGCAAGTTTGATCAAGTTCGCGCAGAGCAGATTGAATACAATGCCAAGAGAGAATCGGGGTATCGCGAAAAAGCGTTGAAAATTTACCCGTGGATTTGCGGTCGTTGTACACGAGAATTTAATCGAAAGAACCTATCTGAA
>JAWUWW010000024.1:0-8290 GCA_034111645.1 Cellvibrionaceae bacterium
TTAGTATTTGTGAGAGAATCGTATTACAATGTGCCATGGTCTGTTTCACCTTATGTTTATAGTATTTTGTGGTGAAATCATTATAAATCATCGGGTGTTTACAGACCTGCTTTTCTTAAAGTTAACGGGACAGCAGTGATATGACATATAAAAAACAAGACCTGCCATCAAAAGTTTGTGTTGTTTGTAGCCTGCCTTTTAGCTGGCGCAAAAAATGGAAAAAAGACTGGGAGAGTGTCAAATATTGCTCCGAGCGATGTCGACGTCAAAAAAAACAATCTGAATAATCACCTACGAAATAAAAAGACTTATGAATACCGATAAAGCCTCTTATAAAACAATGCGCTTAATTTTAGGTGATCAACTTAATGCTGAACACAGTTGGTTTAAAAATAAGGATGATAGTGTTTTATATGTTATTGCCGAGCTTAAGCAAGAAGCAACGTACACTTCACATCACATTCAAAAAATTTGTGCCTTTTTTAGTGCAATGTCTCAGTTTTCAACTGCTTTAAAAAAAGCCGGCCATCAAGTTTTATATTTAACATTAGATAATACAGAGAGATATAAAAATATTGAAAATCTACTTAGTGAAATAATGAAAAAATATGACATTTCACATTTTGATTATCAGCAACCCGATGAATATCGACTATATACACAGCTATTTACTTTTACGAAAACTTTAAATAATTTATCAATTACTCATAGTGTGTTTGATTCAGAACATTTTTTATTATCTTTTGATGATATTGGAAAGCATTTTAAAAAACAAAAACATCAGAAGATGGAATTTTTTTATCGAAAAATGCGAAAACAATTTTCCATATTAATGGATGGCGACCAACCTTTGGGAGGACAGTGGAATTACGATAAAGATAATAGAAAAAAACTTAATAAAAAAGACCTTGAAGTTATCCCTGAGCCGTTAATGTTTTCGAGAGACGTTACTGATATTATGGACAGAATTAAAGCCCATAAAATTGCCTTTATCGGAAATTCAGATAATAATTTATTATGGCCAACTAATCGTCAAGAGGCTTTAACGTTATTAAAATACTTTTGTGAAACTTGTCTTCCTAATTTTGGAAAATTTCAGGATGCAATGACAACTGAAAGTAAGTTTGCATGGAGCCTCTATCATTCTCGTCTAGCATTTGCATTAAATAGCAAAATGCTAAGCCCTCTCCAAGTGATCGACCAAGCAATATATTATTATCAACAGAGTAATGCTTCTGATTCTGTTGATACAGTGATAGATATTGCCCAAATCGAAGGTTTTGTTCGTCAAATATTAGGCTGGAGAGAATATATACGTGGCGTCTATTGGGCAAATATGCCTGACTATAAAACCTATAATCATCTTGACGCGCATAATAAGTTACCAGCCTATTTTTGGAATGGCGAGACAAAAATGAATTGTATGAAACATGCCATAGATCAATCATTAGATTACGCCTATGCCCATCATATACAACGCTTAATGATAACGGGTAATTTTTGCCTGCTAACCGAAATAGATCCAGATCAAGTAGATGAGTGGTATTTAGGTATTTATATTGACGCCATTGAATGGGTAGAATTACCCAATACTCGAGGCATGAGTCAATTTGCCGATGGCGGCATTGTGGCTACCAAACCTTATGCCGCAGGTGGAAACTACATCAATAAAATGAGCGATTACTGTAAAACATGCCATTATAAAATAAAACAAAAAACAGGTGAAGATGCCTGTCCGTTTAATAGTTTATATTGGCGCTTTATGATTAAACATCGTGACGAGTTATCAAAAAATCCGCGTATTGGAATGATTTATAGGAATTGGGATAAGCAAGAAGATGACAACAAACTTGCTATATTAGAACATGCCAATAATCACTTTAAAAATATTGAAAATTTATAATTTTTCCTGCCTTTATATTATGAAAACTTTTCAAAAATATTATTTTAATAAATTAAACAACTGTCATGCTTATTACAATTAACATGACAGCCTCAAAGAAGATATGCTGGAGACAGATTGACAACTTGGGTGGTAGAAAAAACATAAAGAGTTAAGCTTATCTGCTTAAGATATAAAATTAATTTATGACTTTACGTTTAAATACTTTCTTTGAATCGCTGTTTCTAATGCCTTAGACGCAAAAATTAGCTCTTCATAACGAACTCTATGATCTTTTAATCGCCCTACTCTTTCAACGGGAGGCAACGAATCTGGAAACTCATTTGCCACATCAAAAAGTTCTTTTAAATAATTAGCCCTGGCCCGCGCAGTAAGGTTGATTGCAGGCTTTATATTTTCTATCGTCAGATTTTCAAACTTAGTTTTAATGACTTCGTGATTAATTTCTTTTACTGCTTGTTCAAAAATCATTAACAATCTATTGTTATCCATAGCTATCCCACCCAATAATTTAACTCTCGAAGAAATTTCTAATTACAAATATCAATCTTAGCATGAATTTTAATCGACACTAATTTAAGCGTCACTGCCTTGCAGCAGATTATGTAATTAGTCATCGACTTGTTGTAAACGCTGCTCACTACTACAAAAAACCAATCAACCGAAATATTTGTACTTCAACACATTCACCAACAACTTCAGCAATAACATAGGTGACTTGGATATATACCAATAAACGTAAATTTGAATTCAGCTTACGGCCTATTAAGCGTTTTAATGTCCGTAAGTCAATATCATTAGTCACTATCATTAACCCAACCTTTTTAGTCTTCTCGTAATAAGAGTCTATGATTTTCATTACATATCATGAACATATTGAAGCCGAATTAGAAGCCTCTAAAATTAGTATAGCCTATATTCTTCCAATGTCTCTTTTGTTCCATAACATCCACGCTTTGATAAAAATCTGTGATAAATTATGCTCTTATGATGAATAACAGCGCGGAAATATTATTGCATAGAGTTAAAATACAGACGAAAAAAAACCGGGTTAGGTAATGCTTAACCCGGTTTAGTATGCAATAACTACTATTTATTTAGTCCAGCTTTTTAGTAATTCAGAATATGCAATTGTTACGCCCTGAGGCTTTTCATTAGCTAACTTAGGTTTAGGTGAGCCAGGTTGGTCAAGCCAGTATTGAGGATCTTTTTCTGGATTCAGCTTGGGACCATTTTCGCCTTGAACTTTAGCGCGCTCTATACGTGCTAAAACATTAGCTTGCGCCTTAGCTAGCCCATCAAGTGCTTCTTGTGGAGTTGATTCACCACTCGCAGCTTCAGCAATATACTTCCACCAAAGTTGAGCAAGCTTTGGATAATCAGGTACATTTGTTCCTGTTGGTGACCACTGCAAGCGAGCTGGGCTACGATAAAATTCAACTAAGCCACCTAGCTTTGGTGCTGCGTCAGTCATTGCTTGAGAGTTAATGTCAGACTCGCGAATAGGTGTTAAACCCACTAATGTCTTTTTTAATGATACAGTTTTAGACACAGTAAATTGTGCGTATAACCAAGCTGCATTACGACGTTTCTCAGGCGTAGATTTCAAGAATGTCCACGAGCCCGCATCTTGATAACCAAGCTTCATTCCCTCTTCCCAATAAGGTCCCTTGGGTGAAGGTGCCATACGCCATTTTGGAGTACCATCTTTATTGACAACAGGTAGACTTGGATCAGTTAACGCTGCAGTAAATGCGGTGTACCAAAATATTTACTGAGCAATATTCCCTTGACCAGGTACAGGGCCGGCTTCACCAAAGGTCATACCCTGGGCTTCTGGCGGCGCATAATCACGTAACCAATCAACATATTTAGTAGTTGCATAAACTGCTGCAGGACCATTTGTCGCACCACCTCGTGACACACTAGAACCTACTGGACGATTACCATCTACACGAATACCCCACTCGTCAACAGGTAAGCCATTAGGAATACCTTTATCACCCATTCCAGCCATAGAAAACCATGCATCCGTAAAGCGCCATCCTAACGAAGGATCTTTTTTACCGTAATCCATGTGGCCATATACACGCTCACCATCAATGGTTTTTACATCATTAGTGAAAAAAGCAGCAATATCTTCGTAGGCAGACCAATTAACAGGTACACCTAATTCATAGCCATACTTATCTTTAAACTGTTTCTTTAAATCATCACGCTCAAACCAATCGGCACGGAACCAATAAAGATTGGCAAACTGTTGGTCTGGCAATTGATAAATCACACCATCGGGACCTGTAGTAAAACTAAGTCCAATAAAGTCCTCCAAGTCAAGAGTGGGCAAGGTGATTTTATTATCTTTGATCAAATCTGAAATTGGAACCACCTTACCATAGCGATAATGGGTACCGATAAGATCAGAATCATTAATCCAACCACCATAAATATTACGATCAGATTGCATTTGTGTCTGTAGTTTTTCAACAACATCACCTTCACCAATCAAGTCGTGCTTAATATTAATACCAGTAATTTCTGTAAATGCTTTCGCTAAAGTATTTGATTCATATTCATGAGTCGTAATTGTCTCAGACACTACATTAATGTCCATACCACGAAATTCTTTAGCGGCCTCTCTAAACCATTCAAGTTCTTTTTCCTGTTGAGCCCTTGTCAGGGTCGATTCAGTAAATTCATTATCAAGCCACTTTGTAGCTGCATCAGAATATTTATCGGCTATTGAGTTTGCACTTAAGGTAATTGCAGAAACTGCTGCTACCAGAGCAAGTAGTCGACACGATTTATGTGTATATTTACTTTTCATGTTTAACTCCCGTTTTTATAGTTGTAAGTTGGAATTTGTAGTTAACAAATAAGATAGCCAACGTCACTAAAGATCAACTCGATTGACTGTCTATTGAATCTAAAGACTTATAAATCTATGCACTTATAAATCTATAGACATCAATTTGGTTTTAAAATGTACTTATGATTATTATTAAATTATATTCTGGCTAGCCCCATCTCAACACTGACAAGAACCAAACTATAGATATGCCAAAGGCAATCCACACGGTGTGCTCACTTACTGCCAAAAAAGTAAGATGAATATAGCCACTACCTAATAATCCTATAAAAACTCTATCCCCTCTTGTGGTTGCAATAAAAGGTAAGAATCCTGTTCTCTCTATCGTCGGAGATTTTAGTTCCCAAATAGTCATACACAGCAAAATCGCTGCTATGCCTATGAAGAACAGAGCGGTCACTGAAGACCAAACCATCCATCCCATTTATCACCTCGCTTAATTTAAATTACACTCGGCCTAGGGCAAAACCTTTGGCAATATGATTACGCACAAACCAGACAACTAGACAACCAGGGATTATAGTTAGTACACCCGCTGCAGCTAGCAACCCCCAATCAACGCCTTCTCCGCCAATAGTTCTTGTCATTATTGCACCTATGGGTTTCGCCTCAACAGAGGTTAGTGTTCGCGCCATTAGTAGTTCTACCCATGAAAACATGAAGGTGAAAAATGCGGTCACACCAATAGCTGGACGAATCATAGGAATGAAGATCTTAATAAAGAAACGCGGAAAACTATAGCCATCAATGTAGGCAGTTTCATCAATTTCTTGGGGCACACCTGACATAAAACCCTCTAATATCCATACTGCAAGTGGCACACTGAATAGGCAATGCGCTAAAGCAACTGCGATGTGAGTATCAAATAAACCAACCAAAGAATATAACTGAAAGAAAGGTAATAAAAATACAGCTGGCGGAGCCATTTTATTGGTTAACAACCAAAAAAATAATTGATTATCCCCTAAGAAACGAAAGCGACTAAAAGCATAGGCAGCAGGCAAGGCAGTGACTAAGGTAATGACCACATTCATGGTCACATAAATCATTGAATTGACATAGCCCATATACCAACTTGGGTCTGAAAATATAGTTATATAATTATCGAAAATAAAATTCTGCGGCCAATAAGTTAACTGCCCAAGAATTTCTTGATTACTTTTAAAAGACATCATAACTAACCAATAAATAGGCAGCATAAGAAAAATAATGTAGACGATAATTCCAAAAGTTTTACGCTTGTTCATATAAATACCAACTTATTACTATATAAATGCGTAATTTTTTTAAAGAATAGCCACGACACTAATAATACTATTAAAAAATATATTAGAGAAAATGCAGCAGCAGGACCTAGATCAAATTGACCGATCGCCATTTGCACTAAAGTTTGACTTAAAAAAGTGGTGGAATTACCCGGCCCACCACCGGTTAAAACAAAAGGTTCTGCATAGATCATAAAGCTATCCATAAACCGTAGTAACACACCAATGACTAAAACACTTTTAAGTTTAGGTAATTGAATATAACGAAACACTGCCCAAGCCGATGCTTGATCAATTTTTGCTGCTTGATAGTAGGCATTAGGAATTGCACGTAGACCTGAGTAACACAATAAGGCAATCAACGAGGTCCAGTGCCATACATCCATCAACAACACAGTAAACCAGGCATGGGTAGGATTTGATGCATAGTTATACTCAAACCCAAGGCCATTAAAAAAAGACCCCATCAAACCGATATCAGCTCGACCAAAGATTTGCCAAATAGTCCCCACCACATTCCAAGGAATTAATAGAGGTATCGCTAATGTTACTAGGCATAGAGAAGCCATCTTACCTTTTGTTGGCATCATTAAAGCGACTAAAATACCCAGCGGTATTTGTATCAGTAATACTGCACCAGAGAAACCGAATTGCCTTATCAATGAATCTTGTAACCGAGGATCGCCTAGTATTTTTCGATACCATTCTGCGCCTACAAAAACAGCATTATTTTGATCGAAAATATCTTGAACTGAATAATTAACAACGGTGATTAACGGGATAATTGCAGAGAATGCTACCAGCAACAGTACCGGAAGAATTAAGAACCACGCTTTATTGTCATGTACTTTTAAATTCATTCGATATTTTCCTTCACTAAGCATTCATCGATATATAATTTTAAATGCTCTTGTGGAAAGGTAATGTGGGCTTTATCAACAGGCACTAACTGGTCTTCGTTAATTCGTGCTTTTATTTTTTGCCGACCTAACTCTAGGGTAAGTATTTTGTAAGTTCCTAAATTTTCAACATCAATTAGATCACATGGATATGAATCTTCTGTAGGTTCATTTATAACGCCCACGAATTCTGGTCGGATACCAATTTTTATATTAGTAGAATGCTTAACAATAGCGTTAATTAACGTGGCCTTTAGCGGTATACTAACATCATTAAAAACAGCGTTATTGTGCGTTAAAGAGACTTCAATAATATTCATTCCTGAGCTACCAATAAAATAGCCCACAAAGGTATGCTCTGGCTGTTCGAATAATTCTTGCGGGGTTCCAAACTGTACTATTTTTCCTTGATACATAAGAGCAATTTTATCTGCAAAAGTAGACGCTTCAAGCTGATCATGAGTAACGTACACCATTGTGATATTAAATTTTTCATGTATTTGTTTTAATTTTCTACGTAACTTCCATTTTAAATGTGGATCAATAACCGTCAGTGGTTCATCAAATAATATTGCCGACACATCATCGCGAACTAGGCCGCGGCCCATAGAGACTTTTTGTTTTTCATCGGCAGTTAGATTATTAGCGCGACGATGCAATACATCGCCCAACTCTAATACTGCTGCGATCTCATTAACTTTTTTATCAATAACATTCTTTTCATATTTTAAGTTTCGTAGAGGAAATGCTAAATTATCAAATACAGTCATCGAATCGTAGACAACTGGAAATTGGAAAACCTGCGCTATATTCCTCTCATTTGGCTGCAGGTCGGTAACGTCTTTATCGTCAAACTTTACTCTACCTTCAGAGGGCTGCAACAAACCAGAAATAATATTCAACAATGTACTTTTACCACAACCAGATGGCCCTAATAACGCATAAGCACCACCTTGCTGCCAAGTATGGGTCATTTGTCTGATTGCATAATCATCTGGATTTTTAGGTTTATCTAAATAACTATGAGCTAGTGCTTGGAGGATTATTTCAGCCATTATTGGCCACCTTTTGACTGTTTTGAAGCGTGCGTATATAAGCAGGAGCTTGAATCATTTTCCCGTGTAAATCAAAAACATATAATTTATCAACGGGTAAATATACACGTACATCTGCGTCCGTATGAAAATTGTGTACCCCCGTGAGCTGGGCAACTGCACTAACAAATAAGGATATGTCGCGCGATAGCCGCGACCTATCCACTTGTTGAACGAGCCCGGTCTCAACACTTCTCTTTATAGTAAATAAATCAATTTGTTTTTTGGGGTTCACGACGTTTTTAAGCGCCGTGAGTTTTTGA
>JAWUWW010000025.1:0-10073 GCA_034111645.1 Cellvibrionaceae bacterium
TCTACCTTTTTTTGCTCTTCTTCTAACACACTCACTACGATGCCTATCACCATATTTAAAAAAGCAAATGCGGTAAAAAAAATAAACGTAATATAAAACGCCCAACTAAAAGGATAAACCTCCATAGTTTCATACATTACATCCGTCCAGTCCTCAAAGGTCATAACACGAAACAATGTTAGCAAACTTAAAGCAATATCCCCCCAAAGCACCTGATTTATTTCTTTAAAAAATGTAGTACCTACCGCTGCATAGATATAAAAAATAATGAACATTAATAGCATCACATAGCCTAGACGTGGTAAAGCCTTGACTAGCGAATTCAATAATAAACGCAATTCAGGAATGATAGATACCATTCGTAAAACACGAAAAATACGAATTAGACGCCCAACAATTGCTAATTCACTGTCGTCAATAGGCACAACGCTAACCACAACGATTAATGTATCAAAAACATTCCAAGCATTTTTAAAAAAATTGCGCTTAACCGGCTCTGCAAAAAATCTAATCAAAATTTCTGTCAAAAAGATAAATGTAATGAGCCAATCTAATACAACAATAAACTGTAAAACCGAGCTAGGAATAGGATAAGTTTTAACACCAATAACTAAAGCCGAAAAAATAATCACACAGACGACGAAAAGCTCGAATATTTTGTTACTTCGTATTCTTTCAAGCTTTATTTGTAAATTGTCTAATTTCATTTGGTTTGCATACACTCTTTTTTGTACGTTGCCTATAATTTATTCTCTTTTAATGCCTAAGAAATCACATAATTTTATGTGATTTTCTTTATATGGCTTATTAAGAAGACTTCTTTATTAACCTTTTTAAAATTTCTTCATTGAATTACCTTATTGACGCGATATGTAGTCACTCTCTACGCCAAGTTGTACCTGACGGAAAATCTTCTAGTATAATTTTTTCGTCAATAAGCAGCTGACGAATTTCATCGGCTCGAGCATAATCTTTAGCGAGCTTGGCATCCTTACGTTCAATAATATAGGCCTCTATAGCTTCTGCGGTTAAACCTCCCTGAGAAATAGCGCCCTGTAAAAAACTGGTGGCATCAGCTTGTAAGATGCCTAAAATATTAGCCATACATTTCAATTGACTTATTAATAAGTGAGCTAAGACTACATCCGTTTTTTCGCCCGCATTTGCCGCACGTAAAACATCAAACATTACTGAGAGAGCTTGAGGTGTATTAAAGTCATCGTTCATTGAACTGAAAAATTGACCATTAAAATTAACAACTACGCTTTGATGATCAACAGAGATATTACTAGCCTCATTTACTGTCATCAAAAGTTCGTCACTAGCAGCAATATCGCCATAGTTTTTAAGCGTTTGATAAAAACGATCTAAACCAGATTTAGACTCTATGAGGTTATCTTCAGAATAGTTAATTGCACTACGATAATGACTACTCACAATCAAAAAACGGATAACCTCTGGATGATACTTTTTTAACACCTCACGAATTGTAAAAAAGTTGCCCAAAGATTTAGACATTTTTTCACCATCAACACGAACTGCCCCCGCATGCATCCAGTAATTTACAAGCTTACAACCATTAGCGGCTTCACTTTGTGCAATTTCATTTTCGTGATGTGGAAATGGTAAATCTGGACCCCCTCCGTGGATATCAAAGGTATTGCCTAAACAAGACTTTATCATTGCCGAACATTCGATATGCCAGCCTGGTCGTCCTTTACCCCATGGCGAGTCCCAAAAAACTTCGTTTTCTTTTGCGGATTTCCATAATGCAAAATCGCGCGGATCTTCTTTAGCTAGGTCGATACCAATTCGCGCACCCGATAAAAGCTCATCTGGATTTTTGCCTGATAACTGCCCATAATTTTCAAAGCTTTGCACACGATAATAAACATCGCCGTTTGTTGCTTGATAGGCAATATTTTTTTCTACCAAGACTGTAATCATATTAATTATGTCTTGCATATGAGCAGTTGCTCGCGGCTCTTGATCTGGCTTCAATACATTAAGCGCAGTCTCGTCTTCGTGCATCGCATTAATAAAGCGCTCGGTTAGATCTGTATATACTTCGCCGCATTCATCGGCGCGATTCAAAATCTTATCGTCTATATCAGTAATATTGCGCACATATTCGACATCCCAATTACTGGCGCGTAAAAACCGAGTAATTACATCGAAACAAACTAACACGCGTGCATGACCAATATGACAAAAGTCATATACTGTCATGCCACAAACATACAGACGGATTTTATTAGGCTCTATGGGTATAAACTTAACTTTCTTGCGCACTAATGTGTTGTAAATTTTTAATGTCATTTATTACTCTAATTTGAATTCTACTTTTTACTTTTAAATACATTCTAAATTGTTTCTTAACTTTTAAAAACAGGCTTTAAAAAGCATTAAAAACAATTGGATCAAAAGCTAGTCATTAAAATTATCTCTCAATGAAATCGTTTGGTTAAACACTAAAGCTCCACCTGTACTTTTAGAATCACGACAAAAATAGCCTTCACGTTCAAATTGATAGGTCTGATCAGAGCTAACTTTTGACAAACCTATTTCGCCGGCACAGCCTTTTAAGACCGTTAAACTATGTGGATTAATCATCGCTATAAAATCTTTATCGCCGGCATCAGGCGCTGGGTCAGTAAACAGACGGTCGTAAAGATGCACTTCACATTGCGTATGTTTTGTAGCATCTACCCAATGAATTACACCCTTTGCTTTAACTCCATCAGCAGGATCATTACCTAAGGTCCCATCAATAATATGAGCCTTAACTTCTATTACATTACCCATATCATCTTTTATGCATTCATCAGCTTCAATAATATATGCATTGCGTAAGCGCACACGCTTACCGATAACTAGACGCTTATATTTTTTATTGGCTTCCTCTCTAAAGTCCGCAGCATCAATTAGCAGTTCTCGACTAAAGGGTAACTCGCGCGCGTCCATTGCATCGAGGCTGTCACTAAGATTTGGATGCCCTGCTGCAAGCATTATTTCTTGGCGATCTTCTGAGTAATTCGTTAAGGTAACTTTGATTGGGTTAAGTACGCACATGGCCCGCGGTGCATTTTTATCGAGGTCATCACGTATAGCATGTTCAAGCATACCGATTTCAACGATACCGTCTGACTTTGTCACCCCGATCATTTCGCAAAATTTTCTAAGGGCTGCGGCTGTTACTCCTCGACGACGAAAACCAGCCAATGTTGGCAAACGTGGATCGTCCCAACCATCGACAATATTTTCATCAACTAACTGCTTCAATTTACGCTTCGACGTCACTGTATAGTCAAGATTTAAGCGCCCAAACTCGTATTGGCGAGGCTGACTTGGCACGGGTAAATTTGTCGTAAACCACTCATATAATGATCGATGATCGGCAAACTCTAAGGTGCAAATTGAATGCGTCACGCCCTCTATTGCGTCTTCTTGGCCATGGGCAAAATCATAACTAGGATAAATACACCAAGCATTTTTGGTTTGGTGATGAGATTGTTTGCGAATGCGGTAAAGGCCTGGATCGCGCATATTGATATTCGGGCTAGCCATATCAATTTTCGCCCGCAAAATACAAGCACCCTCGTCATATTCGCCTGCACGCATCTTTTCAAATTCAGCTAAATTCTCTTCTATGCTTCGATTCCTATACGGGCTATCTTTACCCGCCTGGGTCAATGAGCCACGGTACTCGCGGGTTTCGCTGGCCGAAAGATGACACACATAGGCTTTATCTTGTTCAATAAGATACACGGCCCATTCATATAATTGTTGGAAATAACTAGAGGCATAACGAATATCTCCAGCCCATTTAAAGCCCAACCACTCGACATCACGAATAATGGCATCAATATATTCTTGGTCTTCCTTAGCAGGATTGGTGTCATCAAACCTAAAATTACACTCACCATTAAAAGTCTCTGCTAGGCCAAAATTGAGGCAGATAGATTTGGCATGGCCAATATGAAGGTATCCATTGGGCTCTGGAGGAAATCGAGTGACTATTTTTTTATGCCTACCAGACGCTAGATCATCTTTGATTTGCTGCTCAAGAAAGTTTAAAGGGCGTTGATGTGGAACAGTATTATTTTGGGGTTTGTTATCGGGGGCAGCCGTCATGAGTAGTTGTCAACGTATTAGGTTATGGAAGATTGTTAATAAAAAGCGTATTATAGCCGCCTGCCGAGGGCTTCACACCCGAAATATGATAAGATTTGGTAATATTCATCACTTAATCACTTGTCTAACACGACTTAATCGGCCAGCTCACTAATTTGCATCAAATAGGACTAATGAATGATTACCTTACACACTAATCTTGGCGACATCACAATCGAACTAGATTTTGACAAAGCGCCAATAACATCGGCTAATTTCAAACAATACGCTGCAGATGGATTTTATGACAACACAATTTTTCACCGAGTGATTGACGGATTTATGGTGCAAGGTGGTGGCTTCGACGTAAATATGGAACAAAAAGAAACGCGCGAAACTATTGTGAACGAAGCAGATAATGGTTTAAAAAACGCTTGTTATACCGTTGCTATGGCTCGAACCATGGATCCCGATAGTGCAAGCGCCCAATTTTTTATCAACATTAAGGATAATGACTTTCTTAATCACTCAGCCAAAACTACTCAGGGTTGGGGCTATTGTGTATTTGGAAAAGTCACTGCCGGCACTGACACCGTCGATAAAATCAAGGCTGTACCAACAGGCTCTAACGGTTTTCATCAAGATGTGCCTAATCAGCCCGTTATTATAGACAATGTAACTATCGCATAAGCGCTGACATAGTATCCATAAAAGACCATTGATCGCGATATTTACTTAGTAGATATTGCGATTATTGCCAACAGGCTTTAGTCCTATTTTGAAATAATTTATTGCATAATTTCAATAAAAGAACTTTATGCAACATAATATTTATATAAAATATCTTTATGCAATTTTTCATTTCTGACCTTCATCTCTCACCCACTCGCCCAGAGATCACTTCTGCTTTTTTAGATTTTTTAAACACTACTGCAAAAAATGCTGAGACACTTTATATTTTAGGTGACTTTTTTGACGCATGGGTAGGTGACGATGATGACACACCAGCCTACTTAGCTATTACTAAAGCCTTAAGCAATTATAGCAAAAGCCATAGCCTCTTTTTTATGCACGGTAACAGAGATTTTTTAATTGGTAGCGAGTTTGCAAAACAAGCCGGACTTACCTTATTAGACGACCCTTGTACTATCGATGTAAATGGAACACCCACATTATTAATGCACGGCGATACTTTATGCACTAATGACATAGAATATATATCATTTCGTGAAATGGTTCGCAACCCAAAATGGCAGCAAAACTTTTTGCAAAAACCACTTTCCGAACGCAAAAATATTGCCCAAGAAATTCGTTCTATAAGCCAATCTATGAGTAGCTTAAAAGCCCAAGATATAACGGATGTGACACCCGACCAAGTTATAAAAGTAATGGCAGAAAACTCAACAGTTAGACTAATCCATGGACATACACATAGACCCGCAAGACATAATCTTAGCGTTGATGATCAACCAGCAGAACGAATTGTATTAGGTGATTGGCATCATAAAGGCTGGTATCTAGTAGCCGATGGCAGTGAGTTAAATCTTAAGAGTTTTGATATTTAGTCTTTTTTGATAGTGCTTGACGTTATTATCTCATCGAGAAATGTTTGAGCTAGTTCTTGTACAAGTTTTTTTTGGCTACCACTTATATTTTCGTACTTTCTACAATACCAGCATATTCTTTCGGCAATAGTATTTTCTGTCGGTTCCTTTAACTTCTCTCTCAAAACTAATACTTGTCTACCCAATTGAATTAGCGAGTCGGTCTCAGCATTTACTTTAAACTTTGGCTCTCGAGATGATTTAAAGTCTGTTGCACTAAAAACGAAATCATTAGCTCCAGCTGCAGCACTCTTAAGATGTGGAATGATTCTTTCTCGCAACTCATCTTCTAAGCTATCTAACTGCGAGTATAATTTTACTTTACCGACCATAATTGATACCGATACATAGTAGCTCTTAGGAACAAGTTTGGATTATGTGAAGAAAGGCAATAATTATATAACGCAAGACAATTTAACAAAGTTATGATTTATTAAAAAAATAATTACTTTATTGCACGATATTTTAAAATTAGGGAAATTATTTCATGATCACTTATCGCTGACTCTAGAGATGCTTCCATAGTTGCTCTTTGGGGCAAATGGATATTAAATTTATTGCGTAATACTTCACTGACTTGTTGATCAATAGATGGATCAAATTCTTTTCCTGCATAAATACAAATTCTTTGAAGTATAAAATCTTTGTTAGACATGATCTTTTCACTTTTTATAATTAATACTCACACCCTTATAAATGAAGATATTACAGTCTATAAGTAAGAGCCAAGGTTATAACCGGTAGAATAATATAAAACGTTAAAATAGCTTATTTGATAAAACTTTCACTGATTTTTTCTAAACTTCAACTGAGATACTCTATTATATTCGCCTCAAATTCAGTGGACAATAAACTTAGTAACCTAAACCAGGAAACGAAGTTTTTTAGAGCGAAAAAGAATTAGATGTAATAATTGTCAATAAATTTTATGGTAAGGCGTAAAAGTATGTAGCAGTTAAATTAAAGTACATTGCATCTAATTTACAGACTCAAATTTAAAAACTTACTCACCAATTACTTCAGCAGCTACAATTGAAACTTCAATAAGCAACTCCTCTCGGGCCATGCTCGCCTCTACACAAGCACGTGCCGGCGCATATCCTTGTGGTACCCAAGCATCCCAGATCTGATTCATTTCATCAAAATATTGCATATCTTTAATATACAATGTCGCTGATAACATGTGTTCTTTATCACTTCCGGCTTGCAGCAAAAGGTCTTCTACTTTATTTAGCATACTAATTGTTTGGTCTTTGATGCCTTTTGTCGCATCACTACAAACCTGACCACAAAGGTATATAACACCGTTGTGCTTAACAATTTTACTCATGCGCTGCTTAATTTCTAAACGCTCTATCAAGGCTCTTCTCCAGATATTGATTATATTTACAGAATTAATTAACTATTTAATGCTTGAACGAATTATAACTTATCAGAATTTATCCTGAGCAATGGCGACTATTATTATAAGTTTATGTCTATCGTCTACCCGCTATCGACTGCACCCCTAACTCTGCTTGCGTTAGAAAATGACTAAAAGATTCAAATTGCTCTTCGGTTAGTGCTTCCCCAGATGAGCTCCGATCTGCATAGAACATAACAATATTACGATTATTAAGTTTTAAGACACCAACAAACGCCTCTTGGATGCCAATAACAGCAGAAATTTCTTCTTTATATAAATATTTATGAGCTTTTATATAGCTTTCATTAATCCAGACTGGTTGTGGCTTGTTTATATTTTCACTAAATATATTGTGCTCATTAACACCGACATTAAACGAAAATTTATTGCGTAAATTTTCTGTACCCTCACCTAATATATACTTTGCTTCTACTTGGTTTTTATTAAAAAAGGCTAAAACCATTTTCTCCAAACCAATACCTATATGCATTCCTTTTAAGGCGGTTTGAAAGACTGCATTCATGCCCATTGATTCAGCTCTTCCGTTAGAAAGATCACGAAGTATTTTTAACTGTAAGCTCAGATCTGGCGTCAGCGCCTGCACAGGAGCTTTAATCTCTTCGACTACTGGTTCTGTAACTACTGGCTCTGTAACTATTGGCTCTGTAACTACTGATTCTGTATCTGTCGATTGCCCACATTCTTTAGCCTCATCTTCACTTGGCAAATCTAGAATTGGTTCAGCGATCATGGTCTTTGGCATTAAATGTGAAATTTGAGGCGCACCAAAATCAATCGCGGTTGTTTCTCCGAGTTCAGAAGCATCATTAATAAGATGTGCTGCGTCGATAGCTTTAAATTTTATAAATTTAGCGATGCGCATTACTAACGCTTTGCGGCGCTCTTCTTGATCGTCCCTTAACTTGCTTAAGGCATCGCCAAATATTACTGCCTGTGCTTGCAACCCAAGCCTCCCTGGTGAAGATATCCCTTTGGGAGACAGCGTTAGCTGTAACAGCTCACCGAGATTCCAAGTCTTACTTAATTCACGCGATATAGATTTAAAGCTTGTACCTAATTGTTTTTCGATTAAGTAATTACTACTATTTAGCATACTTTCCATTAGCGTAACGTCTAAGGTATCTGCTGACTTTCCACCATAAGCCCAAAACACCATTTCGCCTAAATTAAAAAGTAGACCCGCAATAAAGACCTCTTCTTGTTCAGTAGAGTTGAGGCTAAGTTGCCGGTAAATTTCTTTAGCCTGTACTGCTGCAAAAAATGCTTTGCCCATTGTGGCTAGAAGTCGCTCTCGTGGCTCTTTACTCAGGAGTGAATCTACCACCATGAGGGAGATGCACATGGTCCGCACCTTGCGGAAGCCAAGAATCACAATCGCTCTGCTTATGGTACTGACGCTATTACCCGATGGGTTATATTGCACACTATTAGCTAATTTTAAAATCTGGGTGGTTAAATGAGGATCTTTTAATATCACCTCAGCTAACTGCTTAAACTCAGCCGTATCATCACCCGTTAGCTTGTTAAGTACAGAGACTACATTAGATAAAACTGGCATTTCAGTATTGCTGAGTTTCTCAGTCCAGTACTCTATACCCGTATGTTCTAAATTCGACATTAAACGTAGGCTTCCTAATTCTCGATATAGACTAAATACTCAACTATTGATTATTGACTATTACAAAATATTGGTTAATTTATGCTCGATCACGACCTCGTTTAACGTTTGAAACGTAAAATCGCCGAGCTATGGATGCTTTCCAGAGAACACTATAGATCCAGTATAGACAACATATCTTTTTTGTATAACATTATGGTCATATTATTTAATAATAATTAAGAAAAGAATGTTTATAACAACAGCCCTTATCATCAACAGTATGCAGGAATTTTAAGGCGATTAAAGCACTTTTTTGTTAATGGATACATTGATCAGTACAAGATTGATATGCGGCCCGGTATACATCGTTACTAAATTATCTAAATACATATCTTTTTATTTAAACATCTTCTATTTAAACCTCTACTTACCTGAATCTCTAAAGCCTTACTTCCTATATCATTCAGTTACCTTTAAGGCAATATTTTATAAAATACAATACATTATCACTTAAATATCAACACTAACTAGAATATTATTAAGTCTTCACATAAATCAATGCTCACATAATTACTAGGGAATTATTATTGAAATATCTCAAATCTGTTTAATAGATTATAGATAATAATTTTATTATCTATATGTTTGTGCATGATCATTTATGCTAGCTAAGTTTTGATATTTTTTTAATTTTAAAATAACTAAGAAGACTCTCTTAATTTATTAATTAACTTAATTTTTCATGGCTCACAAAAAACAGAGTTATTAGAACCATTCATTAAAAATTAAAAAAACAGTGACGGCCTACGAGACTTGAAAGCGAGCAATAATGATATATTTTTACCTATAAACATTTTAATTTTTCAAAGGTTTTATAAAGAAATACTAAGAATAGATTTTAAACGATTTATATAATTTAATAGTAATTAACAATTATATAAAATTTATTATTGCCTACTAATTTATAATACCTTGCGATTCATCTTCTATATATATTGCTTTTTATCAAATAAATTATGGCTGTAATAAAAAATATGCACTTTCTATCGTAAACTTCCATTTAGTATATAATTTTTTTATAATCGTATTTTTATTATATGTATTTGATACTGACGATAATAAAAATAAAAGGCGGCATCAATTTAAAAACTTAACGACATTTTAGCAACCAAGTTATATGGCTATATATTATCACTGCTGTCCCGTTAACTTTAAGAAAAGCAGGTCTGTAAACACCCGATGATTTATAATGATTTCACCACAAAATACTATAAACATAAGGTGAAACAGACCATGGCACATTGTAATACGATTCTCTCACAAATACTAA
>JAWUWW010000026.1:0-11319 GCA_034111645.1 Cellvibrionaceae bacterium
ACAAGTCAGCGCCATCCACAATAGATGATTATGTAGAGCTGAGCTCGGATGCGCTTGTCATGGTTTCAGCAGGAAAATTGAAAGAAAGTAAAAAACTTCTTGAGAGTATACGTCAGTGTCCATTTGATGCGGTTAAAAAGAAGTGTGCTCCGATACTTTCTCTTACAAGATTAAAACTAAATCATACAAAGGCTGCATTAAAAACCACTAAGAGCGGGTCTTCTAATATTTCATTTATACAGGATGCTATAGTTTTTGGTGAGAACGGTAAGCTCTCAAAAGTAAATAGCGCTTTAAGCTTCGTAGTAATGCCTCAAAAGAATGAGATGAAGGTCATATCATTAATTAAGCGACGTTATAATATATCCAGTGAAGTAGGTCAAGCAGTCTCACGAGAAAATTTGATTGATCAGCAACTTCATTTGATGTTGCTGGCTGCTTAGTTCCGTACACTTATTGATAGAACCCTAAAGGTAGAACATTCGCACTACCTAAATATAAATGATACTAAAATACGTTTACTTTTCCAACAACGGATGAGTGTGGAGCTGCCTATGGCATCAAGGCCATGTAGGTCTGGACCTAAGTGTTTACTATCATATTTTTTGCAATGTATTGGGCGATATAACCCACTGCTGAATCTTTACTAGAGTAAATGTATTCAGTAACGATCAATAGGGTCAGCTTCGATTGAAACGCAGTAATGTCGGCTTTTGGCCGCTAACTGACAAAGAAATGAGAAGGATTTCTGTCTCTTATGGGTCAACTACCGAAGTAACCTCCATTTTAAGCTAATAGGCAGTTCACCTCTCCATAGCAGACTTTGGACAAGTAAGGCTGTCGATCACTTGCTGAGTGAGCGACCCCTTAGGCGGCCTCTTTATGACACTGGGGGTTATTGAGTTCTCTAGTGTATTAAGTATGTAACTTTATTACTCAGTATGAGATTTTAATACATGGCATGGATCTTTATTACTCGACGACAACAACACGTTATGTTGACGTTGATTGGCAACTCAATTACTCCTATAAAGAATTAAGAATATCACCGGGAATTGGTGGGTTTCTGGTAACGGGATATGATGGCACACCCGAGTTTGCCGAAAAACTTCAACCCGCTGTTATGCCAGTTGTAACATTTGGCTATAAAAACCTTGCGCTAAATGTAGGCCTGTGACCCTCGGTAAAATCCAATAGTGTTATCAGTTTTCAGCTACAGATCGGCTTTTAGACGCTATATTAAAAGGCTCAACCCTGTTGTTGCTTAGACCCTTTCACCTTGATTATCTCAAAATGCTTACACGTTGCCATTTTCACGCTGTTGTTACAACACAGGCAATATCATAAAATAATCGTTCAAATAGACGTTAAGTCACCTTGTCCCCACTTCTAACAAAATAAACCAACTTTTTTTGTGCAGTGCACAATAAATTGCTTGACTTAGCCTTACAGCTTCACTATTATGGATTCATTGTGCAGCGCACAACAAAATTAAACTCATTAATAGAAGGAAACCGTTATGACCGATACACAAAAGAAATTTGAAGAAAGCATTAAGAAAGGCTTGGAAGCTAATGCAAAAGTTTTAGAAGCTAATGCCAAATATGCGAGCGAATATTCTACTCGTACTAACGCATATTGGACTAACCTAGTTGAGGCTAGTGTAAAAAACGCTACAGAGCTTTCACAAACTAAATCTATGCAAGAAGCTTATGATAAGCAAGCAAAGTTTGCTGAAAGCTTAAAAGCTAGCTTTGAAGCTTCTCACAAAGAAAACATGAAAGCGTTTGAAGCCGCTAAAGAAGAGTACGCAGCGATTACAGCTAGCCTTTACCCAGCATCTAAGTAATAAACATAGTCAGTTTTAGCATTTGACCACCATCATTTGATAGTCGTTAAAATGCTTGTGCCACCCCTAAGTAATATTAGTCGATTTTGCGGGATGTGAATTTAACCAAGGTTAAAAACACATCCCGTTTTTTTGCTTTAGATATGCTTATTCTTGATAGTAGTAATCGTACTTGACCAATAATTTACGCATAAACTCCCAAGCTTCGTTGTAGCTTAAGCCGCTATCTTCAGGAATAATAATCTTAATATAGAGCTTATCGCCAAACTCACGCTTTAGAATATCTAAGCGACTCTCTACCTCGGCTAAGCTAAGCCGGCTGAAGTCTTTATCGCCGGGCTGACGATAACGAATACTGACATCCGTACCATCCTTAACATAATAAACCTCAACAATATGTTTGCCTTTTGCACTTCGCGCTGGCTTGATCAGCTCTTCATACTGAGATTTAACTAAATCGTATTCACCTTTAAGCGACAGCAATTGCTGGTTATAGGTAGCGCTTTGTTGTGATAACTGAGACTTTTCAGCGGCAAGCTCGGTAATAGTCTGTTGCTGCTGACTGCCTTGTTCTTTTAGCTGACTAATAGTTTGCTGTTGCTGGCTGCCTTGTTCAGTTAACTGACTAATCTCTTGGCGCGCGCCTTCGAGTTGCAGCTGCACACTGTTACTGACTTGTTGCTGTTGCGTTAATTGCTGGTTTAGTTGCGCTATTTGTTGCGCCATTTCATCTGAGCGTGCGTTACTTGCCGCAATGTTTTCGTTGGCAATGTTGAGTTCAGCTTGGGTTTGTTGCAGCGATAACTGCAAATCACTATTTTTTTGCTCTAAGGCTATAAGATTTGATTCTTGTTCGCCAAGCGCCATTTGAGCCGTGGCTAGCAACTCATCCTTTTTTAGTATGCGTAATCTCAATATAGAGTTACTTTGCTCTGCATTGGCAAGACGCTCTTCTAATGTGGCATTCTCTAACGAAGTCGTCACGATTAATTGCTCGGCAATACGCTCGGCGGCGATACTCTCTTGTAACTCGGCAACTAATTGCCAATTGCGCACGACGAGTATGCTCGTGGCCATTAAAAATATCAGTGTGATTACCATCATCACATCAGTAAAGGCGGGCCAGAAGCTGTTTTCTCCGCCCATGCCGGCATGGCTGCCACCAATCTGCCCAAAACCGTTATTCATAATTACTTATCGTCACTTTCGGGTTTAAGACGGAAGCCTTCGCGTAAAATGTGCCTTACTTGCACCATCTCATCGACGAAGCGTTCGACCTGAAGTTGATTTTCGGCATTTTGATCTGCCTGCCGTTGATTATCGACAATAGTTTGCTGCAATGAGACCGCCGCATCGTAAAAGGTATGCTGTGTTTGCTGCATGGTAATAGCAGCATCGTGATAAATCTCTTGGGTTTGCTTAAGTCTATCTGCGGCAAGATTAACGGCCTCTACAAGATCATTCATTTGATGAACGACGCCATCGCTTGTCTTCACATATCGCGGCAACAAATAGATTAACGTCAGTTGCTCGATGCCACTTAAACAATGGGTTTGTACATCACCTAGACGCGTGTAAAAATAGCCAAATATCGCATAAGACACAATCGCTGTAATAGTCGTAGATAACGCGGTAGACATACCGTGAATCACCAAACCCATACCACCAAGACTAGCATCAGCCGAGTCGATAAGATCTGAGGCGCCTATCAGGGCAATTGACAACGACACAATGGTGCCGAAAACACCGGTTAGAATCAGAATATTGTTAATAAAACGAATTAAACCAAACTTCGTCGACTCATCGGCATTTAACATGGATGCAAGAGCACTGTGATTGATATCGCCATTGGCACTATGGATAGTTCGCATGGTGCCTTGACGCTGAGCAATGATTGAATCGACAGGCACGCCCTCAACATACTCTGGGTTCATCACCTCGACGTTACTCATAAATGTCGCAATATAAGCCTCTTCGCGGCGATATCGCAGAAGATGCATCAAGATACTGATAATACCAATTAAAAATAGAGCAACAATGGCACTGTTTATAATCAAGCCGGTATTGGTGAGCTGATTTTCGGCATAAAAGGGATAGATAGAGTCAAAATTATATGCCATCAGTGCAATGACAAGCGTGATCACTACAGCAAATTGAATCAGAATTCGGGAGCTGAGGTTGGTAAGCAGACGCTTGATATCCATCGTTTGGGTCTCTGTTGAAGGGTGAGTCACAATAACCGATAAAACTAGCTAAGCTATTTAATAATGTTTACCGGTAGATGTCAAAATACAGCGCCCCTAATTTACTCGTACTAGAGGTTTTTGGCTAGCTATGTCGCAAATAAGCGATTTAACCGAACTTAGTTGTTTGTAACTTAACGCAAATCCTATGATGTTGTCGATATAACTAACTTAAAATAGTGACATTTCATATTTATCACATTATTTTAAAGACATTTATTTATACAGCTAGACGCATTAATCTTGTTAATTCTTGCAGACGATTTGTATACTATGAGGTATCAACAGCCTTGTGTTTTAGAAAAGGATCTACAATGAATAGTGTTTATTTGAATGGCTCATACATGCCTTTGCAAGAGGCAAAAATCTCCCCTATGGATCGAGGTTTTTTATTTGGTGATGGCGTCTACGAAGTCATTCCCTCTTATTCGGGTAAAACCCTTGGCTTCGACCTGCATATTGATCGCCTTAACAGAAACCTTAAAGAGATAGATATAGAGCTGCATCTTGATAATAAATATTGGCAAGATATTACCGATACATTATTAGCGCAAAACCCTAGCGAGAACACTGGCATCTACTTTCAAATCAGTAGAGGTGCAGATACCAAAAGATTACATGCCTATCCAAAAAATATTACACCCACTATATTTGCCTTTGCCTTCGATATTGCGCCACCAAAACCGGCTGATAAACTTAAAGTGATAGGCTTAAAAGTCACCACAGATCAAGATCAACGCTGGAAGCGATGTCATCTTAAGTCTACCTCATTGCTTGGCAATATCATGCACTACCATCAAGGCCAAACGGCGGGTGTAAACGAAACTATTTTATACAACGACAAAAACGAACTCACCGAAGCCAGCGCCTGTAATGTATTTATCGTTAAAGACAAGGTTTTGAGCACCCCGCCTTTAAGTTATCAATTACTAGGCGGTATCACTCGACATATATTGTTAGATATTGTTCGCAAACATACCCTTCTAAAAGTGCAAGAGCGCATCATCAGCATAGATGAGGTTAGACAAGCCGATGAGATATGGATAACGAGCTCGAGCAAAGAGATCGCACCAGTGATAGAACTAGATGGACAAGCAGTGGGCGATGGTAAAGTAGGTGATGTTTGGGAGCGAACCCAAGCCGTATTTAACCAACACAAAGTTGATTATTAAATTAGTTTACACATAACGGAATAAACACTAAGCCTATGTCTGAGCAAAACAACGCATTAAAAACTAAGGTTTTAAACTCCAAACCCTTATGGACGCCAGACAATCCAAAACATAGCCAAATGGGTTTGTTTAAAAGCCATATTGAAAAACAGTTTAATATTCAGCTCAATGATTATGCCGCCCTGCACCAATGGTCAATTAAACATTACGATCTATTTTGGGACGAGCTTTCGCAATTTAGCAATATTATTTATAGCCAATCGCCAACAAACATTGCGTCAAGCGGTGAACATTTTTATCAAACAAAATGGTTTGAAGGTAGCCGCTTAAACTATGCCGAGAACCTACTGCAGCGCAACAATCAACAGTTTGCCCTGGTCAGCATATTAGAAAACGGTGATCGCAGAACATTTACCTATCAACAACTTCACCAGTACGTTAGCTGTTTTGCACAGCATTTATTATCCTTAGGTGTTGGCGTGGGCGATCGGGTTGCGGCTATTGTGCCCAATACTGCCGAAGCGGTCATTGCTATGTTGGCAACTTCTAGCGTTGGCGCAATTTGGTCATCGTGCTCTCCCGATTTTGGTATTACTGCCGCACTCGATAGATTTAGCCAGATAGAGCCAAAAGTATTAATTGGTGTCGATGGTTATTTGTATGGCGGTAAAGTGATTGATTGCCGCGACAAAGTGACCGAACTTCATAAAAATTTAAAACCGTTGCAGACTGTTTTAATCCCTTTATTACAACGCCAAGAACTTTTAGAAGCACAAACAAATATTAGTGATGATAATATTAAAAATTGGGATGAGCTTTTAGCTGCATACTCAAGCGGTACAATTAATTTTGTGCAACTGCCTTTTGATCACCCCTTATTTATTTTGTATTCTTCGGGCACTACCGGGAAACCAAAATGTATTGTTCATAGCGCGGGCGGCACCTTAGTACAACATCGCAAAGAGCATCTGCTGCATACCGACTTAACTGCAGACGATGTGTTTTTTTATTTTACAACCTGCGGCTGGATGATGTGGAACTGGTTAGCATCGGGATTAGCCACAGGTGCCACATTAGTCTTATTTGATGGCAACCCTTTAAAACAAACCAACACATTATTAGATTTAATTGATTCAGAAAAAATTACTGTTTTTGGAACCAGCGCAAAATATTTGGATGCCTTACAAAAAATGAGTGCCAAACCAAAAGACTCACACTCGCTTAGCAGCCTGCGCGCTATTTTATCGACGGGCTCGCCATTAGTTAGCGAACGTTTTGATTATGTGTATAACGACATTAAAAAAGATTTATTATTGGCTTCTATTTCGGGCGGCACTGATATTGTCTCTTGTTTTATTTTAGGTAATCCAACATTACCTGTATACAAAGGCCAACTTCAATGCGCGGGTCTTGGTATGGATGTTCAAATTTTTGATGATGAAGGTCAACCAGTAGTAGGCGGAAATGAAATTCAAGGTGAGTTAGTCTGTTGCACGCCCTTCCCATGCTGCCCTATTGGTTTTTGGAATGATACTGATAACGAAAAATTTATCGATGCCTACTTTAATCGCTTTACAGGCGTATGGGCACAAGGCGACTACGCCGAGCAAACTGCACAAGGTGGATATATTATTCACGGTCGCTCGGACACCGTGTTAAACCCTGGTGGTGTGCGCATTGGTACTGCAGAAATATATCGTCAAGTAGAAAAGGTCGATGTTGTGCTCGAGAGTATTGTTGTAGGCCAACAATGGGATGATGATGTGCGCGTAGTATTATTTGTGGTGCTAAAATCGGGCCAGCAATTAAACGACGATATTATTAATGATATTAAACAAACCGTGCGCAGCAACACCACACCACGACATGTGCCCAGCAAAATTTTACAAGTGAGCGCCATACCCAAAACACGCAGCGGTAAAATTACCGAAAAGCTCGTTAATCAATTGGTCAACAAACGCATTCAACAACTTACCTCAGACAATACCGATGCTCTGCAAAACCCAGAAGCATTATCCGAATATATGAATCGCCCCGAACTAAACAGTTAATATGTTTGTTGTGTAGCCATTTAATATACATCGAATTAAAAAGATATATAAAGAGAAAATAAAAATAATATAATAATATAAAGAGACAAAAATGACTGATGTTAATAATGTAAAAAATAATGACGTAAAAAACAAAGTCGCGCTTGTCACCGGTGGAGCAAATGGCATTGGTGCCGCTATTTCAAAAACACTCGTTGATGCGGGATATTGGGTAATGATTGCCGACCGCGATGCTGGCGGACAAGAATTTGCTAATTCTATTCAGGCGGCATTTTTACAAGTCGATTTATCGGACAAAGCTGCTTGCAAAAAACTTATCGATGCCACCGTCGAGCAATGTGGCAGTGTGGATATTTTAGTGAACAATGCAGGGTTTCAACATATCTCGACATTGGCCGAGTTTCCAGAAGATATTTGGCAATCGATGATGGATGTCATGTTAAACGCCCCGTTTATATTAACCAAGCATGCATGGCCGCATATGCAAAAAAATAAATGGGGCCGGATCATTAACATGGCCTCTATACATTCAATTGTTGCCTCGGCTAATAAATCGGCTTACGTTGCCGCCAAGCATGGCTTAATCGGTTTAACAAAAGCTGCCGCCCTAGAAGGCGGAGCCGACGGCATCACCGTTAATGCAATCTCACCTGCTTATGTGCGCTCTGCACTGGTAGAAAAACAATTAGCGGGGCAAGCCAAAGCAAATAACATTAGCGAAGATGAAGTCCTCGAAAATATTTTATTAAAAAATGCCTCAGTTAAACGTTTAATAGAGTCACAAGAAGTAGCCGATTTAGTACTTATGCTGTGTTCAGAAAACTCTCAATCGATTACTGGCTCAAACTTGACTATCGATGGCGGCTGGACAGCTCAATAAAAGAACAAAAACGAATTGAAAATAATAGCGTTAACAATTTACTTACCGCTGTCACATCAATAGCTCTGCTCTTTGATTAATTTCTGGTAATATTTGATTGTAAATACCCTGCTTGTTATTCACCAGCGTATATATAATAATAATTTTCTAAATCAAATGTGAGAAAAATCTTTAATGAACGCTAAGATCAAATCGCCTATTAATTTTTCGGTTATTGATAAAATGCCCAGCTCGTTACCCATGGGCGGCATTGTTGCCGACACCCCTATTTTTAGCGTTGATACGCAAGCGTTAGCGTTGTTTAACAAACCCGATACAAATATAAATGAGGCAAAACTAACCACCCTTGCGCTAGAAGATCGCTTAGCTTTTGTGATCGACAATGTATTAACGGCAGAGGAATGCGAATTAATAATCAACATTACCGAACAACTAGGTTACCGACCAGAAGCTCCGGGCATTCAAACCCCACCGGGTATGCGCATGAATGAATCGGTACATTGGTTAAGCGATGAACTCGTGTTAGATAAAGTTTTTAAAAGAATCAGCTCACTTTTGCCCGCGAAGATCGATAATCGCTCATTGCATCCGCGCCTAAGTCAGCGCATGAATTTTTATAAATATAATCAGAACGATGTTTTTAACAGGCATATCGATGGCGCGTGGCCAGGCTTTGGTTTTAGTGAAGATAAAAGCCAAATGGTAAAGTGGCCGCATGTGGAATCGATGCTAACCATGCTGCTCTATTTAAACGGCCACGAAAACGGCGTTGAAGGCGGCTGCACTAAAATTTATGGCGACATTGATACCATCGATGTAAAACCACAAACAGGCCGCGCACTTTTTTTAGACATGGCTTTGGCTTAGATTCTGTTCAACATACGGGGATGAAGGTTACGGGAGAGACTCCTAAGTATGTGGCAAGGATAAATGTGATGTATGAGAATTTGTTTTAAGTGGTTTTATTAAAAAATAAGTAGAGTCAGATACAACTTTTTAGATGTTTAGGGTGCAAGCATAGAAGCCAAGGCTCTAAGCTTTGAGAATCCTTTAAAATATAATAATATAAAGTCATATGTGACCCTAATTTTTCTAAGGAATATAAAATGAAAGAAGATAGAGATATTGAAAAAGGCTATACAACAGCGGAATTTGTAGCAAAGCTAAGAAGGCTAGCCGACTCCCTTGAATCAGGAAAGAGGTTTGAATTAAAAACACATACCAAGTTGCTGAAATAAGAGAGATCGAATCAGTGGGGTGACTATTTTTTGATTCATCCTAAACTCTTCAAAAATATTAGAATATATTATAAATATGAAATATTTAAATAGCATTAAACCATACAAATATATCCTGATTTCTCTTTTTGTCACTGCGGTGATGCTTCTTGTAATTGATAAGAATTACCTATATCCAATTTTTTCCGATATGGTTGGGACGATAACACCTAGTCCATTATTTAATCTTATTCTCATTCCTTTTATGTTTATAACATCGCCACTACTATTTTTATTCATGTATTTATCAATGTCGCTAGCGGTAATATTAGCAACTTATTCTAATTTTATTCTCTACGTTATGATAAGAAAATCTATTAGCGACACGAATTTCTCTCAATTCACATTAATCGCTGGCAGTGTATTATTGTTTATATCAACAACATTTTTCTATTTTTCGGACACCGGGGTCCCGCATCCGATAGGTATGCTTTACAATGCTTCTATAGCCCTTTTGTTTGTTATATTTATTTCTGAACTTACCAACTTGACTCATTGCCTTTTTATAAAGAGGTTTTGTTGATTTACGTAGCCTTAAAACAATAAGTAGTTCAGGTAATAAAGGGGTCAATGTAAACCTACCCTTATAATTAATGGGGTTAATAATCAATAAGCCATAAGGCTCTAGTCCTCAAGCTTTTATTTAAGAGCCATGGCAGGCTTTTCGGCGTTGCTAGAATATTCTTTATCATCAATATCTTTTAAACTTAATCCTCGATTAATATCAATACCCGTTAAATGCCAGGCATGAGCACCAATGGCAATCGGGGCATTCACCTTCTCGTAAAAATCACCGGGAAATAAATATTTGCCTACTTGTATATAATCTAAGTAGTCGACTTGAACATGGGCGCCCTTAGTTGTGCTATGCCCTTCTAAGGTTATCTGAATTTTTGACGTACGAAATGTTTCTGCATCAATCCATAAAACTATCTCGTCAGCTTTAGAAAAACCGAACCCCGGCTCTCTTAAAAGATGAATGCGATGGTAGTTATTGCCTGATTCAAATTTATCTTCTATCCGCGTAAAAGAATCCTTCCATTTATGCAAAGCTAGGGGGCCGAGTAAGAAAGTAAAAAATGCATCGGCTGTTAGTGCTGTTGAGCTAAGCACCTCAGAATCTAGTGAAGGCACCTTATTATAAAAAACGTTTACAGAAGAAGGTGTTCTTACGACTTTTTTATTACCACTAGGGCCGGTATAAAGAGAAGCATAGGTAAACTCTTTTGGTAATATTCTCTCTTGCGAATCTACCCGAAATTTAAAATCAGTTACGAGTGGCTGTATTTTTGTAATGAGTTTTTTCCATTGCCCCGTAATACCTACATTGACATCATTAAGTTCATTAATAGCATCGCCTCCATGAACCTTAAAGGTTTTTAAAAAAAGCTTTTGGCCATCGACATCACTAGTACTTTGAAATCTAGTATTTTGAGGGTTGGGGAACTGGGAGGCACAACCACTAATAATAACTACAAGGAATACAGCGGCTAAAGGCCGCAAAGCAGATGATCGAATTTTGATAAACATAGGGCAGCTTCATATTGTTAATATTACAGTTTCTTGTACGCTATGCTTCATAGACTATCCCAATCTATAGGTGTCAAAGCCCTAAATAAGTGGGGTCAGATACGAATGGCGCTAAGTTAAGCCTGTTTACCATTGAAATTCATTAGGTAAATACTGAAAAATTTAGCTTAAAATGTCATAATTATTCATGAAAAATATTACCCCATTATTCCCCGGATTTCATCTGCAAACACTCCGAAAAACACCGCGTTCAGCCAGGCAAATAATGGCTGATAAAATGGCAGAAATTAAACAAAAAACGTTTTGGCAACTCGGCG
>JAWUWW010000027.1:0-7239 GCA_034111645.1 Cellvibrionaceae bacterium
GATTTAGCCGATGAATTAAAGCTAATCATGCGTCCGCTTTACAACAAGCATCAAGACGACATCATTAACGGCACCTTCTCCAGCGTTATGATGGCAGATTGGGCTAACGACGACGTTAATCTTTTAGGCTGGCGCGCAGAGACGGCTGAAACCGCGTTTGAGAACACACCCGCTGTCGAGATTGAAATTTCTGAGCAAGAATATTTTGATCATGGTATTTTAATGGTTGCCATGGTTAAAGCCGGCGTTGAATTGGCGTTCGAAACCATGACCGCTGCAGGCATCATTGCTGACTCCGCTTACTACGAATCACTGCATGAAACACCTTTGATCGCCAACACTATCGCGCGCAAAAAATTATATGAGATGAACGCGACCATCTCTGATACCGCTGAGTATGGCTGCTACCTATACAACCACGCGTGCATACCATTGTTGGCTGATTTCATGAAAGGCATCAAGAGCGACGTTATTGGTCGTGGCTTGAAACTAGACGATCTAGGCGTTGATAACGCCCGCTTGATCGAGGTCAACACGCAATTGCGCAGCCATCCGGTTGAAGCCATTGGTGCAACGCTTCGTGGTCACATGTCAGATATGAAAAAAATCGTATAACGATTATTTTCAATAACGACACTGAAAAGGCCGAGATTAACACCTCGGCTTTTTTTATGCCTAAAACTAACAACATAAGTCCTACCTTTGCCAAGTAAAGAGCAGCAAAAAATTGTTTAATTGGATTATCAAATCATGACGCAACAACAAACTATTTGTATCAATAATCTATCGGTTAATTTTGAAGATCGTTTTCAATTACACGACATCAATTGGAAAATTGAACCGCAACAACACTGGGCTATCACGGGCACCAATGGTGCGGGAAAATCGGCCTTGGCAGCCGTACTCGCCAAGGTCGGTGATATCACCGCGGGCACAATTGAAGGCTTACCCAAACAGGTTGCCATGGTCTCGTTTGAAGCGCAGGCTGAATTGATAGACGCTGAATTAAAAAAAGACGACGCCGACATTATGGACGTCATCAGCGAAGGCACTCCAGTTCGCGATATTTTGTTTGAAAATTGCCGCGACTTAGAATTGGCCAAACAACTGAGCGTGAAATTTGATTTGCAAAAATTAATGGACCGCGCCTTTAGAAAGCTTTCTACTGGGGAGTCTCGCAAAGTCATGTTGATTCGCGCACTGGCCAGCAAGCCCGATTTGCTCATTCTTGATGAACCTTTCGACGGCTTGGATGTGAATACTTTAGCCATGCTACAAGAGCACTTACAAACATTGGTCGATACCATTCCGATGATCATGGTACTCAACCGCTTTGATGAATTTCCAGAATTTATAACTGATATCGCTTACGTCGACAACGGCAGATTACAGCATCAAATACGTCGTGACGACGCGCAAGCCTTTGGCGAGCTTTATCAATTATTGCATTTAAAAACCACCAATTTGAGTGTGCCCCAAGCCGATGCTGAAACGGCTATTCCAGCACTCGATCCAGATCAGCCTTTGGTACATTTACGCGATGTCACCATAAAATACGGTGACCAAATCATCATCGACAAACTAAACTGGATCATACAAGCCAATCAACACTGGCAACTCAGTGGCCCCAATGGCAGCGGTAAAACTGCTTTACTGTCTCTCATTACAGGCGACCACCCACAATGCTATGTTAACGATATTTTTGTGTTTGGTTTTAGGCGCGGCAGTGGTGAAAGCATCTGGCAAATCAAACAATTTATTGGTTATGTTTCTACCGCACTGCAATGGGAATATCGCGTTGGTACCAGTTTGCGCAATGTTATTATTTCAGGTTTTTATGACAGCATTGGTTTGTACAGCAAATTCACCGAAAAGCAGGGTCAAATAGCCGACCGGTGGTTGGACCTACTAGGCATGTCTGACCGAGCTGATCGGCCCTTCAATAAAATGTCCTATGGTGATCAACGCCTATTGTTAATTGCCAGAGCCATGGTGAAGCATCCGCCGTTGTTGATTTTAGATGAACCCTGTTTGGGACTAGATGATATGAACCGTCAGTTGGTGCTCGCCTTAATTGAAAAAATATGTGCCGACAGTGAGACCTCCGTGCTCTACGTCAATCATCATCCAGAAGATAAGATTAAGGGAATCGATAATTTCTTGGCGCTGGAGTAAATTAAAAAAGCAGCAATACATTTGACTGTCGCAATCGAGAAAATGCCGCAATTAAGATATTAATAGTCGAGTAAATTCAAGGTCGAGTTAATTAGAGAAGTGAAAGAGTTAATAGCTCTCATTTCTCCCAATTTATAATAAACTTTCATACTTTTAGACAGCTAAGGCTCAGTAACTACGAATATACTAATTACAAATTTTGTCTGCTTGGCTATCAATGACAGCCCTATTTTGGTCTTCTGACCCGCTTTACCCCTTCAGGTAAAGCTTTAGCTACTGCTTATTTACACAGAGATGAATACTGCAAGGGAATTGATGCCTGGGTGCGGCTCAACGTTGGTATGTAGGTTTAACTCGTTCATAAGACTTAATCATTAACTCGACGAACAACCTTTGCTCTAAGCACTTACAGTTTTTCCAAAAATGATTAATAATACTAAACGATAAAATATTTGTTGCTTTAGAGTTATATAAGGGTTTGTTTATGCGTAACATTACAGCTAGCTTAGGTTTTTCAGCATCATCCTTGGTTTTATTTACGTCACTATTTGCGCTCGCCGCAACTACTTTTGCAGGCACGCTAGACACCGTCAAATCTAGAGACAGCCTAAAATGTGGTGTCACTAATGGACTTACCGGTTTCTCTAGCCCCGACAAACAAGGTAACTGGGAAGGCATGGATGTTGATATATGTAAGGCCGTTGCCGCTGCAGTATTAGGTGATGCCAGTAAGGTTACCTACGTGCCCACTTCTGGCAAAACACGTTTCACCGCTCTTCAAACAGGCGAAATCGATATGCTCTCGCGTGTTACCACCTGGACCCTAAGTCGTGATACCAAACTAGGGCTAAATTTTGCGGGTGTAAATTTATATGACGGCCAAGGTTTTATGGTGCGTAAAAGCTTAGCCATTAACAATGCAAAAGAACTAGATGGCGCCTCTATATGCATGAATACCGGCACCAGCACCGAAACCAATATTGCCGATTTTTTTATCGCTAACAATCTAACCTATAAACCCGTTTTATTTGAAAAATCAAGCGAGGTAGCAAGTGCATATGACTTAGGTCGCTGCGATGTTTATACCAGTGACAAATCTGGTCTTGCGGCACAACGACTTAAAATGCAAAATCCTGACGAGCATATGATATTGGAAGATACTATTTCTAAAGAGCCATTAGGCCCAGCTGTTCGTCACGGCGATGATGAATGGTTTGATGTTGTGAAGTGGACATTAATGGCCTTAATAGAAGCAGAAGAATTAAAAATTAGCCAAATCAATATTGATTCTTTCGGCAACACTACAAATCCACGCATTATGCGGTTTTTAGGAATCAGTGGTGAAAACGGTAAAAATTTAAATTTAGACTCCGACTGGTCAGCTAATATTATTAAGGCGGTGGGAAATTACGGAGAAATCTATGCGCGTAATGTCGGCGAGCAGAGCTTACTTAACATACCCCGCGGCTTAAATAAGCTTTGGCGCGACGGCGGTATTTTATACGCAATACCATTGCATTAATTAATATCGATCTGTGTACAATAAAAGAACTCAGCGCTAGGTTAAATTTTTTACCATCCACGATGAACAATTAATTTTATATTAAAATTTAACGCTGACAGATTCACACTCTTAATTACATTAAGTTTAAAATTTTTATAACCACTATTACAACAATCAACAGACCCAATGAAATTACTTCTGAGCTTCTTTAATAATACACGCGTCAGAAGTACTGGCTATCAAATCATTTTGTCTTTAATAGTCATTGTATTTTTCATTTTTATAATTAACAACGCTAGCAATAATTTATTAGATCAAGAAATAGCCACTGGCTTTGGATTTCTAGAAGAGGAAACTGGCTTTAATATTTCCTCTAGCTTGATTCACTACGACTCTTCTAGCACTTATTTACGTCTTTTTTTTACGGCACTACTCAACACCTTAGTTGTCTCTTTTATCTCCATCATTTTTGCAACAGCGATTGGCTTTTTTGTTGGCATCATTCGGCTATCTGGCCATCCCATAGCCTCGCGCATTGCCGCATTTTATGTAGAGACATTGCGTAACATTCCTTTATTACTGCAAGTGTTTTTTTGGTACTTTGCCGTTTTACAACCTCTTCCTTCACCTCGCTCTAGCATAGAATTTATCCATAGTATTTTTTTAAATAATCGCGGCTTGCATTTACCTAGCCCCGAGCTATCTGGAAACAGCGGATGGTTTTTTATTACTCTAATTATTTGCGCTTTGGTCGTTATATATTGGTACAGACAAGCAAAAAAATATCGTATTACAAATGGTACAAATAAAAAATCAAAGTGGTGGGCATCTCGCTTATCAAGCGTATTTATTAGCATTGGTCTTGTGTTTATCGTCTCTAATACTGGCTTAAGTTGGAGCATCCCCGTATTAAGCGGTTTTAATTTTAAGGGCGGCACAGTTATTACGCCTGAATTCTTTGCACTCTTTATTGCACTATCAACCTACACGGGCGCCTATATTGCCGAAAATGTGCGCTCGGGTATTCAATCAGTTGGAAAAGGTCAGATAGAAGCAGGTCAAACACTAGGTTTATCGCCTTTCAATATTATGCGCTTTATTATTATCCCTAACGCAATGCGAGTAATTATTCCGCCATTGACTAACCAATATTTAACCTTAACTAAAAATTCATCTCTTGCGGCTGCTATTGCCTATCCTGATATTGTTTTAGTATTTGCAGGAACAGCCCTTAACCAAACAGGACAAGCTATCGAAATATTGCTCATGGTGATGCTAGTATATTTATTAATAAGTTTATTTATTGCTTTAACGATGAATATTTATAACAAACGTTTCCTGTTAGTTGAAAGATAAATGAAACTACAAAAAATAACAGGCCGACACCACTTTCGTTACAAACAGTTAACTAAAAAATTATTTGGCAACGTTACTAGCGCAGTTTTAACCGTATTATCTTTCTATTTTTTATATTTAACCATTCCGCCAATTGTAAGCTGGGCTTTTATCGATGCAAATTGGCTCGGCAGCAACGCCAGCGACTGTACAAACGAAGGTGCTTGCTGGGTTTACATATCAGCTTGGTGGCGACAATTATTATTTGGACAATATCCTAACGATCAGCTTTGGCGACTAGTGCTTTGCAGTGCTCTATTTGCTATCTTGCTAACGGCGCTTATATTTTTTAAGAGAATACATTCCTTAGTACAAAAAAAATGCTTATTACTCTCTGCCCTGTGTTTTCCCATCATTGCATTTATTTTAATGTATGGTGGTTTTTTTAATTTACCTATTGTTGAGACACGCTACTGGGGCGGTTTATTTTTAACATTAGTCATTGCCGTTGTTGGCATTGTCACGTCGTTTCCCTTAGGTTTATTATTAGCCCTTGGACGCCAATCAAAATTAAAAATAATACGAGTTTTTTGTATTAGCTTTATCGAACTATGGCGTGGAGTACCATTAATTACTGTTTTATTTATGGCGTCGGTAATGTTCCCTCTCTTTATGCCAGAGGGAGTGAATATTGATTCACTACTACGCGTATTAATAGGGGTAAGTTTATTTGCAGCAGCGTATATGGCAGAAATTATTCGAGGCGGCCTACAAGCGATCCCTAAAGGTCAATATGATGCAGCCACATCAATAAGTTTAAGCTATTGGCAATCGATGTTTATGATTATATTGCCTCAAGCAATTAGCCTAGTTATCCCTGGCATTGTTAGTGCCTTTATAAGCTTAATTAAAGAGACAACATTAGTTTATATTATTGGCATGTTTGATTTTTTAGGTATAGTACAATTTACAGCGAGTAATTCTGAGTGGATACGCTATACCAAAGAAGGCTATATTTTTGTTGGAGCTGTTTTTTGGATAATATGTTACTCGCTATCAAGATACAGCCGCACACTCGAACAAAAACCATTACAATAAATTTTACTCTAAAATAAACCAATATGAGCGAATTAGACAATATTAAAGCCGAGCTTAAAAAATTTGCGAAAGATCGAGATTGGGTGCGGTTTCACTCTCCAAAAAAATTTAAGCATGGCACTCAGTGTAGAAGTTGCTGAACTACTTGAGTATTTTCAATGGCTAAAAGAACAAGACTCTTACCAACACAATGACAAAAAGATTAAAGCAATTGCTGAAGAAATTGCCGACATACAGATATATTTAATATTAATTGCCGATCAACTTAATATAGATATTATTGACTCTGTTGATAAAAAAATTGAGAAAAATAAAAAGCGCTTCCCAATCGATCAAGTCAAAGATAAAGCACATAAATAATTTTAACTGGCATCTCTATTTTATATTATTCTTTATCAATACCAATCAATAAATATAACCCTAAAAACAAGAACTAATTCACGCTTCTCATCAATCAACACCATTAACTGTAAGCAATAGTTTGCAAAGCCAATTAAAAATAAAAATTTTAGGCTAAAATCTTAACACAAGTTTTCAAATTTACTTTGATATCTTTCAAGAGACATTAAAAGTTACCTCTACATTAATACAATGTATAACTTCATTTTATAAAAGTGAGACTTAAATCACCTTTTAGTATCGAAGTTCTCCAATAACACAAAGATTGTGACTTGCTAGACACTAAATTTAAATTATAAACTGTTTTTGATATAAGTATTAAATAGCTATGACTCAATGTTCTGACTACAGATTGAACAACGATAACCAGTTATCAAATGCTGATTAAGAATACATCTATAGTGTTTATTAACAGATCAACTAACCAAAACCTAAATTTATTTATATTTAGATTTAGATTTTGTTAAGCCCTTCGCTTAAGTTGCATATCTACATATTAGTCAACGAGTCAACTGAGGTGTATTATGAAAAATATTAAATTATATTTTTTTATATGTTTTTTCACTCCTGTCCCGTTAACTTTAAGAAAAGCACCTCAGTAAAAACCCCATGATTAATAAAGATTTCACCACAACATACAATAAAAATAAGGTGAAACAGAACATTGCACATTGTAATAAGATTCTCTCACAAATACTAAAAATTGTAACGATACATTAATTTTAAAC
>JAWUWW010000028.1:0-27921 GCA_034111645.1 Cellvibrionaceae bacterium
AAACTTGAAAAACATTTTTTGCCAAATCAATACTAATTACGCTATTCTTATTCATGATGGACACCTCGCTTGTTATTGATTGTTTACACTTCTCAATATGGCACATTGTGATGCCGTATGGCGAGGTGTCCATCTCATCAGCAGTGCTATATTACGTAAGGTAATATAGGTAAAATATTTAAGGATTATAAAGGCTTGAGGATTATGAAAAAAATACTGCTAAGTATTATTTTTGTGTTTACTTGGATTCTTTGCCCACTATTAGCGACTAATGCTGTCGCTGAAAAACAAATCTTATCAAAGTCGCTACTAAAAACAAAAGTCATAACAGATCAATTAAATCGTCCTTGGAGCCTTACTTTTTTACCTGATGGTAATTATTTGGTGACAGAGAAAGAGGGTGTTTTACGCACTGTTAGCTCAGCGGGCGAAGTATCTGGTCCAATTCAAGGTTTACCAAGCATTAGCGCTGTAGGTCAAGGTGGACTTCACGATATAGCCTTGCACCCTTCATTTAAAACTAATGGTTTTATTTATTTAAGCTATGTTGCAGGTGATCCAAAAATAGGTTTTAGCACCGAAGTTATCCGAGCAGTTTTATCACCCAAGATGGCGGTTGATGGCAAGGGCTTGGTAGCCAATAATAAATTACAGCAATATTCTTTGTCTGATGTAAAAAAGATTTTTGTGGCGTTACCAAAAACCCAAGGCGGTCGTCATTTTGGTGGGCGCCTTGCATTTGATAGAGAAGGCTATTTATTTATCAGTTTAGGCGATCGTGGTGATCGTCAACACTCACAAAACCTTCAAACTCATCACGGGAGCATAATACGTCTGAGCGATAATGGAGATATTCCAAGAGACAATCCTTTTGTCAGCAATGGCTCTGGGTTGCCAGAAATATATTCTTATGGTCACCGCAATGTTCAAGGTTTAGCGATGCATCCAGTCACCGGTGAAATTTGGTCGCACGAACATGGACCCCAAGGCGGAGATGAAGTGAATGCGCCTAAATTAGGTAAAAATTATGGTTGGCCCGTGATAACTTATGGAGCCGAATATGGCTCGGGGTGGTCAATCGGTGAGGGTGTTGAAGCCGATGGAATGGAACAGCCGTTATACTATTGGACACCTTCAATTGCGCCTTCGGGGATGGCGTTTTTTAATGACGATATTCTGGTAGGGTCATTAAAATTTCAATTGTTATCGGTGCTGTCTACAAATAAGTCGGCTATTAATAAGCAAAAAATATTTGATGAAAAACGTTTATTTGAGAAAGACTTCGGGCGCATTCGCGACGTCCGCGTAAAGGATAATAAAACATTTTATTTATTAACCGATGTAGCCCCAGGAAAACTCATTCGCGTGTCTACAGAAACTCAATAACTTCAAAACATCAGTGAGTTATAAATATCAATAATGACTTCAATTAAAATATAGAGAACCAAACAGCATGACGGCAAGCCTAGAAATTAATACCCCAGACGATTGGCATTTGCATTTTCGCGATGATGATTTTTTACTAGAGACCGTTCCAGCAACAGCAAGGTGTTTTCAACGCGCGATTGTCATGCCAAATTTGGTGCCCCCAATTACCACGGCTTCAATGGCGTTGAAATATAAACAGCGTATTTTGGCTGCGAGACCCGCTAATAATTCGTTTATGCCGTTAATGACTTTGTACTTAACCAACTCAACAACCGTACAAGATATTCGTGATGCCAAGCATGCCGGTGTTGTTGCTGTAAAATTATATCCAGCCGGTGCAACCACAAACTCTGATGCAGCGGTGAGTGACCTCACGTATTTAGATCCAATTTTTCAAGCCTTAATCGATGAAGACCTTTTATTATTAATACATGGTGAGGTGACTAATCACGACGTTGATATATTTGATCGTGAAAAAATATTTATTGAACGCCATCTTCGTAATATTACAGAAAAATTCCCAACCCTTAAAATAGTTTTTGAACACATTACGACAAAAGAGGCCGTAGAGTTTGTATCCGCAGCATCTAGTTTTGTAGCCGCGACAATCACACCTCAACATCTACTGTTAAATCGAAATGATCTACTAGTGGGTGGTGTGCGGCCGCATAATTATTGTTTGCCGGTATTAAAACGCAATATTCATCAGCAAGCTCTTCAGGATGCTGTTGTAAGCGGATCGAATAAATTCTTTTTAGGTACCGATTCAGCCCCACATGAGCAACATCGAAAAGAGTCAGATTGTGGTTGTGCAGGTTGCTATAGCGCTTGGAGTGCTATCGAGCTTTACGCAGAAATATTTGACGATTTAGGCGTGCTCGATAAATTAGAGGGATTTGCTAGCCATCATGGCGCAGATTTTTACGAGCTGCCACGAAATACATCGGTAATATCTTTAGTCAAAAAGCAATGGCAAGTGCCCGAAAGTATTGTATTGCCTAATGGAAATAATATTGTGCCTTTCTTTGCAGGTAAGACCTTGCAATGGCGCTTGCATTCATAATTTTGAAAAGTGAAGCTGTTGGTGAGAAATGTAATAATCTCTATTTTATGAATTAATTTTTCATTTAATGTAGATCGAGGTGAATTTATTTCAAAGTTCTTTGACACTGTTCAAATCTGGTTTGTATGCAGGTATCCATAAAAGTTTGTTTGCTATACCATTGTAACTTATTAGTAGGTAGACTTTTAATGCATAATTGCCTATCTATTCTTATCACATCAAAATTAAGGTTGTTTCATGAAATTTAAATATTTAATGGTCGCTTGTGTAGCCGTCTCACTTGCCGCTTGTGGTGGTAAATCTGAAGAAAAAGCAGAAGAAGTAGCATCTCCAGAAGCTAGCTCAGAATCTTCAGCTAATGGGTTAGAAACTGTAGAGCAGCGCCTAAGCTATATGGTAGGCGATAATATGGCTCAACAGTTTATTCGTGATGGCGTTGAACTTGATATTGCCGCACTGACAATAGGTATTAACGATGCGCTTGAGGGTAAAGAATCGCGTCTAAGCGAAGAGCAGGTTCAAGAAACCATTGCAACATTACAAGAGCGTGCTCAAAAACGTCAGTTAGAACAACAGGCCGAGCAGGCACAGCTAGCTACAGCTGCGGCTGAAAAAAACGCTACTGAAGGCGTGGCTTATTTAGCCGAAAATGGTAAAAAAGAAAACGTAATAACTACTGCCAGCGGACTTCAGTATAAAGAATTAACGGCAGGTGACGGCGCCTCTCCTAAAGACAGCGATACTGTCTCCGTTCATTATAAAGGTACACTAATTGATGGTACTGAATTTGATAGTTCATACAGTCGTAACGCACCAGCTGTTTTTCCTGTTAACGGTGTCATCCCAGGCTGGACAGAAGCCTTACAGCTTATGAATGTTGGTGATAAGTGGGAATTAAGCATACCATCAGAATTAGCTTATGGTGCCGGTGGCACAGGTGGCGCTATTGGACCTAATGCAGTGTTAATGTTCGAAGTTGAATTACTAGAGATAGTTGATCCAGAGAAGCCAGTTAACCTATCTCAATAAGTTATTGTTGAACTACTTTTATACGGTTATGGTTTACTGGCAAAAACTCAATTTATTTCAATAGATAGATAAAACCGCTAGTACCTATTGCATAATAGGTGCCAGCGGTTTTTGCAAAAGCAACATCTAGCGCAGATACGCTAGTTGGTTGCCATTGTTTTCTTTTTGTTAATGTCCAAGATTTTATTAATTCAGCGCTTATAGTATCTCGCAACTCAACTACTTGATTTGAGTATGCAAGCAAGATTTGTCGTCCATCGTTGCTAAATTTGGATGTTACTATTTCTAAGCCACGCTTAATGCGCTCTTTCGAAAGCGGAATACTCTTCAACACTTTACGTTCACGAACATCCCAAATATCGGCTCTGTCGTATTTAGCCGTACTTAAAGCGTAATGTCCATCTGCGCTTAAACTAACGTGCTGTACGTCTTCATCATGAGTTATGGTGAATATTTTGTTGCCTGAGTTTACATCCCATATAACACTTGTTCTGTCTTCTGAACCGGTGATTGCTATTGAGCCATCATCACTCAAATCAACACTGCGAACCCTGCCTTCATGACTAAAACTGCGTACTATACCGCCTTGAATAATATTAAAGATAACAGCAGAGTTATCGGATTGGCCTAGTAAAGCATAGCGAGCGTTTGGTGAGAGCTTGGCGTCGAGTATTTCTGCCGGTGCCGTCCAGAATCGTGTCGCGCTGCCATTACTGACGTCCCATAAAACAATCGTATGGGCCTCTGCTGTAAGTGCCCAGCGATTACTTGGATCGAAATCAGTTGCAATAAGAATGCTGGCTTCGCCTTTATTGTGATTCCAATTGAATAGGCGCTCATTGTCGCTTAAGCGCCAAAGGCTGCCCCCATGCTGCACAGAGCCAATAATTGCATATTCTCCACCAGAACTTAAAGAGCCATCATAGATGCCATTAACAGCAACTTCAAAGCGCTCGCTAGGCGCGGTATTTGATCCACAGGCAATCATTAGTGAAAGAGAAAGGCTTATTAATCCATAGCGTAATAATTTCATAATGCATTTTACAATATTGATAAGGAGGTTGTTTTATAACGGCTAAAGTTGTTTTGTGATGCTTTAATTAGCCAAGAATATAAGATGCTGACATATATGCTTAAGCCTAGACGAAATTGAGTGAAAATGTAGTAAGGATAATAAAACAAAAGCCAATAGTTAATAAATACTATTGGCTTAAGTGCGGTTGGTGAGCACAATATTACTAAGGCGTTGTAACTGTGAGCCTTTTTATAAGACAGAGTAAAAAAGCTAGCCAAGTTGTAATTTTTGGCGTGATATAGTTGTTGATATGCGATCTACTCTAGATGCACTATAAATACCATAAACTATTCATACAATCTGATATTTCTAGCTCGAATTGATAGTATTTAGTTATGCAACCATATCTGTATGTGAGTCATGAAGTATAGAAATCATCTCATCTTCTGCTTCGAATCTAGATGCTAGCTGCTGTCCTGCAGTTGATAGGTCAACAACAAGTGACGACATATCGTCGGTTTCTTGGTACTTGTCATTAAAATCTAGAAGTTGTTCGGTCTTTGTGTCGATGATTTTATATGACTTAGAAGCAGCTTTAAGGCCATCTTTATCACCAAAATCTTGGCCTTCTCGCATTAATTGATCGTAAACTTCGAAGTGACCTGCAGAGATATAATCCATCAACGTTTGGCAAAAGTGTCTGACTTTTTGGCGATGTCCACTATTGCTCTCGTCAAAAATATTAATTGTTGAAAGCGCACAATATTTAACTAGCATTTCTTGGCGTTCTTGCAACCAACGATCAATAATTGTGTTTACACCGCCCCAACGTTCTTTAGCTGACTTACAGTTTTCTAACATGATAGTTTCCTTAAGTTATCTATCTTGTGATGATGGCTGAATAATTTGATGCCAATTTTTTATTACTGATTGAAAATAGCGATATATAAAGTAAATTTCCGAAATCATGATTAATGAAAGAGCTCTTTAGTCACAAATAATTTTAGGAAAATACCAAACCTAAAATTGTATTTATATTAATTTAGGTTGATCTTATGCTTTATAAGATTGGACTAGGCTAATTATTGAGCTAAATTAGCCAATAATAACCCGAACTATAGTATAAAGATAAGATAAGATATTACTAAGCGCAAGTAATTAAAATTTAAAAGTGCCATTTAAATTAAATGCCAGCGTGTTATCGGCGAAATGCTCGATAACAGATGAAGCCATAAATTAAAAAGAATCCAATAAAAGTGACTAATGTCCAGCCAGGAATGGTTAGCCCTAATAGCGACCAACTTACGTCAGCACAGTGCCCATCACCTTGCAGAAGAACAGCGAGAGCCTCGGCAAAGGGTACTGTATCAATTAAATAACCTAAGCTTGGACCGCAAGCAGGGACAAGGTCTTCGGGCAGGCTTTGAAGCCATAAATGTCTTGAAGAAAACCCGCCACCTATAATTGCGAGTAGCATACCTAACACGCCGTAAACCTTTAGATGAAGTTTTGAATAGGGCGCTATGAAATTATGCAGCCAAGCTAACAGAGCGACAACACCAACCGCAATAATAAAAACTCTTTGAGTCATGCATAAAGCGCAAGGCTCTAATCCCATAAAATATTGCATATATAAAGCGATTAAGATTAAGGTGATAGAACCTAACCACATCAGTAATAACAAGTGTCGATTTGTGAGCATATTTGTTTCAACAGTTTTAGTGAATTCTTTAATGATAGAATACGTGTTTTTATCTAATCTTGCTAGATGGCTCTATGACTTAGGTCAAGGAACCATAGATTAAATAATTAATTATTTAATCTCATATAATTTTTGTGATAATTAAGAAATTGATCTATATTTTATATGAAAGTATTAGCCGTTTTAGCAATCTAATGAGTATATTAAGTGAACACAAAGACAAAGCTGCATATACGTAGCGACATTAAGAAAGATGGTATTGCAATGAAGATTCAAAAATACATTAACAAATTTAGTATTAAATTGTTGGCATGCTTTATTTTATGTGGGGTGTTGGTGATGAATGCTCATGCAGAGGATGATAAGGCCAATGACGAAAATTCTGCGCCTTTAGCGGCTATTTACGTTCCTGTCATACCAGCCTTTGTGGTTAATTATGGCGGGCAAGGGAAGCTAAAATATATCAAGTTAGAAGTTTCTTTGAGAGTTAAAGATTCATTGTCTTCAAATTCTGTTCGACATCATATGCCATTGATTCGAGATTATTTAGTGCGAGAATTTAGTCGGCTAAATGATGTTGATGTTGACACGCAGCAAGGCAAAGAGTTGGTTCGAGTTAAGGCTCTTGACGGTGTAAAAGCAATACTTGCAGAGGAAGAAGGTGATTCAGTAGGGATAACAGGGCTTTATTTTAATAATTTTGTTGTTCAGCGCTAGAACCTTAACTTTGTATCGAAAAACTTATTTGCTAATTATTTAAGCATCCCTACCAAAATAATTAGCAGCACCATTATCGTCTAAATGGCAGCGTCAATTTAAAAGCTAATGCTAAATAACTATCCATCAATGCAGCAATTATATTGTTTGTAGTAATTATCTAAAAACTTCTCAAAACACATGTTGGTATCTGACTCTATATGTTTTTGTTTTATGAGAGATTCAACTGCCATTTGAGTGAAATAAGTCGCTTTATTTGGCTCTAATTGCTGAGTTGTAAAATGTTCTCTGTTAATTAAAGACTGCTTCATCGTCAATTCATAAAAAGACATTTTGTCGCGATTTAAAAGTTCTATTAGTTTTGCCGAGGGAGTATGAGCAGAATTTTCAAGTTTGTACTGTTCAATTTCTAATGCATTTTGATAGTCTTTGGAATTGTTGTGTGTATCGATCATTTGCGCAATAGGGAGTAATTTAGCCATAATTTCTTGGCTCCATTCAGCAGCAGGCTTTTCTGTATCAAAATAATGTAGCATCAAGTTAGGTTTGCGACCCTCGTAGACCATGCGTTTTTGATTTTGTAAGATTTTTTTATTTTCGTCGTTATCAGATGGAGGGCTATCTTCCAATAAGCAGAAAAGTAAAAAGATGTCTAAAAACTGTATTTGCTGTTTGTTGATGCCAACATCTTCAAAGGGATTAAGATCAAGGCAGCGAACTTCAATATATTCTATGCCCCCATTTTGCAATGCATTTAGAGCGGTTTGTCCACTTTTAGCCGTACGTTTAGGCCTTATAACGCTATAAAATTCGTTCTCGATCTGTAATAAGCAATCATTGAGTTGTTGATATTCACCCTTGTTATCCTTTATGCCAATAGCGCTATAGTCTTGGTGTTGCTGCGTAATCGCATCGCAAAGAGTTTTAATATAACCATCAATATTGTTATAGGTCACCGTTAATGATTCTTGCGCAGAGCTTTGATAACCAAGGTCGCCCATACGTAATGAAGTCGCATAAGGCTTATGCAATGTGTTGGCATCATTATCGTTAAGGGGTTCTAATGTGTGCTCGCGGCTCTTTATAAAACTTCTACAAACTGCTGGTGCGGCGCCGTATAAATAAAGTAGCAACCAAAAATATCGTCTAAAGTTTCTTATTAGTTTTAAATAACCTTCTGTTTTGTAGTCAATAATTGATAAATTACTAGCATCGCTTTTATGCAGAAATTCCCACAAATCATCTGACACTGAAAAGTTAAAGTGAATGCCAGCAATAGTTTGCATTGAGCGTCCGTAACGATGGCCTAGTCCCAACCGATAAATACTTTTCATTCGGCCACTGTTTGAGCTTCCATATTGACCAATTGGGATATCACTATCTTTATTGAGTATGCAGGGCATGCTGTTGACCCATAATGACTCGTCGCCAATATGCAGATAGGTAAATGTATGAAGGTCATTTAACGTGCTCAGCATATCATCAATACTTTTGTTCGGAGGCGTTATAAATTCTAGCAGGGCTTCACTATAGTCAGTTGTAATTTGCGGGTGGGCTAACGCAGAGCCAAGGCCTTTAGGATGAGCAATTTTTGAAAGTGTGGCTTGCTTGGTCACACGCAAACTTTCTTTTTCTATACCACGCGTTAAGTCTGCTAAACCCGCTAAATTTTTTGCTGCGCGAATTTGATCGAGACGCTCGGAAAATAAAGGCATTAAAGGCTCCTCGGTAGCACTTTTTTAAGGCTTTATATCATCATTGATAGATATGTTTTTGCCAAAAATATATGAGTAAGTGTGACCACACAAAGAACATCTTCTTTTATTGTCACAATATAGCTGCTTAAAGGGGTAGGCTCTAAAGAGCTATTTTAACTCTAGATGATAGTTTTTATGAATGTTGAGCTCGTGCATGATTATATTGCTCGGCAATATCCGAACTATTATTTTCAAGTTCATAATCATCAAAAATAATATTAGTGTCGATAGGTTTTTCCAGTATAGGAGGTAATTTGTCAGTTGGAATTATAGGCATATTTTTTGAGTTAATCTCACACTCGAGCAAAGAGAGACGTAAATTATAATCTTTACTGTTAGTTTCAAAGAGTTGGTTAATCGCTTCATCTTTATAAATAGTTTTAAATAAAGGGCCTAGCTCTCGAGCATCACTCCATTCGCCAGACTTGGTTAAAAAATAACCATCTTGATTGTGTAAAATATACATAATAACCTTAAATCTAAAATCTATTATTCAATGTGTAAATAGTGGCTTAAATAGTATCAAACCACAATATGTAGTTAGTTTATATTGTGATTTTTATTGATGGTAGCAAATGATGTTGTGATCTAAATGACTATCATAGGGTTTATGCTGTTAACTATATTGTTCAAATTATAATCATGAGGGTTTATAAACTAACTAACGTCTGTGTTAAGGTCATTGGAGAGAAATCAATGTCTGTATCTCATTATTTATTAATTATGCGTCTTGTTAAAATTGTGGGCTGTTTCATTGCTTAAAGAACTAATATGTGGAATAAGTAGTTATGTTGTCATAAGAATAATTATGCTATCAAGGTTATCCCATTGCTTGCTTATTGTTTAAAATATCCCACTGAATCTTCTATGTTGTTCAATCACTGCGTAAAGATAAATAAATTGCACTTATTACTTGAATCCAAAAACATACCTTTAATTTTTAACCGCAATAAACCTAGATAAAGCAGTTGGATCACGAAAGTCTACGCAACTTCTTGACGAACCTTGCAAATTTCAAAATACGCTCATCGCCAACAGGTCGCCACACGATTTTAACATTCACTATGGCTACACGGACGTAGGTAAGGAGCGTGAGCAGGAGCGGAAGCTTTGCACACCAATAAGTTACACATCTTTTTCGCGCCCAACTGCTTTTTCTAAGATAGATTCCTAAAGAATAGCAATCAATTTAAAGATTGCGGATAATTTTTGTGCGAGTTAAATACTCAGTGTGATGTTTTATCTGAAGATTTTACTGAATAGGGATAATGTAAAAACAGACTAGTGGCGATTGTATGGTCGCAAAGACTTAAACTTTTGTTTAATCTTCGTCCGCATCATTTTCATCGTCGTCTTTCTTTTTAGGGGTTATGCGTCTTCCAATGATTATTCCGACTTCATAAAGGAGCCACATCGGTAGAGCCAGGAGTACTTGCGAAATGACATCTGGAGGCGTTAGTAACATTCCTAGAACAAAACAACCTACCACTACGTAAGCACGTTTTGCCGCTAGCGTTTCTGGTGTTACCGCGCCAGTGCGAATAAGTAAAATAATGGCAACAGGTATTTCAAAAACAATACCAAAAGCTAAAAAAAGTTTAATAACGAAATCTAAATAACTTGCGATATCCGTCATAACTGTCACGCCTTCGGGAGCGACAGAAGTAAAAAAACCAAATACAAGTGGAAATACAATAAAGTAGGCAAAGGTAATGCCTGCATAAAATAATAGCACGCTAGAACCAATTAAGGGTGCTATCAATGATCTCTCATTATCATATAAGCCAGGCGCTAAAAAAGACCAAATCTGATATAGCAAATAAGGTAGAGCTATAACGACAGATACAAAGAAAGTTAATTTAAACGGTGTTAAAAAAGGTGTTGCAACTTCAGTAGCAATCATCGATGTGCCTTCAGGCAATAGTGCTATTAAAGGCTCGGCCACAAAGGAGTAGATATCATTGGCAAAAGCAACCAGTCCTAAAAAAACAATTATCACCGCGCAAATGCAGTAAAGTAGACGATTGCGAAGTTCAATAAGATGCTCAATGAGCGGCGACACTTGTTTTAAGGATTCTGTCATTGAGTTTTTATCTTACACAGATGATTTGTTTTTGTTGGTTGTCGTGTTTTCTTCAGGTGCATTTTTGCCGGCAGGTGGTGTTTGGGTTACTGGGTCACTAACCGCCGAGGTTTTTTTCGCTGCAGTTTTTTTACTACTTGCTGGCTTTTTGGTAGCTGCAGGCTTCTTGTTAGTTACTGTCTTTTTACTAACGGGCTTCTTGCTAGCTGAAGATTTTATAATGTCTATGGACTTATCGCTAGAGGCAGGCTCTATATCAGCAGGAGGCATACTAAAAGCAAATGGTTCTTCGCGGTCTACCTTTTTAGCATGTAAATCATCGCCTCTAAATCTGGGAGGGTCTTGATAGTTATCCTCTTCCATGAACTTTCGATCTTCTTCGTCTTGGGTCAACTTTCTGAGATCGCTGTCAATTTCAGCCATATCTTTTTCCATCTTCTTGAGATTATCCATAATTTGTTCATTATGAAGTTCAAGACGAATATCATCTGCACCAATTTGCTTCTCAAATTCTTCTCTGGTGCTATTAAACATGCGTTTAATTCGACCGATAGTCATTGCAGCGCCACGGACAGCTTCGGGCATGCGCTCGGGACCGACTACAAGTAGCGCCACGATCGCAATAATTAACATTTCAAATAGACCCATCTAAGTTAACTTTTGCTCTTATCTGTTTCTTTTTTATCGGCGGCTTCAGTTAACTCAGCATCTTTCTTTTCGACCGCATCTGTTGTTAATTCAGCATCTTTCTTTTCGTCTTCGCTAAGTGCTTTTTTAAAGCCTTTTAATGCACCGCCAAGATCAGAACCCATGCCTTTAAGTTTTTTTGTTCCGAATAATAAAACTACAATCACAAGTATGACCAATAACGGTCCAATACCAATACCACCAATACCCATAAGGTTCTCCTAAATCGTTAATTGCGGGATGCTTTTTCATCGAGTCCTGACAAGCCAATGCGGCGGCCAAGCTCGTCTATAACGGCTTGTATATCAGTATCTAGATGGGAAAGCATAACCATTGAATGAAACCACAGATCCGCAGTTTCGTAAATAAGATTATCGTTATCGCCACTTATTTGCGCATCTTTTGCAGCAAGCAATGTTTCTGTACATTCCTCGCCAACTTTCTCAAGTATTTTATTTAAGCCTTTTTTATGTAGTTGGGCTACATAGGAGCTATCCGCAGAAGACGCAACTTTACGCGCGGCTAGAACTTTAGTCAACTCGGCTAATACTTCACGTTCTTTGCTCATTTTACCCACTATTTTTAGTCACGCATGTGACTGTCTACTGACTCTTATCATAACATCGTCTAGTAAGACTGTACTAGCTTGAAGTCTTCGCTTATGGTCGTAGAGCAGTTCTTTTATCGCTAATTAATTAGTCACTATTTAAAATATCTTCGTGTTTTTATATATACGCAACTAAATAAGCAAAAAATTAGAAGAGCTATCAGCTTAAAAGATTCTTACCCGTCATCTCTTGTGGTTGGCTTAAACTTAACATGCCTAGTAATGTAGGTGCGATGTCGCATAAACGACCTTCTTTTAAGGTTTTGTTACCATCATTATTGGCAATATATACTAGCGGTACTGGTCCATTGGTGTGTGATGTCAAAGGCCCACCTGTTTCGGTGTTAACCATTTGTTCGACATTGCCATGGTCTGCGGTAATTAGGCAGGCTCCATCAACTTCCAAAATAGCATCAGTTATGCGTTTGAGGCAGATATCTAGAGCCTCGACAGCTTTAATCGCGGCATCCATTTTGCCGGTATGACCTACCATATCGCCATTAGCATAGTTACAAATAATCATATCGAACTCACCACTGTGAATTGCCTCTACTAGCTTATCGGTCACCTCTGGTGCACTCATCTCGGGCTTCAAATCATAGGTTGCGACATCAGGCGAAGAAATTAGGATTCTTGTTTCGCCTTCAAGCTCACTTTCGGCGCCACCATTGAAGAAAAATGTCACGTGAGCGTACTTTTCTGTCTCGGCAATACGTAATTGAGTTTTATGGTTGGCAGCAAGATGCTCGCCAAGGGTGTTTTTCAAGCTAGTTGGTGAAAAAGCACACGGGGTATCAATAGTTGATGCATACTCTGTAAGTGTTACAAAATCAGCTAATTTGGGTTGAATACTTTGATCGAGATTTTTATCAACATTTTTTTCGACAAATGCGCGCGTGAGCTCGCGGGCACGATCGGGCCTAAAATTCATAAATATAACAGCATCGCCATCGCTTATGACCGCAGCTTTGCCATTGGGCTGGATTGAGGTTGCTGGGCAGAATTCATCATCTAGATCTTGGCCGTAGGCTAGCTCTAGGCCAACGATTGCATCATTTGTAGTGTTGATAGCTTTACCTTGTGTTAACAGATCATAGGCTTGTTGGACGCGATTCCAACGATTATCTCTATCCATTGCATAATAACGGCCAATCATCGAGGCAATATAGCCTTCACCTTGAGTGCTAAAGCATTGGTTAAATTTTGATGATATTTTGGTTAAAGATGATTGCGCGCTGCGAGGAGGCGTATCGCGGCCATCGAGAAAGGCGTGAACATATACTTTTTTTGCTCCGCGCTTCACCGCGAGGTCAATCATAGCGACAATGTGATCTTCATGGCTATGCACGCCACCGGCAGATAAAAGACCTAAAATATGCACCGCTTTTTGGGCTTTAATAGCTTTATCAACTGCAGAGGTTAAAGCTATATTTTCGTAAAAGTCACCATCTTCGATGGATTTAGAAATACGAGTAAAGTTTTGATAAACAATACGCCCAGCTCCCAAATTCATATGGCCAACTTCAGAGTTACCCATTTGTCCATCGGGTAGGCCTACGGCCAGTCCCGAGGTCTGAATCAAAGTATGTGGATGATTATTCCAGAGAGAGTCCCATGTTGGGCTATTGGCCGCTTCAATTGCGTTAGAGGTAGAAGTTTTCGAATAACCAAAACCATCAAGAATGAATAAGGCTACTGTTTTTTTGGCCATAAATGCGCTCTTTTGAATAACTATGTATGGCCCATTATACGGTAAAAAAATAGATGCTGAAAAATAAGTTAATAATAGATGAGATGATCAGTATTAATGTGCAAATGTCTCTAGACTTTTCTCTGCTTTAGACAATAAATTAGATACCTGTTGCCAATATTTATCATTTTCATTAACAAGGTTATGTCCTGCATTTGCTATCATTTCTACCTTTATTTGAGGGAGGCAATGTTTAATGGCTGCAATATTATATTTATAGTCAACGGTTTTGTCGCCCGTGCCTTGTATCAGCCAGCAGGGTTGCAAAGTATTTTTTTTATAGGTCTCTATTTCAGCAATCCAATCATCCATTGCGCCTAACCACGATAATGGTATTTGATGCGCTTGAAATGGATCGTCGTGTTCTAAAAAATCGTTAAAAATATCATTGTGAGAAGAGTCTGAAAAAGACCGTTTTATCGAGGAGGTAAAACGACATGCCAAATAATAAAACCAGCGTATTTCTTGCCAATAACAGCTACGTACAAGTGGCGCTAATAAAATCACATTTTCTGGTGTTATTTTTTGTGGCGTATTTGTTGTAGATAGAAGTGCATTTATAACAGCAGCACCGCCTGTACTTTGACCAATTAGAGAATAGTTTTTAGGGTCGTCACGTTTAATGATTGACAGCAAAATATTACCGTAAGTGTTAAAGCTATCGATGTCAGCTGCTTTGCCACTGCTTAAACCATGTCCAGGTAAATCAAAAAGATGTACTTTATAGCCATTCTTTAATGACCAAAAAATAATATTTTTATAAAGGCCAGTGTGTTCGAAATAACCATGAACAATAAATAATGTTTTGCCACTAAAATTTTTAGGTTGCCAAGATTGCTCTATAATACGATATCCTAAAATTTGGCTTCGCCATATTTTATGAGCGCTGGCGATGTTTTTATCGATATCTTTGCCATTAATAAAATCAATATTATAAAAATCTAAATAGTTTTTTAAACGCGGGGTGATATTTTTATTAACCGATATTTTAGAAGAGTCTTGTGACTCTAGTAGAGGGATTTCACCAACAAATTTTTTCAATTCGCTAAAGAAAATGGGCGGTTCTTTTTTAGACATTAGTGCTCAAATATCAGTAAATAGTGGTTAAGTATCATCGGCTGCAAATTGAACATGTTTAATGTTAATTAATGTCAAAATTGTTGCGGAAATTTAGGGGCAAACTTTTCTATCCATTCGCTCGCAGCTTTGTCATTGCTCAGTTTACGTCCTTCTTTTTTTAAAATTTCTTTTTTGTAATGCTCTATGTAACAAATTTGTTCGACCATACGAATAGAAAAAACATCTAAAGTATCCGAGAATTTTATGCCAACATCAAAAAATTTTTGAGTAGGAGGGTCAGATAAAAAATCATTATGGGCTTTACACCAGCGTACTTGGCCTACGACTTCAAACTCATCATGATTAACAGGAATAGTAATAGTTAACCAGCTATTAACTTTTAAATCTTCCTCTGTAATAAAGCTCAAACCGCCAAGGCTAATATTATTGGCCGACCTTGTATTAATGTGCGGCTCATCTATTAACGTGTATTGCAGAGGTATATCTGAGGGATGGCGTATATATTCTCTGCTATCAATTTCTAACATTATTTACCCGTATCGTACATAGGATAGCCTGAGTCGTAATATTCATAGCTGCCTAATCACTCACAACTATTGAATTACTTATCAGTAATGTAGGTTAATCTTGGCTAGACATATTTAGTATAGCTTAAGATTCATAAAGCATTAATTTATATCTGCATATTAGTTGCTATATAAAAACGTATTATTTAAATGGTAGTAGATGTCTTGGATCATTAGCGTAACTTGATTTTTGAATAAAGCGTGATGGTCATTAAGAGTAGACCTCCAAAAAAAATACCTACGAGCATATTAAAAAGAATTGAGCTGATAGAGGAGATCAGTGGATTGCTCACCATGTCCGTAATAACTTGGCTCATATGGTGAAAAAATACGATATCGTGCGTGATAATTCCACCTCCCACCATAAACATTGCAAGGGTGCCAAACACTGATAAGCCTTTCATTAGCCATGGTGCAAATACCAGAAGTCCTCGGCCTAATTTTTGTAGACCGGTATTTGTTTTTTGAATAAGGTATAAGCCAAGATCGTCGAGTTTAACAATCCCAGCAACTAAACCATAAACCCCAATAGTAATTAAAATCGCAATTGTCGCCAGCACACCTAGTTGAGTTATCAATGTTTGTGAGCTGACAACGCCTAAGGTGATGACAATAATTTCGGCGGATAAGATAAAATCAGTACGAATAGCACCTTTAACTTTAACTTTATCTTTTTCTAGCTGTGCAATAGCACTTTGATCAGCTGCTGATGAAGGCGTATTATTTGGCGGAGTTTCTTGTTGAGATTCTTTATTAATGTGTTTTTGTTTATGAAAAAAATGCCAAACGCTCTCAAAGCCCTCAAAACATAAAAATAAAGCGCCGCAAATCAGAAGAGGAATTATTAGGGCAGGTAGTACGGCACTGATAAGCAATGCCGAGGGAACAAGAATAAGCTTATTTAAAAAAGAACCTTTAGCGACAGCCCAAACAATAGGTATTTCACGCGCAGCGGTGATACCCGTCAATTGCTGTGCATTAACGGCGAGGTCATCACCGAGTACCGCGGATGTTTTTTTTGCAGCAACTTTTGACATGCCCGCAATATCATCGAGCAATGTCGTTATGTCATCTAATAAAAGTAATAAGCTCGTGCCAGCCAAAATATACGATCTATTTGCTAGCTGCGGTTGCAAAGTTACCCAATGCACCAGCTACTTTTTTAAGAACAGGATCGCAACCGTCGAAACCATGGCGTTTTTTTAGATGGTCGGGATCATTATAACCTAGCCAAGTTGAGCCTTGATCATCTTGCCAAATTAGCATTTTCTGTGGCAAATCAATCGCGACGCTTTGCGCACACTGCATTAACGCTGTCCCAATTTTTGGATTACCAAAAATAATAAGATCAGTGGGCCGCAACGCTTGACCAATTTTTTGCGCTCCGGCGGCATGATCGATTCTAGCAAAAACAGTCATTTCTTTAGATTGTAAAATAGCGGCTAACTTATCAGCGGTGTCTTTAACCGAATGACTACTTTTAACAATGATAAGACCATGAACATCCGATTTATTATAGGCGTGACCCGTTTGGTGGTGAGCTGCAAAAACATTAGCTGTAAAAATAAGACATGCAGAAATAAAAAATGATTGCCTAAGAAATTTCATAAAGACTCCAAAATTTTTTTAAAAATTGATAAAAAACGCCAGAATCTAGCATTTTAAGTATATCAATTTTTTATCCTTAGTATTTTATTCGGTGCTTTAATCATAACTTAAGCTTTATTATTGATAACGCTTAAGTAAACCATTAAATACAGATGCTCAAAACTTGATAGCTAAATTAAATGTCGGTTTAAATTAAATATTTTTACCTAGCGACGTTCCATTAGAGCGCAAGTCATGACAGGCTTGAATAATACGATCGGCCATATTGCGCTCAGCTTTTTTACCGTAAGCACGTGGGTCGTACATTTTTTTATTGCCTACTTCGCCTTCAATTTTTAACATTTCGTCATAATACTTAAACATATGATCAACAATAGGCCGTGAATACGCATATTGGGTGTCTGTATCAATGTTCATTTTAATCACGCCATATTCAAGAGTCTCGTGAATCTCACGTAACTCAGAGCCAGAACCGCCATGAAATACTAAGTCGAGATGAGCACTTTCACCAAGCGCCTTGACCACCGCTGCTTGTCCATCTTTTAATATGGTTGGTGTTAATTTTACATTGCCAGGTTTGTAAACTCCGTGAACATTACCAAATGTTGCTGCCAGCATAAAGCGACCCATTGAGCCTAGTTCTTTAGCAGCCACTACCATATCATCTGGAGTGGTGTACAGCTTGTCCGCAGCTACGCCAGAGGTATCGTGACCATCTTCTTCACCACCAACAATACCCGTTTCTATTTCTAGAATAATATCGTTCTCGACACACGCCGCCATGATACGTTTTGATTCTGCAATGTTTTCATCCATCGGCAGAGCTGAGCCGTCGTACATATGCGAGCTAAATAAATTAGGCAGGCCAGCAGCACGACGACGTTTAGTCTCGGCGATTAATGGAATTAAAAAAGATTCGACAAATTCTGGATGACAGTGGTCGGTATGCAAAGCAATGTTAACGTCATATTCCTCGGCCATCATGTGAGTGTAGACGGCAAGTCCAATCGCTCCTTTAACCATAGAGCCAACACCTTGGCCTGAAGCGAATTTACCGCCTCCAGTTGATACTTGAATAATGCCGTCGGAGTTAGCCTCTTTAAAAGCAAGCAATGCAGCATTAATAGTCTCGCTTGAGGTGATATTAATGGCTGGGTAGGCAAACTTATTTTGTTTGGCGTTATCGAGCATGTTGCAATATTGTTGATAGTTAACTACTGGCATGGTCTCTCCTCTTCAAGTTCTTTATTCGTTTTTTAGTTTTTAAATTTTTCCATAATCAATTTTAAAATTGAAAGTTTGGATAATTTTGACCGTTTTTAATTAAGCGTCGCGCTTTCTTTGTTCGAGTATGGCAACGGCTGGTAGTGTTTTACCTTCTACATATTCTAAAAAGGCACCGCCGCCAGTAGAAATATAAGAAATTTTATCGGCAATGTTGTATTTATCAACTGCGGCTAATGTGTCGCCACCACCAGCAATCGAAAATCCATCGCTATCGGCGATAGCTTGTGCTAAAGCTTTGGTGCCCTCGCCAAACTGATCAAATTCAAATACGCCAACTGGACCATTCCAAAGAATTGTTTTTGCCTTTTTAATAATGTCCGCAAATTGTTGAGTTGTGTCGGGTCCAATATCAAAGATCATTTCATCATCGTTAACCGTACAGGCTGGTTTTAAAATTGCAGCGGCAGATTCAGAAAATTCTTTAGCAACAATTACGTCGGTGGGTATAGGGATATTTGTTTTAGCCATTAATGCTTTTGCATTAGGAATAAGATCAACTTCGCAAAGTGACTTGCCCACTGGCTGCCCACTTGCGGCTAGAAATGTGTTCGCGATACCGCCACCAACAATAATTTGATCGGCAATATTGGCGAGCGATTCAAGCACAGTTAATTTTGTCGAAACCTTTGATCCACCTACAATGGCAACCATCGGGTGAGCGGGCTTTGCTAATGCTTTTTCGAGTGCGCTAAGTTCGCCGGTCAACAATGGTCCAGCACAGGCAATAGGTGCAAATTTAGCGACGCCGTGAGTCGAGGCTTGAGCGCGATGCGCTGTGCCAAATGCATCCATTACAAAAATATCACAAAGAGCCGCATAGGCTTTGGCAAGATCCTCGCTGTCCATGCTTTCGCCAATATTAAAACGAACATTTTCTAATAAAACGACTTCACCGTTTTCTATATCTAGTCCTTGTCGCCAATCTTGAATAAGCCGCACGGGAATACCCAATAAATTGCTTAAGTGTTTTGCAACAGGCGCAAGTGAAAATTCATCTTTTGGCTCACCTTCTTTGGGGCGGCCAAGGTGTGACATCAAAATAGTCTTTGCACCGGCTTTGCGCGCGTGTTCAATCGTTGGTAGTGCTGCACGAATTCTTGCATCTGACGTTACTTTCCCAGATTTAAGAGGTACATTTAAGTCTTCTCGAATCAAAATACGTTGACCACTTAAATTGAAGTCAATCATGGAAAGAACATTCATAGATAATCCTAGTTAACTGTTTTGGGGTTAATAAAAAAATTATAAATCACACCAGGTCTATAAATTGGCCCAGGAATTAGTCTTAACTAGCTAGCGGGTTTAAAGTTGTAAGTAAATGTAAGTCTTAATGGGTCTGGATTTTCTACTGCTTTAAATTGTAAGGCGTTAATTTTTTCGCAAATAGAACCATTAAATTTAGCGCCATTCATTTCGGTTTCATCCTCAGCACAACTAGTAACATTTCCCGTTTGTGCAATAGTAAAGTTGACAGTAACTTTACCCCGAGAGTCTTGATCACTCGTCACAAGCTTTGTATATAAACTATCTATATCTGGTTTTAACGTATCAGTGACAGCGCGAACATCATCAACTGATCGAGTAACAACGGTGGCTGATATGCTTTCATTCGTTTCGGTAGTTTGTGCGTTAGAAATTTTATTGCCACCTTTGATAACTTCATAGTCGCTATTAGGTTTTCTATCGGTATAGACGGTATTTCCTTGGGAATTTTTGAATCGGTAAATTTCACCCGCAGCATGACTAAGAGTGGTAAGCGACAGACCTGTAATAAGACTAAAAATAACAACTAACGGCGTTTTCATGACTATTTGACTCCATGTAAGTTTTCTAGCTCTTGTATTTTGCAAACAACATCTAACATACGATTGGCAAATCCCCATTCGTTATCAAACCATGTTAAAACTTTAGCTAAATTCTTGCCAGCAACACGTGTTTGACTAGCGTCAATAATGCCAGAGCGAGCGTCATGATTAAAGTCACAAGACGCTAAAGGTTCGTTGCTAAAGCCCAATATATTAGGCATGTCCTCGGCAGCTGAGCGCAATATGCTGTTAATAGTGGCAACATCGATAGGCTTCTCGACCACGATTGATAAATCTATCACTGAGACGTTAACCGTTGGTACGCGCATAGCTTGCGCCTCAAAACGACCGGCCAAATGGGGTAGTATGCGTTCGATACCGCGTGCAAGACCGGTATCCACAGGAATAATTGACTGTACTGCCGAGCGTGTTTTACGTAAGTCAGTATTATGGTATGCATCAATCACGGGTTGGTCATTCATTGCTGAGTGAATGGTTGTGATAACGCCGCTTTCAACGCCAACCTGACGATTAATGGCATCGATAACAGGCACAATACAATTAGTCGTACATGATGCGCTCGAGATGATGGTGTCAGATAATTTTAGTGTGTTCTCATTAATTCCAAAAACAATGGTTGCATCGACGTCGCTTTCTGCGGGTTGTGAAAACAATACACGTTTAGCGCCTGATTTAATGTGAAGCTCTGCAGTTTTTCGGTCGGTGAATGAGCCTGTGCACTCTAAAACCAAATCAATATTCAGTGCTTGCCAAGGTAGGAGATTGATATCCTGTTCGTGTAAAATGCGAATCTTTTGTTGGTTGATTAATAAGTACCCATCACTTGAGCTGACATCTCCGATAAATTTTCCGTGGGTCGAATCATATTTGGTGAGATGGGCAATGGTTTTATCGTCGGCAATTTCATTAATGGCAACAATGTTAATTATGTTTTGTAGGTCGGATTCAAACAGTGCCCGCAATACGCAGCGTCCGATTCGACCGTAACCATTAATAGCGATATTGATTGGTTTAAGCATTATTTACCACTGGCCGATTAAGTAATGATGTGTTGTATTCTTTGTGGCTAAAATTACAATTTATCGCTCTGGAAATATTTTATTGATACAGAACGATAAATTATTCATCAAAGTAAAAATTAGTCTGCCAATAGCTCATCGGCAGTAGCTAATACGTTTTCGATGGTAAATCCAAAGTGCGCCATTAAATCACTGATAGGTGCAGATTCGCCAAAGGTGCTCATACCAATAATACGACCATCAAGGCCAACAAATTTGTACCAAAAATCTTCATGGGCTGCTTCGATGGCAATGCGCGCCCCAACTTCTATTGGCAGCACAGATTGCTTGTAAGTAGCATCTTGTGCTGCAAATATTTCGGCGCAGGGCATAGAGACAACGCGGATTTGCTTGCCTTGTTCAGTTAGTGTTGCGGCTGCAGTCATAGCAAGTTCAACTTCTGAACCCGTAGCAATAAAGATCAAATCAGGCTCTGCATTTGCGCAGTCGCTCAACACGTAAGCTCCTCGCGCTATATTAGCAACTTGGTCTTTATTGCGAACCATTGGGGCAAGACCTTGGCGAGAAAAAATTAGCGCGCTTGGGCCATTGCGACGAGTGATAGCAGACTTCCAACTGACGGCGGCTTCAACTGTATCGCAAGGACGCCATGTATTTAAGTTAGGCGTTGCGCGTAGCGAGGTGAGTTGCTCGACGGGTTGATGTGTGGGGCCATCTTCACCCAAACCAATGGAGTCATGAGTGTATACGAAAATACTTTGGATACCCATTAAGGCAGACATACGCACAGCATTTCGGGCGTACTCCATAAACATTAAGAATGTTGCTCCGTAATTAACAAAGCCGCCATGAAGAGCGATACCGTTCATCATCGCGCTCATGCCAAATTCGCGCACGCCATAATAAAGATAATTACCATTAGCATCTTTAGCGCTTACGGGTTTAGATCCTGACCATATTGTTAGGTTAGAGCCCGCTAAATCAGCAGAGCCACCTAATAGCTCCGGTAGCAAAGGGCCATAAGCATTCAAACAATTTTGCGAGGCTTTACGTGAGGCAACTTTTTCCATATCGGACTGACATTGAGCAATATAGGCATCAGCTTTGTCATTAAAATCTTCAGGTAAATCGCCTTTGATCACTCGACGCTCAAATTCAGCCGCTAACTCGGGGTGGGCGCTTTTATAGGCACTTAGGCGTGAATTCCAGTTGCTTTCTAGCTCTGCGCCTTTTGGTTTGGCATCCCAAGCGCCGTATATGTCTGCGGGTATTTCAAAAGGGCCATAATTCCAGCCTAACTTCTTACGAGTTAATGCAATCTCGTCAGCGCCAAGAGGTGCTCCGTGGCAATCTTCTTTGCCTTGCTTATTTGGTGAACCAAAACCAATGATGGTCTTGCAGCATATTAACGTTGGTCGATCTAATTCTTTATGGGCTGTATCGATAGCCATTTTGATTTCTTCACTATCATGACCATTAACATTAGGGATGACTTGCCAGCCATAGGCTTCAAAACGTTTGGGCGTATCATCATTAAACCAGCCTTCAACTTCACCATCAATTGAGATGCCATTGTCATCATAAAAAGCGATTAATTTACCAAGACCCAAAGTTCCTGCCAGCGAGCAGGCTTCGTGAGAAATACCTTCCATCAGACAGCCATCACCTAGAAAGGTGTATGTGTGGTGGTTAACAATGTTGTGGCCATCACGATTGAATTGAGCGGCTAATATTTTCTCGGCTGTTGCCATGCCAACAGCATTGGTAATGCCTTGGCCAAGTGGGCCGGTAGTCGTCTCGACGCCTGGCGCATAACCATACTCTGGATGCCCTGGTGTTTTCGAATGTAATTGACGGAAATTTTTAAGCTCTTCAATTGGAAGATCATAGCCTGACAAATGCAGCAATGAATATATCAGCATAGAGCCGTGACCATTAGAAAGCACAAATCGGTCTCGGTCAGGCCATGAAGGGTTGTTAGGATTGTGCTTTAGATAGTCATTCCACAATACCTCAGCAATATCAGCCATTCCCATCGGCGCGCCGGGATGGCCTGAGTTAGCTTGTTGAACAGCATCCATACTTAAAGCACGTATGGCATTAGCGAGATCTTGGCGATTAGACATAAATAAAGGGTCCTAGCAGTAAAAATGGCGACTCAAAATGTCGCTATTCTCGCATACTTGAATGATTGGCAACACCGTTAAAAACAAATTTAATAATGTTGTGAACAGAGTATCTAAAAGTTAGCCACTGCGCGCGAAAATACTCGATATATTCGCGGACTAAGTTTTAAAAGTAAGTCAGAAGCTAAGTAAGTCAAATAGATTATATTTATTGGGAGGTATATATGAGTATTTAATCATTTTATGAGATTGCTATTAAGATAATATTGTGATTAGTTAGCTTAAAGCTAATGACTTTCAGCAGTGAGCCATACGAATAAAATCTATGAATATATCAAATCAAAATCACCCAATCAATGGTTATCTAAGCAAAAATTCCATCCCCAAAGAGAAACTTTAACGCAAGAGCTACATGCTCGGCCTTTTGAATTTATAAGTTCGCCGTGAGAAGTTTTTTTGTTTGCAAAGCTAACCTCTGAGAAAGTGACCAATAAAGAATTCGAGCATTTAGTGTCGTTTTGTCAGCGCCACCAGCTGCTAATGATGCTCGCCATTATACGGCGACCATCAATTATTATCGGTTTCGTTGGGAGCGACATACAGAGTTCACAACCTGCGCATTGTTTATGTCACCTAAAAATGAAATGCCTTTCAATACACCACCAGAAGAAGAGGTATTAGATTGGTTTTCAACCACTGAAGGCGAGCTCTTGGTAGCAACGCAAATTTAAATACAAACATCGACTTTCAATTGTTCTGAAAAAGTTTTGTCGAGTTTGTTCGAAACAGATTCTATCGTCAGTTCTCAGTTATCACAAAATGAAGCACAGGTCTGGACTGACTTGCGAATTAACGAATCAGGTTTTAATCGAATATTGTTAATCAACCATGACATGTCAGCAACAAAGCTTGGCCGTATCGTACAATATTTGTTGGACATTGCTACATACAGGAATATGGCTCTTTTGGCTTTGCCCATTGCACAAAAAACCGGTCATAAAATTGCAGAGCTTGATGAGCAGTTGTCGACTCTCTTGGCAAAAATGAGTGGAGTAGATAAGCGCAGTTTGACCATTTCACAGGCAATCCAAAGTGATTCGCAGTTGCATGACCAATTGAGTGAATTAGCAATGGAGATACAATTATTGATTACTCATAGTGGGTTTAGATTAAGTGGTTCTCAGGCTTACTATTCGATCATAAAAAATAGAATCGAGGAGCTCGAGGAAGCAAAAGTTGTAGGTCTTCAAACTATCGGAGAATTTATTCGAAGACGACTAGATCCAGCCATGCTGACGTGTAGCTCTATCGATAAACGACATTTTGATATTGCAAAACGCACTTCTCGCGCTGTTGATTTATTAAGAACAAGATTAGATCTAACGATTGAAAAACAAAATCATCAGTTACTCGAGTCGATGGATAAGCGCGCGCATTTGCAAATGAACTTGCAAGAGACAATTGAGGGTGTATCGATAGCCGCCGTTACCTATTATATCGTTGGTTTAATCGGTTATTCTGCCAAGAGCGTTGTGAAGCTCGGTATCGATATTCAGCCAGAACTTATTACTGGTGTAATGGTTGTACCCGTTGCCTTGATTGTTTGGTACGGTATTAAGCAGATTAAAAAAAGGATTCGCCGATACGCCAAGACAAATCATGGTTAGGTTGTGATGAATCCTTCTAAAAGCTGGTGCTCAGATTTAGGTAAAAGCCGTAATAATTAAAACAACAATGTGATGCGCTAGCTTTACAGAATTGTCGAGTCTAAAAATACTATTCATAAAAATAAAAATTGAGTCGATGGCATTTTTAACATCGTGCTGATCTTTGTGAATTACGCAATAAGAAGTACTTTACCCAGAAATACTTTCATTTTTTAAATTTAACCCTTATTTTTTGCCTAATTTGAATTTTAGACTATAGTTAAATACTAATATTCATTTTTATCTGAACAACAATAAATAGCAAAAAGTAATAAAAATATAGGATCTTTATAACGATGAAGTTTTACGGCAGCGACAGCTATGTCAATAAAATACTTAGCAGTACGTCCATCAAGAATCAGGTTTGGTTTGGTTTTGGACTGATGTTAATCATATTAATATTTGTATCTTTGAGTATGTTGAGCGTATTTACTCAACTGAATAAGGGAATAAATGAGGTAACTGAGAAAATTCAGCCAATTGTTTTGAAAACCCAAAATCTCGAATTTGAACTCGAAGCATCAAATAGTTCTCTAGGCTCTTACCTGCTCACTAAAGAAGAAGTCTACAAAACTAGTTATGCTGAACACCTAAATCAAGCCCAAATATTAATCGACCAATTGATAGATTCAGAGTTTGTGTCCAATAATCCAAACTATAGTGAAACCATAGAAGCAGTTAAAAAAGATCTCATCAATCTCGCATCATATAAGGACGAAATGATCGAGTTGGCGACTAATGATCTTAAAAATATGCCCGCGCAACAAATAGCTTCTGAAAAATTAAATCCAATGTCCCAATCCTTACAGTCGATTATCAGTCAAATGATTATCTCTGATTATGGTGAAGATAATATTGATGGTGAACGCGACAAATATCGCCAGACTATTTACGATCTGCGCTATTACAATGTGCAAATCGCTAGCGAGTTGAGAACTTTCTTAGCTTTTAGATCCAACAGTAATATCCAGAATCTTGATGCCATTCGAGAAGTTGTACTTAATAAGTTAAAAACAATCAGTGAAGCAGAAGATTTATATACCTTCGAGCAGTCAGATTTAATGCCCGAATTTCTATCGACAAACGAAGAATATTATGTAGCTCTAGATCAAGCGCTAGCAATCCATTCAAGTGATAGTTATAGGCGCGATATTTATTTGGTGAATAATGAAATAGGGCCTCTGGTCAGAAAAATACAATCTGAATTAGGAGGTTTAACAGAGCAGTTAAATAAATTGATATCTGACACAAGCAAAAATCTTCAAGAAACAGCATCCAGCGCCATAGAAAAAGTAATAATTGGTTTGGTATCAGGTTTGATAGCCGGTGTTGTTATTGCAATATTGATGACACGTATGATGTCGATACCCATTAATGCGGCAGTAAGAGCTATGGAAGATTTAGCCGACGGTGAGGGCGACTTAACTCAACGTTTGACGGGCACAGGTAATTCAGATATCGCTAAAATGGCAAAGGGATATAATAGTTTTGCTGGAAAAGTTCAAGCTCTAGTTTCACAAGTTGCCGCTAGTGTTAGTAATCTTTCTTCCGTTGTGAGCAAGGTGTCGGTAATCGTAGATCAAACTCAAAATGGCTCACAGCGTCAGCGCCAACAAACTGAGCAGGTTGCTGCAGCAATAAATCAAATGACAATCTCAGTAAAGGAAGTTGCAGAAAAAGCAAATTTAGCTGCGGGCTCTGCACATAAAGCGGACGAAAGAACTTTATCGGGTAAAAAAGTAGTAGAGGATACAATCGCATCAATTAATTTGCTTGCTGGCGAAATAGAAGAAGGCGCAAATGTGGTTAATAAGCTATCAAAAGATGTTGAGTCGATTGGGTCAGTTCTGGATGTGATAAAGGGTATCGCAGAGCAAACTAATTTGCTTGCATTAAATGCCGCGATAGAAGCAGCAAGAGCGGGTGAGCAGGGAAGAGGATTCGCGGTGGTTGCTGACGAAGTTAGGGCACTTGCTAGTCGAACTCAAGACTCTACAAAACAAATCGAAGAAATGATAAAAAAACTACAAGCACAGGTTTCTAATGCGGTTGAAGTTATTGAAAAAGGCAAAAGCAAAGCTGTCGATAGTGTCGACATGGCATCTAATGCTGGTGAAGCTCTCGAGGAAATTGCTAGCTCAGTAGCGACTATTGCTGAGATGATAATCCAAATCGCTTCATCATCTGAGGAACAGGGTGCGGTAGCTGATGAGATAAATCAAAATGTGATTAATATAAGTCAAATAGCCGTCGACAATGCTAGTGCTTCAGATCTGCTAGAGGTTTCTAGCAGTGATTTAGAAGGTTTAGCTAAAGAGCTGCAACAACAAGTGTCGAATTTCAAATGCTAGTGTTTAAAAATTCAGAGATCTTATTAAAAATTTTTTAAAAAAATAACTTAAGAAGTCTGAATCTTAATATTAAATTTAAAACCTTACCGTAATATTAAATTGAATTTTTTTCTCATCTAAAGAAGAATCGTTTAAGTCAAAGCTAAAGGGATCATTAGTTTTTTTGTCAAAGCTTATAGAGTGATTTACTTCGAAGTTTCTTTTAAATATTTGATCTATAGAAAATAAGCGAAGCGGATTATATTTATCGAAGGCGCTATTGATAGAGTATTCGCGTTTAATATTTCGTGTGTTGTAGTCGGAAGATGTGTTTTGTAAAGATATGGTTTCAAAACCAAAGCTGTTATTTGAAAAAATAAGAGCGATAAAAAACATCACTGCTGTCCCGTTAACTTTCATAATAATACCATTTGATTAATATCAGGTAATTTGTCATCGGGCGGATCGCCTCTAAGCAGAGCCATTAACCCTCGCTTTTCAAATAAATTAAGCTGTAATAAGCGTAATATTTGTT
>JAWUWW010000029.1:0-19046 GCA_034111645.1 Cellvibrionaceae bacterium
TCATCACTTTTGTAAAAGATGAATTGGATTCGCGCAGTGCGGCCTTGCGTTTTTGAGAAAAGTATTTAGGGTTAAGGCTTTGCTCAAGACAGAATTGCGTTTGAGTCAAACCGCTTTGTTCAAATGCTAAGAATAAAGCGGGCCAATCGTATTTGCGATAAGGTTTCATTAGTACCTCCTTAAAATAGAAGGCGTGACTTTATTGTAATAATGATGGCTATACTAGGGTGGGGTTGGATTGGCGTTTACCTATCAAATGGAGCCTGATCTCTTGCTTGCATTCCGTAATCACGATCAACCGTAGCGACTCTTAATCTATAATCACTAAATACACCTCCGCGTCCTTTTTCTTGAGCAAGTCGGTGCATTTGCAGATTACGCCACTCCTGAATAGCCTTCTCGTCTCGCCAAAATGATAAAGACAATATCTTGTCCTCTTCTATAAGACTTGAAAACCTCTCGATAGAAATAAAGCCATCAATTTTTTCTAATTCAGGCTTTAAGTCAGCAGCTATATTTAAATATTCTTGCTTTTTTCCTGCTGCAGGAAAAACCTCAAAGATGACAGCAATCATAGTGTGAAAATCCTTTATCTTAATTTAATGCGTACTACAGACTTTTTATTAGCATTCTTTGAACTATTGGGGTGTTTTCCTAAGACCATAATCAATGACCGACGGCGTTCTCTCGTCGACTTTATCATTATGCCTATCTACCTTTTGAATATTTATAATATCTTTATATTCTTTTTAAATTGATATTTTTTGCTCTTCGGTTAGATTTCCCCAATTTTCTTTTGAATATCCGTAATAAGGAGATGAGCATGCAGAAGAGACGATAAGTATGAATAAAAGAATATAGATCAACTTTATATTTAGATTATCCGAATACTTAACATAAAAAAATTAGTCACAATTAATAAAAAAGCTGTCACACAAAATTCTTGACACTTAAAATTTATACGCCATTAACTCAAAGCAAGATCTAAGGCTAAAAATTACACGCGATTTCTGAAGCATACATACTAGCCAAAGGCTATTCTAAATGCTTTGCTATGCTTACGTACTAATTTTTGCATAAGAATCTTTATCTATATCGATGATCTCAACCGTTAAAGAACATGAGCCAACATTCAACTTATTAATATGCAAAAGAATTGCATTGCTCAAAGCTGATTTTTGTTCATTATTTCGGCCGACCAGTATTTTTGAGGACACATGAATAAATGGTTTTTTTGACGTGCCAGTTTGATAATTTTCGTAACATAATGCTCGCGTCTTGATATCATTCTCATCAAATAATCCAGCTGCTAATGCTCCATCATGGACAGCTGCAATTAACTCATCAACTCTTCCTTCAAAATCCTTTGAATGCTCTATTATACAATGCGGCAAAATTTAACTCCCAATTAAGTATTATAATTTTTATTAAAAAGATATTTTTCCTATAACAATATTATGCGTTTTAGTTTTTAGTTATTGCTCGCACTCGCTTAACCTTTCATTCAATCACTTTACCGCGTAGCGATTTTGTTTTACCGCGGAGTGTTTTACTATCCATGCGCTTTTTTTTGGCGCTATTACTTGGCCTAGTTGGACGCCTAGATTTTGGCACAGCAATGGCATCTCGCACCAATTCTTGCAAACGAGAAAATGCATCGAGTCGATTTTTTTCTTGGGTGCGAAATTTTTGGGCTTTAATAATAATAACGCCCTCTTTACTTATTCGTTGATCATTAATTTTTAATAACTGTGTCTTATACAAATCAGGTAAAGAAGATGCTCCTATATCAAAACGCAAGTGGATTGCCGATGAAACTTTATTAACATTCTGACCGCCACTGCCTTGAGCACGGATAGCGGAAAGATCAATTTCATCCTCTTGAATAGCAACGTTGTGACTAATTTCAAGCAAAAATATTTACCTTATAAAATACGTTAAAAATATACACTCATCGAGCCCGATCCGAATGGCGCTAAGTGAAGAGCCTACCATTGAATGCAGAAATTACTTCATTGCCGCACACGACCTGAAGACAAGGAGCAAAGAGTGTGTCTTACACGCAAGCTAATCTTAGCAATAGAGTCAAGCTAGAAGTGGCCGCGCCCTTTCTCAAATATGGAGCATTTCTCAGTATAGATCCCCCCCAAACGGGAATGGGGAACTTAACTGAGCGCTACTCAACCCTATGTCATGAGGTTAGTTTGTGCGTTGCTATTTGGCATCAATACTTACTGCAGGCGGAATCGCAAGCCAAAGAGCCTTAAGAGAAAGGTTTATGTCGGCCAAGAACAAAAGGAGTGAGGTGACAAGACTGAGCATGCAGAGAATAAATATTGCTACGATGTACACCGCAATGCCCATCTGAAATAAAGCGCCCAGAAATAAGCTAATAACTAATAGCGCTGCCAACAGAACACTGAGGACTGCGAGTGCGATGGCGGCTCTGACGATTTTTGCCCTGCTTGAAAGTATTTTAAGCTCCTCGATAATACGCATACGATCAATATTTGACACATTATTAAAATCCTTCGAGAGCAGGCGCGATCGGTCGATAACACGCGCAAAACGATTACTCATGCTCAAGAGAATGAGGCCCACTCCTGAAATAAGGATGACAGGTCCGATTGATAGCTGCAGGGTAGTAATGAGATCATTAAGTAACATGAAGTTCCAAGTTTGTAGGTGAGTGAATAATTTAAACCCGTCGCGCTGAGATCAGCGCTCAGCCAAGTGGGCAGGCTTTGCTAAACAGACTGACAAATCATCTGTCAGCTGGTTTATTAATTCTTATATACGCATAAACTGTTTATTTTAGTATTTAAAATTGACCATCGCTGTTGCATCAATTTTGAGAAAACTGACTAAAGGTTCAGATGCTCGGGCCTAGCTTTTAACTAAAGACCCATCAAATCTGACCCTCACTCCTTACCCGCATCTTTTACCATCTCTTGTTAACTTGAATGTGAAGCTGCCTTGGTATTGCGTTCCCAGATACTCTCGCCCGCACAAATAAGCGATATTCTCCAGAAACCATTGTATACCAAGCCTCATTATGAGTGAGAGGTTGGGTGGCGTTCATTGTCACAATATCGTGCTCTGTCGTCACTTCTGAAAAATCAATAATGAGGTCTTTATCTGATAAGTGGGCAACACCAAAAGGTGCACGTCTGGTGATCCAGCAAAGTTTAGTGGAGCAAAAAGTGCATTGCCGTTGGTTAGCAAAAAGTTGATCAACGTAGAGAAACTCGGCGGGAGCAGGCACAGCGTAATGTTTGTAGTGGACCACATGAAGAAACTTTATATATATTAGCTAATCACAGTAATTAGAGAAAATCATAATTTATTAAAAGTGGCCACTAGAATCTCTTCAGAGCCACCACGTCATATTTTATAAGATATATTCATATAAGCAGCCCAAGCAAGATAAATATGCTCAACCCGCCCCCAAACATTTCTAAACATGTATTTAGTGATCAAAGCTATCGGCAAAACGGTGATTAACATCACGGTGACCCGCTTCATCGCGTCTGACCGCTATGATAACATCGCGCAGAGTCGCATCGGCTGATAGCTGCCAATAGTCAACCGCGATTTTTGGAGCAGCCACGTTTTCCAGTCTACCGCTATCCACCTCGGCCAGATATTCGCCATAGCTATAAACTGCCTCTTCTTCAAAATAGCCAACTAGCTGATGTGCGGTGCGGCCAGAGACGACGTAAAGAAACAGGAAGCTTGAGAAAAAAATTCCCTGCGCAAGCAAAATTAGCATCCGCTCCAAAAAGCTGGGTTGGGCAATTTGTACAAACGTCAACAAATGCATGCGTTCGTTTTCGGCCTCTTCCAGAAGCGTGTGGATCGATTCCCGATCATCCTCCATCCGACGCAGCGTGCGCATGTGCCGCACCATGCCACCGACCATGCCGGGTACGGCCGCCACGGTTTCTAATACTACCGCGCGATGGCCATAGCGCTTGGCAAAAAAAAGGTCTGCAAAAAAGCGCAGTAGCCTGGTTAGGTAATAAGCTACGCGGTCAGAAAAGCCCGTAGGAATATGATGCTTGCTCAGAGGATCGTTGTTGGGTGCCGGTGAAAAATACTCCGGTGCTTGGTTCATAGTAGCTATCTCCAAAATATAATACTGAGATTAAAAACCCCCACTGCCGCTTCAGGAGCCAATCATAGCATTCATAATCACGCTGCACATCACTCAGTGGAGTCACATGATTTTATACGCTCAATGACTATTTATAGGTTGAATTTTCGAGCAAAATACGTCGAAAAATCTGTTAAAATATGATCGGTTTAAGCTATCGTTTTTTCTCTTGCTTATTGCCATTATATTCACTTTTAAAATAATTTTATATTGCCTAAGACCTTAAAAACTTCAGCTACTCTTTTTATTTCTGGGTAAATAACTAAGCCTCCATAAACTTAAGGCCTGTTCAGAATTAATCGCCGCTAACGCAACAACTAGTTTTTTGGCAGGGCGGCGGCGGGCAAGATGGTTTTTTATAGCCTTGCTTGACGGCCTTGCGCAAGCGCTCTTGGCCGCTAGATATTGACCTAATTTCACTGGGCAAACCGACGTCGTCAAGGTGTTGCAGGGATCTTGCAAGACTACAAATTATTCGGCCGCGATCATATAAACACCCTCGGAGTGTTTTACTATCCATGCGCTTTTTTTTGCGCTATTACTTGGCCTAGTTGGACGCCTAGATTTTGGCACAGCAATGGCATCTCGAACCAATTCTTGCAAACGAGAAAATGCATCGAGTCGATTTTTTTCTTGGGTGCGAAACTTTTGCGCTTTAATAATAACGCCCTCTTTACTTATTCGTTGATCTTTAATTTTAAATAACTGTGCCTTATAAAAATCAGGTAAAGAAGATTCTCCTACATCAAAACGCAAGTGGATTGCCGATGAAACTTTATTAACATTCTGACCACTGCCTTGAGCACGAATAGCAATAAGTTCGACTTCATTATTGATATGAAAGCTTTGATTAACTTTAATCAAAAATAGTTACCCTATAATACATATTAAAATATCGTTAATCATTTACTCTTGACTTTCCCAATTGTATTTTCATCCTCATGCAAGACAAGACTAACGAGCTTGTGAACAATGGGAGATATAATAAATATAACCGGAAATGCAACGACAAAAGCAAAGCCCCAAGCCTTTAACCAAATAGCAACTATATTTGTAACAATACCTACATTAAAGACACTAATAACGAATGACATAATACATGACATAAACAATGCCATAAAAAAAGCAAATACTATTCTGTGATATTTACGTGAAATCATTTTTAATACTCGGATATTCTTACAAGACTAAACTCATAATTGGCTTTAGTAAAAATTTTTAATAGTGAATTTATTAATATAAATAATTTAGTCATCCTCGACTAAATTATTAGCTTTTACTGCTTCATTAAACTTCTTATTTATTTTAAGACGCAGGTAAGTTTTGAGTTAGCCACTGCATAAACTGGAGCTTAGGCAAAGCGCCCGACATACGTGCAATTTCTTTGCCGTGATGAAATATCATCAACGTAGGGATCGAACGAATATTATAGCCGCCAGCGGTATTTTTATTTCTCTCTGTATCTAACTTTACAAAACAGGCTTGGTTATACATTTTACCAGCTACCTGCTCAAAGATAGGAGCAAATTGCTTACACGGTCCGCACCATGAAGCCCAAAAATCCACAACTACCGGTAAATCATTGTCTTTTATATAACGACTAAAGTTCTTATCGCTACCCATAACAGGGCTTGTAGAAAGAACTAGTTTTTTACATTTACCGCAAAGAGGCTTATCATTTAGCTTAACTTTTAGCAGGCGATTTTTTGCGCTGCAATTTGCACAAACTATTTGAATAGTTGAATCAGTCATCTTAAACCTCAGCAATAAAACGTTTTAGCATTTATTTTAAAATCAATTTTTCAATCGCAAGTAATGTCAACATGAGCCTCTACAGGTTTGAATTCAAGCGACCAATTTTAATAATGCGTTATATAAAAAATGAGTGCATTACTAACAAACTAGACTCTGACTTTGCTATTAAAGTGCATCCAGCGCTTCAACTAACTTTTTGACCCCTATCACCTCTATGCCCTCGATGGGTTGCCTAGGCACATTGGCTGCGGGCACGATAGCTTTTTTAAAGCCGTGTTTTGCAGCTTCGCGTAAGCGCTCTTGACCACTAGGCACAGGTCGAATTTCACCGGATAAGCCTACTTCACCAAAGGCGATTAATGTTTGCGGTAGTGGCTTGTCGCGAAAGCTTGAAACTATCGCCAAAAGAAGCGCAAGATCGGCGCTGGTTTCGGTGACTTTTACACCCCCAACGACGTTTACAAATACATCTTGATCGCCCACCATTAATCCACCATGGCGATGAAGTACGGCCAGCAACATGCTCAAACGGTTTTGATCTAGACCTACTGCAACTCGTCGTGGGTTGCCCATGTGGCTATCGTCAACTAAGGCTTGGATCTCGACTAGAAGTGGACGCGTTCCCTCCCATATCACCATTACCACGGAGCCCGATGATATTTCATCGTCGCGCTGTAAAAATATAGCAGATGGATTTGTTACTTCTTTTAAGCCCTGCTCAGTCATGGCAAATACACCGAGCTCATTAACCGCTCCAAAGCGGTTTTTACTGCCGCGTAGTGTGCGATAACGTGAGTCGTTTTCGCCCTCTAATAAAATTGAGCAATCAATCATATGCTCTAATACTTTGGGGCCCGCCAAACTACCATCTTTGGTAACATGTCCAACCAGTATTAATATGGTGCCCGTCTGTTTTGCGAATCGTGTTAAATAAGCTGCGCTCTCGCGCACTTGCGCCACGCTACCCGGTGCCGATTGAACCTCTTCCATGTGCATGACTTGGATCGAATCAACCACAATTATTTTAGGCTTGATTTTATGCGCAGTTAAATATAGCTGCTCGACATTTGTCTCGGATAACATTTGCAATTTATCGGCCGCTAAACCTAAACGCTTTGCTCTTAATGCAACTTGCTGTAAAGATTCTTCACCCGTTACATATAGCGCACTGTGACGCTCGGCTAAATTGCAAAGTATTTGCAATAACAAGGTCGACTTACCTGCACCAGGATGCCCACCAATTAAAACAACTGAACCCGAAACTAATCCACCGCCTAATACACGATCAAACTCTTTTGTACCTGTCGTTATACGAGGTATATCTTCTAGGTTTATTTCTGCTAAGGTTTTTATAACGGAGTCATTGCTACCAGCATAACCACTGCGCGAAGATGGTGAGGGTTTAGCTGATGCAAATCTAACTTCGCTTAGGCTATTCCAGGCGAGACAACTTCCGCACTGCCCCTGCCATTTAGAAAAATCGTCGCCACACTCGTTGCATACATATGCTGTTTTGGCTTTAGCCATTAACTACACCTTTTTATTTTTAAAAATATTTTCTTTCTTAACTCTCACGCTTTTATTTCGACTCTTATTTAGACAAGAAATATTCAAGCGATACCGATGCCCGCACAATAATATCATCCGAATTTATTGGTGGAGTATCAGCTGCCTCTGCAACCGATGAAAGCGCCGTGCGGGCAAAACTTTTTACTGCCACGCGTTCAATTGATGCAGCAGCATTGTCGAGATGGATGGTTTTAATGCCACTGACTTTTAGGCCGCTAGCTTTTGCAACAAAGCCAGCATCTGTATTTGCATTTTGAATAGCGCTCTCAATCGCAGCCTCGCGATACTGTCTTGGATTAGATAAACCAAAATCAATTGACTGCACTTGGTTAGCCCCAGCTGAGGTTGCTGTGGCAATAATATCGCCAATTAAATCAAGCTTTGCAGTAACCACCTTAATAGTGTTGTTAACACGATAAGCAGTGATCGTTGGCTTCCACTCCTCATTGGCTGTCAGTGCTCTAGGTCGAGACGACCAGATTGGCTGAATGTTAAAACGTTGCGTTGTTATCTCTTTATTATCACTTTTGTTACCTATACCCGTTTCATTTAAGGCGGTGATAATGTTGTTCATTGAACGGTTATTATCAGTTAGAGCGCTTTTTGATGTTTTGTTTTGCGTGGTTACACCTAGTAAAATTGTTACTTGATTGGGCGCCACTTTTAATTCTGCTTCACCACGAACATACAGCAATGACTGCAACCTAGACTGAGGTCCATCTGCAGCATAACCTTGTGCATTAGCGCCTAACATTACGGCAAACGAAAGCAATGCACTTAAAACAATTATCATCGGCTTCATTGGTATCACCCTTTTATATATAAGATTATTTTATGGTTGTTAGTGACATGATTACTTAAAACTTTGGGCATAATCTATTAATTGCAGCTATTTTTATTAACACAGGCTCGCAAAACATCGTCATAAATGATCTTTTACTCTCATATCGGCATGCTTCATAATAGGGTTACAGGGTGGCATAGAGACTAATCGGCCTCATGCAGGTATTTATTGACAAAGTTGCTGTTGAAATTGGCGACAACCTTATGTTTTAAGCTCTTTTTGCGCATGTGCCAGATTGAAAGCTGACTAACCTAAAAAGCTCTTCATTTAATTATCGAAATCACAAACTGTATCTTAGTACTAGCAGATCAGCGTATCAATAAGCAGCTATCGTTAAATAGCTATCGATAACAATATGAACGTAGTCTCCGTTAACACAGAGTGTTAGAATTAATCCATGAATGACCTGCTCCCCGAAAAACCTATCCTTGTGTACCCAACGCTTGCGGCCACCATTGGCTTAGAAGAAGCGACTATGCTGTCTTTGTTCGAAGATATGACTAGCTATAAAGAAGGCATGGAAAGCCAAGGTTTACAATGGTATCACTTAAGCGATAAAACATTAAAAACCCATATTACTTTTTGGGATTCACGCGATATACAACGTATTAGCCAACGTTTACGTGACCTTGGCTTGATCCACATCCGCTCGGCGCCATTTACGCAATCGCTTGTCATTGATTTTGCCTTTAACCTTGAAAGTCAAAACAGTAACGCTCAATTAGTCGCCCAAGATCGCAATAAAAATCATGCGTTAAATCAAGATCTTAGACGTCAGCAAGCTACACGTCATAATCTTCCTGTCGGCACTAACACTGGCGCCACAATTATTGCGGCGAACTGGCAACCTGATAGCGAGACGCTGATTGGTCTTGGGCAACTTAATATCCCCGAGCATTTTGCTCGCGAGCAAGTGCCTGAATTTGTTAATTACTGGCGCGAAACCGGCGAGACACAACGCTCATGGGGTAGTAAATTTATACAACACGCTAAACGGCAATGGACGTTTCACACAACGCAAATGGCACGCCAAAATCGTGCGACGACCTTACCTAATGCTTGGCAGCCAAGCAAAGATCTTCAAATACAAATTGCTAACGAGGGCATACCAACTACTTTTAGCGATAAAGTCTTATCTAAATTCAAGCTTTATCATCAAAAGTCTGGCACGACTCAAATTAATTGGGATATGCCTTTTTTCTCTTGGGTAAAAGAAGAATGGCAAAAACAAGACACACCATTTATAGAGACAAAAAAAAGCACCTCAATGAGTGCCGACTGGCGCCCCAATAAACACACCCTCGATTATCTCAATATTAGTTATGGTATTGATGCGCGCTTTATTGCAGATTGTATTCCTGAATTTATTCATAAATGGACGGAGAAAAAAGCTATCTACTCTGAGTGGGGAAAAGTGTTTGCAGAACATGTCATCGAGCAATGGCGCTTTGTGCAAGCGGGCGTTAACCGCAACCCCATCAGCAAACCCATGAATAAAACATGGCGACCATCGGATGATTGTTTAGAGATTTTGAGCCACCAATCTGAAATAGATACTAACTTTATTCATGCGCAGATTCCTGAGTTTATTTTATATTGGACCAACCGCGCCGAACCGCGTCATAGTTGGGATAATATATTTTTACAACATATTAAACGCCAATGGGCGGCGATTCATCTAGGCAACGCCACAGGTAAAGACAATGAAAGACAGCAAAACACTTCTGGATCAAGTCGCACAAAAGATCGATCCATCGCGCAACAACTTAACGACACCAGCTGGGCATCTTGACGCCAACAATAATCATATAAATATTACTATCAATGATTATTTCCGAGAGCAAGAAGTCAATAAAAGTGCGGAAGAAAAAACACAACTTGTTGAAGCTATTAACGAGTGTTTTGAATTGTTACGCATTAATTATCAGCATCTTTATTTTAGCGCATACTCAGAAATTGATGCTGTTAATGCGGCCAAACGTTTGTGGCTTGAAAGCGTCGCGCCTTTTAATGCCAATATTGTACGTAAAGCCACGCACGAATTAATTAAGCACTCTGATTATTTGCCAACTATTAGCCGCGTGATAAAAAAATGTACCGAGCTAAGCAATGGCAATACCTTACCTGACGCACACAGCGCCTACAAAGAGGCCTGCAATGCACCATCGCCCAAGCAAAACAATAGCTGGAGCCATGCTGCTGTTTATTACGCAGGCAAACAAAGTGACTGGTATTTTTTAGCGAATAACACCGAGCAAAGAGCCTTCCCAATTTTTAAAATTAATTACGAAAAAATTTGTGAGCGTGTAAGAAATGGCGAGGATTTGAAGCCAGTTAAACAATTAGCTTTGCCCGAAACAATCGAGACACCCTTAACAAAAGAAGATAATGTTAACCGCATGGCTGAGTTGCGCGCTGAGTTAGATATCTAGTATTTTTTTCTATCATAAATTGATCGACTGCCCATGCTCTATTGTGGCCAACTTTCAGCTCACATCCGCCGCTTTATTAGCCTATGTTTGCTGACTAGGCTTACTATATAGTCTCAAATCACTACAGTAAGGATTTATCAAGCCACGGTTTTCTCGTGAACGGTTAATCTAATATGATCGCTAATCAACAATAAATTCTCAACTCGAAGATTTCACCTTCGCCATAGCATATTTAAACCCCTATTGTGCTAGGTAGCATGTAGCAGCTCTGTGGCCTTTTTAAACATTTCTTTGATAACTAATTTCCATTAATTACTAGCTACTAGTGGTTTAATTTCTGCCTGAGCATGATGAGGTAAAGTGCGGTGTTGTTCAGCAGCAATACCGCTAAATGCAGTGAGTAGTATTTGTAACATATCTCCGTGTGATACCATTAATATTACTTCATTTTTGAACTGATGCTCCAGTTTTTCAATCACGCTCAGCCCGCGCTGGCGAACTTGACTGACAGTTTCAACTCTTTGTGCGATTTGTCTATCGACGTCCTTATCTAAATTCCATATCGACTGATAATGGATATCGGGTTTCCCTTCCCAATCACCAAAAAAGCGTTCCCGCAGGCCAATTTCGATTTGTGGTGTTGGTAACAGCAATGTTTTCGCTGATAGCTCGGCGGTTTCTAACGCTCTCAAAAAATCGGAACAAATAACTTGACTAATAGGATGACCATCAACTTCATTTTTTTGTTGGTAGTCGATTACCGAGGCGATAACTTGTAGCTGTCCCTGCTCAGTCAAGCCAAAACCTTTACAACCAATAGCTGGATCGCTAACGATCAACCCAGCCGCATTAGCTTCGCTCTGTCCATGCCGCATAATTAAGTAATAGTTATTCAAGTCATTCATATTCACTTCATCTCATGATCAGATAATTATTATTGAATGTTTTCATCTACGATTAAATCAATCCTTGAAGAATATTGACTTCAATCAAGCTAAATAGCGACGGATTAATTAAAATTTTAATAATTCTTAATACTTAGAGTTTCATCTATAAAGATGCATGAAAATCTAAGTTGATACAGAAATACTACTGCTATCGGCTAGCGCTTCAAACATTTATCTCTAGAATAATAGGTTGATGGTCTGATAGGTCAGTTTCGCTATCGATGCTGACATTAATTTTACACGCGGCTAATTCATTACTGAGCCAGAAATAATCTCGGCAATGCCCACCCTGAGGCCACTGTTTTCTATCAAAGATTCCACAGGTTGGTGGCTGTGGTTCATCGGGACAACAATGTTTCCAGCTATCAATCCAACCACTCGTTATTTGGTAATGATATTGAGGGAAATCGGGTTCAAAGTTGAAGTCACCACATAAGATACGCGCTGAGGCTAAATAACCCTTTTGAAAGGATCCAGGGCCCACTATTTTTGGAAATTGAATATGCGCTAAACGATCTCGCTCTATTGCGTTGAGATGCTCAAGCTGTAGTTGTGATTCATTGCTATCATGAAAAGCGAGGTGAGTATTGATAATACTCAAAGGACCAATACTTGAATCGATACACGTTTCAATTGCAACTCGAGGCATTTGCCATTTTCCTGGTACAGCGGGTTGCGGCAACTGATGCACTTTAAAGTCCAGCGGATCATTTTTAATCAGGGTTAAATTTCCGAATTCCTGTCTATCGGACGGATCTACCGTCGCACTCGGCCAGCTAAATCCAGATCCCCAGAATGGTTTGTAGTTGGCGAAACACTGTTGCGCAATCCGCAATTGATCTTGCTGGTCGGGGCTACAATAACCCGTCATGTGTCGCGCCACTTCCTGTAAGCAGATGACATCAAAATCGCCAAGTGACTGAATGTAATTTAGGGTTCGGGTAAAATCAAAGACATTGTTAACTGATTTTCCGTATTGGATGTTCCAAGACAATATTCGCATTTACTTAATACCCGCATGCATAAACGACTGAATAAAACGTCGTTGAAAAATTAAGAATATATGGACCTCCCAGCTTTTACTAGACACTGTTTGATTCTAAAAATACTGTTCTTCATATCTCCAACCATTTGATTCATTGGTTAATTCATTATTTTTTATTACACAGATTCAGGTGGAGAATTCAGGGCGTTGAAGTAATGATGACCGAATTAATGCGTTGACGATAAGCTTCTGGTGTTGCGTTTATTACTTTTATACTTTACTCAATCAAATTCCCATTTGCATCATAAAAAGGATATGGTCCTTCGTATGATCCTATAAAACTAAGATGCCCAACAAGATGTGTTCCATTCCAATGCAAGAGTTTGATGGTTCTGGGTTCAAGACAGAAATTTTCAGGCCCACCAGGGTTGAGATCGAGTACTACAGAATGGCTGGGGCTTGATCCTATACCCGCTATAGTACCATGCCATGCTACCTCAATTTGTCGATGAACATGTCCGCACAAGATGTATTTTATTTGGGGATGTTGTTCAACTAATGCACCAAGTGCTTCACTATTACGGCAATTTTGCACATCCATGTGTTCAATGCCTGTCTCAAAAGGAGGATGGTGCATAAACAACAAAGTCGGTCGATCGGGTGCAGCAAGTAATTGCTTTTCCAACCAGTTGATTCTGTCTTCACACATAAGTCCATGAGGCTTGCCTATAACCTGAGTATCCAAGCCAATCATGCGGACGGGATAATCATCAATAACGTACTGAATAAAACCATCACTAGGTAAATAACTATGCTGATTAAACTCAACGCGCATGGTATCGGGAAAGTCATGATTACCTGTTATCACAAAGTAAGGCATGTCGAGTTGATTGAGAAGTGAACCCGCCTGTTGGTATTCTTCTGCACGACCAAAATCGGTAATATCACCTGTCACCAAGACTACATCGGGTCTTGGCAATAAGGCATTGATATGAGTAACGCATTGCTTTAAGTATAGACCTGTATCTACTTTTCCATAGGACAAGCTACCTTTAGCTTTAATATGTGTGTCGGTAATCTGCGCAATTAACATATCTTTTCCTTGCCCGCTTGAGCATGTGCCAGTATAAGGTTTTCGGGCTTTACGATGATCCCAATATCTGATCCCTTTTGGTACTCTTCACGTCCAGATGTTTCGATGACTATTAATTCATCTGATATACCATTAATTAAGATTTTAGTGCGCTCCCCTAGGAAGTAAGCAGTTTCAACCTTACCTACTAAGTTTGCCTCATTAATGGATGATAGGCGCGCATCTTCAGGTCTGAATAAAACCTCAGTTTTTCCTTCTTCTCCGTTAAATGGCAGCGAGCCACCTGCAACCTGCAACTGTCCGTTAATAACATTTCCATGTAGTCGATTCACAGTGCCTATAAAATTCGCGACAAATTCATTTTTTGGGCTAAAATAAATATCACGTGGCGAACCGACCTGAGCAACATCTCCATGATCCATCACCACAATACGATCGCCCAAGGCCATTGCTTCACCTTGATCGTGAGTTACGTAAACTGCAGTAATACCCAATTGGCGTAAAAGTTGATCAATTTCAATACGTAAATTTTCACGAAGAAAAGCATCCAGTGCTGTTAATGGCTCATCAAGCAATAACACTCGAGGTCTTGGCGCGATAGCTCTGGCAAGCGCAACACGCTGACGTTGACCACCCGAAAGTTGATCAACCATCCGATGCTGCAATTCACCGATATGCATCATTTTTATCATTTCATCAACACGCTGATCCGATTCTGCTTTCGGCGTTTTTCTTACTTTCATCCCATAAGATATGTTTTCCCTAACCGTCATATTCGGAAATAAAGCGTAGGATTGAAATACCATGCCGACATTGCGCTGTTCGATAGGTTTATTAGTGACATTATCATCACCAAATAATACCTGGCCACCAGAGTCGGGACTTTCTAAGCCGGCAATTATTCTCAATGTAGTGGTTTTTCCACAGCCAGAAGGTCCTAGTAAAACGACGGTTTCACCGCCTTTTATTTCCAAATTAATTGGATTGAGCGCACGCGTTCCATCAGGAAATGTCTTGGCGCAATTGATAAGCCGAATACGTGTTGGATTATCTGTCTTATTCATTCTTTCCCTCCAAGACCTTGTTGCTGTTATTTATTTCTGAGAGACAATGGTTTTAATTTATCTGTTAATATCTCTTTACGGTTTTTAGGCTTTGGATTTCCATATGCCTGCATCGCCGCCAATAGCGGCAATATCATCACGAAAAAAATGAGTGTATAGGCACTACCCACTTCGATCCGCATTGATGCATAAGCGTCAGCTAAGCCCACTGGCAACGTCTTAGTTAAAGGCGTGTGCATCATCCACGTTAAATTAAATTCGCCAATCGACAGTGTAATAACCATTAGCGACCCCGCTAATATACCTGAGCGAATATTGGGTAAGATAACGGTAAAAAATCTTGTCCAGAATCCAGCTCCAAGACTTGCAGCACCTTCCTCAAGTGTTTTGAAATCAATACTCGATAGCACCGCAAGTACAGAACGAACCATAAAAGGAAGTGTATACAAAACATGACCGACTAAAATAAAACCCCAACTACTTCGGAAATCTCGAAATCCGCCATACATAATGATTAATGCAAGCGCAATGGCTAAGCCTGGAATCGCAATCGGCAGTACCAAAAACTCTTCGATAATTCGCGCAACGCGCCCTGACTTTTTAGCTAAAACATAAGCAGTGGGAATACCCAACACCAAAGTAACAGCCAAACAAGCAATTGAAATCATCAACGATAAGAAAATAGTCTCTGAATAGAGTTCCCATACTTCAATAATCCATCGAAGTGTCAATCCACTTTTTACGCCTTGAAAGTAATTTACAGTGACTCCTGCCGTCATCGACATGATGATAGGAATAACAAGAAAGGCGCACACTAACAAAGTAAAAGCTAAAGAGAAATAAAATGCTCTGGTTCGTTTCATGACTTAACCTTAACCAGCTGCTGCAACGCCAGCGCCGGCGAAGGATCGTGATATATACAAGGCTATCCAAGTCACCAGACCTAATACCAGACTAAGTGCTGCTGCAGTTGCCATATTGGCATTGAGGGTAAATTCGGTATAAATAACCATGGGTAATACATCAATATTTGTCGCTAGTGTAAATGCCGTCCCAAAAGCGCCCATCGCGGTAGCAAAACAGATTGCACCGGAGGCGATTAACCCTGGAAATAGTTGTGGAATAATAATATCTCGAATCACTTGCCAACGATTTGCACCCAGTGAACGAGCGGCCTCTTCCAAGGCTATATCAAATTTCTCTGTAGCAGCCATAATCGTCAAAATAACTCGCGGAATCGAGAAATAAAGATAGCCAACAAACAGCCCCATCATTGAATAAGCAAAGACCCAGCGATCTCCTGTAAGCGCATTACTTACCGCGCCAACAATTCCTTGACGACCACCAATCATGATGATCAAAAAACCTATTACCACTCCAGGAAAAGCCAATGGGAAAGTAAGTACCGAAATCAGAAAGCTCCTTCCGAAAAATCGATTGCGCTCAAGAAAAATTCCACTTATTGACGCCACTAATAAAGCTACAAGGGTGACACTAGCTGAAAGCAATACGGTTGATATTAGGCTTTCAAGGTAACGTGCCTTGGTGATAAAAGTTAGGTATTCCGCCATACCATTTGGGCCACTACCACCGATAGCCACTAACTTAGCTATTGGCAATATAAAAAAAGCGGTGAAAACAATAAAAGTGGGCAGAGCTAAAATAATTAAATAGGGGTTTTCACGATTTAGCATAGAATTTCTTAACCCTTCCAGGCGCACCTAGATCTTCATGGTAAACAATCGATAGCCAGATTAACTGGCAATTTGAAAGAAATGACAGAGTCAATAAAATTGACTCTGTCATCTTTAGGAATCCCTATCTAGCCGAGAGGCTTGAACATAACTTCTCTTAACTATTAACTAACGAACTTCGTCAAGATAACGGTTTTTGAAACCATCCTGAACATCAGCCATTTTTTGATAATCGACTGGTTTTGAACGCGCATAATCAGCTGCGGGTAAAAACTTTGCTTCTGCTTCTTTTGACAAAGCACTTGCGCGAACTGGACGTAAAAAAGCATTTGCCCAAACTGCTTGACCAGTATCAGACATTATGTGATCAAGTATCTTCTTACCACGCTCTTTATGTGGAGCACCTTTAACCAGACTCATAACATAAGGAACTATTACAGTACCCTCAGCAGGAATCACAAATTCAACATTCGCGTTGTCTTTATATATTGCACGATAAGCGTTGAAGTCATAATCTAACAAAATAGGAATCTCGCCTGATAAAACTCTAGCGTAAGCTGTTTGCTTAGGAACGATAGGTTCATTTTTCTTCAGTTCTTTGAAGAACTTTATTGCAGGATTAAAATCATCAAGACTTCCACCCATTGCTCGATTAACCGCGACCGCTCCAGCATAACCTACAAAAGCACTTGAAGGGTCTAGGTAGCCAATCATTCCCTTATATTCAGGCTTCAATAGATCTGCCCAAGATTTTGGAACTGGGCGTCCATCTAAAGCATCTTTGTTGACGAAAAATCCAATGGTTCCAGAGTGAATCGTAAACCAATGTCCGTCAGGATCTTTCAATCCTTCAGGAATTTCATCCCAGTTTTTAGGCTTATATGCTTCTGTAACACCTTTTTTAGCTGCTGTGATTCCAAAAGATACACCGTAATAAGCTACATCAGCGATAGGATTATCTTTTTCAGTCAACAACTGAGATAAGGTTTGTCCTGAGTTCTTGTTATCGTGAGGCATTTTATACCCCAGAGTTTTCTCAATAGACTTAAGCTGCGAAGCCCAATCAGCCCATTGAGGAGGACAGTTGTAACATATAGCAGTCTCTGCCATGGTAATACTGGCTTGACCCATTGAAATAAGAAATACAGCTGCTAATGCTGAAGTCCTTACGTATTTATTAACAATTATTCTGAACATATTTCAATCCTATTTAGTTAATTCAAAATGAATATATTAATGCGTTTTTATTACAGTGTTATGACACATTATTTGTAATTTATTTATTCTTGGATTCAAGTGATAAATGCAATTGATAATGACGAAATAATAGTTAAGCGCTTACAGGATGAGACTAAATATAACTCTATTAATGAGCTGATAAATAGTGGTAGTTGATCTTATTTAACCTCTTTATGGCAATGCCTATAACCGCGTTTCTGTCAAAAGATGACATCCAAATATTTTGAAGGTTATCGCCTCTGATTAAAGTGTCCGGTGCGTTCAACTAGAAACTATCTATCTATAAAGTTGTGACCCTTTTTAGAAATTATTTTCTATGAATAAATCTTATATAGCTCTACATCTCGCCTCAACCGCTCAACAGCAGACCATATAAAAGCCCAGTAATAGCCAGACTCTAACTTCCGTTCTGTGCCATGAACGGTCATTCGACAGAATATAAAGTAACGGGTACTATCACCCCCTAATTTATTTCATTGGTTTTATTTCAAAAAAACTATTCTATAGCACACATAACATCTATCAATTTTGCACACGTAGCATGCTATATTTTTCAATAAGAAGGCCTTGGTAAGGCTGTTGCCAGAAATATAAAAGCTTTATGGCGACTTATGGGACAAAATGACTATCCTAATGATTAAGGGTGTTAGTCGCCAGTTGACCCTGTAAAGTTACTTAGCTAAAAAAAGCCTAGTTTCTTTTGGCTAGCATAAAGATCTGAGCGCCATCTTTACAATTTTTTTGTAAAGACACCCAGCCGATGAGCAATCTCGGTGACAGAGTAACCCTGCTCCATTATTTGCTTAACCGCTTCGTTTTTAAATTCTTTTATATATCATTTGCCTTTGCTCATAAACAGCTTTGGCCGAGTTACGGTTTAACTCTTTTGAGTACCTAACAAAGTCTGGAAAGTCCAATTCAAGGTTTTTTCTAAAGTAGACTTATTTAGAAAGTGAGAGCACCACCCTTCCAATTGGGTCAATTCAATGCCTTTTGGCACTCTCTCATCCGCTCATGCTGATAACTCGGCAGGGCATCGCATACCTCAGCGACTAAATCTTCCTTTGAATCGATTGAGGTTACTAATAATGACTTCTCATTATTTAAAAGTAATTTTTTCACCGCTGAATGATGCATCAACACGACGGTTTTTAGCACGACCTTCGCGGGTATCATTTGATGCTACTGGCTGAGATTCACCAAGGCCAGAAGCAGTAATTGAAGAAGCATTAATGCCTTTACTGACTAAGTATTCTGCAACTGATTGC
>JAWUWW010000030.1:0-29782 GCA_034111645.1 Cellvibrionaceae bacterium
TGAATATAGGTAAGGCGGTAACAACCACGTTTGACCTTGTTGTTTAGTTTCTAAGTCTACTTTATATGCCGGCATTATTGCCTCCATTAATTAAAAAATGAGGCGACAACAATCCTGACACAGCGGGGCAGGGAGCGATCAGCTTGGGCCGCAGAGGGTGATCAGTATCGAGCGCAATATGCATTAGCTGTTGAACATTACATTCGGTATTACAACAACAAAAGAATTAACTCGACGATTGGATATATGACACCAGCGCTAAAAAGACAAACTCTACTCAAAGTGGCTTAGAGTTCCTACAGGATTACTTGACCATTACATAACTTACATATCTCACATAAGTTTAGTAGTGAAATATAAATAAGCAAGAATAAACTAAGAGGGTTTTCTTGTTATTCGTTTTAGATCTAAAGTCTTAAAAGGAAATGCTCATTGCAAGTGTCGCGCCAACCTTTATAAGATAATAAGTCTATGAATTTAAAGGATTTTTTATTTTAAAATAAATACCTGACAGATTATTGAGCGATATCATCACAAGTGAGCGCTCATGAGCGCTCATGCTGCTTTTCTGATCTAAAGGGTAGCACAAAATTTATACGCAAAATAATTAAAGTGGATTTATATACATAATTTATTGAGATAGTTATGCATGCAGCAATAAGTAATAAAGACTGAATATCCTGCAGCAAATGCAAAAAATTACTTGTTTGATAGTGCAGAAAAACTTAGGGGCGATTGATTTGGGCCCCATTGATTTTAGGAAGCCTTTAGGCTGGGAGCAGATTTTAGATCAGATTAAAAGTATTTAAAGCAAAGGAGAACTTATTATAAATTTAAGAAGAGCGGCTTAATTCTTTTGATTTTATGATGATCTTTTGCTGGTCTTCACATGACTTTTTTAACACGACACTAAACACCTTCTTTTTTTCACCCGAACTAGCGTTACGGACAAACTCAGAAAAAGTGGTTGATTTGAGAGGAGCAGGCTTTTTAACAGTAAACATTTGGCAAGATTAATCTATTGTGATTATTTCTTCAAGTAACTTCATATCATACTTTTCTGGGATTGCATTATCAATATTAGATATATTAGCTTTATAGAATCTATTAGTTTTACCGTTGTAGTCCTTCATAAGCGCATCAACTCGTATTTTAGATCCAAAATGTTGCTTGAGAAGCTTTATGTTAGACCTTGATGCAAAATATTGAGCAATGAAGTTATCCTTGTTTATTCGTCGCCCCTCCAATAATTCTCGTTTTTGCACAATATCCCAAGCAAGTAATGGCTCTTGGTAAACATAATAAATCTGTACAAATCGTCCTCTATCGATAGACCTTTGTATATTTTGCCTACATTTTTCGTATTGAGCCCCCATCGTTCCGTCAAGCAAAATACTTTGGCTGTTTTTAAGAGCCAAATCAAATACTTTCTCAACCAATATAGATACTGCAGCTTGAAACAAATGAGAGTTTTTTCCATCGTATTGCTGGAATTGCGTACGAAGCTCATCGGCATCTAGACGTATAATATTATTAGCTTCTAAGCTTTCAAGTAGGTTTTTAGATGCTTCAGTTTTGCCTGCACCAGGAGAACCAGCCATAAAGACTGATACTGGCTGTTCTTCTGACGGGAAATCTTGAGTATTTGTAAGCTTTTTAGCAATCGCCTTTTTGTGTGCTCTCGCATATTTTTTTGCCGCTTCAATTATTTCTTTATCTGTCATATGCATAAGTCTATTTCAGATAAAACTACTAAGATAGCTCTAATCTATATAATTAAAGATAGCTTTCATTTTCACGGACTATAAAGCCTATAATCTTGTGTCACATTCGCGTCATACGAACAAATAAAACAAGCCATCGAAATTATACATTCCATTTTTTACTTTTCATTTATAAACAATAATTTATTCAATTAGACTGTGAGCACTTTTTAGATCGGATTAAAAATATTTAAAGCGGAGGAGAACTAAACTTATTATAAATTTAAGAAGAGCGCCCTACTTTAATGGAGCGCTAGTACTCCATTAAACATTGCGCCTATGTTTGACATCATCTGCGAGCCAAAATTTGATAAGAGACTGATATGGCATGTCGCGTTTATTGGCTTCGATCTTGATGCTATCTAATAAACCCTCGGGTAGTCTTAGCGAAATTGTTTTCGTTGACGGTTTTAAGTTGGGCATAGAAACTCGCTGGGCTTTTTTCCAGTTAATATAGTCACTAGAATCATTGTTTTCCCAGAAAGCTCTTTCATCGGCCTCGGTTTTAAATTTGGGTATATTTTTAGTTTTGCTCATAAATATCTCTCTCTTTGCTGTGCATATCACGGGCTGAAATGACGCGAATCAAGGTATCTTCTAATTTTAGGGTATATCAATTGGGTCAGAGTCGAATGGCGCTAAGTTAAGCCTGTTTGGCATGAGTTATGTTTTTGGAAATTCCCTTATTTATTTAGCTTTGCAGAAGATTAATCTCTATTTTTAAGGTTTAAATAGGCAATTAAGTATAAATTTCTTAGTGTCGATTTAAACGCTAAATTTATGCTAAAACGCCTTAACTTAGCGTCATTCGGGTCAGAGTCTTTGATTCGGTATCAATGGGGTTGCCCATAAGTCGTTCATTTGACAGTAACTTGTTAAGCCCTTTTTTGCAGATGGTGAAAATCTTTAATCGCAGCCAACTCAGTTTTTTCAGTCTGCTGGGCTTTGTATAGATCCCACCGGACCTGAAGATTTAGCCAAAAATCTGCCGAGACCCCGAAAAATCTCGCCAGCCGAAGTGCAGTGCTAGGCGTAACTCCACGCTTACCGTTAACTAATTCATTTATTCTTTGATATGGAACATGAATAGCATCTGCAAGCTCCTTTTGAGTGATTTCCATAGGAGACAGAAATTCTTCAAAGAGCATTTCACCTGGATGGGTAGGCTCTCTATTAGTTGGAATGCGCACCATAATAAACCTCTAGTGATAATCTATAACTTCAACACTTTCTGGGCCAGATTGACTCCATTTAAAACAAATTCTATATTGCTCGTTAATACGGATGCTTTACTGGCCTTTTCTCTTACCAGATAGCGCTTCGAGACGATTACCGGGGGTATTTTCAACTCATCTAGCAATTGCACTGAATCAAGTTGATCCAGCTTTCTCGTGGTGACTCGCCATAGCGCTTGCGGACAAGCCTTTCTAGCGACTCTTGAGCTAATGCCGTTGAATAGATCTTCTGAAGCTTTATCTTTAAAAGAAACAATCATTAAAACACGATAGCACGGATGCCATGCTATACCAATATTCCATTTATATAAAAACTGGGGCAGATATGACACCATTGATGGTTTTTTGCTACGCGCCTTTGTGCATTTACCTCAAAAAATATTATTTTTCTATTAGTAAGACCTTACATGTTATTGGAATAGCTCGCTATGAGTTCCAAGTCTTGCTAGTTTTAAAGAGCTGGAATCAATTTTATAAATCAAAACTAGATCTGGTTTAACGTGACAATCTCGATAATGGTGCCAGTCACCAGATAGAGGATGGTCAACGTATTTTTCGGGCAAGGTTTTACCGAGCTACAATTGTTTTATGACGTGACCAACTTCAACAATGTCGGATATTTGAAGTTTTGCTATTTTCTAGAAATCTTTTTTTAATTGCGTGGAATATTCAAGTTTAAGCATCGCGTAGCTTTTCGATGTTTAAATCACTAAATAGCGCCTAAACATCTTTGGCTGTATCGGCCTTACCTGTTTCAAGTTCGGCGATAGCAGCGGCAGTAATCTTGTTAGGTTGTTTAACCTTAAGCTCAAAAGGTATACCGCCATAATTCACTACGGCCTTTGCAAATATCTTTATAGCTTGAGAGGGGCTAATGCCCATATTCTCGCATACGCTAATAAAGGCTAACTTGGTATTGCTGTCTATGCGTGTACTTAGCATTTCAGTCTTCATAAAGCCTCCTTTTGTATAGCAATGTATTACAATGTATGTCTAATTACAGCAATTGGCGTACATTAAAGCTATCAAAAATCGTCTAGCCAAAAAACGGCCACGAATTTATGGGGTCATTCTTAATTAATGGATTGTTAGCGCACCGTCCAAAAATCCCTATTGGGCTCTAAAGTCTTTATAATAAATCCATCGAATCAGTAATATTTTTTGCTCCCCTCTTTTATAGGACCCTTATGCCAAACTTTTACTCTGACACTCAAACACTTGCGACCCGGGCTATGCGTGAGGCCATTCTCGATATCCAATTAGGGGATGAGCGCCACCACGAGGACCCTTGTACTTTAAGTTTATGTAAGCGAGTTGCCGATATGTTAGGTATGGAGGCAGCTGTTTTTTTGCCATCGGGCACGATGTGCAACGAGATTGCGATTGCTGTCCATTGCAAACCCGGTGACGAGGTTATTTGTACTCGCCAGAGTCATATCATTTTTGCCGAAAGCGGCGGGCCCGCGGCGCTATCTGGCGTGATGATGAACCCGATTGATGATGAGCTTGGCATGATGACACCAGAGCAGGTGTCTAGTTTGGTCAGACCAAATTCGAGTTTTGCGCCGCGAAGCCGTTTATTGATTGCAGAGCAAACTTCAAATTTAGGCGGGGGTGCAATCTGGCCCGCAGAGCAATTAAACGCTGTTGGCAAAACCGCACAAGATGCCGGACTTAAAACGCACCTAGATGGTGCACGCTTAATGAATGCGCAAGTTGCAACGGGTATTTCAACACAAGTTTATGCTCAACACTATGATAGCGCTTGGCTTGGCTTTACCAAAGGTTTGGGTTGCCCAGTGGGTGCAGTGTTGGCGGGTAGCCAAGCTTTTATTGATAAAGCCTGGCTATTTAAAAGACGCTGGGGTGGTGCCATGCGCCAAACGGGTGTGCTAACTGCTATGTGTCTTTATGCGCTAGATCATCACGTTGAGCGCCTTGCACAAGATCATCATCTTGCTAAGCGCATTGGCGAGGCTTTAACAAATTCGCCTATTGTTGAGCGGATATTACCTGTTGATACCAATATTATTATCTTAGATCTAGCCAAAGACGGCCTTACAGCACGCGAAGTGTCTACAAAACTAAAAAGCGATGATATAGAGATCACTGTTGTGGGCGCGTATCGCATTCGTATTGTCACGCATATGGATGTCAGCGAAAAAGACGGTGATACTTTAATCGCTGCTTTTATGAAATTAGCTTAATCTTAACCTCTAACTCAACGGAATCATTTGTATGAGTTAGAGTCCATTGTCACAGTTTTGAATCCCTTTTATTGCATATCTTTATTGGCCCTCGCTTAACTTTTTATCCGCTTAATTCTATTAACATCTAGTTGGTTCACTTTTTGCTTTAGTCTACGTAAGTAGATTCATCAAACTAGCTGAAGCTCTCTTATGTTTTAGCTTATAACCCTACGATTTTAACAATACTAACAATTGATGCTCTTTATTTTGCATCTGATATTTATACTAACTATTAAAAAATTATTGATTGAGGAGTTTTTATGAGTGGAAGCGAATCTCGCCTAATGGCTATTAGCGCGATTACCCATCACGAGCCTATCGACGTTGAAATGCCCGCGCCATTGAGTGAAATTTGGGCGTGCAATGTATTTAATTTAGCCAAAATGGAACAGTGTCTTTCTAAAAATGCTCTTAAAGCAATGAAGAAAACTGTGCAAACAGGTGCTCCATTAGATGCTGCAACGGCTGATATTGTCGCAGCTGCAATGAAAGATTGGGCATTATCAAAAGGCGTAAAGTTTTTCTCTCATATTTTTTACCCCATGACCAATGCTACTGCCGAAAAGCACGATGGCTTTATTGTTACTAATAGCGATGGCAATGCGATTACTGAATTTACTGGCAGCCTATTAATTAAAGGCGAGCCAGATGGCTCATCGTTTCCTAACGGTAGCTTAAGAATGACCAATGCAGCGCGTGGATATACCGCGTGGGATCCTTCTAGCCCTGCATACATAATGTATACGCCTAATGGCGCAACGCTGATGATTCCTAGCGTATTTATGTCGTGGACAGGTGAAGCACTTGATAAAAAGATTCCTCTTTTACGATCAAATTCAGCCATGGATACTGCCGCACAAAAAGTACTAGCATTAATGGGCGAGACAGAAATAGCCACATTAAATTCTAGCTGCGGTGCCGAACAAGAATATTTTTTAATCGATGAGCGTTTTGCTAATGCTCGTCCTGACTTATTGCTAGCGGGTCGTACTTTATTTGGTGCGCCACCTGCAAAAGGCCAACAGTTTGATGATCATTATTTTGGTGCGATTCCTGAGCGCGTCCAAGTATTTATGCAAGACTTTGAAGACCAGCTATACAAGTTAGGTATACCTGCAAAAACACATCACAACGAAGTGGCTCCAGGCCAATTTGAAATTGCACCTTACTTTGAGGCAGCAAACGTTGCTGCGGATCATCAGCAATTGTTAATGACTGTGTTAAAAGGCACTGCCAAGAATCATGGCTTTTTAGCTCTTCTTCATGAAAAACCCTTTGCTGGTGTAAACGGCTCGGGTAAACACGTTAACTGGTCGGTCGGTAATTCTACTCAGGGTAATTTATTAGATCCTGGTAATACCCCTGAAAAAAACCTAAACTTTTTGCTCTTTTGTGGTGCAGTTATTCGTGGCGTGCATCTTTTTGGCCCGCTTTTACGTGCAGTAATCGCTTCTGCAGCTAACGATCATCGCCTTGGTGCTAATGAAGCGCCACCCGCTATCTTATCGGTTTATTTAGGTGATCAACTAGAAAAGCTATTTATTGATATCAAATCAGGAAAAATGGATGCCACTAAAGGCGGCGGCATTATGGACCTTGGTTTATCTCAAATTTTAGGTTTTACTCGTGATCCTGGTGATCGCAACAGAACTTCGCCATTTGCCTTCACAGGAAACCGTTTTGAGTTTCGTGCCGTAGGTTCATCTCAGTCTGTGTCTGGTCCATTAATTGCCATGAATACTATGCTAGCCGACTCATTAGATTGGATAGCGGTTAAATTAGAAGCGGCTTTAAGCAGTGGTTTAGATCAAACTGCCGCTGTTATCGCAGTGTTAAAAGAGTTAATGGAAGCTCACGGCAATGTTATATTTGGTGGTGATGGCTACTCTGCACAGTGGCACAAAATGGCGGTTGAAGAGCGCGGATTAAAAAATATCCCAACGACTGCTGATGCATTATCTGCTTTGCTTGAGGATTCTGTTAAAGCACTTTTCGAAAGCACTGGTGTATTATCGCCGGTTGAATTAGAAAGTCGTTACGAAGTTTATTCGGAGCAATATCTTTTATCGATAGAGGTTGAAGCTAAACTAGTCGTCGATATGGCCACTACTTTAATTTATCCAGCTGCAATGGCATATCTTTCTGGACTAGCGGGCGCCATTGCTGGTGCAAAAGAAATTGGCATTACCATTGACTCTGCAACTGCATCATTAGTCGCTAGCAATGCAGAAGCTATGATGGCAAGTGTATCTAAACTAAGCGCTGCAATGGCTGTTCATGATTTTTCTTCAGTAGAAGAACACATGCAGTATTGTGCAGGCACCATCCGGGGTTTGATGTTAGAGATTCGTGGCTATGCTGACACACTCGAGACATTAGTTGCCGATGATTTATGGCCATTACCTAAATATTCAGAAATGTTATTTATTAAATAACGTCTCTGTTTATACCGATTGCCCTCTGCTTATAATGAGAGTTTGGCCGCATTTATGCGGCCTTTTTTTCCTCTTGCTTATCGAGCGTTACCGTTACTCAGCCTTAAGCATATATCAATTAAATTAACGCTTAGCTCCTCTTTCCTACCTCTTTCTTATCTCTTCGTTATTGTTCTATTAGTTTTTATTATTTATCACAAATAATCGATATTATCGCTTTTAACATTTTATATTCGCGATAAACACTAAAGGCAACACTTTAACAATCAACATTAAAGTATTGTTACTTTTTGATTATTTTTTAACTAAAAATTGATGGGTAAGTTTTCACTTCAAAAAGTAAAACTATACTATTACTGCAGACTTCACTTTTTACTTGAATCCAAGGTTCAATAAAAAAGGCCAGACAAGCTTTAACTTATCTGACCTTTTTAAACCGCCTTTTACAAGCCGGGGCTCTTCATAACAAAAACTTTACAGTTATTTTTTTGTGCGTTTTCGCTCGTTTTCGGTTAATAGTTTTTTACGAACACGAATAGATATTGGTGTTACTTCTACCAACTCGTCGTCTTCAATAAACTCTAACGCTTGCTCAAGTGTATGCTTGATTGGCGGCGAAAGTGTAAGTGCTTCGTCGGTACCCGAGGCACGCACATTTGTTAGCTGCTTACCTTTTACAGGGTTTACTGCAAGATCGTTGTCACGCGAGTGAATACCAATAACTTGACCTTCATAAACATCGACAGCATGACCTAAAAACAGACGACCACGACTTTGCAAATTAAACAAAGAATAAGCCGCAGTTTTACCTTTAAGCATGCTAACAAGCACACCATTTTGACGCGCCTTAACTTCACCTTCTTTTATCGGGCCGTAATGGTCAAATATACTGGTCATAATGCCCGAACCAGAAGTCATGGTCATAAACAAACCACGGAAACCAATTAAACCACGCGAAGGCACAATAAATTCCAATTTAACACGGCCTTTACCGTCTGGCTCCATATTGGTCATCTCTGCTTTACGCAAACCAAATTCTTCCATCACTGAGCCTTGATGCTGATCTTCAACATCAATAACCACTTGCTCAAAGGGTTCGTGAATTTTGCCATCTACTAAGCGCTGCACAACTTCAGGACGCGACACGCCCATCTCAAAGCCTTCACGGCGCATAGACTCGATAAGTACTGACAGATGCAACTCGCCACGGCCAGATACTTTAAATTTATCAGAGGTCTCACCAGGCTCAACACGTAGTGCAACATTGTGAATTAACTCTTGCTCTAAGCGCTCGCGAATATTACGCGAGGTCACATATTTGCCTTCTTTACCAGCGAAAGGCGAATCATTCACACTAAAAGTCATGCTTACCGTCGGCTCATCGACACTGAGTGGCGGTAATGCTTCGACATGATCGGGGTCGCAAAGTGTATCGGAGATACTCAAGCCATCGATACCATTAATACAAACAATATCGCCCGCGCTAGCTTCTTTCACATCAATGCGCTCAAGGCCAAGGTAACCCCTAACATTAAGAATTTTACCTTTGCGCTCTTTACCATTGGCAGAGTGCACGATAACTTGCTGATTTGGTTTCACGCGACCACGAACGATTCGGCCAATACCAATAACACCCACATAACTATCATAGGTAAGTGCTGAGATTTGCATTTGCAGTGGACCGTCGGGGTCAACATCTGGCGCAGGCACTTTATCGACAATCATTTGAAATAGAGGCGTCATATCATCGGCAAGATTATTGGCATCAAGACCTGCAACACCGTTTAGTGCCGATGCAAAAATAATCGGAAAGTCTAACTGCTCATCGGTTGCACCTAAACGATCAAATAGATCAAATACTTGATCAACTACCCAATCTGGACGAGCGCCGGGACGGTCGACTTTATTGATAACAACGATTGGTTTCAACCCACGCTCAAAGGCTTTTGAGGTCACAAAACGGGTTTGTGGCATTGGGCCATCGACAGCATCAACTAATAATAAAACAGAATCGACCATTGATAATACGCGCTCAACCTCACCGCCAAAGTCAGCGTGTCCAGGGGTATCAACAATATTAATGTGGTAATCATGCCATTCAATGGCTGTATTTTTGGCAAGAATGGTAATGCCGCGCTCTTTTTCTTGATCGTTAGAATCCATCAAGCGCTCAGTATTTTGATCTTTTCGATCAAGTGTACCGGATTGATTCAAAAGTTTATCAACCAGAGTCGTTTTACCATGGTCAACATGCGCGATAATAGCGATGTTACGTAGTTTTTCTATCACAGGGAGGGCCCAACTAGGAAATGAGTATGATTTTAAGGCGCGCATTATACGGGGGAAAGACAGCAACTCCTACTATTATTTAGGCTTTCATAATATTAACCCTGACTTAACTCGAACCCAAAAATCCAGATGGTTTCATGAGTCAAATAGAGCTAGACATTGTATATTTAAAAGCCAAAAAAATTGCTGTCTGTTTTACGAAGCGCTCTGGCGGGTGTTGGTGTTGTTTTGATGATACCGGTTTCACTTACATCGCCATCGGTATAAACATAACACTTAAACATTAAATGGCTTGTACCACTGGTTCGCTCCTTGTTGCGATAAACACTAACATCATAAAATAGTTTATACCCGCCGAAATGATCTTCATAACGACTCGATGTGTGATTAAGTGTGGCTACCTGCAACAAACTTCCGTACTTCTCTTTTACCTCTTTGTCACAAACTATTTTTGCGTCTGTCATAGAGTTGAGCCCTGAGGTTTTTTTACCCTCAAAAATCGTTGTACGAAACGTGATTGTTGAGGTAAAAAAAGCGGTGAGCGAGATCGCCCCAAGAACGACTAACACAAGAACTAATATAAGCACTTGCCAAAGAATTTTTTTTGTCGGTCGGGCTTTTGACTTGTTGTTTTATTGTTAGCCTTGCCTTTTATTTTGTTATTAGCGCTCATGGCTCACATCAATATCAATGACTCTATCAATATAGTGTAGATGCAAGTTGGTGATTTGGCTGCAAATCACTCAAAATAAAAATAAAAATACAAATCAATCAATCATATGCGGGGGTGAAGCTTATCGCGTTATATAAAAGCCTTTTACCCTGCTACACATTCGAGTCATTTCCAAACTAAAAATGCTTGAAACTGATGCCGCGCTCATCCCAATATTCATCAAGCAAGCGACCAATTGTGTTTGGCTCTACCAAATGCGCTGCATAATAAGTATGCAGGCAGCGAATACGCGTAAAATTTTCAATGCCTCCTATGCCTCTATTTTCAAAAACCTCGGCAAACCCCAAACTGTTCAACTCTTCTTTATGTGCTGGCAACATTAGCTCAGTCCGCAAAGCAATATGCGCTTCATGATCGCGCTTAAGAGCAAGCTGTAGCTCATCTGAGGCATCTATACTTTTTTGTAGCCGCGCAATTAAACCACCGGCCTCTAATTTATCGATCGAGTAGTTAAGCTGTTTATCAACGAGCCAAAATAAAGTCGGGAAAGGTTTTTTATTAACGATTGATTCGACTTGAATAACGACAGGAAAGCCTGTTTTTGTGCGCACATTTATTGCTGCCAAACCTCTTGGAGTTCGACCCAACAGAGCCTTAACATTTGCAAGATCTTCTGGGCCAATGCCGTTATTTACGCCAGCCAAAGATTCGTTCAATTTATTCATAGCTTATATTAATAGCTTTGCAGCATTATTTAATAGTTTTAAAGTATTACTTAACGGTCTAACGACATTATCTAGCGATCCAATTACATCGCTTAACAAACAGGCATCAAGTAGCGAAAAAATAAAAGACGGCATGTTAACACATCGCGCTTTTACGAAAGACAATGTAAACTCGCCCGCAAATACTGGTCTTACGCTCATGACTTCATAAAAATAAAAAAAGCAGTCTTCAAAGTCAACTAGACGAAACTTACGTAAACAGAACCTAAATGATCCAAAAGCTATAATAGATTTAAGCTTTACATAGTAAACTCACAACCTCTCAAAGTATTTATTTATGGCAGAAGTGTCTATAATAGATTGTTTTAATTAATGCTAATTTGGCACATCAAGTTATGCTAGTCATATATTAGTATTTATTTAATGTTAAAATTACTCACTTTTAAATTATTTTCAAACAATTACCATTTCGGAGGACTAATATGTCGGCACAAACTCTTGGCCTAATAACAGAAAACGAAGTTAAATGGATAGATCTTCGCTTTACAGATACCAGAGGTAAAGAACATCACGTTACCATTCCTGTTGGAGAAGTTAACGATAGCTTCTTTGAAGAAGGTAAAATGTTTGATGGTTCTTCTATTTCTGGCTGGAAAGGTATTAACGAATCAGACATGATTTTAATGCCCGACGACAGCACATCGATTATGGATCCATTCACTGATGAGTCTACTATTATTATCCGTTGTAGCATCATTGAGCCACTTACCGGTGAAGGTTACAACCGCGACCCCCGCTCGATTGCTCTTCGCGCTGAAGCATACCTTGAGTCTGCTGGTTTTGGTGATAAAGCATTATTTGGCCCAGAGCCAGAGTTCTTTGTTTTTGACGATGTAAAATGGAAATCTGACATGTCAGGGTCTTTTTACAAAATCAATTCAGACGAAGCCGCTTGGTCTTCGGACTCTAGCTTCCCAGACGGTAATATGGGCCATAGACCAGGCGTTAAAGGCGGCTATTTTCCTGTGCCTCCTGTCGATTCACTTCATGATATTCGTGGCGCTATGTGTGGCGCAATGGAATCAATGGGTCTTCACATCGAAGTTCATCACCACGAAGTGGCTACTGCGGGTCAATGTGAAATTGGTGTAGGCGCAAATACACTCACCAAGAAAGCTGACGAAGTTCAAATTCTTAAGTACTGCGTACACAATGTAGCTCATGCTTACGGTAAGACAGCGACGTTTATGCCAAAACCAATCGTTGGCGACAACGGTAGTGGTATGCATGTACATATGTCTTATGCCAAAGCTGGCGTTAACCAATTTGCCGGCGATGAATATGCAGGCCTAAGTGAAACTGCGCTTTTCTATATTGGCGGCATTATCAAGCACGCTAAAGCTCTTAACGCATTCTGTAATGCATCAACTAACTCATACAAGCGTCTAGTTCCAGGCTTCGAAGCACCGGTTATTTTGGCTTACTCAGCACGCAACCGCTCTGCATCAATTCGAATCCCTTATGTAACGTCGCCTAAAGGCAAGCGTGTCGAAACTCGCTTCCCTGATCCAACCGCCAACCCATATTTAGCATTCTCTGCATTGTTGATGGCTGGCCTTGATGGCGTAAAAAATAAAATTCACCCTGGCGATTCTGCCGATAAAGATCTTTATGATCTTCCTCCAGAAGAACTAGCTGAATACCCAACCGTTTGCTTAAGCCTAGAACAAGCGCTAGATTCTTTAGATGCTGATCGTGATTTCTTAACCGCTGGCGGTGTATTCGACGACGACATGATCGATGCGTATATCGCGCTAAAACGTGGCGAAGTTGAAAGATTGAACATGACGACTCATCCTATTGAGTTTGATATGTACTACAGCTGCTAATTGAAGCGACACGTTAACACTAGTTAACATGGCTAAAACTAAAAAACCCCGCTGTTGCGGGGTTTTTTTTGCCGTTGAGTTGTTAAACATAATGCAACAATCACTTTTAGAGGCTGGTTATTTTGCAATCCTTATCATTGCACAACATCACAATCACTATTTTAAGGCATTCACCAGTTATCACTTTTACTAACGCACTATAATGGTGCAAATAAAAAATAAACGCTTTATACTGAGACATCGGTATGGAGAGTGCTTTTTTGTGACTGGTTTTTTTAAACTAGTTATTTATTTAAAATTTTTAAAAACAACTAAAAAAGTGGACTTACGAGCGATAAACAGTCAAAAATGAGCGCTTTTCTTTCTTTTTGGATTAATAACTTAGTTAATGCATAGTATTTATATATTTAAGCAAAGGTCGTATATCGTTCCGTATAAAAACTTATCTATTCAGGCAATCATTAAATGTATGGCCTAATAATTGCTGACTATTATTTCATCATATAAATCATTGATGCGCTAAGCATTATTTTAGTGCAACAGTTTATTAGTTGATGACAGTAGCACAGTCATTTGCCAGTCACACAAATAGCAATTTAGATGAATATGTCACCGAGCTATAAAATAATACTCGATAATCTTTCTACGGCTATAATTTTGGCCGATGAAGAATTGCGTCTCGTTTATCTGAATCCGGCATGTGAAGCGCTACTTCAAATAAGCCTTAACAATACAATCGGTCACTCCATTCAATACTTTTATCATGAAGTTCATAACAGTGATGGCATTGCACCTTTAGATAAAGTGTCTCAAACATTAAAGGATGACTCACTTTATACAAAGCGCAAAGCCCGCTGGCGGCTCGCTAATAATGAAATTATTACTGTCGACTATACGGTGACTCCTCTTATAGAGACGAATCAAATTTTATTCGAAATACAACCACTGGATCGCCTGTTACAAATTAGCCGAGAAGAGAACCTAATTGCAGCACAAAGTACCACCAGAAATCTTTTGAGAGGTCTTGCTCATGAGGTAAAAAATCCACTGGGAGGTATTCGCGGCTCGGCGCAATTACTTGAAAAAGAACTCGAAGAAATTAGCGATGATCCAGGCTTAAAAGAATACACAAATGTAATTATTTCTGAGACCGATAGACTCAGAAATTTAGTGGATCGAATGCTAGGCCCAAGGCATCCCATCGAGTTTGTGAATGTTAATATCCACGAAATATTAGAGCGTGTTATTACCTTAATTTATGCTGAAACAAAAGGTAGCATTTCACTTGAGCGAAGTTATGATCCTAGCATTCCCGCGATAAAGGGCGACTTTGAACTGCTTATCCAAGCTATTCTAAATATTGCTAGTAACGCGACACAGGCACTTAATAGTCAACAAGATAATGAATCAAAAGCAATTACGATATCAACTCGCATCCAACGACAATTTACAATCGGCCGTAAACATTACCCACTGGTCGTCTCCATTATTATCATCGATAACGGTCCGGGAATATCTGAAGATATTATTGAAGATATATTTTACCCAATGATATCAGGTCGTGCCGAGGGAACAGGCCTTGGCCTGTCTATATCACAACAGTTAATTAACCAACATAAAGGGCTTATTGAGTGCGAAAGCGAACCTGGTGACACTCGCTTCTCTATTTTTATACCTATTGATCCTTAATTATTTCATAGACTGTAAAAACTGAAACTACTTTAGCTTATATAGACGAGATAAAACAAATGATGGCAAATACGACAGATAGCTTTATCGATGAAGAACCTAAAAATATTTGGATTATTGATGACGACCGCTCTATTCGCTGGGTGCTTGAAAAAGCATTAAGTAAAGAGGGTTGGAACATTACGTGCTTTGAAAGTGGAGATGCCGCTCTGAAGCAATTAAAAATATCAGAGCCTATTGCTATTGTGAGTGATGTGCGAATGCCGGGCATTAACGGGATTGATCTTTTAAAACAGTTGAAAATTGATCACCCCCATCTACCCGTTATCATCATGACTGCTCATTCTGACTTAGAAAGTGCCGTGTCTGCATATGAAGGCGGAGCATTTGAGTATTTACCTAAACCCTTCGATATAGATGAAGCCGTTGCAGTAACTCGTCGTGCCTTAGCTTTTGCACAAGAGCATAAGCCCGAAAATAAAGCCCCTGAGATTTCAGAAGATATAAACAGCGAGATCATCGGCGAAGCGCCAGCGATGCAGGAAGTTTTTCGTGCTATTGGACGACTTTCTCAATCAAACATAACGGTGCTTATTAATGGCGATTCGGGCACGGGCAAAGAACTAGTTGCCAAGGCATTGCATACTCATAGCCCGCGTAAGCATGAGCGCTTTATTGCACTTAATATGGCGGCTATTCCCAAAGATTTAATAGAATCCGAATTGTTTGGCCATGAAAAGGGAGCGTTTACAGGTGCCGCGAGTCAACGCCAAGGCCGCTTTGAACAGGCGAACGGTGGCACTTTATTTTTAGATGAAATTGGGGATATGCCGGCCGATACTCAAACAAGATTACTACGCGTATTAGCCGATGGTGAATTTTACAGGGTAGGGGGGCATACTCCGGTCAAGGTAGATGTGCGCATTATTGCAGCAACTCACCAAAACCTAGAAGCTTTAGTGTCTGCCAATAGCTTTCGAGAAGATTTATTTCACCGGCTCAACGTTATTCGTGTACACATTCCAAAGCTCGCCGATAGGCGCGAAGATATTCCAAAACTCTCACAGTTTTTTTTCAAGAAGGTGGCGCTAGATTTACGTGTAGAACCTAAAACTCTACTGCCTGAAACCGTGAAGTATTTATGCAACCTTCCTTGGCAAGGTAACGTGCGTCAATTAGAAAACACTTGCCGCTGGATAACGGTGATGGCGGCTGGTCGAGAAATTCATATCGACGACTTACCGCCAGAGCTTTTAGAAACGCCGGTAGCTGATATTGCAGAAGAAAATTGGGAAAAATCGCTACGCAACTGGGCAGACAATTCTTTAGCGCGCGGCAATACTAATATTTTGAGTGAAGCGGTGCCTATTTTTGAACGCGCACTAATTGATATTGCACTCAAACATACCTCTGGTCGTAAAAAGGATGCTTCTGACTTGCTAGGCTGGGGACGTAATACACTGACTCGTAAACTTAAAGAACTGGATATTTCATAAAATTAATATAATCCACAACTTTGACCGAAGAGCTAAATAATTTATTGGGTAAAGTAATCGGTCACTGTTATGGCGTTTAATTTTATATAACACGTCCTGGATTAAGTATATTTTTTGGATCCATAGCGAGCTTAATAGTTTTCATCAGAGCAATTTCATTGTCGTTTCTAGATAACGGCAAAAATTCTCGCTTGAGTACACCAATTCCGTGCTCTGCTGTGATAGCCCCAGAGTATTCACCGATCATATGCATAATATCTTCATTTATTCTGATCTTATCTTCCTCTCGACCAGTGTAAGCACAAATATGAAGATTGTTGTCGCCAATGTGGCCAAATAATAGTATGCCGATATTGTCGTATTTGGCTTTAAGGCGGTTAACTAGATCGTCGGCAAATATGCCGATGTCGGTAACAGGTAAGCTGACATCTTGATTGGAAACGGGGCCCAAAACCTGAAACAATTCACCAATACCATCCCTTATCGCCCAAAATGTCGCCGCATCTTGATGCGACTGAGCAATGAGCGCGTCAGTCAATAAACCTGACTCTAGCTGTGCAAGTAATATTGCCCCAAAACGTTCTTCGCCAGATGTCTGATCATTGTCTTTATATTCGACCAGCAAATAGTATGGATGGGAGTCAGCGAATGGACTGGTTATATTAGGTAATACGTCGATAACTTTGTCGTAATAGCTGTCCCACATCAACTCAAAGCCAGTAAGGCCAGAACCCAAGCTGCGCTTTAATTCATTTAAAAGCTGAGTAACAGACTCGTAGCTATTAAGCGCACAGAGCGCGGTGTGTGTACTGCGAGATTTTGGCTGCAACTGAAGCACCACGCGAGTCACAATACCCAAGGTACCCTCGGAGCCAATAAAGAGATGTTTAAGGTCGTAGCCCGAGTTATTTTTTACCATCTTATTCATGGCGTTGATAATAGTGCCATCGGCGAGCACAACCTCTAAGCCCAACACCATTGATCGGGTCATACCGTAGCGAATGACTTCGGTACCACCAGCGTTGGTGGCCACATTGCCGCCAATCATACAGCTGCCACGGGCACCTAAATCTAGCGGCACAAACAAATCGTGCTCGGCTGCGGCTTCTTGTAATAATTGTAATTGCGTACCGGCTAAGGCAGTCATAGTCATAGCCGTAGTATCAATTTCTTCGATAGCGCTCATGCGTTCTAAAGAAATAGCGAACTCACCCTTTTGAGGGGTTGCGCCGCCTGCAAGACCCGTCAACCCACCCTGCACAACCACGGGCTGATTGTGCTGATGGCACAAGGCCATAATTGAAGAAAGCTCGTCGGTAGATTTTGGTTTTAACAATGCAGCTGGTGGACAGGGCTTGGCACCACTCCAGTCAGCAAAATATTTATCGCTGATAGCAGCACCAAGTATTAACCCAGAGGGATCGAGGGTCGACTTAAGTTGATCAAGCAGTAGCGTGTTCATCTAAGGGTGTGGAGTAGGGTGTAAACTGGCAGAAATAACACCGTTACCACTTGTCTTCAAATGTTTGCATACGATCAAAAGACTCGCCAATCAAAACACCAAGCTCGCGCTCTTCACCTTTTTGGAGATGAACGCTAGGACGGCCATGAGCAAAGCGATAATTGCAAATTAAGGCAACATCACCTACTTTCCAAGGGATTGGCATGCCATGGTTGTCATAGATATCAATAAACAGCTGCTTCTCTTCGCGTGTCATCTCAGTAAGATCACCAAAGGTGAGCTTCAGAGGACGCTCATCTGCGGGTAAATGCTGGACAAGAGGCCAAGTATCAAACCATGCGCCATCATCTGCCATACTGCTATAAAGTAAATTGCGATCAAGCTGCGGAAAATATTCGAAGGCAGAAATCGTATAACGTGTTTTTAATGTACGGTCTTCACCCCATTCAGCCGTTAATCCACGACTGCGCGCCTCTGCAATTGCCTGGTCTGGATCATCTGTCAGCATTGAAAGCTGCCAATGGTTATAAACACCATACTCAACACGATCTTTAAACGAGTCGCGATCAGAAAGATCTCGATGATAGCAAACGCCCAACTTTTTAAGTTTTTGACCAAAAGGTGTCGCCAAAATAGCATTAGTAGCCGCTACATTATCAGAGACAAAAGTGTATCCGCCTTCTGCAGGCATCTTGTTACACATAAAGCTGAGCATTTTAGTGCTTGAGTCTATATAAGCCATCTCGTGGTGGAAGTGTAACCAAGCTTCTAATGGTGCGCCTACTTCATAGACATTGGGCTGTAATGACTTGCGCGGATTAGCACCGCCTTCGTACTTGCGTTCATTTTTTAGCACCTGCGTCGCAATAAGACGCATAGCCTGCATATGACATAAGCCAGTATTAATAACATGCACCAAGCCAACATCATCAAAGGTTTTTTGCATGCGCTCGGCAAGTTTTGGGCTAGGCACTAATGGCTCGCCAAAATTACGGAATTCATTACCATCGATTGTGAACAACTCTGGAGCAATCGCAGGAGTTCCTGTCCACCATTTGGGTTCGATTATATCTTGCAAAGGTGCAAAAATTTCTGGTGCAGTGGCATTATTCATACTACTTTACTCGTACTACATAAACGGCTGAGCATTCTAGCTGCGAAATTACAATACGACAATAAAAATTTTGCTACTACTGCTTGACAAGTGACTGAAAGCTTATGTTAGGCCTTGGTTTGATTTAAGTGAGCGTCTTTTGGCCGTACAATTCATACAGATATACAGCTTCAAATGATCTACTGCGTGCACGATTGGATCAACATAATACATAATAAAAGAAAGGCGAGAAAAACTGATGGCGCCTAAATTAATCTAGACGCCACCTATTTTATTTAAGACATACCGCTATTTGTTTTTTAAGTCGTATAGCCAAGGAAGATGCTATTTTTAGGCCTCTATTAAAAACGAGTTATGAAGCAGCTAAGGCAACTTTTTGAAGGCGATTGAGTTCTGCAATACCTTGTTTGGCGAAACTGAGCATAGAAGCAAACTCGGCTTCGCTAAAAGGTTCGCCTTCGGCAGTGCCTTGCATTTCGATAATGCCACCATCATCGGCCATCACCATATTCATATCCGTATCTGCTACCGAGTCTTCGGGATAATCTAGGTCGAGCACAACTTCACCCTTATAAATACCCACTGACACAGAGGCAATCATTCGCTTCATTGGGTTAGCGCTTAATTTGCCCGCAGCTATCATTTTATTAATCGCATCGGCTAAAGCAACAGATGCACCTGTAATTGATGCCGTGCGAGTACCGCCATCTGCTTGAATAACATCGCAATCAATCATGATGGTATTCTCGCCTAGAATATTAAGATCAACCGCCGCTCGCAGCGAGCGGCCAATAAGTCGCTGTATCTCAACGGTACGCCCTGACTGCTTACCGCGCGCGGCCTCGCGCCCCATGCGTGTATTAGTTGAGCGCGGCAACATGCCGTATTCTGCGGTAATCCAACCTTGGCCTTTGCCACGCAAAAAACCTGGTACACCACTCTCGATACTGGCGGTGCAAATAACTTTTGTATCGCCAAACTCGACTAAAACAGAGCCCTCGGCATGTTTAGTAAAGTTGCGAGTAAAGCTTACAGCACGTAATTCGTTCGGTTGGCGACCACTAGGGCGAGACATATATATTCCTTAAATAAAATAGACGGAGTTAATAGCCCGCAGTCTAACGCATCATCACAACACATACGACTATCTATGATGGCTCAACCCAATAAGCTGGGGAGATTTCAGCTGCGAGATTCGTAGCGTTAATTATCGCTCCCTGATCACAACACATACGACTATCTATGATGACTCAACCAAATAAGCTGGGGAGATTTCAGCTGCGAGATTCGTAGCGTTAATTATCGCTCCCTGATCACAACACATACGACGATATATGATGGCTCAAACCAATAAGCGGGGGTGATTTCAGCTTCTAGATTCGTAGCGTTAATTATCGCTCCCTGATTACAACACATACGACCATTGATGGCTCAACCTAATAAGCTGGCTATGTTAATATCCGCCCTCAATTAATACTTAGCGATATTCGACAAGAGAGTGAACTATGCCAAACAGTATGACGGGCTTTGCAAGAACCAGTGCACAAGAAAACTGGGGAGATGTCAGCTGTGAAATTCGTAGCGTTAATCACCGCTATCTTGAGCCCTCTATTCGCCTGCCAGAATCACTGCGCTCACTTGAGCCCATTGTTCGCGACCAACTTCGCAGGCAACTGCATCGAGGTAAAGTTGATGTTAGCTTTCAAGTGTCACTAAACAACAGTTCGCCCGATGCGCTTAGCATCAACACAGATATTTTAAACACACTTATAAACGCTACCGAGCAAATTAAGTTATTACACAACGATACAGCACCCATCGATAGCGTGCGCCTGCTTCAGTTTCCAGGGGTTATTCAACAAACGGCGATCGATGCCGACATTATTTTAGCGCTTGCTAAAAGTTTACTCGAGCAAGCACTCAAAAGCCTTCTCGAACACCGTGCGCGTGAAGGGCTTGAGTTAAAAAGCTTGATCGATACACGATTAGATGAAATAACTGAGCTAGTTATTCAAGTACGCGAAAAAATGCCTGCCATACTAGCCGCTCAAAAAGAAAAGCTTAAGCAGCGCCTAGAAGAACTAAAATCTGAACTTGACGAAAATAGACTCGAGCAAGAAATGACGATTCTTGCCAATCGAGCAGATGTTGCCGAAGAGCTCGACCGACTCGACACCCACCTCATCGAAGTTCGCCATATCCTTGGCCAGCAAGGCACAATAGGCAGAAGGCTAGACTTTATGATGCAAGAACTTAATCGAGAAGCAAATACGCTTTCGTCTAAGTCGCTTACCAGCGACACTACTCAAATTGCAGTTTCGCTTAAAGTGTTGATCGAGCAGATGCGCGAGCAGATTCAAAATATTGAATAGTATTACATGGTATTTCGTGGCGTTTGTAGCTAACAGTTATACGAAAATAACCACTCTTTGTGATTATGAGTATTTCAGACTATATTAAAGTGGAGGTTACTAACCTATCAGTTAATTAAATAAGGTCATCTTCATTGTAATCAGATTACGATATTAAGCCTTGCGCGCATCTATCTCAGAGCTGTAGGTTTCCTTCACGAATTACTAAATCTTTTTAGTACTTATTTGCACCATCGACAGGAGTCGATCATTGCTCAAAGTCCACAAAACTCCCGCTGAAAATGCTCTGCAACTTTCTGAGAGGCGGCGCATTGAGAGTCAACGTTTGTCAGGTGTCGGATTTTGGGAGCTTGATCATAAAGCGAATACTTTATACTGGTCCGAAGAAATATTCTCCATCTACGGAATCGATCCGAACGCTTTCGCACCGAACTACTCTATCTTTGCCAACCTTATCTTCGATGATGACCGTGAAATGGTCGAAGCAGCTTTCCACGCCTCAGTGGCAAATGGAACCGAATACAGTATCCGCTACAGAATCAAATACGAGGGCAGCTTTAAGTGGATCGAAGCCAAGGGACTGACCTATTACGATAAGTCCACCAATCCAGAACGGTCGATCGGTACAGCACAAGATATCTCCGAGATTATTAACGCGCAGCAAGAAAACGAATTTCTTGCGAAACATGACGCCCTTACCGGCCTGCCAAATCGTAGCTTATTCTCTGAACGTATTGAAATGGCATTGAGCTATGCGGCGCGGTATAACAACCGTTTAGCTGTGCTGTTTATCGATCTAGACAAGTTCAAGAAAATCAACGACCGACACGGCCATGGAATTGGTGATCAAATTTTAAAGGGGGTAGCAACGCAGCTGGCTTTAAGCGCACGCAAGTACGATACGTTTGCAAGGGTTGGGGGCGACGAATTCGTTGGACTCCTTCCAATTGACCAAACCAGCGACGTCGAAACAATGCTGCAAAGAGTTAAGAGCTCTATTGAGCGAAGCTACCTGACCGATGTTGGTACTTTAGAAATAGAGGTTAGCATCGGTGTTGCAATTTTTCCTGACGATGATCTCGAGTCCGATGCTCTGCTGCGTCATGCTGATCACGCCATGCATGAAGCGAAAGAGGAAGGGCGATCGCGTATTCGTTTTTTTGATAAAAAAATCCATCATGCCAACGTATCCAAACATGGGTTGCTTAGCCAGATCGAGCAAGCGATTACTAATAATGAGTTACAGTTACATTATCAACCCAAAATATCACTAAAAACAGGTCAGGTCATAGGCGTAGAGACTCTACTGCGCTGGTTTCCTAATAACGAGCCTTTTCCTACCGACAAGATTATCGATGCGATTATTGGTACATCGTTAGAGTGGCAACTGGATATGTGGGTATTTAGTAAGCTTCTCACGGAGTTAACTTTACTTCGTGATACAAACCCAAATCTTTCAGTCAGTATCAATTTTAATCAGAGTACCATTGAGAATGAAACACTTCCGGAGCAGCTGGAAACCATACTCTTAGCTCATGATCAAGCGGCAGGGGGTTTAGAGATCGAAATTCTCGAAGTTGCGTCAATCAGAGAATTCGAAAAGACAAATCATATTCTTCAACGCTGTAGGCAGTTGGGTTTTACTACATCTCTTGACGACTTTGGTACGGGTTACTCCTCGCTCACTTGTTTCCATGCATTACCAGTCGACATCTTGAAAATTGACCAGCGATTCGTAAAGAGTTTATTAATTGATAGTATGAGTCTTGCGCTCATAAAAAGTATATTGGCGCTAGCTAAAGCAAACGGCCGCGGCGTCGTAGCTGAAGGTGTCGAGTCCTATGCTATTGCGAGCAAACTTTTGGAGCTAAAATGTGATTACGCACAAGGCTTTGGAATTGCTCGTCCTATGTCGCTAACAGACTGGAGATCATGGTCAACCAATTGGAGTCCTCAAGCGTTTCTTAGTGCTTTATCTGAGTATCGCTCATGAAACTTTGCATTATGAACTTTAAATGTCTGTATCTCGCACGCTAGAATTATGATGCAAGGGCTTAATCGAGAGGTAAATACGCTTTCATATAAATCACTCACCAGCGACACCACTCAAATTGCAGTATCACTTAAAATACTTTATAGAGAAAATACGTGAGCAAATTCAGAATATAGAGCGAATATCCCTAGAAATTCGCGCCTCCCATAAAACAATATTTATGGGCTTTTGTGACTCATGGCTTTTCAAAGCTGTGGGTATCGTCTAAAGCCGCAGCCCCCAAAACTAACCGCTATCAACGCAAGCCTCTGCGCGGACAGTTTTATACGCTATCCCAAAACATAAGACTCTGAGGCGAATACACTCTATTCAAAGGCCTCACCATATACTATTTCCACCCTGTCATTATTAGGAACAAGGTGATTTGCAAAACAAAAGAAGGTATCTTAATGTCTACGGGCATAACAAGATGGATCTAAGCTTTATCTCTATGATTATATAACAACAAAATATTTGCCCGGCCGGCATTTAAGGAGAACAAATATGAGCCACGTTATTTATCCCACGACAAACTTTAATCACACCGAAACGTTAACCATCGAGCGTGGTGACGGTGCTTATGTCTATGACAAACATGGCAAGCAGTACCTCGAAGGCATGGCTGGATTATGGTGTACATCGTTGGGCTACAATAACCGCGAATTAATTGATGCCACTGCTGAGCAAATGAGCAAGTTATCTTTTTCCCATATGTTTGGCGGTAAAACTCACCAAGTAGGCATTGATTTAGCCGAAAAGTTAGCAGAGATGGTTCCTGTCGATAATGCACAGATATTTTTTGGTAACTCGGGCAGTGATGCCAACGACACTCATATCAAAATGCTGCGCTATTATTTTAATGCGCTTGGCAAGCCTGAAAAATTTAAGATTATCGCCCGTGATCGCTCGTATCATGGAGTCACCGTCGCAGCAGCTGCGTTAACCGGTTTGCCAACCAATCATACTTATTTTAATTTGCCTTTTGAGGCAATAGGCGTTTTGCGCACAGATGCACCGCATTATTACCGTGGCTCAAACCCCGGCGAGTCTGAAACAGAATTTGTTGACCGCATTACTAATAATCTCGAACAACTCATTATTAAAGAAGGCCCCGATACCATTGCTGCCTTTATTGCAGAGCCTATCACCGGTGCTAGTGGCGTCATTGTGCCACCCGCTGGCTATTATGCAAAAGTACAGGCGATTTTGAATAAGTACGACATTCTTTTTTGGGCTGACGAGGTCATTACCGGCTTTGGTCGCACCGGCAATGACTTTGGTTGCACCACCATGAATATTAAAAAACCCGACTTAATGACCCTTGCTAAACAACTTTCATCTGCTTATATACCAATCAGTGCTGCGGTTATTCGCGGTGATATGTATGAGGCCATGATTGAGCAAACCGCAAAAGTCGGCATATTTGGCCACGGCTATACATATTCTGGGCATCCCGTTGCTTGTGCTGTTGCACTTAAAACGCTAGAAATTTACGAGCGTGATAATATCTTTGCTCATGCAGCCAAAATAGGTGAATACCTGCAAACACGCCTTAAAGAGTTTACCGATCATGCTTTAGTCGGTGAGGTGCGCGGCAAAGGAATGTTGGCCGCCGTTGAGCTTGTTGCCAACAAAAAGACCGGCAAAGCGTTTAGTGATGGAGCAGTTGGTGCCTTCGCGGTAATGCGCTGCCAAGCCCATGGGTTAATTACTCGGCCAGTGGCTGGATCTTCTCTTGCGCTATGTCCGCCCCTAATTATTAACGAACAACAGGTCGATGAAATCATCGAAAAGATGAGCTTAGCCTTGGACGAAACACTAGAGTTTGTAGTAAAGAAAAAGCTGCTTGATGCCGCTTAGACAAAAGATATAAATACAAGTATTTGAGTTTTCAGTTCTTGATACATTAGCCCTAGAGCTTATTGTAAATCTTTGTGATGGGCTTAAAACTATTATTCGACTGTTAGAAAAAAGATTACACATTACGCTTGCAGGCATCAATACGAATCAAGCGCCCATAAAAAAAGGAAGCCAAGGCTTCCTTTTTTTCAGCAATACCAGTCTTACGACTTATAAGGCATGGCTCCCAAATAGTCTTTTTTACCCACCTCAACACCGTTATGACGCAAAATAGCGTAAGCGGTGGTCACGTGAAAATAGATATTAGGAATCGCATGCTCAATGATAAACTCTTGACCATTAAGATACTGATCCTTCCAGCGTGGTTGCGATACTTTTTGTGTGGCAGCCGCCGCAAAATCCTCTGCATTAAAGCCCGACATATAATCAATCACTGATTGAATACGCGCCTGCAACTCAGCTACTGTGGTTTCTGTGTCTTCATGCTTTGGGGCCGCATCGGCAACGCCCGCTATACGTGCAACGCCTAATTTTGCCGTATCACAGGCAATTTGTACTTGGCGAATTAAAGGAAATTGATCGGGAGCCAAACGCGAATTAAGTAAAACCTCAACATCGAATTTTTTGCTTTCCGCAAAGCTCTCTGCTTTGCTCAGTATGGCGCTTAAGTTGTTAAGCATTTTGGTAAATTGTACAACACTTAGTTCATAGAACATGGTTTATATCTCTGCATAAGAAGAATAGATAACTACCCTCATATAGTGGGGCTATTAATTGACTATTCAATAGAACCCCTCGATCCATAATTGTTAAGGCAAAACTTTTGATTGCCGCAACGCATGCCTAGATGCCCGATCAACCAATGTAAAGAGCCTATCAACGTCATCTTTTTTTTCAGCCGCCTGGTGACCTAACACCTTCACAAAGTCGCACTTGATCGTGGCGGTTAATCGATAAAATTGTTGGTACAGCTCAAAATGATTCAGTCGTTTATTTTTAGTAGAGTAAAAGTTTTGTCGCTCAAGACGGGCGCGCCTACTTGGCAGACTAATAATATTTTGAGAGTCGGTATAAGCCGTTACTCTAATATCGACTGCCTTGGCTAAAGTCACGGTTTCATCTAGCGCCCATAGCAAAGTTTTCAATTCTAATTTTGTCGAGCTAGTGTTCTCAAAGCGTTTTACTTTTACTGTTTTTTTAATCGAGTCAATCGATGCGCCTAAATCAGTAACCACAAAGTAGGCGCCATAGCCAACCTTCAATTGAGTATCAACACTGCCGTCGGTAAAAAGATGTAAGTGAGGCATTTTTTAAAATTCATTTGAAATCAAAAGTTACCCCCGTTTTAAAAACAGTCACCTAGTCCATAGATTAAATATTCAAAGGGGATAAGGCGATTAAAGTATTAACAACCATTATCCTATCTGCATCGGCAAAAATCACATCGCGATAATTACTAGGCTGCTAGATATGAGCTGGAACACTTAACAGGAATATCTTTATTTTTAATCATAACTCATGCTTTTCAGTTTATTAAAACAGCATGATCATTCTAATTATTAACCTAATATCTTGGCATCTTCAAAAACAAGTAAACTTCACTCGCTTTTATACGTCAAAATGTTGTATTTTTGTTGATATATCAGTACTTTAGCTTATTAAGTATGGTTAAGTCTTTTTAAGATGTTGGAGAGGTAAATGGCAGTTCCCGATTTTCAGTCTTTTATGTTGCCGCTGTTAAGTCAACTGGCTGATGGACAAGAGCACAAACTACAAGATTTGTATGTACTATTAGCTGCTGATGCCAATTTAACAGATGATGATAAAAACGAATTATTACCCAGCGGAAAACAAAGAGTATTTCACAACCGTATTGGCTGGGCGCGGACTTATTTAAAAAAAGCGGGGTTGTTAAATGCGCTCAGGTTGGGCGTATTCACAATAACCGAAGATGGTATAAAACTACTTAATAGCAAGCCAGATCAGATTACTAAATCTACACTTGCGCAATTCCCTATTTTTCATGAATGGCAAAACGGTAAGGGCGACTCATCGACCAAAAGCAATCAGGGTATTGTCACAAATGCTTCAATTGATGCCGCTACTTCGATGTCGCCCACGGATCAAATGGAAACTTCTTTTGGCATTATTCAAAGTGAGTTAAGCGACGAAATTCTTACCTTAGTCAGAGAATGTAGCCCTAGGTTTTTCGAAACTCTAGTCATCGATTTAATGCTTGCTATGGGCTATGGGGGCTGGAGCAAAGAATCGGGCAAGGCCACTCAATACAGTGCCGATGGCGGCATTGATGGTGTCATTAACGAAGACCCTCTAGGTTTGGAAATCATCTATTTACAAGCCAAGCGATATCAACAAAAAAACACACCGTCGGTCGGCCTGATATTCAGGGGTTTGCCGGTGCCTTAGATATGCAACGAGCACGCAAAGGGGTATTTATTACCACTTCAAAATTCAGTAACGATGCCCTAGACTTTGTTCAAAAAATTGAGAAAAAAATAGTGCTAATTGACGGCCAACAATTGGCCGAGATGATGATCAAATACAACCTTGGTCTTTCAGTAAAAAACACCTATCTAGTCAAAAGTATCGATACCGATTATTTTACTGAAGACTAATCATTATTCATAAAAAATCTTCTACACATAATCATCCTTAATTTATCAATAAAATGAGAGCTAAGTGAACACAGAACAACTAAAACAACTCGAGAAAGATCTTTGGTCAGCTGCCGATAACCTTCGAGCAAATACCGATTTAAAGTCCACTGAATACGCCACTCCTGTACTAGGGCTTATTTTTCTCAAATTTGCTGATAACAATTATGCCCGTGCCGAGAAGGAGATCAACGCCGAGTTTGCCAAACTCACCGGCACGCGTCGTGAAAAACCCATTGATGAAATCGCCATTGAAAAATGCGGTTTCTATTTGCCACCGCATGCCCGCTACGATTATTTGCTGAACTTGCCAGAAAAAGAAGATGTTGCTAAAAAAATAAAAGAAGCAATGCAAGATATTGAAAAATACAAAACCGAACTCGATGGCGTGTTACCCAAAGATGAATACATGCCACTCACCCGCACCGATAAAACCATACCGGCCCAGCTACTCAAAACGTTCTCTAATATTCCGCGTGATGCCAGTGGCGATATCCTTGGTAAAATTTACGAATATTTCTTAGGTAATTTTGCCCTAGCCGAAGGTCAGGGCGGCGGGGCATTCTTTACGCCAACCTCTGTTGTTAAGCTCATGGTTGAAATTATCGAGCCCTATAAAGGCACAGTTTATGACCCGGCTTGTGGTTCGGGTGGTATGTTTGTGCAATCGCAACAGTTTGTCGAGCAGTACCGCGATGATTTAGACGCATTAGGTGAAGCTCACGACGAAGATCAGCTTTATGTATATGGCCAAGAAAAAACCTTAGATACCGTCAAGCTCGCTAAAATGAACTTAGCGGTAAATGGCCTGCGAGGAGAAATACGCCAAGCCAACAGCTATGCAGAAGATCCTTTCAGTGGCCTTGGCAAGTTCGATTTTGTGATGGCAAACCCGCCCTTTAATGTCGATGACGTTCCCATTGCTACGGTAGAAGACGACTCGCGTTTTAATACCTATGGCATACCACGCAATAAAACTAAAGCCAAAGTCGCCGACAAAGGTAAAGAGACTGTACCTAACGCCAATTACTTATGGATTAATTTATTTGCCACCAGTTTAAAAGAAAAAGGCCGCGCTGCCTTAGTAATGGCCAATTCCGCATCTGATGCGCGCCATAGCGAATCTGACATTCGCCAAACTCTAATCGAAAACAACTTAATTTACGGCATGCTAACCCTGCCATCGAATATGTTTTTTACCGTCACGCTACCGGCTACTTTATGGTTTTTTGATAAGGCCAAACAAGACGATAAATTATTGTTTATCGATGCGCGTAATATATTTACTCAAATCGACCGCGCCCATCGCGAATTTAACGAAGCGCAAATTCAAAACATCGCCATAATTAGCAAGCTACATAAAGGTAATCACAGTGCCTTTGTGCGCTTGGTTGATAGCTACTTTGCCAAAGGCATGGAGTTATTACTAGAAAACCAACAACAAGTCATTCCTGTAGGTGAGCAACTGTTAGACGTGCTTGATGACGAACAAGGTAAAGCTGTTGTTAAAAATTTGGTAAAACAATGGCAAGCGCTAGACAAGCTACAACAACGCCATCAAGCCTATAACCAAGAAATCAAAAGTAAATTAAACAAAGCCAAAGAGGTGGCTACGATTAACAACGTACAACACAAACTGCGTAAAACCTTTGACCCATTTTTTGAATCTCTGCATGCAGGCTTAAAGCAACTAGATAAAATCGTACGCCAGCACGAAAAAGACAAAGCAGAAGTTGCAAAAGCTGACGCCGTGGCAAATGGCAAAAAAGGCAAGCGCACTTCAACCGACCGGGAAACGAAAAAGCTCAAAGACTCACTAGAGCT
>JAWUWW010000031.1:0-119742 GCA_034111645.1 Cellvibrionaceae bacterium
CGCCCAGGTAGAAGTGAACCAAGAGCGGTAAAGCGAAGGCCTAAACCATTCCAATTATTGACAGCTCCAAGGAATGAAATGAAAGAGACCAAACACCGAGGGAAAAAATATGGAAAAGCGGCTTAACTTAGCGCCATTCGGAACCGACCCTTATGATCTGGCTTTATGCGAGGCTATTATCGTTATGGCACATAAACTTGGCTTAAAAGTCATTGCAGAAGGCATAGAAACACAACAGCAAAAAGATTTATTAATCGCAGCTAACTGTGATTATGGGCAGGGCTACTTATTTTCTAAGCCCTTACCTGCGCAAGAATTTGAGGCATTTATCAACTCTTAATCAGTGCGCTATATTGACAGCTAGATTTTATTGACAATGTAAAAATTATCCATAAAAATTTTTACAGCATATTATTGTTAATCATTTTAATGTTGCATACATTTTTAAACCACTCAGAGCCCAACTGCTCTGGTGTTGCTGATGATATTGGTTGTGGTTTTTTGGGTGACATATAATTTCTCTTAGCTACGAACTCAATCTACTAAATATTTATCGCCGCTTAAGATTGATTGAAATTAACATCACTTTAATTTATCAATGTGTCGCGCGATATCTTGGGTTTGCCATTCAATCTCATGTATAGTTATTTCGAGATCTGTTCTTATATACTGATTTGCTGCGGTTTCTTCCCATAGCTCATCATCTAAATAATGGGCAACTCCCGACTAATAGAATGATTGATTCACCTCAACAAGTCTTGACTCTAAGTATTTTGAAATATTATTTATTTTATTATTATTGATATGCTCAGTTATTTTATTTCTAGATCACTTAAGCTTTTTAGCGTATTTCTAATCGAGTCTTGTGTGAAATTCTCATTATTTCTGCCACCATATAACTATTCAGATCAATAATATTTTTGAACGCATTTAGTGGGAGACTAGGATAATTACTGAACGATATTTTTAAGACCATCAACGCGCCTTGAAGCTCTTTTTCTTTTTTAATTATTCCTGCGATGCTCTCAGCCAATATCAATATCTGACCATTCACACTGCACCTATTGTCATCTATGTGTCGTGGGGATCCATTCCCGTTGCAGCGTTCATGGTGCTCCAAGATAGCAGTAGATACCTCGACAGGATAGTGCATATACTTTTTTACAATTGAACTACCAATAACTGGATGAACCATCACTTTTTGCCAGTGCTCTTCGGTAAGCTTTGCATTTTCAGGGATATGAAACATATAGCTCACCGATATCATGTAAAATACTAGACAAAACTTAAATTAGTCATCTCGTATGTACCTAGATTTATTTCTTTACCTATTGATATTGCAAGCAGAGTGATAAATAACAAATGCTTAATTTTTTTTGTTTGCGTATCTCTAATAACAGAAAGCAACAATATTACTAAAGGTTCTAAATTTAAGTAGCGAAGCTCTTTTTCTTCCGTTTTAAAATCGCTTTTAAAACGCTTTAGTATTGGATTATCTATTAATTCTTTTAGAGCACTTTCTTTTAGAGCACTTTCACTTACATCATTACTAGTTATTGAACTATCAGATCTAATTGATGTTTCTAGAGGTTTTTTTAAAATCCTATTAAATAATTTTTCTCTTTTTTTTGGCGTGATCACATAACCCGCACCCAATAATTTATTACCAGATTCATCATATATATCTTTAACAACATGAAGGTTTGATTTTTTAGATGCTGCTATTATATTTTCAATTATGTCTTTTATTACGCCTTACGATTGGCTATTCATTTTCATTCAAAGATATTTCTCGCGCTAATTTTTATACTTTATGCCTCTATTAACACCAAAGACTTTAATAATTAGTCCCGTAAATGCGACTCAAGAACTTGCAAGAAAAACCGAGTATATCCGCCAAAATTTATAGTCTCATGATTTTCAGAAAAAGAGGTTCGCTACTTTTAAAGCAGCTATTAATCTAAGGGGGCATCCAACACAACCCGCGGGTTTTGATGCTGTTTTATATTACCGCGCAAGCGATAATTTACACTCGCTTTACGCATTTGCTGATAGACCCAACGCCCTTCCGCATCGTTACGCGCATAAATCAACACATACTCTTTTGACTCTTGCACGCGCCCGGCAAGTGCCGCAAGCTGATTGGTTATATTTTTATTTCTAGCAGACAAATCTGCCGGATTTAAAGGAAAAACTTTTTGTAGTGGGCTTAGGCTTGTTGTGACAAAGTCTATTTTTGGGGTATTTATAACCAAGCGGTTAGCTCGTTTTCCCGCATCGATGCTTTTTTTCATTTCGGTTAATGATGCCGTTTTACCATTAATCGTCTCGGCACTTGCTACAAAATTAAGTGCCATATTGTAATCGCCTCTTACTTCAAATGCGCGGGCTAACACAATGTAACGCTCAACCACCTGTTGCAATCCGAGAGCTGCTCGTTGATTTGTTTTGTCAAGCAACAAAACTGCTCGGTAGCGATCAACTGCATTACTGTCTTCTGGCTTCATCAAACGATCTGCGTATAAATCTGCATCAGCTTTTGCTAGTATGTCATCTATGGCTATTTGTAATGAGGCATTGGCAATCAATGGCAGACTCATAAATACCAATAAATACAACATACGAACTACTAAAATACAGTCTTGTGTCACCGACTTTATCATTCCTAATCACCTATAATTTAATTCTGTATTGCTCTTACAATTGATTCTCTAACATTCCGGCTGTGAAAAATTCACTGGCAACATATTTACCATTAAATCATTGATTATGGCGTATTATCTGAATACTTCATTAAGCCCTATCATTCGCTTCGATATTTTATTATATTTAACGAGTAATAACATTTGATTCGCTTATTTGTTTAATATGTTTATTCACGATTATTAATAGCTAATCAGCAGCTAATAATAGTTAATATTGTCACAAACGCTAACCCAGACATCAACTAATTAAAAATCATGAATTATCGACTATTACCTAATCTTGCCATCACTTTTACATTACTAACTGCTGTCTTTATGAGTCAGTTAAGTTTTGCTCAGTCTTTAGAAGAGCTGCTCAATAAAAATGCTAGCGTCTCGTCTTCTGTTGATAGCAATAAATCAGTAACCTTAAAAGACTTAGAGCAAGCATTTAATATTAACGATGTCGCTAGCGATGAAGAGCTTTTAAAGGTTGAAGAGGCTTACCAATTAACAGTCTCTAGGTTACCGAACAATCAAGGTTTAGAGCTTAATTGGATTATTGCCGATAAGTATTACTTATATGGCGAGCAATTCAAAATATCCATTAATAATCAAGCTATTAAGGCTAACTTACCCACAGGTATAATTGAGTACGATCAGATTTTTGAGAAAGATGTCGAAAAGCATTATACCAGTGCAAAAATCACCATCGACCAAGACCAACTACCTGATCATCCAGGCTATGAGTTAACCGTGGTCTCACAGGGCTGTGCTGATGCTGGCCTTTGCTATCCACCACAAACGCAACGTTTTAGTATTGACAGCAATGGCATTAGCCGCGTTAATGTCGATATCAATAGTCAACAATTAGTTATTGCTAACAGTGCAACCATTGGCAATGACGCCGCTAGTGCTAGCGATGCTGATGCATCTCTCAACACCATCATATATATGTTCCTATTCGCCATACTTGGCGGTGCCATACTAAATTTGATGCCCTGTGTATTACCGGTGCTCTCATTAAAAGCGCTCGCTCTCGCAAATAGCAGCTCTAATCATCGCAACCAAGGTTGGAGCTATACCTTTGGTGCAATTTCTACATTTATTGTTATTGCTGCCTTATTACTAGCTGTTCGCGCTGCAGGCCAAGCGGTTGGCTGGGGGTTTCAGTTGCAATCTCCTGGTTTTGTAACGGTACTGTTTTATTTGTTTTTTGTAATGGGGCTTTCTTTATCAGGTTTCATTACCATTGGCGCACGCTGGATGAGCGCCGGGCAAAACCTAACTCAGGGCTCAGGGCTTTCGCAGTCATATTTTACCGGTGTATTGGCCGCTGTTGTTGCTAGTCCATGCACTGCTCCATTTATGGCGCCCGCGCTTGGCTTTGCAATTACGCAGCCTTGGTGGATTGCTTTACTCATTTTCGCAAGCCTTGGCTTTGGCATGGCTCTACCGTTGTTACTATTAAGCTATATCCCCTCGCTCAACAAATTGCTGCCCAAACCTGGCGCATGGATGGAGACATTCAAGCAGGCGCTAGCCTTTCCTCTCTACATTACTGCCATTTGGTTATTATGGGTGCTCAGTCGTCAACTAGGGCCAAACATAACAGCACTGGTTATTTTTGGCGGGCTAGCAATTGTTTTTATCCACTGGCTTGGTCAAAAATCAACGCGTTTTTTACCTGTCACGGGCATATCCGCTATCGCAGTTGTTGCCGCACTCAGCTTTCACGCAAGCCAGCAGGATACTGTGAAGGCATCTACGACATCTGCGGATAACTCTAGATGGGAAACCTATGACGAACAACGGTTGGCTAGTTTACGCGACCAAGGCAGAGCAGTTTTTATCAACTTAACCGCTGACTGGTGCATTACTTGCCTTGCCAACGAAAAAGTTGTTTTTACCGAAAGCACCCTCAATACAATGAAAACTAAAGATATCACTTTATTAAAAGGCGATTGGACCAATTACGATCCAAAAATCACTAAACTACTCGAAAAATATAAGCGCGGTGGAGTCCCTCTATATTTGTTATTTCCTGCGGAAGTAGGCAAAGCCCCCATAATTTTACCGCAAATATTAACGCCAAACGCTTTCAACAATGCCCTAAAAGCTATTTAACGTATTTTAGCGACATATTCGCGTCATTTAGCGGCTAAAATAGCTACTTTAAAGAGAAAATCACCAACTTAATCAATAACGTTGGCAAAATATACGCTAACTGTCGGTATCTTCTAAAAAAACAATCTTCTAAAATCACTTAATTGCATTTCTTGCCGTTAAAATCTATTAACTTCGCCGAAAAACAACCCAAGTTAAGGGTTTTTGTCTTCCTTGTGGACAATTGTTTTTTTTTGCGGCAAAATACTATCGTTACCATAAAATAATTTAATGTCATCTTTAAGCGCTAAACCTAACGTCACACGGAACCACAAATGACTAAAATGCTCGTACTGCACGGACCCAACCTAAACCTATTAGGGTCACGCGAGCCTGAGGTTTATGGAAAAACTACTTTAGATGACATCAATACCGCGCTCGCTAATCAAGCCAAAGTAAATAATCTTCAACTAGAAACATTTCAAAGTAATGCAGAGCATGCGCTTGTTGAACGCATTCATCTTGCAAAAACTCAACACACTGATTTTATCATTATCAATCCTGCTGCATTCACGCACACCAGCGTGTCGATAAGAGATGCTCTTAGCGCAGTTGAGATTCCGTTTATTGAAGTGCATTTATCGAATGTATATAAGCGTGAAGAATTTCGTAAGCATTCTTATTTTTCTGACATTGCGCAGGGCGTTATTAGCGGCTTTGGCGCACACAGTTATCAACTTGCATTTGCAGCGGCGCTTGCTCAGATTAATAATTAATAGCTATTTGATAGTTAAGTCAAACGCTTAAAAGACCACCACACCAAGAGAGAAAGTAGATGGATATCCGCAAAATAAAGAAACTAATCGAACTACTCGAAGAATCTGACATTGGAGAAATCGAGATAAAAGAGGGAGAAGAGTCTGTACGTATTAGCCGCGGTGGTGCCGCTATGAATATGATGATTGCCCAACAACCTCATTACGCTCCCGCTTACATGCCTCAACCGGTTGCTGCTCCAGTAGCGCCAGCAATGGCTGAAGCACCAGCAGACGCCAGTGCAGGCAGCTTATCGGGCCATGTTGTTAAATCACCAATGGTTGGTACATATTACAGCTCGCCTAGCCCAGGCTCGGCATCATTTATAGAAATTGGCAAACAAGTTAAAGTTGGCGACGTTATCTGCATCATCGAAGCAATGAAGATGATGAATCAAATCGAAGCAGATAAAGCTGGTGTTATTGAATCAATCTTAGCGAAAGATGGCGACCCTATTGAATTTGATCAACCACTTGTGACTATTTCTTAACAAAAATTACGTTTTTCATTAAGCGTGTCTTGTTAAAAAGACCCGCTAGAGAGCCCATTTAAATGATTAAAAAAATGCTAATTGCTAACCGTGGTGAAATTGCACTGCGGATACTTCGTGCCTGTAAAGAGATGGATATCAAAACCGTCGCTGTTCACTCTAAAATTGATAGCCATCTAAAACATGTTCGACTCGCAGATGAAGCTATTTGTATTGGCCCCAATCCATCATCGGAAAGCTATCTAAATATTCCTGCAATCATCAGTGCAATGGAGATTACTGACTCTGTTGCCGTACACCCTGGTTATGGATTTTTAGCGGAAAACGCTAACTTTGCCGAGCAAGTTCAAAAAAGTGGCTTCATTTTTATTGGACCCGATGCGGATGTAATTCGCCTAATGGGTGATAAAGTTTGTGCCATTGAGGCAATGAAAAAAGCCGGAGTACCAACAGTACCGGGCTCGGATGGCCCATTACCTGAAGATTCAGCATACTGCTTAAATATGGCAGAAAAAATCGGCTACCCCGTTATCATTAAAGCCGCATCTGGCGGTGGTGGTCGCGGCATGCGGGTCGTAGAAAAAGCTTCGTCACTATTAAGCTCTATTCAAGTTACCAAAGCAGAAGCGGGTGCAGCTTTTGGCGATGACACTGTCTACCTTGAGAAGTTTTTGCAGAATCCTCGCCATGTTGAAGTTCAAGTCATGTCCGATGGACAAGGTCATGCTATCCACTTAGGTGATCGGGATTGCTCGTTGCAACGTCGCCACCAAAAAGTAATTGAAGAAGCCCCTGCACCACATATACCCGATGCAGAGCGCCAAACAGTTTACGCCTCCTGCATTAAAGCTTGTATTGATATTGGTTATAGAGGTGCCGGAACATTTGAATTTTTATATGAAGATGGTGCTTTTTACTTTATAGAAATGAATACTCGTATCCAAGTAGAACACCCTGTTTCTGAAATGGTGACCGGTGTCGATCTTATCAAAGAACAAATTCGTGTTTGTTGTGGTGAAAAATTATCGCTTACGCAAGAAGATATTGTGATTCGAGGCCATTCATTTGAGTGTCGAATTAATGCAGAGGACCCAAAAACTTTTATGCCCTGCCCAGGAACCGTCACTACTTATCACCCTCCTGGAGGTTTTGGTGTTCGCGTTGACTCTCACCTATATAGTGGCTACAGCGTACCACCAAATTACGACTCCATGATTGCCAAGGTCATCACCCATGGTGAGACACGTCAAATAGCTTTAAGGCGCATGCGTAATGCCCTGGATGAAATGGTCATTGAAGGTATTCGCACCAATATTCCATTACAGCAACGACTTGTAAGAGACGAAGCATTTATGGAAGGTGGCGTTAATATTCATTACTTAGAAAAAAAATTAGGTCTTTAATCTCCTTAAATTAACACATCAGTTCGTATTAAAGAGCTGATGTGTGTGTTTTAGAAATTTGATTAAATAAAGTTAAAGCAAATTTGTAATTCTATGCTTTAGTGTTTACAACAATATTTATTAAGACTTTGATAAATATAACGACATCATATTCTTATTTCTCACCTGTAGTATTCCTATGCCTTGGTTACAACTTATTTTAGAGATTCCTCGAGAAAATATTGCAGATATTGAAAATGCACTTATCAAAGCCGGTGCAGTGTCTGTTACGCTTCAAGAACATATTCCCCCGGGTGAGTTAGAAAAACCTATTTTGGAGCCCTCGTTAGGTGAGACGCCATTATGGGATACCTCGCGTTTAACAGGGTTATTTGATGCAAGCTGTAATATTGCTCAAGTTAACTGGCTACTAGAGCAACAAATTACACCCCTAACCAAGCTTCGCTGGGAACAATTAGAGGATAAAGATTGGGAGCGCGAGTGGATGGATAACTATCACCCTATTCAATGCGCAAAAAAGCTTTGGATTTGTCCAAGCTGGAAGACACCACCCGACCCCGAAGCCACTAATTTATTACTTGATCCAGGATTAGCATTTGGTACTGGTACACATCCAACGACATTCTTATGTCTGCAATGGTTAGCAAATCAATCCTTTAAAGATAAAGATATTATTGACTATGGTTGTGGCTCAGGCATTTTAGGTATCGCTGCGCTGTTATTAGGCGCAAAAACGGTTGCTGGAATAGACATAGACCCCCAAGCTTTAACTGCTACTCACGATAATGTAATCCGTAACAATCTAAACAAAGAACGTTTTCCAGTCTACTTGCCGAGTGAATTTGAAAAATTACACAGTATATCGACAGATAAAATCAATAACACAAAGCAAGCCGATCTCATACTAGCCAACATTCTGGCCGGACCATTAGTGGAGCTAGCACAAACGTTAATTGCACATATAAGAATTGGCGGTATTATTTGTTTATCAGGTATTTTGGCCGAACAAGCTAAAAGTGTTCAACAAGCTTATAAAAATAATATAAAATTTGAAGCAATTGCCGAGCAAGAGGGTTGGGTCAGGCTTGCAGGCGAGCGCTATCAATAGCAATATTTGCTCTCTATTCGTCAGTATCGCTAAAGGATTGTTTATTATCCGCTACAACTGATCTACACTACAACGAATCTCCAACAATAACAATTTTTGATTAAGAAACTAATACGGTCTATACATGAGCAACCCTGATGACATTGTAACTCGTTGCCCTCAGTGCAATACTGCATTTCGCGTTACTCTTAACCAGTTAGCCGTCGCCGATGGACAAGTTCGTTGTGGTTCGTGTTTAGCTGTTTTTAGAGCAGTTGATCATGATGCTCTGAAAGAAACTAACTCCAAAAACAACGTATCAAAACCAGAAACATCAAGACTCTTAGTTGCTCAGAAAGAATCTTTAGATGCGCTAGCTACTCCGAAGACATCAATCGCAGAAACTTTAAAAGCGACTCTGAATGCTACCAAAAAAGCAGTGAGCAGCGTTGATGCTGAAGCGGACGCATTAGCTGTTCAAAAAACAGAAATTGATAAATCTAAAACTAAGGCATCATCAAAACCAAAGCCCTCTTCTGCAGCTAAACCCAAGGCAGAAAAATTGCCTGCCCCCGATCTAGATGACGAATTAATTGACGACGATAATAGTCAAAGCAAGCTTGACCTAGATGGCGATATTTTTGATATCAGCTCAGAAAATAATAATAAAACTAGCTTATTTGACCGTAAATTGCATGAGGTTAAAGAACATAGACGTGAAAGTGCCGATGAAAGTTGGGCAGTAAGAATGCTAGCCGAGCTAGAAGACGAAGAAAATGAAGGCAAAACTCATTTTATAACTGAATCTAAACCTCAAACTCTAAAAAACAAAAAAAATCATCTCATTGATGATTACGATGTGAAAATAGAACCGCCACAGGCTTTAGTTGATGATTTAGACGATGAGATCGACACAAACTTAAGCTCTAGTTTCGATTCACTAGACTTAAATATAGGTCTAGATACAGATAATGACAGCGAAGTAATTGAAGACGTAGATGATGAGAATGCTTTAAACTTTGATTATGACGACATCAAAGGTGATAACGATGATGACTCTATAAATAAATCTTCACCAGCAGATTCCGCGGATGACATCGAAGTTACAAAAGAACCTGAACAACATAAATCTATTAGCGACAATGAAATTGAAACCGCAATGTCATCACGCGCGCGCTATCACGATGATGCTAAAAATTATTTGGCCAATATAGAACCCGCTCCGGTTGAAATGATGGATTTCTCCTCGCCTAGTGCGCAGCGATGGTTATGGCGCGGAGGAGCCGCAATTGCAGGCCTATTATTATTGGTTCAAATTGCTGTTTTTCGTTTCGATAATTTAAGTAAAGACCCAAGTTATCGTCCAATCTATAGCACAGCATGCAAAATAGTTGGCTGTACCTTACCGCCTTTAATTGACACCCAAAAAATACGTACGACTAATCTAATAGTTCGCAGTCATCCGCGTTTGCAAAATGCACTTATTATCGATGCTATTTTGATTAACAATGCTAAATTTAGCCAAGCATTTCCTGCCTTGCAGTTAGAATTTAACGATATCAATGACAAGCTAGTTGCCAGCCGGCAATTACAACCTGATGAATATTTGCGGGGCGAACTTGCCGGCGCTAAACAAATGGCAAACAATCAGCCTATTCAATTATCCATTGAAATAGTTGACCCGGGTGATACTGCGGTTAATTACCAGCTGACTGTGGTTCAAGCGAGACCAACAGATAACAAAAACTAATAAGCATATAGTTTTTGTTATCTTTTTCATTACACTCCAAGAGTTTATTATGGCATCATAGCGACCCTGAATTATCTGTTTGATGCGACAAAGCCATAGAAGTCGAAAACAAGCAAAAACCCTAGTTTTGTTAACAACCCATTATTAATCAACACCTACATAATTATGTTCAAAATAGGCAATTGGGCTATTCATAACCCGACAATTTTAGCGCCAATGGCTGGTGTGACAGATTTACCTTTTAGACAGTTATGTAAAAATCTAGGTGCTGGCCTTGTTGTCTCCGAAATGGTGACCTCGGATAGTAGCCTATGGAATACCCGCAAGAGCAGACAACGTCTTGCACACTCTGACGATGAGCCTCGGTCAATACAATTGGCAGGCAATGATCCTTTAGTGATGGCAAATGCAGCACGCTCAAATGTTGAGTTGGGTGCACAAATCATTGATATCAACATGGGCTGTCCCGCTAAAAAAGTATGCAAAAAAGCTGCGGGCTCAGCATTATTACAAGATGAAAAACTAGTGACGCAAATATTGACTGCCGTAGTCCAAGCAGTAAATGTCCCAGTGACGTTGAAAATCCGCACAGGATGGGATTTAGACAATCGAAATGGAGTCACTATTGCTAAAATAGCAGAAAATGCGGGTATACAAGCATTGGCGGTTCATGGCAGAACAAGGGCTTGTGGATTTAAAGGTGAGGTTGAATATAATACCATTGCAGATATTGTTGCCGCCGTTAATATTCCAGTTTTTGCTAATGGGGATATAACTTCACCAGAAAAGGCGCAAAAAGTATTAACGCTAACCGGAGCAAATGCCGTCATGATTGGACGTGCAGCTCAGGGAAACCCATGGTTATTCAGAGAAATAAATCATTTTTTATCAACGGGTGAAAAGCTAGCCAAACCCACACTTAACGAAGTGAAAACAGTGCTAAATTTACATATTCGATCTCTGCATGATTTCTATGGAGAGTTAATGGGTTTAAGAATTGCACGTAAACACGTTGCTTGGTATTTAAAAACTCAAGAACAAATAGCAAGTAACCATAATATTCACAACACAGTTATCAATAGCGATTATCATAAGATATTTAGACAAACATTTAACAACATTGAATCCACTCAAGAACAATATGATGTGCTTGAATCATATTTTGAGATGTTAGCAACTTCAGAGGACAAAGCCGCATGAACTCAGCAGAACCTATAGTTTTAGATACAACTCTAAATAAACAAGAATTACCAGCCGTTTCTACAATACATGAAAGCGCCCAAGAGCAGTCGCTCAGAAGCAATGTTGAAGCCACAATGGAAAACTACTTCCGTCATTTAGATGGGCAATCTGTTACCGATGTATATGATATGGTTCTGCAAGAAGTAGAAGCGCCACTACTTGAAATAGTAATGAAAAATACTCGCCAAAATCAAACTAAAGCTGCTGAGCTGCTTGGCTTGAACAGAGGAACTTTACGTAAAAAATTAAAGCGTTACGGTCTTTTGTAAGCGCTACGTAAAGTTTTCAAGGGATAACCTTAGCAATTATTAAATCCCTTTTTTATAAAACCGAGCCCTTAGAAAGGATAAACACCTTCCTAAGGCTCTTTTTTTTGAGGCACACCTAAACCTTCTAGGTGATAAATTATGAGTGTGTCTACAAACCTTAACTGGGCGCCTAATTTTATTATTTTAATCCTTATTTGAAGACAAACGCCCAACAAGAAAGCAACATCATAGTGACGATATCTTTTTCTAGGGTCGTCTACTATCAATAATTATTAATGTATCAAAAAAAATTTCACTAAATATAAACTGTCATTAGGGACAAGACTCTTATCATGTCAATAGCATCTGAAAACTTCCAAGCAATTAAACGCGCACTGATAAGTGTATCCGATAAAACAGGTATTGTGGCGCTCGCTAAAGAGCTACGCGCTCTCAATGTCGAGCTATTATCAACAGGGGGCACTTATCGTCTTCTCCGCGAGAACAATATTGAAGTGGTCGAAGTATCAGATTACACGGGTTTCCCAGAGATGATGGACGGCAGAGTCAAAACTCTACACCCCAAAATACATGGCGGCATTTTGGCTCGCAGAGGGCAAGATGATGCCGTTATGAAAGCACATAACATTGATGCTATCGATATGGTTATTGTTAATCTGTACCCTTTTGCAGAAACCGTTAACAAACCCAACTGTTCATTAGAGGACGCAATAGAAAATATTGATATCGGTGGGCCGACTATGGTTCGCGCAGCTGCAAAAAATAATGCTTTTGTAAATATTATTGTTAATGCGAGCGATTATACGAGCGTTATTGAGGAGATGAAAAATAACAATGGCTGCACCAGTCAAGCCACTCGCTTTAACCTTGCCATTAAAGCCTATGAACATACAGCAGCTTATGACGGGATGATCGCTAATTATTTTGGTCGCTTAGTTCCAGGCGGTAATGAAGAATTTCCAAGGACTTTCAATACGCAATTTATCAAAGCTCAAGATATGCGTTATGGTGAAAACCCTCATCAAAATAGCGCTTTTTATATCGAGAGCAAGGCATCGGTTGAACAAGGCAATAGTGTAGCAACAGCTAAACAACTTCAGGGCAAAGCGCTTTCTTTTAATAACATTGCAGATACCGACACCGCGCTTGAAACTGTTAAATTGTTTGACCAACCTGCCTGCGTGATCGTTAAACACGCAAACCCTTGTGGTGTTGCTGTTGATAGCAACATATTAGATGCCTACAAAAAAGCGTTTGCGACAGATCCAGAGTCGGCGTTCGGTGGCATTATTGCGTTTAACCGTGAGCTAGATGCCGTTACCGCCAAAGAGATTGTCGATAATCAATTTGTCGAAGTTATTATTGCGCCAAGTGTTAGCCTAGATGCTGAAAAACTGGTTGCCGAAAAGAAAAATGTACGCCTCCTACATTGCGGTGAACTTACCCAATCTTTAGCCTCTTATGACTTCAAAAAAGTTAATGGTGGACTTTTAGTACAAGATCGTGATCTAGGTATAATCACTCGAGATGATTTGAAAATAGTGACTCAACGCAAGCCAACAGATACAGAAATCAATGACCTCTTGTTCACTTGGAAAGTGGCAAAAATGGTTAAATCAAATGCAATCGTTTACGGTAAAGATCTTCGTACGATAGGTATTGGAGCCGGACAAATGAGCAGAGTTAACTCTGCACGTATAGCAGCTATTAAAGCCGAGCATGCAAAGTTAGAGATAAAAAACTCTGTCATGGCAAGCGATGCATTCTTCCCCTTTAGAGACGGAATCGAAAATGCTGCGAAAGTAGGCATTAGTTGCGTTATTCAGCCCGGAGGGTCTATTCGCGACGATGAAATTATTGCCGCTGCCAATGAGTATAATATCGCCATGGTATTTACAGGAATGCGTCATTTTAGACACTAAATTAAGCGCTTAAGAAATTTTAAATTAAGCACTAAAATAAATAGTCGCTAAATAACTTCTCATTAACAAAACAGAAACGTGTTTATAAGGTCCGCTCTTATTAAAGGCGCACTAAAAAAAAGGGCATTATTATGAATGTTTTAATTATTGGCTCTGGCGGACGCGAACATGCGCTTGCTTGGAAAGTTGCCCAAAGCCTGCAAGTTAATGAGATATTTGTAGCCCCCGGTAATGCCGGAACCGCGTTAGAAGATAAAATTACCAACGTTGCGATCGACGTAATGGCTTTTGAAAACCTTGCTGATTTTGCCGAGCAAAATAATGTAGGACTAACTATTGTTGGCCCCGAGGGTCCGCTTGTAGAAGGTATTGTCGATTACTTTAATTCTCGCAAGCTTAAATGTTTTGGCCCCAGCCGAGGGGCCGCGCAACTCGAAGGCTCTAAATCTTTCACTAAAGATTTTCTAGCACGCCATAATATTCCTACCGGCGCTTATAAATCATTCACCGAAGTCACTCCGGCTCTTGAATATCTGCGTCAGCAAGGCGCGCCAATCGTTGTTAAGGCCGATGGCCTTGCTGCAGGAAAAGGCGTCATTGTTGCAGAGACATTAGCGCAAGCCGAAGCCGCAGTTAAAGACATGCTCTCTGGAAATGCGTTTGGAGATGCTGGCTGCAAAGTAGTTATCGAAGAATTTTTAGCCGGTGAAGAAGCAAGTTTTATTGTACTAGTCGATGGTAAACATAGCCTGCCCATGGCTACTAGCCAAGATCATAAACGGGTAGGCAACAATGATACCGGTCTAAATACTGGCGGTATGGGTGCCTACTCGCCCGCGCCCGTGGTAACACCCCAAATACACGACCGGATTATGAAAGAAGTCATCGAGCCGACTGTGGCGGGCATGGCCTTAGAGGGCAACGATTATATTGGGTTTTTATACGCTGGCTTAATGATAGATGCCGACGGCACTCCCAAGGTAATTGAATATAACTGCCGCTTTGGCGATCCAGAAACTCAACCTATTATGATGCGTCTGCAATCGGATTTATCGCAGTTATGCCTTCAAGCCCTAGATGGAAAGTTGAAAGCTTGTGAAACAAAATGGGATTCACGCGCAGCGGTTGGTGTTGTCTTAGCAGCCGGTGGTTACCCAGAGTCTTATCGCAAGGGCGATGTAATTTCTGGTTTACCGACAGACTATAATTTAGATCAAGCGAGTCTAGATACAAAGGTGTTTCATGCAGGCACCGCACTAAAAGATGATCAAGTCATCACTCAAGGAGGTAGAGTCCTATGTGCAACTGCACTTGGCGATACCGTGACTGAGGCACAAGCTAGTGCTTACGAGCTAACACACCAAATTCATTGGAATGACGTATATTATCGTGATGATATTGCTTACCGTGCAATTGCTCGCGAGCAGTCGTCGCAATAAAACTATATGTTGATGCTTACCTATCAAAGCGTACGATTAGGCTTAAGTTATTGCGTTTAATACCAGGTATTAACAGTCGTATTTAAACCCTAATTAATTTCAGTAATTAACAATTAGTTATAGTTAGTATTTTGTATTTGAGAGGTTTATATGAGCACATACCGTCGTTTTTCTTTGGTCGATAGAATTATTATTGAGTCCGACAAAGTTTTAAGAACTCTGAGTAAAAATGCATCAATAGCCTCTCAAGCCTCTCCTGCTCAAAATATAGAACAAACTGAGTTATCGCAGACAGAAGCTAGCCATGCCGCTGGCTTAATGCGCATAAATCATACGGGTGAAGTTTGCGCTCAGGCCTTATATCAAGGTCAAGCACTAACCGCAAAATTACCTGATGTGCGCGAAGAGATGCAACAAGCGGCCGTTGAAGAGGTAGATCATCTGAGTTGGTGTGACGAACGTCTGCAACAGCTTAATAGTCAACCAAGTCTGCTTAACCCAATTTTCTACGGACTTTCTTTTAGTATGGGTGCTGCTGCTGGTGCTATTAGCGATAGAGTCAGTTTAGGTTTTGTTGCCGCGACCGAAGAGCTAGTGTGCAATCACTTGCAGAAGCACTTAAATGAGTTACCCGCAAGCGACACTAAAAGCCGCGCCATTGTTCAAAGAATGTTAGCCGACGAAGCGCGACATCAACAAACAGCAATTGATGCGGGCGCTATTGAATTTCCAATGCCTGTAAAATTAGGCATGAAATTAATGTCTAAAGTAATGACAAAAACGAGCTATCGAATTTAATACGGATTTAGCATTAACATTAATCCCTTAACGCCGACTTTACATAATAAATCAAAGAGTTTCTAAGAAAATCTTGACGCGAACTTTTGAGATACGTTCAAAATTTATAAATAAAATTTATCATTGATCAAACGTTTTAAAATCATGTTTTACATACACCATGTTTGCTCGTACTGTATTTTACTATCTAGCAGCTAGTTTCTTAGTTTACTCTGCCTCTACGATTTCATATTCATGACTAATCGCAACACCCGCAGCCTCCATCATTACAGAAGCGGAGCAATACTTTGTTGCAGACAGCTCAATCGCTTTAGCCACTTGGCTTTGTTTAAGATTGGTACCCGTTACAACAAACTTCATAGCGATTTTTGTAAAGGGTGACGGCACCGCATCTGCTCGTTCCGCCACTAGTTCTACCCGGCAGTCGCGTATATTTTGACGTGATTTTTTAAGTATAGCGATGACATCAAAACTGGCGCAGCCTCCAATACCAATTAATATCATCTCCATAGGGCGGATTCCGATATTGCGCCCACCGTGATCTTCAGCGCCATCCATAACGACACTATGTCCGCTACCAGATTCACCTACAAACATAACGTTATCGACCCACTTAACCGTTGCTTTCATTACTGTTTTTCCTGTTAATTTAATTCATTAAGTTTATTCTCAAAACGACAGTTTACCCGCACATACTGCGACCGCAATTAGTGTGGTTGAATTAATCGAAAGAGCTTATTGACTTACGTGGAAAAAATATAGCCATATCAATAACTTAGCTTTATTTTTTGAGTTAGTAGTTATTTTCAGGCTTTATTTGCCTCACTGCTTTGCAAGACTATCATAGCTTTACAAAAGCGTCCCTAGTTTGTAGAGTTAATATTACTTATTCTTAAATGAATACAAAGAGATAGCTGTTTATGAGAGACTCGTTCTAAATAAATTTTAAAGAAGTGCTAAAATTATAAAAAAGTGTTTAAATAATTTTAACAAAAACATCAGAAAGAGGATTTTGCCTTGGTTGGTATACCCGCATCGCCAATTATCAAAGATTTAAATAACTTTTTAGCGCATTGCCACCGTCGTCGTTATGCCCCAAAAAGTACGATCATTTATGCTGGAGATAAGAGCGAATCGCTCTATTACATTATCAAAGGCTCTGTCACTGTCATTATTGAAGACGACGAAGGTCGTGAAATGATTGTAGCCTATCTTAATGATGGTGACTTTTTTGGTGAAATGGGTGTGTTTGAGCAACAAGATGACTCTCGTAGTGCTTGGATAAGAACCAAAGTCGAGTGCGAGGTTGCCGAGATTAACTACACTAAGTTTGCTGAACTAAGCGAAAAGCACCCTGAATATCTTTATGCCTTAGGTGCACAGCTTGCAAGACGCCTTCGCAATACTACACGTAAAGTTGGCGATCTTGCATTTTTGGATGTCACCGGTCGCGTTGCTCGCACACTCTTAGATCTTTCAAAAGAACCCGATGCAATGACCCATCCCGACGGTATGCAAATCAAAATTACTCGTCAAGAAATTGGTCGTATTGTGGGTTGCTCTCGTGAAATGGTAGGTCGAGTACTGAAAACTTTAGAAGAACAAGGTTTAGTTGGCGTTAGCGGTAAAACAATGGTCGTATATGGCACCCGCTAACGATTCTATATGACGTCTAAAGCATTCTATGCACTTATAATCAAAATATAAGATCATCAAGTGTTTTAGGGTTTTTAATTAAAAATGTCCGCTAAATAATTCTACCAAGGCAAGCCCAGGATCTTCTTGCCTCATAAAAGCCTCACCGATTAAAAAAGCATAAATACCATGACTAACCATTGCCTCAACATGCTCTGAAGTATGGATACCGCTCTCGGTGACAATAATTTTATCCTCAGATATACTTTTTAATAATTCATAAGTTGTATCGAGCGACGTTGAAAAATCATGCAGATTACGATTATTGATACCGATTAATCGGTTGGGCAAGTCAGCTGCAAGCTCAAGCTCCTCTGCATTATGCACTTCAACCAAAACATCCATACCTAGCTGTATCGCTAATTTATTTAAAGCATGCAAGCGCTCGCTGTTTAAGGCCGCAGCTATTAATAAAATACAGTCAGCACCCATAGCACTTGCTTCATAAACTTGGTATTCATCAACGATAAAATCTTTGCGAATCACCGGTAGGCTAACTGCTGCTCTGGCCGCTATTAAATAATCATCTGAACCTTGAAAATAATCGACATCGGTCAGTATCGATAAACAAGCAGCGCCACCTTTTTCATAACTCTTTGCAATTTCAACAGGCTGAAAGTTTTCACGAATTACGCCACGACTTGGCGATGCTTTTTTTATTTCGGCAATAATAGCAGGCTGTTTTAAATTAACGCGCTTTTCTATTGCAGCAACAAAACCCCTACAAAAGGTTTGATTTTCAATACGCTTTTGTAAAACTGCAATCGGTGTTAGTGCTTTACGCTCTGCAATTTCTTCCCATTTGCGGATAATTATTTTTTTTAAAACAGTCGGGGTATCCGACTGACTAAGGCTTGACATAGTCCTGCTCCAAACACTTTTTAAGTTACGTTTTGATCAACACTTAAGGCATTAAATCAGATAAAAATTAAGAACCCGACAGCTGATGACAACATTCAGAAAACGCAGCCAACTCTTGAATTTTGGCTTTAGCTAAACCGCTACCCATAGCATCTTCTGCCATTTTTACACCCTCTTTTAGAGTATCGGCAATACCCGCAACATAAACAGCAGCGCCTGCATTGAGCGCAATTATGTCGGCCGCTTTTTTTGCCTGCGGTGAACGTCGCTTACCTAAAGCCTCTTCAATTAACGTTAAAGATTCACTGGCCGAACTTACCGACAGACCCTCTAAGTTTTGTTGTTGTATGCCTAGATCTTCGGGTTTAATTTTATACTCTTGAACTTGCCCATCCTTTAATTCGGCAACTTGAGTTTCGCCACTCAAAGTAATTTCATCTAAGCCATCTAAAGCGCTCACCACTAAGACATGCTTACTACCTAACTTTTTTAAGACTTCTGCCATAGGCAAACACAGCGCTGGATTAAATACTCCAATCACCTGGCGTTTGACGCCCGCTGGATTTGTCATGGGACCAAGCATATTAAAAATAGTGCGCATGGCTAATTCTTTACGTGGGCCAATCGCATGTTTCATCGCGCTGTGATGAGCTGGAGCAAACATAAAACCAACGCCAATTTCGCTAACGCAACGAGCAACTTGCTCGGGCGATAAATCTAAATAAACACCTGCCGCCTCAAGGACATCAGCACTGCCTGTCGAGCTAGAAACAGACCGGTTACCGTGCTTAGCAACATAACCACCACAGGCAGCAACAACAAATGCTGCTGCTGTTGATACGTTGAATAAATTGGCACCGTCACCACCTGTACCACAGGTATCAACTAGCATATCGATATCTTTATCTACAACAACAGGCGTTGCGAGTTCACGCATTACTTGGGCAGCACCCGTAATTTCGTCAACGCTTTCACCTTTCATACGCAGCGCAACTAAAAAACCACCAATTTGTGCGGGGCTTGCATCACCGGTCATTATTTGTCGCATTACCGTTGCCATATCTTGTTGGCTTAAGTTTTCACTACTAACAACTTTATTGAGTGCTTGCTGAATATTCACAGGCCACCTTTTTAATGAGTTATTTTTATTCAATAATTGGTATTTTTTAGGCTGATATTTTTTATGTCTAATGCTTTTAAGATTTGTATAAGGTTAAAAAATTATTTAATAGTTCATGACCGCATTCGGTTAATATAGATTCCGGATGAAACTGTACACCTTCAACGTTTAATGTTTTATGTTTTATTCCCATAATTTCATCGATTGAACCATCTTCTTTTTGAGTCCATGCTGTTATCTCTAGACATTCTGGCAGCGTATTTTTCTCAATCACTAACGAGTGATAACGCGTTGCCTGAAGAGGATTAGGCAAGTTGATAAAAACACCATTATTGTTATGATAAATAAGCGAAGTTTTACCGTGCATAACTTTTGATGCGCGAACAATTACACCACCAAACGCTTGTGCAATACTTTGATGCCCTAAACAAATACCAAGGATCGGCACTTTACCTGCATATTCTTTAATCGCATTTATAGATATGCCGGCCTCGTTTGGCGTACAAGGGCCCGGAGAAATTACTAAATATTCGGGTGCTCTTTCTGCGATATTTTCTACAGTAATCTCGTCGTTACGCACAACTTCGACGTTAGCTTTTAGCTCGCCCAAGTATTGCACCACGTTATAGGTAAACGAGTCGTAGTTATCGATCATTAACAACATAGTTTTTTATCCAATTTCTTACTTGGGTTTACTTTATTAAACCAAATAAACTACCAAAATCTTGTATTTAATCTGAGTCTAGACTTGTGTCTGTAGCGACATCAACGGCTCTAAATAAAGCACGCGCTTTATTCATTGTTTCTTTCCATTCTAATTCAGGCTGTGAATCAGCAACGACACCCGCGCCCGCTTGCACATAAATTTTGCCATCTTTTAAAACAGCGGTACGAATAGCAATAGCGGTATCCATATTGCCATTCCAGGCAAGATAACCCACCGCACCCCCATAAATACCCCGCTTTTCTGACTCTAACTCGTTAATGATTTCCATCGCACGAATCTTGGGCGCACCTGACAATGTGCCTGCTGGCAATGCTGCGCGTAACACATCCATAGCACTGAGACCTTTTCGTAACTGACCGGTGACATTTGAGGTAATATGCATCACATGAGAATAGCGTTCGACAACCATTTTTTCTGTCAATTTGACGGAGCCAATTTGTGCAACACGTCCAACATCGTTACGACCCAGATCGATAAGCATTAAATGCTCTGCAATTTCTTTAGGATCAGCTAACAAGTCGGCCTCAAGTGCTGCATCTTCAGTCGCTGTGTGACCGCGACGTCGCGTTCCTGCGATTGGTCTTAAGGTCACCTCGTTATCTTCTAGGCGCGCAAGAATTTCTGGACTTGAACCTACTATTTGATGATCGCCAAGATCGACAAAATACATATAAGGCGATGGATTTAAACTACGCAGTGCTCGATATAAATTTACCGGCTCAGTCGTAAAATCCATCGATAAGCGTTGCGATACAACGACCTGCATCGTGTCGCCAGACAAAACATACTCTTTGATTTTATCGACAGACTCAGCAAAGGCGCTCTGACCGACATGAGACTTAAAGAGTTTCTCAGAAACAGCATCCGCGTGTAAGTTAATACTCGGCAATGAAGGCGTTGGGCCGCGTAAATTCTGCTCTAACTCTTTGATACGCAGCTGAGCACGCTTATAGGCATTTTCAACATCTGGGTTGACCATAATGACTAAATTCAGCGTTCCCGACAAATTGTCAAAAACCAGCACTTCATCAGATACCATTAATAAGATATCGGGGGTGCCAATCAAATCTTTTAATTCACTGGCTTTTTCGCTCGCTAAACTTGGCTCAACATAGCGCACGCAATCATAGGCAAAGTAACCCACTAAGCCGCCATGAAAACGCGGCAAACCTGCAAGCTCTGGAGTACGATAACGCGCTTTAAATTCTTCAACAAAAACTAAAGGGTCTCTCACAACGTGAGTCTCAACAACCTTACCTTCAATTTCTATAAATACTTTATAGCCAAAGACTTTTAAAACTGTTTTGCAAGGCAATCCTAGTATCGAATAACGCCCCCATTTTTCGCCACCTTGAACTGATTCAAATAAATAAGAATATGCTCCATTGGCGAGCTTTACATAGCTCGACAGGGGCGTATCTAGATCTGCTAGCACTTCGCGCATAACAGGAATACGATTAAAGCCTTGTTCGCAAAGTTGGTTAAATTGTTCGAGTTTCATAACTTATCTATATTCTAAATTGTCTTACTGAAATTTTTATGATTGAAATAATTAAACGTCTCATTATTAATCATAAGATTAATTTAATGCAGCTTATAAGCAGGAATTGAAGATGTCGATATTATTGGCGCATTTAAAATCATCATGCGCTTTAGCGACAAGCAATCTAAGCTAAGCTAAGCTTGCCAGTTACGCCAATAATAAGATAAGCGGACACAATACTTATGTGGACACTGTAAAGATGATCCTCGATAACAACGCTCGATCATTAGTTTCTTCGCTATTTTTATCATATATTAATCGTTAACTATTTTTTATTTGAAACTAAAACTAATGCTTGCGATGGTTTAACAACGCAAGCTGCTTTCAATAATTTTGCCTATACTGACCTGACGACTTGCTTTGCAATCTCCGTCATAGAGGAAAATACAGCATCCGGCTCAGCTAGCTCTATTGCTTGGCCATGATTATACCCATAATTCATCGCTGCTACCGTAATATTTGCTGCGCGAGCCGCCTCTATATCGTTGCGTGAGTCACCCACCATCAATACTTTCGGCGCACTAACGTTAAGTAACTTTAAACAGTGCAACAATGGCTCTGGATGTGGCTTTTTATTGACTAATTCATCACCACCAAGCAATAACGTAAAAAAATGCGCGATACCAAGATGCTGCAAAATTGGCGCGATAAAGCGGCGCGGTTTATTGGTGACAATAGCCATAGTGATTTGTTGTTGCCTAAACTGCTCTAGGGCATCAAATACGCCATCGTACAAAGCGGTTTTGTACGCACAGCAACTTTCGTAATGCGATAAGAACGCATCGAGTGCTTTAGGCTGAAGATCGCCGATATTTTCTGGCTTGTGGGCAGCGTTTAGATTGACACTAAAATTTAAAGCGCGCTCAACTAATTTTGCCGCCCCATTACCTACCCATTCACGCGCTAAATCTTCACTGACAGTGGGCAAATTAAACTCATCTAACATCCCATTTAGCGCAATCGCTAGGTCTGGCACACTGTCAATCAAGGTACCGTCCAAATCAAATAATATAAGCTCAACTGGCCTATCCAAGATCAGCTCTTTATTAAACAAGGACTGCATAGGTAAATTTTTGTCCTTTTTAGGGTCGAGATCAAAAGTCATAAAATTAAGTGATTATTGAAACTTTAATGCACACTCTATTTAATGTTGAATATTTAGTGTTGAATGTTTGGGATTGAATCATCGATTGGCTAACTCGGCACGCATTTTATCGACTACCACTTTATAGTCATCTTGATTAAAAATAGCAGAGCCTGCGACAAACGTATCAGCACCAGCTCTGGCAATTTCTGCAATATTATCAACTGTTACACCACCATCAATTTCAAGACGCGTTGATAAACCTAAGGCATCAATCATTGCCCGTGCTTCGCGTAATTTATCAAAGGTATACGGAATAAATTTCTGACCGCCAAAGCCTGGATTAACAGACATTAATAGCAACATATCAAGTTGCGGCAATACCTGTTTAATAGAATCTACAGAAGTGGCAGGATTGAGGACTAAGCCGCATTTACAGCCCTTTTCTCTGACAAGCTGTAATGAGCGGTCGATATGACGAGATGCCTCTGGATGAAAGGTAATATAACTAGCGCCAGCATCGGCAAACATACCAATTAAATCATCGACCGGCTCAACCATTAAATGCACATCAATAGGTGCTGTTATGCCATATTTACGGAGAGCAGAACAAATCGTAGGGCCAAAAGTTAAATTGGGTACATAATGATTATCCATCACATCAAAATGGACAATATCTGCCCCCGCTGCTAATACGGCGTCAACTTCTTCGCCAAGGCGAGCAAAATCTGCAGACAATATTGAAGGGGCAATCTTAAATTCATTCATGGTCTGTTATACCGTTTTATGTCAAAAAGCTTTATTTGAGGCATGCAAATAACAAATTGCTGCATAAACCCTTATTGTAATCGATCTATAGGCTCTTCGTTAGCCCTAATTAACTTGGCTTTTTGTGCGCACGCTTTACTTGAGATCTGCAGATGTATGCCTATACTTTAATTATGTATAAGAGCCTAAAAAAACTGCTAATTAACCTAACGACCCTAGCGTGCTGTCTGCATGTTAGTGTTTTATGGTCCCAAGAAGCGAAAAAAACTGATGACGCAAAAACAACTGATGCTGAAAATACAACTCCGCTCGAGATTGCAAAGCCTATTCGAATTCCGGGTAATCAAAAAAGATCTCAATTTCCTCTCAATGATGGCAGCGATAAAGGTCATATGGATGCTCTTGCAACGCAAATATCAAATAGCTTATCTCCACAACTACCCGAAGATGCCATTGTATGGCTGGGAACAACAGCCAATGAGAAGTTTTTAAGTCTATGGCGGCCAGATCGCTCGGGTAATCCTCGCGGTGCGCTGCTTATTGTTCACTCCGAGGGCGAACATATAGCTTGGCCTGATAGCACCGGACCACTTCACGAAACGCTTCCGGATTATGGCTGGGCTACCCTAGCTCTCAGCTTGCCAGAACCCGCGCTTTCGCAGACACCAAAACGCACCCTCGCTGTAAAAAGCCTACCATCGCCTAAAACTGAGGCGTCAGCTGACAGTAAAGAAGACCCAGAGGATCCGAAAAAGTCTGAGGCCATGGTTGCAGAAAAGACAGCTGCAGAAAAGACAGATGAATCAAAGACCAACAAACCATTAGAAGTAAAAACGGCAGCACAAGAAGAACTGCCCGCAAAGTCTAGTAGACTCCCAGAAGAGATTACCGAGCAACGCCTAGCAACTGCTCTACGTTTTTTACACGACAAGGGCCAGTTCAATATTGTTATTTTAGGTAGTGGCACTGGCGCTATTCGTGCGAATACTTTTTTAAACAACACCACACCGAAGATAGACAATCCAGACTTAGGGGCGGCAAAACCCTTTAGCGGTATTATATTACTCAATAGTCGAAATCGCCTACCGACCATGGAACAAGATTATACCGAATGGTTTGCCGACCCGGAAATACCCGTGCTCGACATTTTTTTAAGCAAAGACTTGCGTAATTTCAAGGCGGCCAAGGCAAGAAAAATAGTTGCCAAGCAAAAAAAAGTGGTGCTTTATAAACAAGTAAAACTTAATCATTTAACAGCTACATCAGTGGCGCAAGAGAACCTTTTGTCAAGAAGAATAAGAAGCTACCTCAGTGCTAATCTAGAGGGTATAGAGACCAGTGCTTTTAAAAAAAATACTGTTAATTAATATTTAGTGTGTATCACTTAAATATTGTTTGATCGAGAGATCAATAAACGGGTTTTAACATTGGATTTATAAGAGTGATTTTAACGAAAAGCTGGCAAGAATAGCCTGAAAAAATAACTTGAACAAAGCAGTTTAAAGAAGCTTATAACAGAACAGTTTGAAGCGTAGGTCTGACACCAAAAACTTTAGCCGGCAATTCTTTTTACCAATTTAAACTATTTTACTGAAAGATACGAACGTCCTAAAGGTCATCTTTAGAGTTAGAACAGTCCATTCAATAAAAAACAGCGCTAACAAATTCAGCAAGGACATAGCTCACAGCACTAAAATATTGACGAGCCAGCTCTAATTTAAACAATCGGTAAGTTCACTTTTCAGTGAAGCATGACGCCAACAATAGCGGTTGCAGTACCTACTATATTTACCTGTCAACTATTGGTTAAGGCGCGCGACTTTTGCATTGTTTTATAAAATTTTATTAACGCCTCATTATTTATTTTAGAGCCTTGCTTGTCCCCATCTACAATTTTTGTAAGCTCTCTTAAATCGATACACTCGTCATCTGATAAATTAAACGAATCCATGCTCCAGCCACCAAACGATCTACCTGAGATTTGCTCGTCAATAATTCGTATTATATTTTTATGTCGCGTATCTCTTCGCAATTTAGCCATTAAAGTCTCTAATGCATCTTGCGAGCCTTCAATTATTTGAAGAAATATATGGTTATGTAAAAATAAGACCCCTGTTACTTCCATTTCCTCGTTATTTTTTTGTGATGTTTTAACTATGTTTTGGAGTATAGAATCGATGTCACCATCGACCCCCTGATAGTCACTCGTGTAAGCAATTATATGCATAGCTTCTTCCTTTAGTTATTTTTTCCATTTGTAAATATCATTTTCAAAAATTATTTTATAGCTTTTTTTAGCGTGAAAATTATTGCATCGGCTGAAGGTATGCAGCGTTATTTTTCCTAGATATAACGGCCTCTAATTCACATCACATTATAGTTAGCAGACTCGATGCCTAACAGACACGCCATGCTCTTTTTTATTTTTTATCTGCCAATATTTTATGCTAGATACAAATAATAACTAGACAGATCAATAGCAGCTGGTAACGACATAGAGCAACAACAAGTAAAAACGATAAGTCGCAGTAACAAAAACAAATAACGAACACTAATAATATAGACTAACAACGGTATACCTCGGATCTGATCACACCCATACATAAAAATTTACAAAAGACTATATAGGCCTCCTAGACGGACTTATCCATTGAGATACAATAGATCGTGAGACAAGCTAGCCTATAATACTCGCCATTGAGTGAAAAATTCAACTTGATGACCTAAGTTACCACCCACATTTTAGGGACAGCTCTCAAGAACGAAATAATTGCGTGGATATAGTAGGTTGATATTCTATAATTTTTATTCCCTAGCGTCATATCGTCTACCTCTATTGCAACGACTTTATTAGCAACTAGTGGACAATTTAACCCGTTATTGAATAAATATCTAATAAATTACGGTAATAATTTTTATAATCAATACCAAATCCAAAAATAAATTCATCGGGTATCGACAAGCCAATATAATTCGGCGTAATAGCTTCAGGAGCTCGTCTCGTTGTTTCTTTATTCAGTAAAACTGCTACTTTTATGGAGGCTGGGTTTTTGCCTGCACAATAATTAAATGCTTCGGTTAGCGATATACCTTCATCAATCAAGTCATCGATAATTAGTATATGTTTATTGCACAGTTCTATAGTCGGCTTTTTGAGCCAAGCTAACACACCGCCTTTATCTTTATCGCCATAGCGACTGACTTGAAGTGTATCGAACTGCAAAGGGAAATTTAACAATGGCAATAAATTTGCACAAAAAACCATGCCACCATTCATGACACATAGCACTACTACCTTTTCAGTGCCCTTTTGGTGGAAATTCTTTTCACTTTTAGGATTGTTATGCTCTGATTTTTGCAACACTTGCAAATATTCAGCATTAATAATATCTGCTAAGCTTTTTATTGCCTTTTGTAATTCGCTATGGCTGATAAGCTTACGGGTATTGTTAGCGTTTAATTCGGGCGTGGGATTAAGACAAGAGCTTATTAGGGAGTCGAACATATTTGGGCATTTATTCTTTGGGAGTTAAAAAATTAAGTTAGATTCTACCTGATAAAAATCGAAACGAATAGTCTCTATTTATTTTTAGAAGAATACACTTACTTGATGTATATCATCTTACCTTTTATAAAAATCGATATCCTATGTTTTATCATTTAATACCCCAAGATTAAACCGCTGAGGAATCAAGAAAATCATGAAAACCATTAAACACACATTTACTAAAAACTTATTACCCCTAGCTATTGCTCTAGGCTTTACTGCCTATCAGACACAATCCTAAGCCTATGAAGCGGGCGATTTTGTGCTTCGCTCGGGACTAGCCTCGGTAGAGCCCGATGAAACCCCCTATGGCCCTTTAGATACATCTCTCAATGCTGGCGTTGATGGCGCCGAAGCACTTGGCCTCACCTTTAGTTATATGTTGACCGACAACATTGGCTTAGGCTTATTAGCATCTACGCCTTTTAAACATGACATTACCTCTAATGGCGCCAAAATAGCCGAGACAGAGTTGTTGCCCCCAACATTACACCTTGAATATTTTCCGCTTGCAAGCAGCTCTAAATGGCAACCTTTTTTAGGTGTTGGCGTAAACTATACAACGTTTTTTAACGAAAAAATGTCAGCTGGTGGCGATTTAACTTTAGATGACTCTGTAGGCGTTAGTTTAGAAGCCGGCTTAGATTATAAAATTAGCGATAGATTTATCGTCAACGCAACGGTTTGGAATATAGACCTTAAAACCGATGCAGATCTTAATGGGACGTCCATCGGCGGTATCGAAATTGATCCTTGGGTTTATATGATCAGTATCTGTTATGTTTTTTAACTAACTAATTAACTATCAAAATTCATCGAGGCTAAATTAAAAATTTGGCCTCGATGCTTTAAACATTTTATTGCTTTTATAAATGCAATAAAAGCAAGCTAGGAGGAATAATATAGTGATTGATAAGGCACTTTTAAAGAAGTATAACGTGCGTGCACCTCGCTATACTTCATATCCGCCTGCCACACAGTTTAACAGTAACTTTAGCAAAAAAGATTACTTATGGCATGTAGAAAATAGTAACGAAGATCCAATGCCTAAAGCTTTATCGCTTTATATTCATGTACCTTTTTGTGGTGCTCTTTGTTATTACTGTGGTTGCCATAAATTCATATCGCCAAAAACATCAACGGTTATTAACTATCTTGCCAATATTCAAAACGAAATAAAAAAACAAGCACGGTTATTTAATAAAGATAGGCCTGTAAATCAAATTCATTTTGGTGGCGGCACCCCAACTTATTTAAGTGTTGATCAAATAGAAACATTACTTAGTACCATAAAAGATAATTTTATTTTTTCGACATCGGATGATTTTGAACTTGCTATCGAAATCGACCCAAGGACAACAAGTAACGAAAATATTACCCAGTTAGCAAATCTTGGTTTTAATCGCATGAGTTTTGGCATCCAAGACTTCGACCCTTTAGTGCAAGCAGCCATTAACAGAATACAACCACAAGAGAGGTGTTAGCACGCCTTCAAGCTGCAAGAGATGCGAGTATTAAATCGATATCTGTTGATCTTATTTACGGCCTACCCAAACAAACCACTGAGCACTTCGAACAAACACTTAATACGATCATAGATTTTAAACCCGAGCGTATAGCGCTGTATAATTATGCACACATGCCCCAATTGATTAAGTCGCAGTGCTTGATTGACGCCAAAGATTTACCCGATACAAATACTAAAATTGAATTAATGGCAATGAGCATCCAAAAATTAATGAACGAGGGCTATATTCATATCGGCATGGATCACTTTGCTCTACCAAACGACAGTCTCAGTGTTAGTCTACGCGAGTATACATTACATAGAAATTTTCAAGGCTATTCTACTCATGGCGATTGCGATCTTATTGGTTTTGGTGTTAGCGCAATTAGTCATATAGGTGATTGTTATAGTCAAAATACCAAGACGCTAAGTGAGTATAAAGAGGCAATAGAATCTGATGAGCCTGCACTAGTGCGCGGATATAATTTATCAAAAGATGATGTTATTCGTATCGATGCAATTCAACAATTGATGTGTAATCGCACACTTAACTTAAATGATTTTAGTGATATACATGCCATTAATGCGCAGATCTTCTTTGAAAAAGAACTTAAAGCACTAGAAATTATGGCTACAGAGGGTTTATTAACAATAAAAAATCAAATAATTATCATTAGCGATGATGGCTGTTTATTTTTACGGAACATTGCAATGATTTTTGATAAATACCTTCAAGTAGATCTGAATAACGCCGCAACGGGCACTTCAATGCAATTATTAACGACAGACAAATTAAATCATCTACACTCCTTAAAAAATATATCTTTCTCAAAAGTATTGTGATCGCTAACCTCTAGCGCTATTATCATCTTATAATTTTTCTAAACTAGCTTCTATACAACGTTCTGCTATAAGGCGATTAGTTTCTAATAGCCAGATCAAAGTCGACTAACGATAAAAATCTAAAATGAAAACTTATGAATAAAAGCGACAAGTTATCAATTAATACCATATCTAGTAACGATGTATCCATTAGTAGCGATACATCTACTAACAATAAACCTATGGACAATAACTTGCACAGTAAGCGTAAGGCCTGTAATCAATGCTCATTTGTTGATTTGTGTCTTCCAATGGGACTCAATAAAGATGAAATCACCCAGTTAGAGGAATTAATACAGCAATCCCACTGCTATAAAGACAACGAATTTTTATTTCGGCAAGACGATGAATTTAAAGCTATATATGCTATTCGCTCGGGCATGTTTAAAAGCCAAACGATAGATCAGCAAGGTAATGAACGTATATTAGGTTTTCATTTGCCTGGCGAATTGGTTGGTTTAGACGGAATTTATGATCAACATTACCCATCAAATATGGTTGCACTAGATACCTCGACCGTCTGCGTAGTGCCTTATAATGGATTAACTTCACTTACAGAGAAAATCCCAAGCTTACAGCAGCAATTTTTGCGACTGCTCAGTAAAGAAATTAACAACGTGAGTGCATTAACATACGACACCAGTGCCGACCAACGTTTAGCCTCTTTTCTTTTTAGCTTATCAAGACGCTATGAGCAACGTGGTTACTCTGCAACACATTTTAATTTAGTCATGCCGCGTCGCGATATAGCTAACCACTTAAATATGGCGGCAGAGACAATCAGTCGCTTATTCAAACGTATGCAAGATAATGGGGTTATTACGATAAAACGTCGCGAACTGAGCATAAGGGATATGAGTGAAATTAAAAAGATAGCGGGCTGCTCCAACCAATAATTTTATTGCCTTTATACGAGTTATTGCTCTTTTAAAAACAGTATTGCTGACAATTTTTCATCTGTTGGGAAACACTTTATTTTTATCTGCGTGAACAACTTAGATTCAAAATTAGCAACGTTTTCGATCCATTTTTGATCCGTTAAAACGGCTACTCTCTTGATATTAGCTAGTCCAATCTCAAATAAATACGTTAACTCATCAACAATAGCGGTTATTTCAATGCCCTCAAAAGAATCGATTTGTTCAAAAATAACGATATCTCCATAGTGGGCAATTTTTTCTTTGGCACGGTCGAATATCGCTGACATATCGATTTCAGTAATTTTGCCCGACATCCGAAAAGCAACTGCATTATCTATGTCTATATCTATTAACTCCAACATTGCTACTACCTTTTTGACAATTTATATCGTTAATGGGCTCATCAATAACTAAAATAAAAAATATGTAGCTTAGCTATAGATTAGATTTCTTAATTATTGCCTTATCGGCTTCTTTTTGGTCTTTCTCCATATGGCACTTAGCATATTGCCAAAGGTGAAACATCATAAAAATAGACACAATAATAACTAATAGACTTGCAAGCAGTATAGTAAAAGTAAACATAAGGCACCTCGGTAGTAATAGTCTTTTAACTTCTATTTGGCAGCATAACCCAAGTAAAAAAAACCAAGTTGATACAAGTCAAGAGACTAATAAATTTTTAACGTATCAATAAAGCCTGTATCATCGCGGCATGAACAACACAAATATTCAAATACTTTACCAAACTCTTGCCGACCAAATAACGGTATGGGGACGCGAGCTTGGGTTTCAGCAAGTTGGCATTACTGATATTGATGTCTCTGAACACAGCGCGCATTTAAAACAGTGGTTAGATAAAGGCTATCAAGGTGAAATGGACTGGATACAGCGACACCAGCCTCAAAGGGAAAATCCAGGGTTATTGGTCACCAATGCTCTGCGTGTTATATCTGCACGCATGGATTACTTGCCAGAGAATACTCAGCAAATTAAAACCTTAAAGCAGCCCAATAAAGCATATATATCACGCTATGCTTTAGGGCGTGATTATCACAAATTAATCCGTAAGCGTCTTGCACAACTTGGTAAAAAAATAGAAGCTTTTTGTGAACAATCTATAGAAATAGAAGCAGATCTCGGACACACATTAAACCAACGTCCCTTTGTTGATAGCGCACCGGTGTTAGAAAAAGCCTTGGGAGAAAAAGCGGGTCTTGGTTGGATAGGAAAACATACTATCTTATTAAATGAAAATGCTGGTAGCTGGTTTTTTTTGGGAGAGCTTGTTACTAATTTACCGTTACCATTATCGATTCCCGATAACGATACTCTCGATCTTACTGATACAAATATCGAAGCCATAAGCGTTAAATTTACAGCGCTGCAAGAGCCTAGCTCATCAACGTATACACCGGCAAAGCCATCTCCACTCTCGCCCCCACTCTTACCTCCACCTCAAGCAACAAAGCCTATCAATAAATGCGGAGACTGCATCGCCTGCCTAAAAGTTTGTCCAACAGATGCCTTTATCGGGCCGTATCAACTTGATGCACGGCGCTGTATTTCATACTTAACAATAGAATTAAAAGGCAGTATCCCCATTGAATTTCGCGAGCCCATGGGCAATCGCGTGTTTGGCTGTGATGACTGCCAATTAATTTGTCCTTGGAATAAATGGGCAAAACCCACGCAAGAAAAAGATTTCAGCCCACGCCATAGCCTAGATAATACAGAGTTAACGCGTTTATTTTTATGGTCAGAGGAAGAATATTTAAAGTACACCGAAGGATCTGCAATCAGAAGACTTGGTTTTGAACGCTGGTTGCGCAATCTGGCTATCGGCCTTGGCAACGCAGACTCAACCTCTGAGAATATCGCTGCACTTGAATCTAAAAAAGATTATCCATCTGCTATGGTTCAAGAACATATCGAATGGGCACTGAATCGATTGCTCAATCCCAAAAAACGTATTCGTAAAGTTAAAAACTTATATAAATAAATTATTTTGCAAAAGAGTTCCTTAAAAATATTATATGTTCAATTTAATGAAGAATAAAGCATATAAAATACCAAAAAATAATGAATCATTAAATTTTAATTAGTATTTTTATAGTGTGAACGTCTACGGCTAACAAAAAGATGATTGCCGGCTTTTATTTTAGCTTGTTTTTTTGCATTTGTAGCCAACGCTGTCACTTCATGATAAGACATACGGGTAGATATCTCAGAGTTAACAACACCTATAGCGAGCGATAACAAAGTAAAAAAACTTTGATCTCCTCGCCTATCTTTACACCAAACACCTTGCTGCAAAATTTCTTCTTTAGAATAAAATTTTAAAGCCAGATCTTTGAAATTTTGTAAAATATTTTCACATTTAATTTGCCAATCATCACTGCGATAAACTACCACAAAATCATCGCCGCCGACATGTCCTACCATATCAAAGACTGGGGTGCTGTTATCAACTAAAATGGTCGCCAACAATTTAATGACTTCGTCACCGGAGTTACAACCAAAATGATCATTAAACGGTTTAAAATGATTGATGTCAAAATATCCTAAATGAAACTCTTGTTGATGAGAGATTAAATCTTCTACGTGTTCATAAATTGGAATATTGCCTGGTAATAACGTAAGAGGGTTGCTGTGTCTGGCTCGTTGAATTTGAGATTCGGTTAAAATTTTTAATAAAGTGCTTACCCTGCCTACACCGCAATATTTGTTATCTTTAGTAATAATAAAATCGATATTTAGATTGTTGGAAATATTACACGTTATTTTTTCTGATACTTTATTCAGGCTCTCTTCGTGCTCGACTATAATAGGATTACTATCCATAAATTCGATAATAGTTTTTTTGCCGTAAAGGGGATATGAATAGCGGTCGGAAAATAATTCTCCTATTCTATTTCTCGAAATAATTCCAAGAGGTTTATCATTTTCCACAATAGGAAGACAATGTAAGCTTGGATTATCTTTAAACAAATTATTGACCTCTGCAGCACTACGAGTTGCATTAATCGGAGTCACATGTTCAATCATACTTCCCACCGTTTCTGCATGGCGTACACGGGATAGATGCTCGACTTTAGAGATTAAAGGAAAGCACTCATTATTGACAAATCGATGTAATGGCTTAGCCTCTGGTCGATGCAATAAATAACCTTGACCCAGCCTAATGCCAATTGCATTTATAATATCAAGCTCTTCTCTAGTCTCTATGCCTTCGGCAATGACTCTGCAGCGTAAGCCAAGAGCAATTTCGACGATCGAACGAGCAAACTCTCTTTTTACACTATTAGAATTTATACCATCTATAAAATGACGATCTATTTTAACAAATTCAGGAGTGATTTCAGCCCATGAAATCAGACCTGAGTGCCCAGCACCTAGGTCGTCTATTGCTATTAATGCACCATGCTGACGGAGTACTTTAATATACCCTTTTAATTCTGCTAAATTGTGCAATGGATATTTTTCTGACATCTCAAAGACAATACCTTTTAATGCTTCTTGAGTCTCGTTGATAGGAAGATAAGGAATTATTTTTCCTAAGTTAATCGGTAATATATTTACAAATAGTAAACCAGTTAACTTTTGTAGTTTGAAATTTTTAATGGCAGACAACACACAAAAACGATCGAACTCTAATAAATAACCCTGACTCTCCGCTATTGAAAATAATTGATCAGGAGCTATATTTAATATAGATGGATTGGTACGAATTAAGGATTCAAATGCAAAATAATCTTCGGTATGAAAATCAATTAATCCTTGAAAGTGCGGTGTTACTAATTCTTCTTCGATTATGGTGGCGATACATTGTTGATTTTGCATAAAATATAATAAGCCGAAAAAAATAACGCAAATAGGCGACTAATAGTAAGCGCTTATTATTACACTTTTATGACACCTATAAAGTTCAAGGCTAACGCTAGTTAGTCAGAGCGATTTGAATTAATTATAACCTTGAAGTGATTATCTATTTGATATGAATTTTGACGTTTGTCATTATTGGATGAATGATATTTTTTGGTGAGCTTGATCGTCTTTAGGCTGAATTTAAATATTTATAATAAGCTATGCCTACTTAAGTTAACCTTAGGTTAGCATAAATTTTATAGGCAAATTGTACTCCGTTAATACACCTTTGTTAGTCTTATCTAATCTGAAGATTCATTGTCTCTTAAGCGTTCTAGTCGCGCCTCTTCTTCCGCAAGAACGGCTTTAATATCTTGTAAAACAGAATCGACATCGGCGGCATCTTCATCTTCGTCAAATAGGCCGGTTAATATTGTATCTGAATATAAATCACCATCTTCATACAAAGTCCAAATTTCTTTTGCGTATTGTGTCTTTAAAAGCTCTGGTTCAAATTGCCCGTAATAGCTTCTCATATTGTTGACATCGCGCTCAAACATTGCTCGAGCGTTATTGTTTGCTGCAGCATCTACAGCCTGCGGCAAGTCGATAATAACTGGGCCTTGGCCATCAACTAGCACATTAAATTCTGACAAATCACCATGAACTAAACCCGCACAGAGCATACGCATAACATATTCCATGACTAATGCATGGTCTTCGACCGCTTGCTCTGCAGACATACTGACATCACCTAAGCGTGGGGCAACATCACCTTCATCATCGGTAATCAACTCCATGAGTAATACGCCGTCGAGACAGCCAAATGTTTTTGGTACACGCACACCTGCACGAGCGGCACGAGAAAGCGCATCGACCTCGGCATTTTGCCAAATCTCTTCAGCTTGTTGGCGTCCAAACTTCGAGCCTTTCTCCATTGCTCGTCCACGTCGGCTATTGCGAACTTTACGTCCCTCTTGATATTGAGCCGCTTTTTTAAAGCTGCGTTTAGCCGCCTCTTTATAAACCTTCGCACAACGTATTTCTGATCCACAACGCACCACAAAAATATCAGCCTCTTTACCACTCATCAATCGGCTAATGACTTCATCGATCCAACCATCATCTACAAGCGGTTGAATGCGTATTGGAATTTTCATGCGTACTCTATTACCCTATAATTTAAGTTTTTGTAACTCGCTATCCTATCATTGATAAAGCCTCAAGAAAGGCTCTGCTTTACATTATCAAGCTATAAAACATTTTCAAGCGCGAACGCTTCATTATTTATCTATCGAATTAGTTTGAGTAAAATTTAAATACCATCTTTAAAAAAAGTCTTTCTATAATATTTAAGTTCTTCTATTGAATCTTTAATATCATCCATCGCTAAATGAGCGCCCGTTTTTTTAAAGCCTTTTAATATTTCTGGGCTCCAGCGTTGGGCAAGCTCCTTAATCGAGCTGACATCCAAATTACGGTAGTGAAAATATGCCTCTAACTTAGGCATATAGTTGGCTAAAAATCGGCGATCTTGACAGATACTATTGCCGGCCATTGGTGATTTACCTTTGGGCACCCAGCCCTCTAAGAACTTGATAGTGTCAGCCTCGGCAAATTCGGTGGTAATTTCACTTTGGCGGACGCGAGCGGTAAGGCCAGATTTGCCATGCTGGTTTGTATTCCACGCATCCATGCCTTTAAGTATTTCATCGCTTCGATGAATCGCATAGACGGGACCTTCGGCGAGTATATTTAAATGGCTATCAGTGACAATAGTGGCAATTTCGATAATAACGTCATCATTGGGCTCAAGACCGGTCATTTCTAGATCGATCCAAATAAGGTTTTCATCTTTCATACTGTGTTTATCCTTGTTTTAGGCTATTCTACCGCGAAACTTGTCTAGCGTAATCATTTACTCGACCGATTTATTAATTGATTGTGTGTTTAATTTAAGTATTAATTAGTAGTAAATTATAAAACCTTTAAACTAAGTGTTAAATCAAGCCTAATCTTAAGCTCAAACCTAAACAATGAGTATTAAATGAGTAAACGTAAACTATCGCGCCGACAAGCATGGCGAATTGAAAAAATTCAGCAAGAACGTGAGGCTCGCGCACTTAAGCGCGATGAGAACATAGGCAAACTCGCCGGTGATAGTGATAAATCTGATAACAATAGTGAATTAGGTCCTGAACAATTAGGTTTAGTTATTGCACACTTTGGCACACAAGTTGAGGTCGAATCCTTAAGCTTAAATAAACAATCCCTAAACTTAACTGAAGATTCTCTCACTCAAGCTAACAGCGCTGAAGATGAGATATCAGCAGAGGCGTTGATATACACAACAGGCGAATCAAAACAACGTGTTCGGCGTCGCTGTCATTTTAGAGCCAACCTTGGCTCATTAGTAACTGGCGATCATGTGGTGTTTCGTGACGGTAACCCTATGGGTGTAATTGTTGCGGTTAAAGAGCGTCAAACGGCCCTATCTCGTCCTGATCCTTACGGCGAATTAAAAACAATCGCCGCAAATATTGATCGCATTTTAATTGTCATTGCGCCAATCCCTAAACCACATACACAACTTGTCGACCGCTATATTATTGCCGCTGAGACCTTGGGAATAAAAGCGGCCTTAGTCATCAATAAAACTGACTTAATTAATGATGACAACCGCGATACCATTGAAAACTTTATTGAGCTTTATCGCAGCTTAAATTATGAAGTTATTACCGCCTCAACTTATAAAGCTATTAATAAAGATGAGATTGACATTAACACTACTGACCAAGAGGAATATGAAGGCCTAACCGACTTGCAAGATTTTTTAGTTGACCACACCTCTGTTTTTGTTGGGCAATCAGGTGTTGGCAAGTCATCGTTGATTAATGTGCTGATTCCCGATTTGAATTTACAAGTAGGTGAGATTTCCGAATCTAATCAAAAAGGCACTCACACCACAACCACAGCACAATTATTTCATTTTCCAAAAGGCGGTGATTTAATCGACTCGCCAGGGATTCGTGAATTTGGTTTATGGCACATGAGTGGCGAAGATATTTTAGAGGGCTTTGTGGAGCTACGACCTTTTATTGGCCATTGCAAATTTAGAGACTGTCGACATAAGCAAGAGCCACAATGTGCAATCCTTAAGGCTTATAGCGATGGGATTATTAGCCCTTATCGCATGGAGAGCTATGAAGCATTACGCGAAAGCCTCGAAAGGTAATAGCCACAGATTGAGCTAAAAAAGCGCTACCCGCTTCTACAATTTTGCCATAGCATCATAGTTAGAAATATATTTACTATCTAGATTCAAAATAATTTTTATTAAACAAAAATATGCCGCAACTATAGTTTTTTAGAGTCTTCAACTAATTTTGCGGCATTTTCTAAGGCTTGATGCAATTCAGATATATTTTCTTGTACTCGTTGATTACCTAATTGATTGCTAATGCGCCCTAGCTCTGGTAACTTTTGCAGTGTTTTTTTGCCAGTCTCGGTGCTATAAAAAGCACGAATCTCTTTTAACTCTTGTACTGTAAATGTTGTAGAGTACAAATTTATCATATCATTCTTCAAACTTTCATAGCTCATATGTTTCGCTAAAAAATTTTTCATCACCCCTACATATGGAAGCAGATCAGGATTTTGCTGCAGCTGAAACTCAAGATTTTGATCAATTGATTTCTCGAAAATCTCTTGCATACCTAGATCTTCTAATAATTTTCCTGCTTCATTTAGTGCTTCTTCGCTTGCCCAAGCACTTATAAAAAATAATGACGACAACGTAAAAAGCACACAGAAAATTATTTTTTTTCTCATTATCGAATCGCTCTTTTAATTTGGCATAAACTGCATTAACACTTTTTTCACCTATTAATTATAAAGTGTACTTTAAAAAACATTTAACACCTGTGAACTGCTTAAACTTTAACTCCCGCTCCATCCCATTTTAATACTCGATGTTCGAGATACTCTTTTGCTGTGGCTATTGCAAATTTATTGGCGTTAGCGTTGTTTGCGACTCTATCTATTATGCCTATAAAAAGCGTTTTATCTGCGTCACCTATATCGCCATTAATAACTCTAGCTAATACATTTACAGTTACATAGGTAGGGTTAGATTCTAGTGATGCTAACAGCGCCGGGATATAATCAACGCTTGATCTCTCGATTAGATTGACTAAAGGGCCAGGGGTACCTTTTTCTATAGCCGGATGTTTTTCATAAAAATTGAAAATATCTACGAGTACATCTTCTAGGTTTTCACCTTCCATCATATCGCTTAAATCGTAAAGAGCGAGCTCTAAATCACTTGCACCAAAGGGACCACTTGATAAATAATCGTCTATATTTAGCGCGGCTAGCTCTTCGCAAAAATTTTTACTATTCGAAGTCATGATTATCTCTGCATAGCTACTTTATACATAGCCAAGTAATTTATATTTAAGTTAATTCGGGGGGAATAAATATTAGCTAATTTTACAATTATATTTAGTGTATCAACTTCATACCCCACGTATATCAGAATATACTCTCTATGAGGGCAGCAAAATAACTAATTTTGATATATATTATAATGAATCAAAATATAAATAATATCATCCAAAATGACCACCACAAACATGCAACAGTTTAAGCAATCTAATTCTCGTCTGTCAGTATGGTTGCAAAAGCTTCCTAGCCATACATTAGCAATTAACCATCGAGTCGCTAAAAAAGTTTTACTTGAGATTGCCGATCAAAGCTCATCGGCAACTCGTCTTGCCGAAATACTTCAACAAGATCCGGTATTATGTTTAAAGCTATATTTGAAGGTTAAGCGCCGATTATATAAGAAAGATACACGCATACAAGGCTTAGAGCATTTAATAGGTCTAATGGGCACAGAGAGTATTAAACAACTTATCAACCAAGCACCTAAAAACGATCAAGTCAATAATGCCACTAGCGACGCTCAACAGGAGCTATATGCCGCTAGCTTTTTTACTGCACAACTTGCCAGCCAATTACTGCCCGAAAAACACGGAACCCCAGGAAAATTGTTTTTTTTACCGGCGATGCTATTAAATTCACCTTTGTGGCTAATGTGGGAAGCAGCACCAAAGTTGATGGGATTTGTAAATACAGCAACAAATAACACAAATAAAACAACGAGCTCCTTAGAAAAACTGTTTGAACAAAAATTGGGGTTTCGCATACATGATCTGTTAGAACAAACCCACCGTTTTTTCCCTTTACCCGAGCTGAGCTTAAAAGCATTAGCAACAAGGTTTGACAAAGACACCCACTTTTGGGGCAAAATTAATTACATGCCGATGGCGGAACTATTACCTTGGATGTCCAAAGATATAGCCGCTAAACATCGCCTTTATGCGCCAGAAGTTGGGCTTTATCTGCTCAATCACTATGCACTCGCGATCTATTTCGACAAGCAAGGCAAACATATTAACCGCTTGGCAAGACTTGCTGCACGCCATTTAAACTTAAGCGAGCAAGACTTTAATCAAGCCGTCACGACGATAGCGACTACCCTTGACCTACCACAAGAAATGAAGGGTCGATTTTCACCACTTTATCGCTATCGAAGCCTTCACAAAGAACTTAGTGATAATAAAGCCACCAATAATACCGCCATACTCAAGCAGTATTTACTCAAGCTTAAACAATCTAAAATCAGTGATAACAGCTTACAGTTAGCACTTGAAGCCTTTATTCAGGGTGCTGAAGGGCAGCGCAGTATGATTTTTGTGATTAAAGAAAATCGCTTATTGCTCAAGTACCAATCCGGCTTTACTAGTGATGCTCTTAAAAATTTAAATATAAATTTTAGTGATGCTGGTGAGCTATTCGCCTATCTTTTAGACCAACCAGTTACCATTATTGTCGATAAAACAAAGTTAGCCCGTATTGGCAAACAATTACCGGCGGCGCTTGCACAATATTGGACTCCAAGGCCTTGCGGTATTATGTCGCTATTCAGCCATGGTGAGCCCTATGCCATTGCAATATGTGAGCACCGCCCAGCGCCACGAACACTTCAAGATCATTGGCAAGCACCTGCTCAACAGCCTTAAACATTGTGATTATTGAATATTTAAAATCGTTATTGCTGAGAGGCATAAGCATGATCGGTCAGGCATCATGATTGATTGCCACGAACACTTCAAAATCATTCGCAAACACCTGCTCAACAGCCTTAAACATTGTGATTATTGAACATCTTATTTTTCTGATCTTGGTGAAGTAACTTATCATTACAATTTAACGATAATAATTTAAATGTTACTCAGGTAAATGATGGCCTGTTCCGCTACAATAGTCTTTTTAAGCACGTTACTTTATTATCAATTTACGCCGTCAATAAGAGCACTAATACGATACGTCTATGAAAAACACTTTATTTATTTTCTTCCAATATATTATCCCCCAAAAGTTACTCTCTAGGTTTGCAGGCTGTGTTGCAGAATATAGTGCACCTTGGTTTAAAAATCGTTTAATTCATTGGTTTATTAAGCGCTATAACGTCGATATGAGCATTGCCGAAAACTCATCACCAAGTAGTTACAAACATTTTAACGATTTTTTTATCCGGCCATTAGCTGAGGGACAGCGTCCAATTGATGACGCTCAAGACTCTATTGTTTGCCCAGCAGATGGCTGTATTAGCCAACTAGGAAAAATAAAGGATGGCCGAGTATTTCAAGCAAAAGAGCAAGATTACAGCCTACAAGAATTAATAGGTGGCAGTGAGGCCCTAGCAATACCTTTTAAAAATGGGCAATTTGCTACAGTGTATTTATCACCTAAAGATTATCACCGCGTTCATATGCCTATCGCTGGCACCCTCAGACAAATGCTACACGTACCCGGTGATTTATTTTCAGTAAACGAGACTACTGCAAATAGTGTCCCGCGATTATTTGGCCGCAATGAGCGTGTGGTCTGTTTGTTTGATACTGAACTCGGTTCAATGGCAGTAATCTTGGTGGGCGCAATGATAGTTGCAAGTATTGAGACACCATGGGCTGGTCTGATCACACCTTTAAAAAAACAGGTGCGTAGCTGGTCTTACCCATCAATAAACAACCCTTCTATAAAAAGCCCTTCCGGCAAAATAGACTCTATCGATACAACCCCATTCTCGCCAATTCAGCTTCAAAAAGGTGAAGAAATGGGTCGTTTTAAACTTGGCTCTACTGCAATTATATTATTTGGTGATAACGTAATGGATTGGGATGAAAACCTAAAAGCGCAGTCGTCGGTGATGATGGGGCAAGCAATGGGTAAGTTTAATGGTTAAAAATAGTAGCGTCTTTACTATTTTAGACAAACTTAATCTTTAGCAAAAATATTTCAGGTTGATGTTTTAATATTGGCTGAAATTTGAGATAACTGTCCAGATTTTTTAACGTAATTTGCGAGCTCAATAGCGCAAAGACAATGTTCAAAGCAAACGTTACAATAAACACGCTATGTGTGTCTTAATTTCGTACAAATAAGCAATCAAAAGAACGAAGAGAATTTATGTCTACTACCGAGCAAAACGACACTTCAGTCGATAACACATCATTCAATGATGACAAAGCCGCTGACTCATCACAAAAAACGCATTTTGGATTTGAAGAAGTACGCATTGAAGATAAAGCTGATCGGGTCGCGGGTGTTTTTCATTCGGTGGCTAGTAAATATGACTTAATGAACGACTTAATGTCCGGAGGAGTTCATCGTTTATGGAAGCGCTTTACGATAGAAGTCTCTGGCGTGCGACCAGGACACAAGGTTCTCGATATTGCTGGTGGTACTGGTGATCTAGCCTATAAATTTTCTAAATTGGTAGGTGATAGCGGGCAAGTGATTTTATCGGATATTAATTCATCAATGCTCAATGTTGGTCGCGACAGGCTGATTGATCGAGGCGTTAATAGTAATGTTCAATATGCACAACTAGACGCTCAATACCTACCTTTTGCCGACGATACATTTGATTGCGTAACTATTGCCTTTGGCCTACGCAACGTTACCGACAAAGATCTTGCCCTGCGCTCAATATTGCGTGTACTAAAACCCGGTGGTCGCTTATTAGTACTTGAGTTTTCTAAGCCACAACATCATTTATTAGAAAAAGTTTACGACCAGTATTCATTTCGGCTGTTGCCATTAATGGGCAAGCTTATTACCAACGACGCCGATAGTTATCGTTATTTAGCCGAATCTATTCGCATGCATCCAGATCAAGAGACCTTAAAAGGTATGATGAACGAGGCCGGCTTTGCCAATACAGAATTTTATAATATGACGGGTGGCGTAGTGGCACTGCACAAGGGAATCAAACCCTAATGTTGACCTTTGCAAGAGCTAAAAACCGGTGAGCCACGCAATGGATCCCAGTATTTCTGCCGCAATGACGGCAAGTATCGAAGCGCTTATTAATACGGCGCTACGTTATGACCCTGCTAGCAGGCAAAAAATTGCTGCTTTAAGCGATATACTGGCAATCCAATCAACTAAACCAGCACTAACTCTTTTTTGCCGCGGCACAAACGATGGCGTCAGTATAATGAGTAGCTGCTCGGCACCTATAGCAGCTCAACTTACTGGCACCCCTTTTGCGCTGCTTGCTCTATTAAGAAAACCAACCTCTCTCGCCAACACTGGTGTCGAATTAACCGGCAGCGTTGGCTTATTGCAGCAATGGCAAGCAATTCTTAATGAATTAGATATCGACTGGGAAGATGCAATGAGTGTTGTACTTGGTGATATTGCAGGGCCAGTAGCGGCAAAAACAATTTTGGGCGGCATCAATTGGTCTAAACGTCAGAGCGATGAGCAAGCTAGACTATTCAAAGAGTACATTACGGAAGAACTAAAAATAACGCCGAGCAAGCCAGAGCTTAAAATTTTTAGCGATGCGGTTAACGAGATAAAAATGGATGCAGAGCGCCTTCAAGCACGTTTTACTCAATTATTAGACACACGCACTAACAATTTGACTAAATCGGCTAATACGAATAATAAGGATGTACGCGAGTGACCGTTTTTCTTAGAGCTCTCGCAATATTAAGTGTATTCTGTCGCTATCGTCTAGATACCTTAGCGCCCGTAAAATTACCCCTACTACTAAGACTTTTTTTTGGACTATTTCCTAACAAAATTAAAAATCGTGGCTTACAACTCAGGCTTGCCTGCGAAGAGCTAGGTCCAATATTTGTTAAACTAGGACAAATACTTTCTACTCGACCCGACTTAATGCCTCCCGACATAATGTCTGAACTTGATCAGCTTCAAGATAATGTTGCTCCCTTCGCAGCAGATCAGTTTCGTGCAATTGTTATTAAAGAGCTGCAACAACCTATCGAAGAACTATTTTTAAGCTTTGACGAAAAACCACTTGCATCTGCATCCGTTGCACAAGTTCATGCGGCTGTCTTAAAAGATGGTAAAGATGTTGTCGTTAAAGTGATTCGCCCTGGTATAGAAAAAATTATTCATAAAGACACCCAATTACTTTTATGGCTAGCCAAAAGATTAGAAAATTGGCTAGAAGATGGCGCACGCTTAAAGCCGGTTGAAGTTATTGAAGATTATCGCACTACGATTTTTGACGAGCTAGACTTACAGCGCGAGGCAGGCAACGCATCTCAACTTAGACGTAACTTTTTAAACTCACCACTGTTATATGTACCCGAAGTTTATTGGGACTTTTGTAATAAAAACGTGATGGTTATGGAACGTATTTATGGAATTCCGATTAGCAACATTGATGCATTAAAAGCTCAAAAAACTGACATGAAAAAACTTGCCGAACACGGTGTAGAAATATTTTTCACTCAAGTTTTTGAGCATAACTTTTTCCATGCTGATATGCATCCTGGCAATATTTTTGTTAGCACTGAAAACCCCGAAAATCCAAAATATATTGCAATCGATATGGCCATTATCGGCTCGCTCAGGCGAGAAGACCAATATTATCTTGCGCGTAATTTATTTGCGATGTTTAAACGTGATTATCGTCAAGTAGCCGAGCTACATGTACAAAGTGGCTGGGTACCTAAAGACACAAAAATAAGTGATTTTGAAGCAGCCGTGCGCACAGCTTGCGAACCTATTATCGAAAAACCTCTTGCTGAAATTTCTTTCGGCAAAGTATTAATTAGTTTATTTTCGACTGCACGCCGCTTTAATATGGAAGTTCAACCGCAATTGGTGCTGCTGCAAAAAACTCTGCTTAATATAGAGGGATTAGGCCGACAGCTCTATCCAGAGCTTGACCTATGGAAAACTGCAAAACCTTACTTAGATACTTGGTTAAAAAATCAATTTCATCCCAAGTCAATTTACAAAGAGTTTAAGCGCTATGGGCCAGAGTGGATGGAAAAATTACCGCAACTGCCGATGATAGTATTTAACAACATTGAGAAGATGCAAGAGCTGGCTGATATGGCTCCTACGTTACAACAAGCAGCAGAAGATTATCACCAATATAAAAATAAAAGCAAAAAACGCAAGCACTTAACCACAGCAACCATCATAGTTGCCAGCGCGGCTATTACTACTGCATCACCAACACTAACCGCTGCCGCTGTTAATCTTTCGCCACTAACATGGGGGCTAGCTATTGCAGCGCTTGCTTTATATTTATTTAGGTAAAATAATTTACAACAACAATCTTACCTTTATAAATATTATTTAAGCAGCTGCGCACCACTCAAGCATCGCTCTTAATCTAGTCTACCTGACTTTTATTTAATAAACCTTTTTCTCTTTTCATATTACTTATTAATTAAGCATCCATACTTTTTATATCACTAGCTTTAGTATCGACTCTTTTTTGACATTCACAGTAACTATAAATGTATCTAATGTATTGCTTGACAACTTATAATAAATAATCAAAGCTAAAATAGACTCAAATGATAAAATCTACAAACACGTTTGATAAAATACTGCATGACATTTTTAAACATCATCTTAAAAATAATTTTGTTATGCCAATTATATATTTATAATTTCGTTAATTCTGTCTCAGATGAAGATAATTATTTTGTTACTTGCAATATTTATGTCTATAATGTTTTTTGTATTATCTATTAATCTTTTATAAAGAATAAGGAAGCTTTGAATGATTGATTATCTAAGCAGCAATGTTTTCTACTGGCACTGGATTTTATTTGGGCTAGCACTTGTTACCACCGAATTATTTGCAACATACTTTATTATGGTTTGGTTAGGTCTTGCCGGTATTGTTGTCGGCATCTTACAGCTCGCTACTGGCATCGATTTAAGTATTCAAGTTATTATATGGCTTAGTTTATCCAGTATTTTTTTATTCTTCTGGCATAAGCTGCTACCCTCAAAATTATAAGTTCATTAAATATAAGATACGTTGCAATCTATATATGACAAGCCAAGTAAAGTTACCCACTCGCTAGTTTTTTCTTGCCTTTTTATCATTATATTTTTGACTGGCTGCTCAGCACCATCTCCCAAATTGTCACCTAGCCCTGAATCACTTTACGCTTTTGTTGATTCAACTCTTTACTTTAATGACCGTAAAAGTTCTATTAGCTTGCGTGCAACCTTCGGCAAAGGCAGTAGCTCTAAAATGATTAAAGGTTATTTATTTCAATTTATAACAATCGCCAAAGATCCTATCTTTTTAAGTAGCGCCGGTATTGTTGCTGGAGGCAAACGATTATTTATAGAAGCAGGTCAGCAGCTATTATCGGCAGAAAAAGGCACTACATTTAACCTTTCGCTTGAAGATTCCTTATTTGTAGCTGATTTTCCAAAGGTTTTAATGCAGTTTAAGCAAAATAATCAGTCAGAGATTTTTATCATTGAGCTGCATAAACTTGATAAATTTATTCCAAGTGAAAATATTTAACCTTACTAGCCATCAATATTAGTTAGCGTCGCTGATGCTTTTCTAGATTTTCTCTGCGCAGCTTTTCACTTTTCTTTAGCAATACATAACAAGCTCCAGTACCACCATGCCGAGGCTGCGATGAATAAAAGGCTAGCACTGCATCGATTTGTGGCAACCAGTGCGCAATATGACTTTTAATCACCGCTGGAGTTTTTCTGCCCTCGCCCTTTCCATGCGTAATTAACGCACAACGAATATCATTCGTCATACAATCACTAACAAATTGATGCACCTGTTGACGCGCTTGCTCAACAGATAAGCGATGAAGATCTAGGCGTGCATCAATTTCATAACGCCCCAAACGCAGAGATTTATAAACGCCATGCTGAACACCGGCTTTGCGATACTCAAGAATCGCGCCTGGCTCAAGCTGCTTAACCTCTCCATCAGCAAGCGGATCTATCGCGCGAGTTTGATTTGTAAGTGCAGATTCGCGTCGCAAAGCAATAGTGGCCTTATCAAGCGGTGTTTGCTTAAGCAACTCGCGCCGCTCAACAAGAATTGGCCTTACATCGTCCATCGCACTTAAAAAATCATCTTTATCTTCGACTGACATTAGACACCCTTAAATAAGCCACTTTAATAACATTCTACCCATCTTAAACTCTATTTAATCGCAATCTATTGAATAAATTCAACAAAAAATTAATCGTCACGCATAAAAAAACCACGGATATAAAAATAACCGTGGTTTTAATCATTAACGCATAAGCTATCTAATCAAACGATTTTCAATAAGCTCATCAACGACAGAAGGATCTGCCAAGGTAGAAGTATCTCCCAAGCTATCAATTTCGTTAGTCGCAATTTTACGTAAAATACGACGCATAATTTTACCTGAGCGTGTTTTTGGTAATCCCGGCGCCCACTGAATTAGATCGGGGCGTGCAATCGCTCCAATTTCTTTAACACACAAGGCGACTAACTCTTTTTTGATATCATCACTTGGAATCTCACCTTGCATTAGGGTTACATAGGCATAAATACCCTGTCCCTTAATATCGTGGTTATAACCAACAACAGCAGATTCAGCGATTTTCGGATGCAATCCAATGGCGCTCTCTATTTCTGCGGTACCTAAGCGATGACCACTTACATTTAGAACATCATCCATTCTACCTGTAATCCAATAGTAGCCATCCTCGTCACGTCGAGCGCCGTCACCGGTAAAGTAATATCCGGGGTATGTACTGAAGTAGGTATCGATCAAACGCTGATGATCGCCATAAACAGAGCGGATTTGGCCCGGCCAAGACGCTTTAATCACAAGGCTACCTGAGCCTGGACCATCAATTTCTTTACCGTCGCCGTCCAGAATAGCCGGTTGCACACCAAAAAATGGGAGTGTTGCCGAACCTGGCTTTAAATCGGTAGCACCTGGAAGCGGTGTCAGCATGTGCCCGCCGGTCTCTGTTTGCCACCAAGTGTCTACAATTGGACAGCGACCTTCGCCCACAACATTGTAGTACCACTCCCATGCCTCTGGGTTAATTGGCTCGCCAACTGTACCCAAGATACGTAGTGATTTACGTGAAGTTTTAGTTACCCAATCGTTGCCTGCGCCCATAAGTGCACGTAAAGCGGTGGGGGCTGTGTAAAAAATTGCTACATTGTGTTTGTCGACCACATCCCAACAACGAGATGCATTAGGATACGTAGGTACACCTTCAAACATTAAGGTTGTGGCGCCATTAGCCAATGGGCCATAAACAATATATGTGTGACCAGTCACCCAACCAACATCAGCTGTACACCAATAAACCTCGCCCTCTTGATAATCAAAGACATATTTATGAGTCATAGCTGCCTGCAACAAGTAGCCTGCAGTTGTGTGCAACACGCCTTTAGGCATACCTGTAGATCCAGAGGTATACAAAATGAATAATGGATCTTCTGACTCCATTACCTCGGCACGACACTGAGGAGATGCTGCCTCTACTGCATCGTGATACCAAATATCGACCATATCGTTCCAGGCAATATTTGCACCGGTGCGCTTAACAACAACACAAGTATGCACATTCGGGCACTGACTTAAGGCCATATCTGCATTAACTTTTAGAGGAACAGTTTTAGAACCGCGCAGACCTTCGTCGGCGGTGATAAGAACTTGGCAATCAGAGTCTTTAATGCGATCGCGAAGCGCATCTGGGGAAAAACCACCAAAAACGATCGAGTGAACAGCACCAATTCGCGTACATGCAAGCATGGCATAAGCAGCTTCGGGGATCACTGGCATATAGATGCAAACTCGATCGCCTTTTTTTACACCGCGGTCTTTTAAAACATTCGCCAGTCGACAAACAGATGAGTGCAATTCTTTGTAAGTAATATGCTTGGATTCAGAGGGATCATCCCCCTCCCAAATAATAGCTGTTTGGTCACCGCGGGATTCTAAATGACGATCAATACAGTTTTCTGAAACGTTTAATTGTCCGCCTTCAAACCACTTGGCAATACCTTTATTAAAATCGAATTCACTAACGCTATCCCATGGCTTTTGCCAAGACAAGAAAGTGTGGGCTTGCTCAGCCCAAAAACTATCAGGATCTGTAATAGATTGCTGATAGAGAGAATCATACTTTTCTTTATTGATATGTGCTTTTGCAGCAATCGCAGCAGGAACGCTATAAACGGACATTATCACCTCATTTAATTATTTTATTTGTAAGGAACATGCAAGCCTACTCACTGGCTCACCATTGCGCAAGGATAATTAACTTAGACTTTTGTTGAAGCACCAAAATACCTCAAAAAGCCCATAGATGAGCTCAGCAATAGGCTCATTTTACCACACTGATTGGCGATTCAAGCCAACACACATTCTTAATACTTTATTAGCATTTCTACCTTAACCTAAATCAGCTATTTTGGACGAACCTATTTATAAACCTGAGTCATAAACCTCAGTCATAGGCTCTGTCATATACTGAGTATCTTACTATAAACCTAAAGTATGCCTTAACACTTAATATGCATTTTAATTGAGAATCTTTATTAAAATGGGTAACTTATGATTGAAATTATTGCTCCGTAATGCTTATTTAATATTTGCAAAGCGAGCGACCTCTCAGATCGAAACAGAGATATTATCGATCAATCTAGCGGACTTCGTATACATTGCCCCCAGTATCGTAATTTCTTTATCGTCGATACCCGCTCTAATCAGTGTGTCACTGCAACAAATCTGCAAGTAATCCATACAAAATCCAGCAGTTTCTATTTGAGACTGGCCCTCTTTCTCTAGCGTTAAATAGTCTCGACGACCAGCGTTAATCTGGTCTCGAAGCCAACAAAGACTCAAGTGTAATTGTTTGACCTTAGGTCTTTCAGCATCGGCAATATAAATATTACGTGAACTCATCGCCAGACCATCGTCTTCACGGACAATATCGCCAGGGATAATTTGAACAGACATACATAAGTCTTCTACCATACGACGAATAACTGCAATTTGTTGAAAATCCTTTAATCCAAAGACTGCCTCATGCGGCTCGATAATATTGAATAACTTTGTGACAACCGTCGTAACGCCTTCAAAATGTGTTGGCCGACTAGCACCACATAAAAGATCTGTCATTCCAGGAACAACAACACGAGTTTGTTCTGCCATGCCGTTTGGGTAAATTTCACGTTCATCAGGAAAAAACAAATAATCACAACCAACACTTACCAGTTTTTGATTGTCGGCATCAAAAGTCCGCGGGTATTTATCCCAATCCTCGTTTAAGCCAAACTGAAGTGGATTAACAAAAATACTAGCAACTACAATATCGCAGCGAGTTTTAGCGAGTTCAACCAACGCTAAATGACCTAGATGTAAGTTACCCATCGTGGGCACAAAACCAATACGCTTGCCTTGGGTTTTAGCCCTCGACAAAATAGCCCGCAATGGCTGAATGTGGCGAAATAACTCCATATGATCGACCAAATATTGTTCAAGCAAATAAAAGGAGGGCGATAATACACCCCAAAATTGGGTTTCTCAAGTATGAAAAAAATGAGCTTAAGAATAGATCTGAAGTAGACCCTGCGAGTGAGATAAATATGTCAAATGTGGTGATAATCTGAGAAGATAGCGCATATTAACTACAAGAGCCGAAGTTAACGCTATCAATCACTGCAAATTTTTGATTTGGGTGTAAAATTAAGCAATTTTATCGACCTATATTTATTGTGATAGACGTTGATAATGTTCTATTCTGATCAAATATTTTACAGGTTTATGTAAGTCGATATGAGCTTTAAGGCTCAAACACCGGTCCATCCAACATAACAATTTAAAGAAAACTTATGGCCAAAGAAGGATTAGTAAAAGCCCCTGACTTATTTCGCTACCCTAAATATTGGGCAGAGTGTTTTGGTGCAGCACCTTATTTACCCATGAGCCGAGCTGAGATGGATCAGCTTAGATGGGATAGTTGCGATATTATCATTGTTACAGGTGATGCTTATGTTGATCACCCAAGCTTTGGCATGGCGGTAATGGGACGCTTTTTAGAGTCTCAAGGTTTTCGCGTAGGTATTATTGCTCAGCCCGACTGGAAAAGCGCAGAGGCCTTTAAGGCACTGGGTAAACCAAATTTATTTTTTGGGGTTACCGCTGGCAATATGGATTCTATGATTAATAAATACACGGCTGACTTAAAAGTTCGTAACGACGATGCCTACACTGCTAATGCAGAACCCAACAAGCGTCCTGATCGTGCGGTAACGGTTTACAGCCAGCGCTGTAAAGAGGCTTATTCTAAAATACCTGTGGTCATTGGCGGCATTGAGGCGAGCTTACGCCGAATTGCTCAATATGATTACTGGAGCGATGAGGTTCGTCGCTCAGTTTTGATAGACTCAACCGCAGATATTCTGTTGTATGGTAACGCTGAGCGTGCCATTGCAGAGGTTGCTCACCAGTTAGCTCATGGCCGCAACATCAATGAGCTGCTTAATATTCGCGGCACCACGATTGTTCGTCAAACACTACCAAACGACTGGAGTGAAATAGATTCCACTCGCATCGATTGGCCGGGTAACATTGGCCAGACTTCTGATCTATATAATAATCCCTACGAGTACGACCAATCTCCTAGCAGTTGTGACGTTAAAAGTACCGAAGAAAAACTAGGCATTGTTAGTGGTGAGACAACAACGGTAAAAATTCAGCCAGAAGCCGAGTTTGAACCTATCAGAATTATCCCTATGCCCTTACAGCGCAAGGTTGAGCTAGACGAAGACAAAACATATGTGCGCCTGCCCTCGTTCGAAAAAGTCAGAGGCGATTCTGCACTATACGCTCATGCGTCGCGCGTTCTGCATCAAGAAGCTAACCCGCATAACGCGCGACCATTAGTACAAAAACATGGCAGCAAAGAAGTTTGGGTTAATCCACCACCCATCCCTCTTAAAACCGAAGAAATGGATGGCGTTTTTGACCTACCCTATCAACGTCGACCTCACCCGTCTTATGGCGATGCTAATATCCCCGCCTATGCGATGATTAAAACATCGGTAAATATTATGCGCGGCTGCTTTGGCGGCTGCACTTTCTGCTCTATTACCGAGCACGAAGGGCGTATTATTCAGAGTCGCTCTGAGGAATCAGTACTCAAAGAAATAGAAAAAATTCGTGACCAAGTGCCAGATTTTAAAGGTGCTATCTCTGACCTTGGCGGCCCAACTGCCAACATGTACTTTCTTAATTGTAAAGATGATCGCATCCAAGCAAACTGCAGACGCCTCTCTTGTGTCTACCCCACCATCTGTAAAAATTTAAACACTGACCATAGTCGCACCACAAATTTATATCGTCGTGCTCGAAAAATACCTGGCATTAAACGCATCTCTATTGCCTCGGGTCTACGCTACGATTTGGCGATAGAAGACCCTGAATATGTCAAAGAGTTAGTTACCCATCATGTAGGCGGTTATTTAAAAATCGCCCCCGAGCATACCGAGAAAAGTACGTTATCAATGATGATGAAGCCGGGAATGGGCAGTTACGATAAATTCAAAGAAATGTTCGAAAAATACTCGAAAGAAGCCGGGAAAAAACAATATTTAATACCTTATTTTATCGCTGCACATCCAGGCACTGATAACAATGAGATGATAAATCTTGCGCTTTGGTTAAAGAAAAATAAATTTCGAGTTGACCAAGTACAAACTTTTTATCCCTCTCCCATGGCATTAGCAACCGCCATGTACCACAGCAAACGCAACCCTTTAAAAAAGCTTAGCTATAAAAGTAATAAACTATTTGTTGCCACGGATATTGACGAGAGACGCCTACAAAAAGCTTATCTGCGTTATCACGATCCTAAAAATTGGGCGCACTTGCGCGCTTCACTAATTACCATGAACCGCGGCGATTTAATTGGTGATGGACCCGAGCACTTGATACCCACTGATGATACGAAAGCTTATAAAACTAAAGGTAAGGCGTTTAATAAAGCGCGTGGCGGCCAGTGGGATAATCGTAAAGGCAGCCAGAAAGGCACTAATAAAGCTAAGAAAAATTCTTACTAACATTATAGCGAATTCTTAAATAGCCTAGCGACTTATATTATAGGCTATCAAACATTGAAAATTTGAAGCCAACACAAATGGTTTTTGTGAATAAAGATTGAAAAAGATGATTAGCAAGACTGCTCATTAATTGGCTAATATCTTTTGGAGAAGTTACGGGTAGCTTAAGTTTATATAAAAATATAAAACAAGACTTCAGAAAGATAACAAATATTATTTAGTGTCAGCACACCTAAATATTAATTAATCTTTTTGCTTGCCCGCTTTTTCTTCGGCATTTTCTTTTTTACTGTCATCGACTTGCTCTCGCAGCGTTTTCAACAACACACCTTGACGTTGCATAATATGTTGTATCAAGTGCTCGCGATCACCATCGCTCATATCTACAAACTCAACACGTAAATAATTTTCTTCGCCAAATTTATTACAATCAATGATCGAGCCGATAACATTTAGTTTTATATTTGAAGGTTCTAGACGCATCATTAATTTTAGTCTTTGGCCTACCGCTAAAGTCTCAGCAATTGGAAAAGCAATGCCACAGGCACTCACACTTGCCGCTTCGACTCGCTGTAGCTTTTTCTGAATGATAATGTTATCTAACTCAAGTAAATTTAACAGAGTATCTATTTTGTCATTAAGTGCCGTAATAGCTTTAGCAGCTATCGGGGCACTTTCGCCAAGTTCAGTTAACGTCTGACTTATATCTTCATTATGCTGCTCGATTACAGCAACGGCATCAATCATAACTTCGTTATGATCAACTTCAAGAGATTCAAGAGTAGCTTCTTCATCTATAATTTCATAAGCAACGTGTATCGCATCGGTAATCCGAAAAAATCGACGTCGGTTTTTTTCATCACTCATCAAAATACTTCTTCTGGTTTTAAGTTAAACAAATAATCAGGTTCTAAATCTAGATCTCGCATTATATCTTGGCCATCTGCCTGCAAAACTTCTTTTTCTGTATCAGTAAGTTCGTCACCTATACCTTGCCTTACAATAATTTCTACTCGCCGATTACGCGCACGATTATCCGCCGTACTATTATCAACTAGTGGCTGAGTATCGGCTAAACCAGCAACCTCAAAACGCTTAGGATTAATATCACCATCCTTTAACAGTACTTCAGCAACAGATACTGCTCGCGAAGAAGATAACTCCCAGTTTGAACGATACCTTTCTGAGCGACGAATAGGAATATTATCCGTGTGACCCTGCACCTGAATTTTACCGGGCCGCTCTTTTAATACGCCACGAACTTCATCAAGCACATCGTAATAATTATCGGCCAAAATATGAGAACCCGATTTAAATGAGCCTTTTTCTCTAATACGAATAATAATTTTTCGGCCTTCGGTTTCTATTTCAATTTCGCCGGCAACAATTTCTTTATACAGCGCATTAGCTAACTGTTGTGCATCTTGTTTTGTTTCTTCAATCAACTCCTCAAGCTGTTCTTTAATACGTGCTTTTATGCCAGCCTCTTGATTAACGTTTCCCTGCTCAACATCATATTCATTGTTTTCTTTTACCTCTAAACTCATCTCGGTAATGTCGTCAGTTTTTTGCCAGATCTCATTAATTGGCGTTGGGTCAGGAATTCCTGGGCTAAATTCTTGCGCAATAATACTGGTGCCCTTAGGTACATCAGCAACATTTAATTGATTTTGAATACCAAAAGCCTCGGCCATAGAGCCAGCGAGGCGCTTAAATTTAATTGCATCCATTTCAGAAAAGGACAATAGCAATACAAAGAAACACATCAGCAAAGACATTAGATCAGCAAAGGTTGCAAGCCAAGGTGGAAGCCCGCGTTTGCAATCACATTCTTGCTCTTGCTCATCAATCATTAAAAACTCTCAACTTTCTCAATTACTTAAACCGCAATACTACAGCGGCTTCATGCTTATTTTCTGGCAAGATGTTGCTCAACATACTGTCATTAAAAATTCTCAACTTTCTCAATTTCCTTAGCCGCTATGCTTCAGCGACTTCACGCTTATTTTCAGGCAAGTAGTTACGTAACATACTGTCGATAATACGCGGATTTTGTCCGTTTTGAATAGCCAACAAAGCATCGATAACTAAGTTTTTAATCATCACGTCTTCCTGTGCTTTTCGGGTAAGTTTGGCGGCCATAGGATCACAAAAAGTATTCGCTAAAATGGCACCATAAAGTGTTGTCAACAGCGCAACCGCCATTGCTGGACCAATTGATTTGGGATCGGACATATTGGCAAGCATTGCCACCAAGCCAACTAATGTTCCGATCATACCCATCGCAGGCGCCATCACGCCCATAGAGGTAAAAATAGATGCGCCTAAGGTATGTCTTTTTTCAGCTTCGCTTTTTTCTTTAGAAAGAAGACTCTTTACTACATCAGGATCATGTCCATCTACTAATAATTGAATACCTTTTTGCAAAAAATCGCTGCTAACTTCTTTACCTTCCAACGAAAGCAGGCCACCTTTACGAGCCATATCAGCCAAGGCCACGATTTCATCGATTAATGCGCTAGCGTCCAAAGAATTATCTTTAAAGCCTTTACCGGCTATTTTTGCAAAAGACAGATACTGACCAAGATTATACTGCGCCATAACCGCACAAAATGTTCCGCCAAATACAATAACAATAGATGGCACATTGACAAACATACTCAGGTCACCACTTAACAACATAGTAACGACAATAAGAGCGATGGCACCAAGAATACCTATCAGCGATGCTAAATCCACAATTTACCTCACAAGACCAAAAACATTATTTCATAAACACTCAAAACGAGTTCTTTTATACAGTTTAGACGGTATTTTATATTTCACATGGGTAAAATGAAGTCTTCATGTTAATATTAAAATTAATTTCTAACATTGATCAAAATATAACTAATTATTAAAGAAGTAGCTGATTCCGATGCCTAAACAATCGCCACAAGCAGCAAAAACACTCGATTTTGAAGAGTCGCTTAATACTCTCGATGGCTTAGTCAACCAATTAGAAGCCGGTGAGCTATCCCTAGAAGAATCATTAGCTGCTTTTGAAAAAGGTGTTAACTTAACACGACAATGCCAACAGCATTTGAGCAATGCCGAGAAAAAGGTCTCGATGCTTGTTGGTAAAGACGATGACCTACAATTAGTCGACTTCGACTCGCCTGAAAGTAATTAATTTTAGGTACACTCCACATGTCATCCTTTAATGAATTTGGCCAACAATATCGTGATCGCGTTAATAATTCCTTAGTTAAAAGGCTTAATGATGTAGATCAGCTTAACCCTCGCCTAATTGAAGCAATGAAGTATAGCTTGCTTGGTGGCGGCAAACGTGTACGTCCACTATTAGTTTATGGTGCGGCACTGGCTGTTGGAAGATGCTCTGATTTAACAGATGCAGTTGCCTGTGCGATAGAGTCTATTCACGCATATAGCCTTATTCATGACGACCTTCCCGCTATGGATGACGATGATTTACGTCGTGGTCAACCCACTTGCCACGTTAAATTTGATGAAGCGACAGCGATTTTGGCAGGTGACGCGTTGCAGGCAATCGCCTTTGAATGGCTTAGTTCGCCACTACTTATAAATAAAGAAATAAAGACGCATGAATCGCTAGCCAAACAATTGCAGTGCGTTCAAATATTAGCTAAGGCAAGCGGTTGCTTGGGTATGGTAGCTGGTCAGGCGATAGATTTAGCGGCAATCAACCAAACCTTGACCATTGAGCAGCTCAGTAAAATGCATAGTCTAAAAACAGGAGCTCTTATCAGTGCCAGTATCTACTTAGGTGCATTATCAACAAACACTGCTAGCGAGCCTCAATTAAGAGCACTGACGGAATTTGCCAAAGCTATTGGCCTTGCCTTTCAAGTTCAAGACGATATCCTTGACGTGACAACAGATACCAATACACTAGGTAAACGGCAAGGAGCAGATATTGCTCATAATAAGCCTACTTTTACCTCTTTACTGGGTATACAAGGCGCTCAGAATAAAGTTAACTCGCTGTATAACGAGGCGTTGGAAGCTTTATGCGATTTTGGAGAAAATGCAAACCATTTACGTGACCTTGCAACGTATATTATTAAAAGAAACTTTTAAATCATTATAAAAACAATATTAAGACAGTTAAGCATCCATCAAGATATTGCTTTTATCAGTTTTTATAACTGTTGTTTAACTGCTGTTTTAACTATTCTTTTATTACTCAAAACTCTACAATGACGGCCCTATTAATACATACTCAATAGGCAAATTAGCCTCTTATAGATTTACGGTTTACATATCAAATCATCATGTTAAGTGAAATACCGCTAGTTAGACCAAATACACCGCTACTGGACACTATTAATTTTCCAGAGGATTTACGTGGTCTCGACGAACAGCAACTGCCAAAAGTAGCCCTCGAAATACGTGAATATCTACTCTACTGCATTGGTCAAACTGGTGGTCATTTTGGTGCAGGCCTTGGTGTTGTCGAGCTAACACTAGCACTTCATTATGCTTACAACACACCCAACGATAGATTAGTCTGGGATGTAGGTCATCAAACCTATCCCCACAAAGTATTAACCGGTCGACGCGATCAAATGCTCTCTATACGCAAATATAAAGGTTTATCGGGGTTTCCAAAGCGCGCTGAGAGTCCATATGATACTTTTGGAGTGGGCCATTCGAGCACGTCTGTAAGTGCGGCCTTAGGTATGGCTTTAGGTGACAATCTAGCGGGTAAAGCTAATAAGCATATTGCTGTGATTGGTGATGGTGCAATGACTGCCGGAATGGCATTTGAAGCGCTCAATCACGCTGCTCATTCGGGTGAGGACTTATTGGTAATTCTCAATGACAACAATATGTCGATATCGCCGAACGTAGGCGGTCTTGCCACTTATTTCTCAAAAATATGGGCCAGTGAGTTTTATAATGGCCTACGCGAAAACAGCAAACGCGTACTGACAAAAATACCTCGCGCCTGGGAGGCTGCTCGTCGAACCGAAGAACATGTTAAAGGTTTAGTATCCCCTGGAACCTTATTTGAAGAAATGGGTTTTAACTATGTTGGCTTAATAGACGGACATGATCTGCCAACTTTGGTCAGTTATCTGAATAAACTTCAAAAAATCAAAGGCCCAAAATTACTGCATATTTTAACCCAAAAAGGCAAAGGCTTTGCTCCCGCTGAGGCCGATCCTGTCGGTTATCATGCGTTAAATAAATTAGAGCCTAAATCACCACTTAGTATTGCAAACGTAAAAACTTCTAAACCTGCACCAAAATATCAAGATGTATTTGGGCAGTGGTTGTGTGATATGGCGGCTGAGGATGAGCGCTTAATTGGCATCACTCCGGCAATGTGTGAAGGCTCTGGCATGGTTGAATTTGCCGCGCAATATCCCGAGCGCTATCACGACGTAGCTATTGCCGAGCAACATGCCGTTACATTAGCAGCGGGTATTGCTTGCGCAAAACAAAAACCCGTTGTTGCTATTTATTCTACTTTTTTGCAGCGCGCGTATGATCAACTAATTCATGATGTTGCACTACAAAATCTCGATGTTACCTTTGGTATAGATCGTGCCGGAATTGTTGGCGAAGACGGCCCAACGCATGCAGGAAGCTTTGATATAAGTTTTTTGCGCTGCATACCTAATATGATTATTGCAACACCTAGCGATGAAAATGAGTGTCGCCAGCTATTATTTAGCGCTTATCAATTTGAAGGGCCTGCGGCAGTTCGTTATCCAAGAGGAAAAGGCTTGGGCGTAGTAATAGATAAAGAAATGAAAAGCTTGACCATTGGTAAAGGCTATAAAGTTCGTGAAGGTCATGAGATTGCTATTATAAACTTTGGGCCATTACTTCCCGCCGCTATAACTGCCGCAGAATCATTAAATGCAACAGTTTGTGATATGCGCTGGGCGAAGCCACTAGATCACGAGTTGATTGAACAAATAGCAAAGTCGCATAAATTAATTGTGACTCTTGAAGAAAACAGTATTGCGGGAGGAGCGGGTAGTGGTGTCACTGAATATCTTTCAGCTCAAGGAATTCTACTACCAACACTTCACTTAGGTTTACCTGATCGTTATATCGATCATGGAAAACGAGAAAAAATTCTCGCAGCTATTGGTTTGGATGCAAGAGGCATAGAAAAATCAATTAAGCAACGCATGCTATTAATAGATAAAACAAATAATACATCTTTAACTCAAAAAGTATTTTAAGATGTTTTTTGCCTTTAAAAATCACACGGCTTCCATATAACTAATTATTCAGCCTCATCATCATTCTTCTTAGCTACCTTATTGCCTTCATCTGCTTCGCCCATCTTCCAATAGCTGCTCGCGTAAATTTGACCCCGATTGATAGATAGATTTTTTTCAGCAAAAGTTTCTTTAAAATAACGCCGCAAACCTCTCATTGCATCAAACTCACTAGCCACCCAAATATGTGGCGCGCCATCCAACCATTTAATTTTTTTAACGGCATCGATCAAGATCGAATTTTTCTGGCTTGGCTGAGCATTTATAACCCAATGTATATTGATGTCCTTGGGAGCATTGATTGGATATTTATCGGCCTCGGTTAATATTTCTAAGACAACATGACCTTTGGCATTTGCTGGAAGCTGTTCAATATTAGCACTAATAGCAGGGAGTGCCGTCATATCACCCGCAAGAAAAAACCAGTCAGCGTCTCTATCGATTAATTTTGTCGGACCAGGACCATCAATAGTAATTTGCTCACCAATCTCAACATTTTGTGCCCAACTAATAGCCGGACCACTGTGTTCGCCTTTTAACGCGGCATTATTAACATCGTGAACAACAAAATCTAAGGTTAGCTCTAAACTCGACAAATCAAACTTTCTAATAGTATAGGTGCGCTTTGTCGGTTTATCGCTATTGGATACGAACAATAACTTTACGTAAGCACTTTCTTGTCCCTCAGGAAAATCTTTTAGCTCCTCTCCCGTCAGAATTATTCGCAACATATTTGGCGTTAAGTCATACTTTTTTTTAACGGCCACATTACGTAATTTACGCTCAGACATTTTAAATCCACCTGGTTAGCAAAAAATTTAACTCATAAAAAAAGGCCATCAGGCCTTTTTTCTATCAATAATTGAAGATTAAAAAAGCGCTTAAATATCTAAATAATCTAAAATTCCATCAGCGGCTTCTCGACCTTCCCATATGGCAGTTACCACTAGATCCGATCCGCGCACCATGTCTCCACCAGCAAATACTTTTTTATTAGTAGTTTGGAACTTGTACTTTTGTTTCTCTGGCGCCACCACCCCGCCCCAATTGTTGATATCTACTTTATTATCAGCAAACCAATCTTGAGGATTAGGGTTGAATCCAAAGGCAACTATAACAACATCAGCAGGAATAATTTCTTCACTGCCTTCAATAGGCTCTGGTTTTCTTCGACCATTTTTATCGGCATCACCAAGCTTGGTTTTAATAACCTTAATGCCCTCAACCTTACCATCACCTACTATTTCTATTGGTTGACGATTAAATAAGAACTTAACACCTTCTTCACGAGCATTAACAACTTCTCGGCGAGAACCCGGCATATTTTCTTCATCACGTCGATATGCACAACTCACACTCGCAGCACCTTGACGAATAGAGGTTCGATTACAATCCATAGCCGTATCGCCACCCCCAAGTACTACTATACGCTGGCCTTCTACGCTAATAAAATCCGCAGGGTCTTTTTCAAAACCCATATTACGATTAACATTTGCTACTAAAAATGGCAGCGCATCATAAACGCCCGGAAGATTTTCACCGGGAAATCCGCCCTTAAGATATTCGTATGCACCCATCCCCATAAATACAGCATCATATTCTTCGAGAAGCTCAGCCATTGAAATGTCTTTGCCCACTTCTGTATTTAATCGGAACTCAATACCCATTTCTGTAAAGATGTCTCGACGAAGAGTCATTACCGATTTTTCTAATTTGAATTCGGGAATACCAAACGTTAATAAACCACCAATTTCAGGATATTTATCAAATACTACGGGTTTTACACCATTGCGAACCAGTACATCAGCACAGCCAATACCTGCAGGACCAGCGCCGATGACAGCTACTTTTTTATCAGTCCAAGTGACGTTAGACATATCGGGCTTCCAGCCCATTGCAAATGCCGTATCGGTAATATATTTTTCTGCATTACCAATTGTAACCGCGCCAAAGCCATCATTTAGCGTACAAGCACCTTCACAGAGCCTGTCTTGAGGACACACTCGACCACAGACTTCGGGCAAAGAATTTGTCTGATGACTTAATTCTGCTGCTTCAAAAATATTACCTTCTGAAACCAACTTTAACCAATTGGGAATTAAATTATGTACAGGACATTTCCATTCACAATACGGATTACCACAGTCTAGACAACGATCTGATTGATCTTCAACTACATTGGTCGTGAAGGGATTATAAATTTCAACAAATTGATGGGTACGTGACTCCATCTCCTTTTTTTCAGGATCTTGGCGCGGCACCTCTAAAAATTGAAAATCATTATGTAATCGTTGCGTCATAAATCCACCTATTTATTTACTTATCTCTTATCTAATACACCTTAAGCGACAGCTTCTTCCACCTTCGTATTTTCAAGCAATTGCTCTACTGATACCGTTTTAGGCTTAACCAACCAAAATTGCTTGACGGTACGCTCAAAATTATCCAATAAATACTGTCCCCAACGACTATTAGTTTCTTCGACGAAGATTTCTATAATTTGTCGCAATTGCTGTACGTGTGGTGAACCCCGATTAATTCGATGTATATCAATTAATTCTGGATTATATTTTTTACGGAAACTCTTATCTTGATCATATACATAAGCGGAGCCACCGGTCATACCAGCACCAAAGTTAACACCAGTATCACCTAAAATAGTGACGCGACCGCCGGTCATATATTCACAACAGTGATCGCCGCTACCTTCGACCACAACATGCGCACCTGAATTACGCACAGCAAAGCGCTCACCCGCGCGACCTGCTGCAAATAATTGCCCACCAGTCGCACCATACAAACAAGTATTTCCCATGATGCTTGTCTCTTGACTCTTAAAGTTAGAGCCTGCGGGAGGCCTAATAACAATTTTACCTCCAGCCATACCTTTGCCGACGTAATCGTTGGCATCACCATCGAGATATAAGTTAAGTCCACCGGCATTCCAGACACCGAAACTTTGACCTGCGATGCCCGTTAAATTGACGGTCAAGGGATTATTCGACATGCCATCATTGCCATAGAGCCTTGCTATTTCACCCGATAAACGAGCACCAATAGAGCGATCGCAATTGGTGACATTATAGCTATATTGACCCCCACTTTTAGCATTAATTGAAGGTAGCATATCGACCACCATTCTCTCTGCCATTTCACCCTTATCGAAGGGTGTGTTTTTATCAACCTGACAAAATTGAGGCTTAGATTGTAAAAACTCATCGGTATGAATAATGGGCTTCAAATCTAATTGTTTTTGCTTAGCTGTCACGCCTTCGATTTGCTCGAGTAGGTCGACGCGTCCGATCAACTCCTGAAGCGTGCGAACGCCCAAACTTGCCAGCCATTGGCGAGTTTCTTCTGCAATAAAGCGGAAGAAATTCATTGCCATCTCGACGGTGCCTTTATAGTGCTCGGAACGAAGGTCATCTCGCTGCGTTGCAACACCTGTCGCACAATTATTGAGGTGACAGATACGCAAGTACTTACAACCCAAGACAATCATAGGACCTGTGCCGAAGCCAAAACTTTCAGCGCCTAAAATGGCTGCTTTGATGACGTCTAGTCCGGTTTTCAAGCCACCATCTGCCTGGATGCGAACTTTATGACGCAAATCATTTGCACATAAGGTTTGGTGCGTCTCGCTTAAGCCAAGCTCCCAAGGCGACCCTGCATAACGAATAGATGTCAGTGGACTAGCGGCAGTACCGCCGTCGTAGCCAGATATTGTAATGAGATCGGCATAAGCTTTAGTTACGCCCGCAGCAATTGTCCCGACGCCTGGACGAGAGACTAATTTAACTGAGATAAGAGCTTTGGGATTAACTTGTTTTAAGTCAAAAATAAGCTGAGCTAAATCCTCAATTGAATAAATATCGTGGTGTGGCGGTGGCGAAATAAGTGTCACTCCTGGCACTGAATAGCGAAGACGGGCAATTAATGCATTGACCTTGCCACCGGGTAGTTGACCGCCTTCGCCAGGCTTAGCACCCTGTGCAATTTTAATCTGGATGACTTCTGCGTTGACCAAATAGTGTGGCGTCACACCAAAACGACCCGAGGCAACCTGTTTAATTTTTGAGTTGCGAACAGTGCCATAGCGAGCAGGGTCTTCTCCGCCCTCACCACTATTTGAGCGCCCGCCTAAACGATTTTGCGCCTCGGCTAGAGCCTCGTGAGCCTCTGGAGAAAGAGCACCTAACGACATTCCTGCAGTATCGAAGCGTTTAACAATTGCCTCGAGCGGTTCAACGTCATCAAGCTTGATAGGGGTTACATTGTCAGAGAGCTTAAGCAGATCTCTGAGCGTTGCAATTGGACGAGTATTAATGAGGTCTGCAACACTTTGCCAATCGGCAAAGTCGCCACTTCGAACGGCTTTATGCATACCTTGCACAACGTCTGGGTTGTATGCATGGTATTCTTGTCCGTGAACATATTTTAATAAGCCACCGGGAGAAATAGGCTTACGTTTTTTCCAAGCCTCACTTGCCAATGCTTTTTGATCTTGCTCAATATCGATAAAGGTTGCGCCTTTAATACGATTACTTGTTCCTGGAAAGCAGAGCTTAACCACACTGTCATCCAGACCGATAGCTTCAAATAATTGAGCACCACGATAAGAAGCAACGGTTGAAATACCCATTTTAGACAATATTTTTAAAATGCCCTTATCGATTCCTTTGTAGTATTTTTGATAGGCAAGTACTTTATCCATGACTATCTCACCAGTCCAAATCATATCGTTGATCAAACTGTAGCTAAGATAAGGATAAATAGCCGTTGCGCCAAAACCGATTAACGCGCACATATGATGAGAGTCGCGTGCTGTTGCTGTCTCTACGATAATATTCATATCGCAGCGCATGCCTTCTTCGATTAGTCGATGATGAACCGCTCCAACCGCAAGCAATGCAGGGATAGGCAACTGACCTTCAACTAAATTCTTATCGCTCAATATCAAGAACACGGTACCGGAGCGCACAGCCGCAATTGCCGCATCAACAATGGCAACAATTGCTTGCTCCAGTGTTGTCTGAGCAGGTGAATATTGTAGCGTTAGTTCGCGCTTGGGATAACGTGCATGCTCACCCACTAACTCGTGAAAAGTAGCGGAAGTAAGAATAGGCGACTGCAAAATAATGCGATTAGCATGCTCTGGCGTCTCGGTATACACCGAAAGCTCTCGACCCAAGCATGTCTCTAAAGACATCACAATAGCTTCGCGAAGAGGATCTATAGGCGGGTTAGTTACTTGGGCAAATTGCTGTCTAAAATAATCATAAATAGAGCGTGGCTTTTCTGAAAGAACTGCCATTGGGGTATCATCACCCATAGAACCAACAGCCTCTTGGGCTGTTTCAACTAATGGGCGCAACACTTGCGTGCGCTCTTCTGTAGAAACAAGATATTGCTTCATATAAGTATTCAATAAATCTCCTTGAATACCCTCTATAGCAACTTCTTCTACATCAATGGTCTTCGCATTTTCTTCGAGCCATTGCTTGTAAGGTTTGCTTGATTTCAACTGCTCATCAATATCCGCAGTGTGATAAAGCATACCCGTTTCGGTATCAACTGACAGAATTTGACCTGGTCCTAGGCGACCTTTAGAAACAACTTGCTCTGGAGTGTATCCATGCACACCGATTTCAGAGGCAACAGTAATAATATCATCGTCAGTAATAACCCAACGAGATGGACGTAAACCATTGCGATCAAGAGTACATACTGCATATCGACCATCGGTAATAACCAATCCAGCAGGGCCATCCCAAGGCTCGATATGCATTGAGTTATATTCATAAAATGCACGTAAATCTTTATCAATTGTTGGGATGTTTTGCCATGCAGGTGGCACTAACATACGAATTGCACGATGCAAATCCATGCCACCAACTTGTAAAAGCTCAAGCATATTATCCAGACTTGATGAGTCTGAGCCCGAGCGATTGACCATTGGCGCTAGTATTTGCGGGTTTGGTAATAAATCACAAACAAATTTCGGAGTCCGAGCCGTTGCCCAGTTACGGTTGCCCTGTACGGTATTGATCTCACCGTTGTGAGCCAGCATTCTAAATGGCTGAGCCAATGGCCAGCGCGGCATTGTATTAGTTGAAAAGCGCTGATGGAAAACACAAATCGCTGTCTCTACCTCAGGATTTGCTAAATCGGGGAAGAAGCGCGGTAAATCTACCGGCATCATTAGGCCCTTGTATGACACAATTTTAGGGCTCAAGCTTGCCACATAAAACAAGTCATCATTGCGTAATTGCTTGTTAGCATCACGTCTTGCAATCAAAAGCTTGGCTGCAAATTCTGCCTCTGAAAGATGTTCAGGCTGATTTATAAAAACTTGCTTAAACTTTGGCACGCTAGCCAATGCAATTGGGCCGAGACAATCACTATTAGTAGGTACGTCTCGCCACGCGACGACGGGAATACCTTCTTTTGCCATGGATTCTTCAAATACACCGATGGCTTTTTGCGACGCGGCTTCACCTTGGCCAAACATGATAGCGCCAACACCGTAGTATTTTGCAAGCTCTACACCAGAATCAGCTAAAACGACCTTGCGGAAAAATTTATCTGGTTTTTGGAGAAGTAAGCCACATCCATCACCAGTTTTTCCGTCAGAAGCAATACCACCACGATGGGTCATGCATGTTAATGACTCAATGGCTTTTTCTAGCAAACTGTGGGCAGGTTTACCCTTTAACTGAGCAATTAAACCAAAGCCACAGTTATCTTTAAATTCGTCTAAGCTGTAGAGGCCCTTCTGCATAATCGGTCTCTGGATAATGATCGTTTAAGATCTTAAGAATAATCACAAATATTCTGCGCCAATAAAATTTTAGCGTCAGATATACATCCAAGGGAATACTGCTCAGCTTTGTGAGATTGCTGAACGCAGGAATCAACTCAGTCTTTTGATATAGCCGAATTTTGACACGCAGACTGTAGCAGTGACGACTTCTTATACGCGAAATGCAAATAAAAAGTTCCCAGATAAAAAAGCCCCAATGAGAGGGGCTTTTTTCGAAAATAGAATATTACCTTTAAAGAGAGGGTTTGGCAATGAATGGCTATAAAAAAAGTTATCTCGACTAAAAATGTTGCTATTTGCGTCGAAATGCCTGTGTATCACGCTTTAAATCCGATATGTTCTTCGGCCACGGGCCGCCATTGACCTGATTTTGAGGCAAAGATTGAACGGCGCGGCGTGCAACCTGAGCATCCTCATAAACCCCGGTAACAACAACATACCATGGCTTGCCATTTCGAAGCAGTGATAAAAGTAACAATTGTGAAGCATTAGGCTGCTCAGCAATATATTCAACTAGGCTAGGTTTTTGTTCTGCCCCAATCAGCTGCAGTGTATAGCTCGTATCCGCCCAATCTAAAACAGTTTTTTCATTGGCACTAAACTGACTGACAGCACCATCGTTATTTATATTTTTCACATCCGTCTTAGTCTGCTCAGCCGTCGCTGGCTTATTTAAAGTCAATGACTGCGCTTCTAGCTCGAGTTGTTTTTTCAAGTCACTATTTAACACCTGATCAACTTTTGGTGCTGCCGCTATATTAGTTTTTTGAATAGTATTTATAGTGTCATTATTTGTCAGTTCATTTTGATTTGTAACTCGAGTTTTTTCTTGGGCTTGTGTGTCGATTGGCTGATTGACTTCAGCATTATTAATATCTGCAACTTGCGGCTGACTATTATTTTCAGCTAAGTCTGTATTTTTACTGCTAGAAATTAAGTTGTTTTGCGTTGGCGTGCCGACTTGACGCTCGGTATTAAGTTTTTCTATCGCTAAATCTATCGCGTCAGGCTTTGCCTCTGTTATGGTGGGCTGATCTAAAACGATAGCAGCAACTGGCTGCGTCTGGGCTTGCTCATTGTCACCCATATATATTAGCGTCATTATCAGACCCGCTAATAATATAATTAACAGTCCCATGTGCAGCAAAGGCAAACCCGTCTTACGATCGACATCAAGTGGATTTAAATCCTCTGAATTTTCTATCCGATAAAGATGTTTTTGTGCGGCTTTATTAATAAGATATGGAAAACCCTTAGATTCTTTATAGATTGAATTTATTTCGCCTTGCCTAAAATATTCCTCTACATTTTTTCCTACCAAGCTCAACTTAAAGTTAATATAATTTTTTGCTTCATCTACACTAAACGGGTTTAGATGAATATCGTAAATAAGTACATCTACTATTTCTAGTTCATCTAAGCGCTCAATTAAATTTTTATCACCACTAAGTAATAGGTGAAATTGGCCGCCGTTTGCACCTTGAAATAGGCTCAGCAAAGCTGACAATATAGATTCATTCAAAAAATCAGCATCATCGATAACAATAACAACACGATGCATGCTTGAATCCGCCATTGTCTTGCGCAATGCAACAAGCATTTGACCAACATTAGAAGTGGGTGCTACGGGCAGTTCAAGTTGTGAAATAACTTGTCTAAAGATATCCTCGGCAGTCATCATCAAAGCCGAGTCAATTGTGCAACAATATGAGGTTTCAGAAAGCTCTTTTCGGACTTCAGATAAAAATGCCGTTTTACCAACGCCCTTGCTCCCTAACAAGGTAACAACATTTCCACCAAACTGACAAAGGTGTATGACCTCATCAAGTTGCGAGTTAAGATTTGACGTCGCAAAAAAAGCTGTTTCCACTTTATCTGCAAAAGGATCCGCTAAGCTTTTCATGGTATTACCATCAGCATTTGATGCTAGCTTTTTTGATGCTAGCTTTTGTATCTCAGAGTAGTTTAAAACGATATCGTCTGACATAACGCATACCTATCATAATTTTATTCTTTAAGGATTACCATTCAAGACACAATGAAAACTATTTTAACCATGATGCTCATCTCAACATCAACGGCATGCAAGAATTGACTCGATAATTTTTTCTTGCGGTGCTTCTTCTGTAACTATTGCGCTACCAATATTTTTTAGCAATACCAGACGCAACTTGCCATTTAATACTTTTTTATCTCCTGCCATAATATCAAGAAATTGACTATCAGTCATATTATTAGGCACCCTAACAGGCAGTCTTGATTTCTCTAATAAAGAGCGTAGTCGAGAAATTTCTTTGGTATTAACCCAGCCCATGCGCACAGATAAATCTAAAGCTATTAACATCCCAGTAGCAACTGCTTCACCATGAAGCCATTGTCCGTATCCTTGAGCCGCCTCAATTGCATGACCAAAAGTATGCCCAAAATTCAGCGTGGCGCGCACGCTACTTTCTTTCTCATCAGCGCTAACAACGTCGGCTTTACTTTGACAAGATTTCATAATTGCTGCAGTAAGAATGCTCGCATCTAAGGACATTAACAATGATATATTTGATTCTAACCAAACATAAAACTCACTATCGTTAATTAAACCATATTTAATAATTTCTGCGATACCGGCTGATAATTCACGACTAGGCAATGTATGCAAAACGTTGATATCGATGATCACTGCCTGGGGCTGATGAAAAGCACCGATCATATTTTTTCCTAATGGGTGATTCACGCCCGTCTTACCGCCAACAGATGAGTCTACTTGAGCAAGTAATGTGGTCGGTATCTGAATAAAATTAACACCGCGCTGATAAGTTGCCGCGGCAAAACCTGTCATATCACCAACTACCCCACCGCCGAGGGCAATAAGTGTGGTAGTCCGATTATGCTTATTTTCTAGCAAGCAATTATATATCTGAGTGATGGTATCAAGCTGTTTATATTGCTCGCCATCAGCAAGTATAACCACATCAACTTGATAACTATCCAACAATAACGATTTGATTTTTTCGAGATACAAAGGTGCAATGGTTGTATTGGTTACTATACAAACTTGACGACCCAGAATATGTGGCCTGAGATAGCTTGCATCACTAAGCAAATCAGTCCCAATATAGATGGGATAATCTCTCTGATCGCCTAATTCAACCATTAATTTTTGCATAATAATTTCGTTTTAAAATAATAATTAAATTTAGAAGTAGTCATCAGAAAAATAAAAATTATTATTAAACTGATCAATAAAGAAAAAAGTTGATACTGAGTAAAATTAGAGAATTATTTTATCAAGTTAATATATTGGCGGCTATTTGTTTTGCAAGAATCTTGGGACTTCTAGCATCAGTCATTACAATGCGAGTTGCAACTTCTCGATACAAAGCGTCTCTTTCAGTTATAAGTTGGCGAATTTTCTGCTCGGGATCAGCGACTTGTAATAACGGGCGTTTTTTATCTTTTTCTGTGCGTTTAACCAGCTGCTCTATATTAGCAACAAGATAGATAACAATATCTGCTTGCTTTATTAAAGCTCTGTTTTCTTGTTTTAATACAATGCCACCACCCGTGGCTATAATGAGTTCAGGCTCATTTATAAGTGACTTAAGAACAGTTGTCTCGCGAAGACGAAAACCTGCCTCTCCCTCAACATCAAAAATCCAAGGGATATCAGCACCACAACGCGCTTCTATTTCGCTGTCACTATCTTTGAAGGGCAAGTCTAGATGCTTTGCGAGCAGGCGACCAATGGTAGATTTACCGGCCCCCATGGGGCCGATAAGTATAATTTTTTTAGGGGGAAGCATTATCCAACAATAATATAATATTAATTAGCAATAAGAGTGTCAGATAAAATTCTTGGCGTAATAAAAATCAATAGCTCTTGTTTTTCTTCGCTACTAACGTCTCGTCTAAATAAGCGCCCAAAGTAGGGGATATCACCAAAGAATGGAACTTTATCGATGGTATTAATTTTATTTTGCTGATAAATGCCACCCAAAACAACTGTTTGACCATCGGCAACTAACACCTGAGTCGTAAGTTCTGTGGTATCAATAATTGGGACTGATGAAGAGTTAGAAACAACGGACTCGCCACTCACCGAATCCTGCGTGATTATTAGATTCATAATAATACGATTATCTGGGGTAATTTGGGGCGTGACATCAAGTCTCAATACTGCCTCTTCGAATTGTATTGAAGTCTCTCCATCAGTAGTTGTCTGATAAGGAATTGACTGACCAGACTCGATAGTGGCTTTTTGCTTATCACCGGTGATCACTTTAGGCTGAGAGATAATTTCAGCGGTGCCATTACTTTCAAATGCCGACAGCTCAAGACCTAATAACACATTGCTACCCAAAAAGCTCAAAGCTAAAGAGCCTGCAGTATTAGGGGCACCTAAGTCGACTATATTATTGTTAGCAAGAGCACCAATATTAGCGGGAGAATTTGTACCCGCAGTTAATGAATCTAATGATCCACCCGCTGTTGTTAAACCGCCACCATTGTTACTTACACCACTGGCGCCCCAGCGAACACCAATTTCCTTACTTACATCACTATTGGCTATCACTATTCTCGATTCAATCAACACCTGCCTAATGGGCACATCTAATTTTTCAATCAAGGCCAAAAGCTCAGTAATTTTAGCTTCTGTCTCGGTTAATATAATTGAGTTTGTTCGTTCATCTACAATGGCAGTACCACGAGCAGATAAAATATTTGCCGTACTCTGTGAGCCTTCACCACCCGTATTTGCACTATCAGTAGTATCAGATGATGAGCCAAAAAGCTCAAATATATCCGTCGCGCTTGCATAACGTACGCGAATAAACTCTGTACGCAATGGCGCTAATTCTTGCAATTGGTTGCGAGTTTCTATCTCTTGGCGCTCACGCTCCGCTATTTCGGCAGCTGGTGCAACTAAAAGAACATTGCCCACGAGACGCTTATCTAAACTTTTAGATTTAAGGACAAGCTCAAGAGCTTGATCCCAAGGCACATTGTCTAGGCGTAGCGTTATATTTCCCTGAACCGTATCGCTGGCCACTAGGTTTAGGCCCGTTACATCGGCAATAATTTCTAATACCGCACGCACCTGAATATCCTGGAAGTTTAATGATAATTTTTCACCCACAAACTTAAAGCGCTCTTGTCGCGCAGCTGCTTGTGCAGAAGTTAATGGGTTGACGGTAATTACATACTGGTTATCTGCCTGATATGCCAAGTAGTCATATTCACCAATTACATCAATAGCTATTTTTGTATTTACACCCTCGCCAACTGATTCAATAGTTTTAACCGGCGTCGCAAAATCTATAACATCTAGCCGACGCTGAAGGTTTGCAGGGATTTGTGTATCGGCAAAATTAATCACAATGCCAGAGGCACTTTGCTCAATATCAACAGACACTTTTGGATTAGAAATATTTAATAAAACAGTGCCACCACCATTTTCAGTGCGCCGAAAGTCAACTTTGGTGATGCGTCTTTCAGATTTATCGGTAAATGATTGCTTGTTTGCCGAAGCGCTCTCTTGACGAACGTAAGCATTGCTGCCTGCGCTGGCTTCAATGATAGCAATTAATGTATTACCTTCTATGCTAGTTGAATATGTTGAGGGGGATGATAAATTCATAATAAAGCGAGTTCTATCACCAGCCTCTAGCACTACAGCACTTTGGGCATTCGCAAATGATAATGGATATTTTTTTTGCGACAAATTACTGTCGACATTATTAAAATCCAGTACTATTCTAGCGGGCTGTTCAATCGCGTAACCTTTAGGTGTAGATGGAGCTTCAGAAAAAGTGGCTCGCACTTCAATTCTACCACCAGGCAATTCTGTGAACTGTAGATCGTTTAAGGTAGCAGCAAAACTATTACTAGCTCCGAACATCAATCCAAACATAATGGTAGCTGCACGTAAATATGCCATAACTTTAACCCTTTGAAACACTTCGTTTGTTATTATCAATACAGTCATCACTTACCTTCCAGCGTTTTCAACTCAAGTATATTTGGTCTTTCTAACCAACCTTCTCCACTCGATACAATTTCAATCATCTCTATTCTTGACTCGGAAAGATTAGTAATCTTGCCGTGATTAGCGCCTATATAATTACCTTGCTTGATGCGCTCAATCGAGCCGTCGGGATCTCGTATTAAAGCCCATATCGAGCCACTTTTTTGAACGGTCCCAACCATTGCAAGGCTCTCTAGGTCATATTGTTCTAGACGCTCTTTTTTTCTTGAAAAATCAGGTTTTACGTTGCTAGAAGAAATTATTAATTGCTGCAGCTCTGCCGTTACTGGACGATCAAACGGGCCTCTGAGGCGATAAGCATCGTAAATAAAGGCCTCGTATGCTTGTAATTTAGGCGCAGGTTCAACTATACCGGGGGGACGGCGTTTATTTTCATTGATAAAATCTTTTAAATCTTGATTCGAGCTAGAAGAACTGCAACCACTGATAGCAACAGCCGATAAAACCAAAATAATTGAGAGCCATCTTAAATTAGACATTACTTCTGCCCACCTTCGTCAAACGATAAATAACGATACGTTTTGGCCAAGACCACCATTTGTAAAGCCGTCCCTTCCGATTTAGTAATCGTATAATCATGTAGCGTTACAATTCGAGAAATGCCAGCAACACTACTAATGAATGCCCCAAAATTATGATAAGTGCCTCTCACAATTATTTCTATCGGTAATTCAACATATACTGAACCAACTACTTCCGGCTGCAACTTAATGCTAACTATTTCCAAACCACTATTGCGACCTTTTTCATCAATATCATCCAATAGACCTGGGACTTGTGTTTTTTCTGGCAGTTGCGACACCAAAAATTCAAAGTCTTTTTCCATCCGCGCCATTAACTCTTTATATTGATCGAGTTTCGCAGCTTCTAAGGCTTTTTGTTGGAAGGTTTGCTTAAGTGTTACCTCTTGTGCAACCTGCCTATCTAAGTCGATATATTTATCTTTTATCAAACCAAAATAGGCACCCGCAATAATGCCGGCAATGACTAAAATCCAAACGAATGCACGTCCAGCAAGAGGCCAAACGCCAATACGAGACCAATCTATCTCATTTATGTCAAGGTTATTTAGTTGTTCTATCGTATCTTGCAATGCCATAATTACTTGCCCGCCTCTTTACTAAGCGTTGTAGCATCAACTGAAAGGTCAAAGGTATCCGCAATCACCGTTTTTAAATTAGGTGCTTCAAACCAATCGGATCGATCTAAATTTCTCATCAGAGTTGATACCCTATTGTTAGATTCAGTGATACCCTGAAGCGAAAATTTGTCGCCCTTACGATCAAGCTTATTAAAATAAAGCCCCTCTGGAACTGCACGCACAAACCCATCAAAGTAGCGAACCACAAGAGGTCTTTTAAACTGTAGATCTTGAATAATAGTGATACGAGTCTCAAGCTGTTGACGTCTTTTTCTTAACAACTGTATCTCTTGAACTTGATTTTCTAATAGAGCAATCTCAGCCGATAACAAAGCATTTCTTTGTTTCTGCGCGTCTATTTGGGAGTTTGCATAGTTAAACCATAAAAACGCAACTAAACCAGCAGCAACTGACATCAACACTAATATTGAGAAGAATTCCCGCTTCTTTTCTTGGCGATATTCGTCGCGCCATGGCAATAAATTAATATTTGACATTAACTAAAGCTCCTCAAGGCTAGTCCGGCTGCTATCATCATCGAGGGCGCATCATTAGATAATGCAGCCGCATTTACACGAGACGCAACAGACATACCTGCAAAAGGGTTGGCTACAGAAGTTTTAGTATCTAGGCGCTTTTCTATTATTTGCGCTAGACCTTCTATTGAAGCAACACCACCTGCCAATATTATTTGATCAACTTTATTATATTGACCACCTGCAAAAAAGAATTGAAGTGAGCGTGTCACTTGCTGTACGACTGAATCTTTGAACGGAGTCAAAACCTCGTCATCGTAATCTTCTGGTAGGCCGCCTTGTTTTTTGGCAAGACCTGCCTCTGTAAAAGAAAGGCCATAACGATGCTGTATCTCTTCGGTTAGATGTTTACCACCAAATAATTGTTCACGCGTATAGACAGTTTGTCCATTCAGCAAAACACTTAAGGTCATAATTGTTGCACCAATATCAATTATTGCCACTAAGGGATTATCTTGATCAATCCACTCTTGAGCAATCAGCGGGTAGGCACGCTCGATTGTATAGGCTTCGACATCAACCACCTTAGGATGCAGACCTGCACTTTCAAGCACACTAGCTCTTAGCTCGACATTTTCACGCCGACACGCAGCCAATAAAACTTTAACTTGTTCAGGATTATCTTCAACTGGCCCTAGCACTTCGAAATCTATTGAAACCTCATCAAGAGGGAATGGAATATACTGATCAGCTTCAATAGTAATTTGAGATTCAAGCGCGTCCTCGTCCATACCTGCAGGCATGTCAATTATCTTAGTAATTACAGACGAACCAGCGACAGCTACTGCAGCATCTTTAAGCTTGCATTTTGATTGCGATACAACTTGGCGAATGGCGTCGGCTACGGCGCCTTCATCGCTGATGTTTTTTTCAATCACAGAGCCAATTGGCAATGCCTTTACGGCATAACTTTCGACTCGATAGCCATTTCCATGACGTGAAAGCTCTAAAAGCTTTACGCTGGTTGAACTAATATCTAAGCCAATCATGGCTTTTACTTTGCGTTTAAAGAAATTCATAAGCTCTTTTTCTATCTATTTCCGCAACTTAGGCGATCTTTATGTTATAGCACTTTAACTTAATCTTGCAACAACACAGTTCACATATAATGTATGAAAATGTCGTATAATCGATATAGTTCACACAATATAGCTCTAAGCTATTAATTAATATGGAGAAATTCAAAATTAATAAAAAACTTCTTAATTTTACAATTTGGGCTTTTTTGTTGGTATTTATGGGGTTTATTGCAGGACTTTCCGGAATCTACCTTCTACTTAGCCCAAATTTGCCCGCAATTGACTCATTAAAAGAAGTTGAGTTTCAGACTCCTTTGCGTGTTTTTTCTATCGATAATAAATTAATTGGGGAGTTTGGCGAAAAAAGACGTGATCCTATCTCTATCGATGAGTCTCCTCAAGCATTAATCGATGCCATTATCTCTGCTGAAGATGATGGTTTTTACCAGCACAGCGGTGTTGACATTAAAGGATTGCTAAGAGCAATTTCGCAACTAGCAATATCGGGAGAAATCCAAAGTGGTGGCAGCACAATCACCATGCAAGTTGCGAGAAATTTTTTCTTATCTCGCGAGCAAACCTTTTCACGTAAATTTAATGAAATACTACTTGCACTCAAAATCGAACGCTACTTATCAAAAGCCGAAGTGCTCGAGCTATATTTGAATAAAATATACCTTGGCAATCGCGCCTATGGCGTAAAGGCAGCAGCTCAAGTGTATTATGGCCTACCTCTGTCTGAGCTATCTTTAGCTCAAACAGCGATGATTGCGGGCCTTCCTAAAGCTCCTTCAACTTACAATCCAATTATTAATCCAAGTCGTGCGTTAATCCGCAGAAATTGGATATTGAAGCGCATGGCATCGTTGAAAAAAATCTCTCCGGAAGAGCTTGCAGTAGCGTTAGATGAGCCTGTAACGGCTCGCTATCACGGTCAAAACTTAGATGCCAATACCCCATACATTGCCGAAGCGGCTCGCGAATTTGCCCTCGAAATGTTTGGCGAAGATGCATACATCAACGGTTATAAAATTTATACGACAGTAGATAGCCATTTGCAATTGACTGCTCAAAAATCGATTGTAACAGGCTTACTTAATTACGATAAGCGACATGGCTATCGTGGACCTGAGGATAAATGGGATCCCGCTCTTTTGGAGCCATTAGATCAATCTGAAAATACCAAAGTAGCAGGCTCTGAGCAGCTTAAGAATGTTAATTTACTACCTTGGCTTGAGAAGCTAAAACAAATACCTAGTTATGGCGGTCTAGAGCCCGCTGTTGTTTTGCGTGTCGATAAAAAACAAATATCGGCACTAACTGCATTAGGCGCAACGGTTAACATCAATTGGGAAAATGGTTTAAGCGAGGCTAAACCCTTTGTGAACGAAAATTTTGCTGGCAATGACCCCGAGTCACCCGCAGATGTTACTGCCGTCGGCCATGTTATTCGCATTTACAAAGACGACAACCAACAATGGATCTTCAGCCAAGTCCCCGAGGTAGAGTCAGCCCTCGTCTCGCTTAATCCTTATGACGGCTCAATTAATGCTTTAGCTGGCGGCTTCGATTTTGCTCGGAGCAGTTTCAATAGAGTGATCCAAGCAAAACGTCAGCCAGGCTCTAACTTTAAGCCTTTCATCTATGCCACTGGCTTCGAAAATGGTCTCTCACCAGCTACTACTCTCAATGACGCACCTATTGTAGTTGAAGATATTAGCCTTGAGGGAGCTTGGCGACCTGAAAATTCTAGCGGCAAGTTTTATGGGCCAACACGGCTTCGAAAAGCGCTATATTTATCCCGAAACCTTATCTCTATCCGCCTTCTTCGCACTATTGGCATAAGCAAAACTATTGAATCAATGGCTCGCTTTGGAATGGATACTAAGGCAATTCCTCAAAATCTTTCGATGGCTTTAGGAAGTTATGTAATGTCACCACTTGATGTGGCGATGGGTTATAGCGTTTTTGCTAACGGAGGTTATAAAATTGAACCCTATCTTATCCATCATATTCGCGATCGTAATAATGAAATTTTGTATAAGGCTAATCCATTGGTAACGCCTAACAAACGAGCATTGTCTTTTAAGGCGACTCAAACGCCAGAAGCTGTTGAAAATACACAACAAGCATTAACGTTAGCTGCCTTAGACAAACAATCATCAGGCAAAATGAATGGAAAGCAAAAAGCCTCAAGCTCAACTTCAATAGCCAATAACAATGATACCAGTAACACTATAGCGCAAGTATTTATGGTAGAACTAGAAGGCCAGCAAGCGGCTAAAGTATTAGATGAGAGGATCGTCTATATAATGAACTCCATTATGAGAGATGTCATTAAACTCGGAACGGGGACAAGAGCGCAAGTCTTGGGTCGCAAAGATCTTGCTGGAAAAACAGGCACAACCAATGGTCCAATAGACGCTTGGTTCTCGGGATTTAATGATCACACCGTGACCACTACCTGGGTTGGTTTTGATGATAATGGAAAATTAGGCAGAGGCGAATATGGTGGCATCTCAGCTCTGCCTATTTGGATAGATTATATGAGAGTGGCACTTGAAGGGGTGCCCGAAACTATTCGTCCGCAGCCAAATGGTATCGTTACGATTAGAATTAATTCTGAAACTGGCGAGCGCGCAAGACTTTCTGATCCCGACGGTATTTACGAGCTATTTTTAGAAGAAAATGCCCCCGCAGAATTACAGGGCACCGAAACCATCACTATTGATAACAACGTAGTGGCACCCGAGGATTTATTTTAAATCATTAATCACTCAGTTAAGTGCAGTATCAAAAAAGCCGAATAATTTATCATTACGATAAATTATTCGGCTTTGTCTTATTTTTTATAAAAGTTGAACTTCAATAGCTTCCTGAAAATTTTTTCAGTGCTTTTTAAACCGATTACTTCTTAGTCGTGCGTCCAGCAAAACGCTTATTAAAGCGATCAACGCGACCACCTGAGTCTGCTGTCTTCTGCTTGCCAGTATAAAATGGATGACAGGCTGAACAAACATCAAGGTGAATCTCTTTCGACATTGTTGATGCTGTTTTAATGATATTACCGCAACTGCAAGTTGCCGTCATAGCACCGTAATTAGGATGTATTTCAGATTTCATGATTATATTCTCTGTTTTTATGCCACCGCCACTTGATCTGCAAATAAGCCATCTACTGAAACCATATAATAGTAAAAAGCCCGCCAAGCACGGTCAGCGCTTTTAAGGGGCGGCAATTCTATCAGATTTTGATTTCAACTCAAGAACTATTAAAACCTTATTAATCTTTAAATCGATACTCAACATAAGCTTGCCTATCCAACGTAAATATCATTCACATGACAACATATCAAAGCAGCCAGTGAAGCTTTACTACTTAAACTTTACAGGGCATATAGGTTCATAATAATTTATATTACAAGCCAGCTTAGAAGCTTTAATGATCGCAAAAGAAGGTAAGTTGAGAAACGATATAAGCTAAAACACTAATCCCAAAAATTTAAACTTCCACCCGATTCCCGCTGCTTAACCGATAACTGTCGCGCCGACTTCAAGTATTATAGATGTAAGGGTATTGTGCTTATCATGCGCGTCGAAAAACTAATATTCGGTAGCAGCTTTTTAGCTACACCCTTCGCTTACAAGCATTTTTTGGATAAGAATTTTTGACCGACAAAATAATAGATATTTATAATCGTCGCCTAAACACTTAAACTCTTTTGTATTTAGCAATAACCTCTGAGAACCAACTATTAAAACCCTAATTAAAATAGCCGTCTCATCCCCTCTTCGAAAACTATTTGATTACACCTCAGATCATTTAGAAGAGATTGCGCCTGGAACACGTGTATCTGTGCCTTTTGGACATCAAAAAGCCATTTTAGGCATTGCAATTTCTCAGACATTTATAGAAAACACCGCTCCCGTTGACAATATTAATAGCCAATCAACAAATACTAAAGTTACTAAAGCCACAAAAAAAACCCATAAACTTCGCAGTATCCACGGCGTACTAGAGAGCAGCCCGGCCTTAAATGAAGAGCTGCTTGCTTTATGTCAATGGTGTGCTGATTACTACCATTACCCTCTCGGCGATACCTGCCAGCTGGCACTACCCGCCTTGCTTCGCAAACCTAAATCTATACCAAAAAATAAATCCATATTATGGGTATTAAACAATGTTGGTTCGATAGCAACAGAGAACTCATTGATACGCGCGCCAAAACAACAAAAAGCATTATTAATATTTAAGCAGCTAAAAAGTATTAGCCAAGATCAACTAAAACAATACGCCATTAACAGCGCAACAATCAAAGCCCTGCACACCAAAAATCTGCTGGACAGGCAAGAAATTAGCGAAGCCTATTTGCCCCTTAAACAAGCAAACTCGTTTTTAAAAGAAAATGCCTTGCAATTGAATCAAGAGCAACAAATAGCAATAAACCGGATCGAACTCAATAAATTTAACACATATCTATTGGACGGCATCACCGGAAGTGGTAAAACTGAAGTTTACTTGCAAGCTATTCATAAGGTGTTAGATAAAAATAAACAGGCGTTAATTCTTGTACCTGAAATTGGACTCACTCCCCAAACTGTTGCCAGATTCAAACATCGCTTTAATGTTCCTGTCGCAACCGTTCACTCAGGACTGAGTAACAACCAGCGCTTAAAAGTTTGGCAAGCAATTAAACATAATCAATATCCTATTGTCATCGGTACGCGTTCAAGTGTTTTTTCACCGTTCAATGATCTTGGCTTGATCGTTGTTGATGAAGAACACGATCTTTCTTATAAGCAGCAAGAAGGCGTTAGATATTCAGCAAGAGATCTTGCTATTGTGCGAGCACAAAAACTCAATATTCCCCTTATTTTAGGCAGTGCCACACCTTCGCTAGAGACTTTACACAATACTTTAAATGGACGCTACCATCACCTAACCCTTCGACAACGAGCGCAAACTCAGTCACTAACCACTATAAAATGTGTAGCGACTACAAGTCCTGGACTTTGCGATGAGGCAATAAGCGTCATTCGTCAAACCCTTGGCCAAGGGCAACAAGTTTTAGTGTTTATTAATCGCCGCGGCTATGCGCCGACACTTATTTGTCAAAATTGTAAATGGATGAGTCAGTGTCAGGCTTGCGATAACCGTATGACAGTTCATCGTAGTCAATTAAAGATGAATAAAACAAAACAATACCTACACTGTCATCGCTGTGATTATCGCACTGGCATGCCAAGCAAGTGCCCTAATTGCAATAGCGCCTATTTAAATTTTTTAGGCTCAGGCACTCAACGAGAAGAAGAAGATCTAGAAAAGATCTTTCCTGACATACCCATTTTAAGGATTGATAAAGACAGCACATCGCATAAGGGGAGCTTAGAGGAGCTCTTCCAACAAATTAATACCGGCAAACCTTGTATTTTAATAGGTACTCAAATGTTGGCAAAGGGTCATCATTTTGCCAATTTAGGCTTAGGAATTATTTTAGGACTAGACCAAAGTTTTTTTAGTAGTGATTTTAGAGGCGCTGAGAGAATCGGTCAGTTATTGACTCAGGTGTCTGGACGCATTGGCCGAGTAAATATCGGTGACAATAAATCTCGAGTACTTATTCAAACACAATTCGAAGATCATCCTTTAATGCAACAACTACTAAAGCAAAACTATTATGAATTTGCCAAAACATTATTAAATGAACGCCAACTAACGGCAATGCCTCCCTATCAGTTTATTGCTATAATTCGTTGCCATTCACCACGCGCTGAGCTTGCACAGCAATTTTTACAGCAAGCTCGCCAACAGGCAGAGGAAATTATTCCACCCCATACAAATTTACAGTATTTAGGGCCCATGCCTGCTGCAATAGAAAAAAGAAATAATCGTTATCATTTTATATTGCAAATAAAATCATCATCACGCCTTGAGAGGCAAAAATTATTGGAACAGCTATGCCAACAGCTAGAAACCAATAGACAAGCTAACGACTTACATTGGCTTGTTGACATTGATCCACAAGAATTTTAAAAGGGCTTTATAATCTTGACTCATACACGTAGAATTATCCCGCCGTTGCGACTTGCGAAAAACTATCTTTAAAGAAACTAATGACTAAAGACTACTCACCTAAAAAACGCAGTTCACAACGAAACATTCCGAGCAATAAATCTCGCAACAATCGTCGACAACCGAAAAAATCTAATCGCGCACCAACATGGGCATGGATTATTATCGGTTTGCTAGTGGCTGCTTTAGTGACTTTACTGTTTTTTTTGGCCAATAGGTCTGATGCTCCATCAATATCGAATGTAAATCAAAAGAACACAACGGAGCCGGCAAAAGTGACTACTCCGCAACCACGCTTTGACTTTTATGAGATTCTTAAAGACCGAGAAATAACTGTTCCAGATCGTTCAGCCGAAATTCAAGCCTCTGTGCCTGACGATATTGATTATTTTCTTCAAGCTGCTTCTTTTAGGAGTGATCAAGAGGCCGATAAATTGCGTGTAGAGCTATTGCTAAGTAACATGGAAGCTAATATTGAGCCCAGTACCAAAAATGGTCAAACTTGGTATCGTGTTATTGCTGGGCCTTTCGATTCACGATCAAAAATGGCGAAAGCAAGAAGCGTACTTGCTTCCCAAGGCATGAGTCCATTACTACTAAAGCGCAAGAAAGAATAATTGATCAATAACAAGCATCTACCTGATTGCTGAATAAATAAGATGCTTGTATTTTTATAAACTAACCCCCACTTATTAAGCCTTGCCATATTTTAGACCTGCTTTGAATAAAACAGCTTTAGACATACTATAACTAGGCAAATTTTCTTCAATCATTGATGCTGTAAAAATTACTAAAACCAACATATAGGAATTTATTTTGGAACAATATCGAGGAACCACCATCGTATCAGTTCGACGAAATGGTAAAGTAGTCATTGGCGGTGATGGTCAGGTGTCTATGGGTAATACTGTAATGAAAGGCAATGCCCGTAAAGTAAGGCGTTTATATAATGATAAAGTAATTGCAGGTTTTGCGGGTGGTACAGCGGATGCTTTCACTTTATTTGAGCGCTTTGAAGCTAAACTAGAAATTTACAATGGACAGCTCACAAGGGCCGCCGTGGAGCTTGCAAAAGAGTGGCGCAGCGACAGAGCCTTAAGAAAACTAGAGGCATTACTTGCCGTTGCCGATGAAGATGCATCTTTAATTATCACGGGTAATGGTGATGTCATTCAACCAGAAGATGATTTAATCGCAATCGGCTCTGGCGGCCCCTATGCGCAATCGGCCGCTCGGGCTTTGCTCGAAAACACAGATCTTGGCGCTGCTGAAATTGCTAAAAAAGCATTAACAATTGCCGGCGACATTTGTGTGTTCACCAATCATAACCATACTATTGAAGAGCTTATTTGTAGCAAGTAATAAACTTTTCATCTAATTTTTACCCGTTTAATAATATAGAGATTTTTCATGTCAACAATGACTCCCCGTGAAATTGTTCACGAACTTGATCAACATATCATCGGACAAAATAATGCTAAGCGTGCCGTTGCTATTGCATTGCGAAATAGATGGCGACGCATGCAAGTGAGTCCCGAGCTGCGCAATGAAATAACACCCAAAAATATTTTGATGATTGGACCTACTGGCGTCGGCAAAACAGAAATTGCTCGCCGTCTAGCAAAGCTTGCTAATGCGCCTTTTATAAAAGTAGAAGCGACTAAATTTACCGAAGTTGGATATGTGGGTCGTGACGTTGAATCAATTATCCGTGACTTAGTTGATGTGGCTATAAAAATGTGTCGCGAGGCAGAGATGGCAAAAGTGAAACAGCGCGCTGAAGATAGTGCAGAGGATAGAGTGCTAGACGCTTTGCTACGTCCTGCTCGTGGAGATGTTTCTAAGGATGAAAGCACTGACAAGGCAAATAGTACACGCCAGCTATTTAGAAAAAAATTACGCGAAGGCGAGCTTGATGATAAAGAAATTGAAATAAGTATTATCGCAAATAAAGTAGGCATTGAGATCATGGCGCCTCCTGGCATGGAGGACATGACCAATCAATTACAAAATATGTTTTCATCCCTTGGAAGCGATAAAAGCAAAACGGTTAAGCTGCCCATAAAAAAAGCGTTGAAGCAATTATGTGACGAAGAAGCAGCAAAACTTATTAATCAAGAAGAGATTAAAGTTCAAGCTATTGAAGCTGCCGAACAAAATGGCATTGTTTTTATTGACGAAATAGATAAAGTTGCCAAACGCAGCGAGGGTTCGGGTGGTGATGTTTCTCGCGAGGGAGTCCAGCGTGATTTGCTGCCTTTAATTGAAGGATCTACTGTCAGCACAAAACACGGAATGATAAAAACTGATCACATTTTGTTTATTACATCGGGAGCATTTCATGTTGCTAAGCCATCTGATCTAATCCCCGAGCTACAAGGTCGACTACCCATTCGTGTTGCACTAGAAACACTATCTTCTGCAGATTTTAAACGCATTTTAACAGAGCCTTACGCATCATTAACCAAACAACAAATTGCATTAATGAAGACTGAAGGTATAGAGATTATTTTTACTGATGACGGTATAGAAAAAATTGCAGATACAGCGTGGGAAGTCAACGAACGCACAGAAAACATAGGCGCGCGTCGCCTTCACACAGTTATGGAACGTCTAATGGAAGACATCTCATTTGATAACGGCACTAATAATGAATCAACTTTTACGATTGATGCTAAATATGTTGATGATCATCTTGGTGAACTCGTCAAGAATGAAGATTTGAGCCGCTTTATCCTATGAGTCTTTTAAAGCCTAGCAAGGTGCATCTACATAAAGAGTCTAAAATACTCGAGTTAATGGTTGACGCTAAAACTTATAGGCTGCCAGCAGAGTTTTTACGTGTGCATTCAAAGTCTGCAGAAGTAACGGGACATGGCCCTGGACAAGAAGTATTAGTTGACGGAAAGATACATGTAGGTATTGATAGCCTTAAAGTTGTTGGTAATTATGGCTTACAAATCATCTTTGATGATGAGCATGACTCGGGCATCTACTCTTGGGGATATCTCATTGAGTTATGTCAGAATCAACAAAATATGTGGAACCTATATCTTGAAAAACTAAAAGATCAGAAAAAAAATCGGGATCCACACACTAGCGTGATACAGTTTTTCCCTTGAACAAAAATTTAGGTTATTTATTATGTCTGCATATAATCAAGGCACTAATCACTTAACTAGGCTTTTGAATGCGACTAGATATTCTATAAATGGTTTTAAGTCTACCTTCAAATACGAACAAGCATTCCGATTAGAATGTTATACTTTATTAATCCTTATACCTTTAGCAATATGGATTGGCAGCTCACCATTAGACTATTGCTTGTTAATCGGTAGTTGGGTATTTGTTATGATTATTGAGATGTTAAATAGTGCCATTGAGGCGGCTATAGATCGTATTGGCAAGGAAACTCATGAACTCTCTGGTCGAGCAAAGGATATTGGCTCTGCGGCCGTAATGCTTAGTGTTTTATTAGCAGGCGGAATATGGTTAACAATATTATTCACGTAAATAAAAATATTTTCTACTTTCGTTGAAAAAACGAAATCAAGCTTTGCTTAAAATCTTTTAATAAATAATTATCGCGTATTTCATTAATATCTATATCGTAACTACCTGGTTCTAAATCTTGAGCAATCTCGATTTTTTCAACCTCATCTCGACGTTTTTTACCTGTGTCAATCAGGGCTTGTTTATTTATTTCATCTTTAGCAAGATCTAATATTTTACGCTTTTTAAGTGGCTGCTTGAATTCATTTAATAACAACATAACTTTTGGCTTTAAGCGACGTTCAAAATTTTGTTCGATCACTATACCCACTTGTCCCGTCGTCAGCTCAACTAAAGTTCCCGTAGGATAAAGACCAATTGCGCGAATAAACTCTACCACTAAATCTTCTTGAAACTCTATACCACGGACTTCATACAAATGCGAAACTGCTTGTGAAGGTGCTATAGGGTCGCTCACCCCGCGAGGATTAGTAACCTCATCATAAAATGTAACAATGCCGGCAATCTTACCCAACAGTGGAATATTATCGCCCTTTAAATGTCGAGGAAAGCCACTGCCATTAATACGCTCACAATGAGTTTTTACAACGGCAACAACTCGCGGCTCTACGCCTTTTATTTGTTTAAGTATCTCGACACCTTTATCAATAAAACCCTCATATTCCGCCTGCTCTTGCGTGGTTCTATCATCATCTAATAAAAGCTCTCGACGAATATGCGTCTTGCCGACATCTTTCAGTAAAACAGCTAAGGCAAGTGTATCTAACTCAGACTTTGCTAATCCAATATGACGCCCTAGTAAAATAGCCCATACCGCCGAGCGCACTGCATGACCATATGTATGCTCATCAGTATCACGAATACGCGATAGCCAGGTAAAAGCATCGGGGTTGCGTAAGATACTATCAACCATAGAGCCTGCAACACGTTTTGTATCATGTACCGAGGTAACATTACCGCTACCCACTTGAACCATGACTTCACCAACAGCACCAAACACAAGTTGATGCAGTTGGCGGGCTTTCTTAGCCTCTTTCTCTAGTGACTCTTGCTTGGCATAAGTGTTCAAACTCACTTTAATCGGGGCTAAAGATGAAACTGATGGCTGTTTAACTTTATGAACAGACGTTCGACTTTTTTCCCTAGGCTCCATAGTCTTAAGGTTGGCTTTAGCCGGTGCGGCACCTTTGGTTATATCGATATAAACATGGTTGCAGTGTGTTTTTAATTGTTTAATTTGATCAAGGTCGTGAACATAAAATCCTTGAATAGGAAATGGAGTTTGCGTCCACGGGCGATCAAGCCCCGATACGAACATACCAATTGTAATTTCAGCTACATCGATTTTAACTTGTTTAACAGCCAAACTTATTTGCCTCAATATTTGAGTAAAAACAGATAAATATCCTCAATAGTATTTTTTATTTTTCTATATTGGCTTTCTTACTAAATCTGTTTAAATTTATTCGATGATGATTTGGTAGCATTTTTCAATATACTATTTTTACCAAAACTATTATTTACCGATCTTTATATTTATCGAATTACTTATCGAATTACTTATCGCACTAATTGTTAAAACTTTGCGAAAGCGTCCATCAACTAATTAACTGGAAGATAATTCTGCTACCGCCTTAAAAAAAGCACCCACATTTTCTGGCTTTGCTTGCGGCGTTACCCCATGTCCTAAGTTAAATATATGCCCGCTACCCTTACCATAAGCTTTTAATATTGATGCAACTTCTTCACGAATTCTAGCAGGATCTGTATACAGTATAGCTGGGTCCATATTACCTTGTAGAGAAACTTTATCGCCAACACAAGCGCGCGCGCGCTCGATATCCGTAGTCCAGTCGAGCCCAAGACAATCTGCACCTGTATTAGCCATCAGCTCAAGCCACTGACCACCGCCTTTAGTAAACAAAATAACCGGTACAGGACGTCCTTCATGCTCTTTTATCAAGCCATCTATAATGCGCTGCATGGGTCTGAGAGAATAGATTTGATAAGCATTATGGGACAAGGCCCCACCCCAAGAATCAAACAATTGAACTGCCTGAGCACCCGCTTTAATCTGTGCGTTTAAGTAATCCGTAATCGACTCGACAAGCTTATCAATAAGTAACTGAAACACTTCAGGTTGTTGATACATCATTGCCTTAGTTTGGGCATAATCCTTACTCGAGCCACCTTCAACCATATACGTTGCCAAGGTCCACGGACTTCCAGAAAACCCAATAAGAGGCACTCTACCCCCTAATTCTTTCCTAATCAGCGTTACAGCATCGGTGACATAGGACAAATCCCTCGCTGTATTAACCACTGGCAGCGCTTCTATATCGGCCGAGGTTGACACAGATTTTTTAAACCTAGGGCCCTCACCTGTCTCAAAATAAAGACCTAAGCCCATTGCATCGGGGATCGTTAAAATATCCGAAAACAAAATCGCAGCATCGATCTCTGGATAGCGATCTAATGGCTGTAAAGTTACCTCACAGGCTAACTGCGGATTACTGCAAAGACTCATAAAGTCCCCAGCCTTTGCTCTCAGTGCCCTATATTCTGGCAAATAACGTCCAGCCTGACGCATCATCCAAACCGGGGTCCTATCTACAGGCTGACGCCTTAATGCACGTAAAAAGCGATCATTCTTTAACTCAGGTGTAGATTCGGACATAGGATAATATTTCTGCTTGAAAAAGTATTTGCATTGTACTTGCAAAGCAACAATTTCACCATAATAAGTCTTTTTGTGGTCATACCAGCAATACTTATACTTATATTTCTGTCAAACTCTCTGGATCATTATTACAATTATCTTTTATAACTACTTTATCCCTTAGATAACTCACTACAACGCTGATCATAAAACAACATCCATGGATATTTTTTTTCGCATTATAGATATTATATTTCCTATTTTTAGTATTGTTGCTTTAGGATTGATTTACGGCAGACAATTTAAACCCGATATGAAGGTCGCTAACCTTCTCAATATGGAGGTTTTTGTACCCGCACTGATTTTTTCAGTATTAGTCGGCCAATCGGTCGATGTTAGAGAATATATTCCTCTTATTACTGCAGGTTTATTTATCGTTTTAGGCTCCGGAATCTTAATTTGGCCCATCGCTAAATTCTTTAATATCAGCATGAAAACCCTAGCACCAACGATGATGTTTAATAATTCCGGCAATATGGCATTACCTTTAATGGTATTGACCTTTGGCGAATCAGCACTGCCTATTGCGATGATATTATTTCTTGTAGGAAACACGCTTCATTTCACACTTGGGACTGCATGGCTAAATAATAATGGGCACAGCAATTTACGCTCAATGATATCACCGCTAACAATAGCGACTTTGATTGGCATTGTATTGGGTGCCAGTAGTATCGAAATGAATAAGACCCTCTTCTTACCTATAGAGTTAATGGGTCAAATTGTGATTCCACTGATGCTATTTAGCTTAGGCGTAAGACTTGCGAGCTCATCATTCAAAACATTTAAAGTTGGCATAATTGGCGGGCTTGGTTGTCCAGCGACCGGACTTATCTTGGTTATTATCCTTTTACCCATCTTTGAGCTGATGCAAATAGAATTAACGCAAATGGAGGTAGGGGCTTTATTTTTATTTGGTGCGCTACCGCCTGCTATCCTTAATTTTATGTTTGCAGAGCGCTACAACCAAGAACCCGATAAAGTTGCATCTATTGTTATTATTGGCAATGCACTATCACTAGTAACACTGCCTCTAGTATTAGGCTATGTTCTACCAAGATTTACCTAGATACTCTCCAGACTTAGGATTGAATTTTTTGACGAATATCCATCCATACTTTACCCAACATATTCTCACCTCGTTGGTCACGACCTACCCCCCAATAGTGATCATACAACGAGGTTTCAATCAATAAGTTATCGCCAGTTTCTAGCAAACGCTCTTTAACTAAGGGGTACTCAGCAGTAATTCGATAAAGTGCGCGGGTCATCCAAACTCGACGCTTATCCTTCCAACCTTTTACCTTTCTTTTAAAGCGTCGGCTTCCAAGTTGATGCGCTTTTTGGCCAGATTCAGCGCTTAAGATATGATCAACATATGCCATACCCTCAAATTTATGTGCTTGATAATAATGTTCAGCGGTCGGCCAACGATAATCTTCTAATTCAAATGGACACTGTGCCACCGTGGACAATAAATCTGTTTCATCAAGCCTAGAAAAACGCATAGCATTTTCTAATGTGAGGTCATGTTCTAACAATTATTTGGCTTCCATAATTAGTATACCGTTATCGGTACGAAGATTTACTTTACTCAAAAAGCTATTCCCCAACAAAGTGACTGATAATGCATTATTTAAACTGACGGATGCCGCAATATTATAGTAAGTGATTGCACCAATAGTCACCTTATCTAAATTAACTAAGCGAGCTTGTGCAATTCCATTAGCGGTTTGAATACTGCTCGGAGTTCCATTTTTGTAGTCAATTCCTAAGCGTATGGCCGTTGATAAATTCATCGAAATAAAGCTTGCGCCTGTATCGACAAGAAACTCAACACTTCGACCATTTATCTGACCTCCTACCCAATGATGCCCGCCACGCTGACTCGTTATTCGTACAATTTTACTTTTAGGCTTTTGATAGGTTCCACCAATCTGGTTAGAAAGCCCTATACGTTGGCGCTTTCCATCTATTTCTAACACTGCCTCTTTACTGCTTGCTTCAATTAACTTAACACCAAATTTTTCTTTGCCTTTTTTCAGCAAAACCTGCTCGCCATCGATTATCAATAAAGCCGCGCCGGCAAATAATCCTTTTACGGTAATATCATTCGCACTCGACACAAGCGCTGAAAAACACATGAAAAAAATCAATAAAAAGAATCGACTATAGGTACTCATGCGCATGCTTCCCTAATCAAAAACTCAGTAAAACCAAACTATAACGATAGACAAGGCTAAACCTGCATAAACCCCAGCCAATACATCATCAAACATAATTCCAAAGCCACCGTGAATTTTTTTATCCACCCAACTAATGGGCCACGGTTTAATAATGTCGAAAAACCGAAAAAAAATAAAGCCCAGCAATAATAATATCCAGTCTAGACTAACTCCCAATAATGGCAACACCAACATTGTTAACCAAAAGCCAACAAATTCATCCCAAACAATAGCTGGATGATCATGCACTCCTAGCGCCATTGCAGTAGCATTACATAAATAAATGCCTATAAAAAAGCTAACGATAACGATAAGCAATTGCCATTCAAGCAATGCAGCGGAAAACAGTAAATAGAAAGGGATAGCTGCTAGAGTACCAAAAGTTCCTGGCGCTTTTGGCGCAAGACCACTTCCAAAACCTAGGGCTAGTAATTGTATCGGATGTTTTAACAATATTGAAAAACTAGGAAGCAAAATGTTGGTATCCTTTAGAATCAGCTAACAAAGATGTGATTTCAATTTTTTTACCTTCTTTACAACAAACTACTTCGTGTTGATCTTTAGTTAAATCTGTCGCAAGCACTTTACCAATCCTTGTCGCAGCGAGTTCTCCATTTTTTATTAAGTCCGTTATTTTTTTCAGATATTTATCGGGCACAGTAAAAGCAATTTGATAATCATCGCCACCGCTTAATGCAAAACTTAATGCTTTGGTATCACCCACCAAACTTTTACATGCAGGTGATAGTGGTAAGCTCTCAATATCTAAGGCAATATCAACTTTGCTAGCCGTCGCTATGTGTTGTAAATCAGCTAGTAGACCATCAGAGATATCAATGGCAGCATGGGCAAAATTTATTATTTTCAACGCGGCATATATTTGTGGCTCGGGGCAATAAAAACGCTCCCGCAAATATTTTTTTTGGGATTCGTCAATATCATTCAAACTTAAATCATTATTTATTAATGCAAGTGCGCTCGCGCCATCACCAATAAAACCCGTTACAAAAACAATATCTCCAGCTTCCGCCCGATCGCGTCTAAGCGCCTTACCTACCTCAACTATACCATGCACTTGCAAGGTAATTGTCAACGGCCCCTGAGTAGTGTCGCCACCAACTAACTCACACTGATACTGTTGTGCGATATTTAGTAATGCATGACTGAATGATGCGATCCAATCAATATCTGCACTAGGCAAGCTTAAGCCTAAAGTAAACCAAAGTGGTGTTGCTCCCATAGCAGCAAGATCACTTAAACAAGTACAAAATGCACGCGTTGCTATTTGTTCTGGCTGCGCATCAACAGGAAAATGCCGACCGCAAACCAAGGTATCCATTGATACAACTAGGTGATGATTTTGTGGAACCGATAATATGGCACAGTCATCGCCTATGCCTTTAATGACTGAGGCACTACCTACAGATGATGGAGGCGATTTAAAGAATTGGTTTATGATCTCGAATTCTTTCAAAACAACTTACCGTTAACCTTTAAAAAATTAATTATTGTTTTTTTTCTGCCTGCACTTCTAAAGATCGTAATTTAGGGGCCAACTGATCTAGCACCCCATTAATAAACTTAAAGCTATCAACGGCTCCAAATTTTTTTCCCAAAGACACTGACTCATTGATAACGACTTTATATGGCACATCAGGTCGATATGCAAACTCATATGCTGCCATCCGTAATAATGATATGGTAATAGCATCGAGCTCTTTCAAACTTCTATCTTGCAAAAACTCTTTATAAAGTTCATCTAATTCATCAGCACATGCTGGTATTTTTTGAACAAGCTCATGCAAATAATCAGTATCGACATGAGTCATATCATTGTCTGTTTTAAATTCTGCCTCAATGATATGTGGCGCTGTTTGCGTCATCTGCCATTGATATAATGCTTGCATGCCATAATGTCGAGCTTTACGACGAGTTGCAGGTGACACTTTCATATTAATACCTAAAAAATATTTCACTTTTAGAACTTAAGTTACTTTTAGATTAACCTTAAGTATTTGTAAGCTGTTTAGTAAAATTTATCAAAAAACAAAAACTTTATTTCAATTATATCTTTGTAACAGCAGAAATCTTTCATCACACAAAAAATAACTAACGTGCAAAAATATTATAAATTCTTTTTCCAATACAATAACTCAGATACAGCAAACACTGCCTCTACGCCTTTATTAGCGATTGAATCATCTGACCGCGCGCGCGCATCAGCAATAGTGTTAACACCTATTACCTCATTAATAACGGGCTTATTAAAACGATCTGAGACCCGACTAAAACCATCAACGACTGTCTGAATAACAGAATCATCATGCGTTGTGTTGCCTTTTAAAACAACACCAAAAGCAATAATGGCATCAAGGCTTGAGTCATTTTCAAACAAACAGCGCGCTGCATAGGGCAACTCTAAAGAGCCAGGAATCTTATGAACCGAAATATCTTCTGGATGCACATCGAGAGCGATTAATTCTTGCTGCGCTCTTGCAATCATTGCATCAACACACTCGGGGTGCCACATCGCTGCAATAATAGCGATGCGCGCGTTAGGGATTTTGTGAAATTCACTAACGGGTTTAGGTAAATAACCTGCCATAACATTTTCCTAACAATAATCTTTTTGCCGACACTTGATGTCAATCAATGCCTGAGTTATTTAGCGTCAGACCAAATCGCTAAGTATTAAAATGTGATCACTGATTTCATCATGATAAAAACTATTTAATGATGACTCTTTATGAGTTACTCTCAGGATTATCTATTAAATCAACTACTTCTAAATCGAAACCAGAAATTGCAGAAAACTTAAAGGGTGCCGACATCAAGCGCATCTTAAACACGCCTAATTCTCGTAATATTTGAGCACCTGTTCCCACCTGACGATAAACATTGTCTGTTGTTGCTTTTTTAGTTTTGCCTTCGAGCATTAACGTAATAGACTCCTCCATATCAACATTAGTTTGGTTATAACACATCAATACAACCACACCTTTTTGCTCTTTTTCAACCATGCCCAATGCATCGTGGAACATCCATGGAATAAAGTCATCCCCATCACGCTGTAACGTTAATATATCTTTCACTGCATCTAAAACATGTACACGCACTAAAGGAATATCTTCTGGAGCAATATCACCTTTATGCAAAGCGAAGTGTACATCACCGCTGGCTAAATCTTTAAATGTGCTCAAATTAAAATAACCATATCGCGTTTTCACGGGTCTTTGACTCGTTTTTTCAATGGTCTTTTCTTTTACCGAACGATAGTGGATTAAATCTGCAATCGTGCCTATTTTTAAATCATGCTCGCGAGCGAATTTTTTTAAATCATCAAGACGGGCCATGGTGCCATCTTCATTCATAATTTCGATAATCGCTGCTGCGGGTTCATAACCCGCTAATTTTGCTAAATCGCAACCCGCCTCTGTGTGACCAGCACGACTCAACACTCCACCAGGCTGAGCCATTAATGGAAAGATATGGCCAGGCTGCACGATACTCTTGGCAGTTGCGTTTTGGCCTACAGCTGAGCGAATAGTATGTGCGCGATCAGCAGCTGAAATACCCGTAGTAACGCCTTCAGCAGCTTCGATAGATACTGTGAAGTTTGTCGAGTATTGCGCTTGGTTGTTATTTACCATTAATGGTAAATCTAGAGTTCGGCAACGACTTTCTGTTAACGTTAAACAGATAAGGCCGCGAGCATGCGTTGCCATAAAGTTTATATCTGCAGCACGAACATGTTCAGCGACCATTATAAGGTCACCTTCATTTTCTCGATCTTCATCGTCCATTAAAATAATCATTTTACCCTGACGTAAATCAGCGATTAATTCTTCGACTGTATTCATTTATCTATTTATTCCAAAAATTCTTAGTGCGAGTTATTTCTCAATATCTATTTATTTATTGCTAGTCTACAGCTTTTAAATACTAACTTTTGTTATTAATGAGTTTTTTCAGCGGCTTTGTCGCCAAGCAATATGCGCTCTAAATAACGGGCAATCAAATCAACTTCTAAATTAACAAAAGAGCCTGCCTGATAAGAGTTCATAATTGTTTTAGATAAGGTCCAAGGAACTATTGCTAATTCGAATTCGCAGCCATTAACCGCATTCACAGTTAAACTTGTTCCATCGACGGTGATAGATCCTTTATGGGCAATATATTTGGCCAAAGCTGTTGGTGCCTTTAAAACAAAACGTTCAGCTCTTGCATCGCTATGGCGGCTAATAACCTCTCCAATACCGTCAACATGACCACTCACCAAGTGACCCCCTAAACGAGTCTGTGGTGTTAATGCTTTTTCTAAATTAACTTGCTGGCCAAGTTGCCAATTTTTAATGGTGGTTAAGCTTAAGGACTCTACAGATACGTCGGCACAATAACCTAAAATACTTGCACCATCCACGGGTAAATCGACAACCGTCAGGCAAACTCCATTAGTTGATATGGAGTTGCCGACTTGTACATCACTAAAATCTAATTCATCAGTATTGATCTGCACACGTAAATCACCCCCACGCGGCTCTAATAAACTAACGTTCCCCATTGCCTCAATTATACCTGTAAACACAAATCACCTTTAATTAATAAAATTTTAATCGCTAATTTTTCAAATTATTTGAAATAGAAAAACTGTCAACATTTTTAAAAAACGTATTCAAAAACATACGCTGAAAAATAGTACAAAGACTTTATATGAGATGACACTTTTAAGCAGCTATCTAGATATTTTAAGACGCGCGCCAAACAATACATTTTCAACATCAATCACTCTCGCGCCAATATTTTGCTTTAAAGTAAATGCGCAATCATTCTCGTATCTTGCCCAAAACTACGCTGATCAATTATTTTCAAATTCTTTTTTTGCGACATTTTATCAAAGGGCAGATCAAACATTTGTCGCGCCTGATGACCTAATAAAACCGGCGCTTGATAAATCACCAATTCATCAATTAATTCTTTTAGCATAAAAGCACCTGCCAATTTTGAACCGGACTCAAGCAATACTTCGTTACACTCTAGCTGTGCAAGCACAGTTAAGACCTCAGACAATGATAGTTTATCATCATCATCCAAGTTCACCGCCAAAATTGAAATATGATCTCCCAATTCAAGTATGGTGGCTATTTTATCGCGGGCATCGGTAAAAGTTTGCTCTGAGACAATTATTAATGTTTTTGCATCTGGCTTTAATATTGAAGCGTGTGCTGGTATCTGCAACGATGAATCAAGCAATACTCGCAACGGAGGATTTTCCAATACATCATCAACATTAGGCAGGCACAGTTGATCTGCTCGAATCGTTAGACGACTATCATCCGGCAAAACAGATCCGATACCACTAATAATGGCGCAACTAGATGCTCTCCATTTTTGTACATCTGCACGAGCTTCGCTGCCTGTTATCCATTGGCTCTCACCACTAGCCATTGCAGTGCGGCCATCTAAGCTAGCGGCAATCTTACACCTCACCCAAGGTTTTTTATGCAGCATTCGCCGAATAAAACCCTTATTGAGCGCCGCGCATTCTTGCTCTAGCAATGGACCATCGACTTTAATGCCTGCTTTAATTAGGGTCTGCAAGCCTTGTCCAGCAACCAGCGGGTTAGGATCGTGCATCCCATAGACAACACTACTTACTCCGGCCGCTATTAACGCTTGCGTACAAGGACCGGTTTTACCCGTATGGTCACAAGGTTCTAACGTTACATAAGCGACGCATCCCTTTGTATCACGCCTATTTTCATGTGCGTGCTTAAGAGCATTAATTTCTGCATGAGCATCACCCGCTCGATAATGCCAGCCCTGTCCAATAATTTGCTCAACAGCGTCGATTGTTGCAACTAATACACAACCCACACAAGGATTTGGTCGCGCTGTATACCGACCTTTTTTAGCTAACTTTAGAGCGTAAGCCATCCATTTAATATCGTTCATACAAGATCACAAGGTGGTAGCTTAAGATTAGGTTGCCTTAATAGGGGTTTGCATCAGTAACAACTGATTAGAGAAATACAGGTCGATATCAGACTTACTTTTTGCGATCGGGCAGTTGTTGCTGCAGGCGATCAATCTCATCTTTAAATTCACTAATATCAGTAAATCGACGATAAACAGATGCGAAACGTACAAACGCGACTTCGTCTAACTCTTGCAGTTGCAGCATTACTTTCTCGCCAATAACACGTGCAAGAATTTCGCGTTCGCCGGTACTTTGTAAGAAATGTTTTATCTGATCTATAGACGATTCGACGGCCTCGATACTAACGGGACGCTTTTCAAGTGCCCGTGTGAGACCTGCTCGCAGCTTACTTTCATCAAAAGGTTCTCGAGAACCATCTTGCTTGATGACGCGAGGCATCAGCAGTTCTGCGATTTCATAGGTTGTATAACGCTCGTGACACGCAAGGCACTCTCGACGCCTACGCACCTGATTTCCGTCAGCCACTAGTCGAGAGTCAATTACTTTAGTATCTTCATCACTACAAAAAGGACAATGCATACCTTAATCCGCAAAACAAAAGCTGCATATTAACATAAAAACAGAATAAATATGCCTCTCTAATATTGGCCAAACCTAGTGCTTCAGTAGCCTAGAGATATTAGCTAACAAAGAAAAAGCTTTAGCCAATCGGCTTATTCATAGCGCCTATTAAAAACTAACCAGCCATTCAAATAACGCTAAAATACTTTTAAACATTTATTAAACAGTCCTAAAGCTCTCTGTAATAAATAACTATCTATCAATAGCAACGGTATAATCTCGTCAATGCCAAAAACCATGTCGTGGTCGAAACCTTGGCATAATTATTATTAACCTTGGTATAAGTCCTATTAATATAGGCGTGAAATTAACATAGGCGTGAAAATCTTAATGCTAGAGACGACGCTATTATTCGTAGACATTCATTCAAAAATAACGACTAAAACCAAAGCTAACGTTTAAATAATTACGCAGATGAAATCAAGCAATGGCTCAAAGGCAAAATCTTAGCCTTTAGAGCCAATAAATACAGCTAGGCATAAACGGGGTAGCGGGCACATATTTCTAGCACTTTAGCTTTTACATCTTCTATAACAGCCGCAGAATCACCCTTTTCTAACGATTCAAGCACATCGCAAATCCAGTGAGTTAACTCTATACAATCCTGCTCATTAAAGCCGCGAGTTGTTACCGCAGGGGTACCAATTCGAAGACCAGAAGTGACAAAAGGTGAACGCGGATCATTGGGAACGGAGTTTTTATTAACGGTGATATTGGCCGCACCAAGAGCAGCATCAGCATCTTTACCCGAGTACTCTTTACCAATGAGATCGACTAGCATTAAGTGGTTTTTAGTACCATTTGAGACTATTTTAATACCGCGCTGCATAAATGTTGTTGCCATGGCATTAGCATTGGTCACCACTTGCTTTTGATAGACCTTAAACTCATCACTCATTGCCTCTTTAAAGCTAACCGCTTTGGCTGCAATGATATGCATTAACGGGCCACCTTGACCGCCTGGAAACACGGCTGAATTCAACTTTTTCTCAATTTCAGGATTCGCTTTTGCCAATATAATTCCACCGCGCGGACCACGTAAGGTTTTATGGGTCGTAGAGGTCGTTACATCTGCAATTTGAACAGGGCTAGGATAAACGCCTGCAGCAACTAGACCGGCAACATGAGCCATATCAACTAGTAAATAAGCGCCTACTTTATCAGCGATATCGCGAAAGCGCTGCCAATCCATAATTTGTGAATACGCTGAAAAACCAGCAATAATCATTTTTGGCTTATGTTCAAGCGCTATTCGCTCTACTTCTTCATAGTCGATTTCACCGGTTTCAGTATTCAAACCATACTGCACACCGTTGTATATTTTTCCAGAAAAATTAACGCTAGAACCGTGAGTTAAGTGACCACCGTGATCCAAACTAAAACCTAAAATAGTATCCCCTGGTTTAAGCAATGCTAAAAAAACTGCTGCATTAGCCTGTGAGCCAGAGTGAGGCTGCACATTCGCATAATCTGCACCAAATAGAGCTTTTACGCGATCTATAGCAAGGGTCTCTGCTTTGTCTACATATTCACAACCACCGTAATAACGTTTGCCTGGGTAACCTTCTGCATATTTGTTGGTTAACTTAGTCCCTTGAGCTTCCATCACCAGTGGACTGGCGTAGTTCTCGGAGGCAATCAGTTCAATATGCTCTTCTTGTCGGCGCTCTTCAGCTTTCATACAAATAGATAATTCGGGATCAAAAGATTCGATTGTTTGCGATTTATCAAACATAGGTAATAACACTCTCTTTTAAAATTGCTTACAGTAAATTAGCTTTTATTAAGCCAAAATAAAGGTCATCTGGATTTGGCTTAATATTAACAAATGAGCGAATTCTACAGCAAGGTCGGCACAAAACCCATCTGAAATCTGCTGCAATTATTTCATTCAATAAATAAACTAATAAATCAGCTAATTTATGCTTTGAATATTCACTTTCTTGTATACTTATACGCACTTAAAATCGCTGATTTCTCATGTTAACCAATTATTTCAGCGATAATATCAGATTTTTTTTTAACCTATTTATCACAGGCAGTAATTTTTTATGGCTCAGTATGTTTATACGATGAATCGCGTCGGTAAGGTTGTTCCCCCTAAACGCGAAATTCTAAAAAATATATCCCTCTCGTTCTTCCCTGGCGCCAAAATTGGTGTGCTCGGTCTCAATGGCTCGGGTAAATCAACTTTGCTACGAATTATGGCGGGGATCGATCAAGATTATAATGGTGAAGCTCGTCCGATGCCTGATATTAAAGTAGGCTATCTACCTCAAGAGCCCCAATTAGACGAATCTAAAGATGTCCGTGGAAATGTTGAAGAGGGCCTGCGTGAGGCTCTCGATGCCTTAGCTGGACTTGAGCAGGTGTACATAGATTACGCAGATCCCGATGCTGATTTTGATGATCTCGCAAAAAAGCAGGGTCGCTTCGAAGATATTATTCAGACGTGGGATGCTCACAACCTAGACAATAAATTGGAGCAAGCGGCTGATTCTTTGCGTCTACCGCCATGGGATGCCGACGTCAGTAAATTATCGGGGGGTGAAAAGCGACGGGTTGCGCTTTGCCGCCTGCTGCTTTCAAAGCCCGACATGCTTTTACTTGATGAGCCGACTAACCACTTAGACGCAGAGTCGGTGTTTTGGCTTGAACGATTTTTGCAAGATTTTAGTGGCACCGTTGTCGCTATTACACACGATCGCTATTTTCTTGATAATGCCGCTGGCTGGATACTCGAACTCGACCGCGGTCAGGGTATTCCTTACGAGGGTAATTATTCAACATGGCTTACCAATAAAGAGGCGCGTCTCGCGCAAGAGTCTCGAGGCGAAGTCTCTCGTCAAAAAGCTATTAAAGCGGAGCTTGAATGGGTACGTCAAAATCCTAAAGGGCGACAAGCCAAAAATAAAGCTCGCCTGCAACGCTTTGACGAAATGCAATCGCAAGAATATCAAGCACGCAATGAAACCAATGAAATTTATATTCCCCCGGGTCAGCGCCTCGGTGATAAAGTCATTGAGTTTCATAATGTCTGTAAAAGCTATAATGGTCGCCTACTTCTCGACAAGCTAACTTTTAACGTGCCTAAAGGAGCTATTGTTGGTATTGTCGGCGGCAATGGTGCGGGTAAATCGACACTGTTTCGGATGATTAATGGGGATGAAAAACCCGATAGTGGTGAGATTATTTTCGGCGATACCGTCGACGTTGCCTATGTTCAACAGGGACGCGAAAACCTTGATAATAATCTGAGTGTTTGGGAGGCAATCTCGGGCGGAGCTGACATCATTACCATTGGCAATTACGAAGTTCCCTCGCGCTCCTACGCGGGTCGCTTTAATTTTAAAGGCTCCGATCAACAAAAGCGCGTCGGTGATTTGTCTGGAGGTGAACGCGGCCGCCTACATTTAGCCAACACGCTTAAGCAAGGGGCTAATGTATTATTGCTCGACGAACCCTCGAATGATCTTGATATAGAAACACTGCGCGCATTAGAAGAAGCACTATTAAGTTTTCCAGGTTGCGCGCTCGTTATTTCTCACGACCGTTGGTTTTTAGACCGCATAGCAACTCATATATTAGCTTATGAAGGTGATAGTGAAGCCGTCTTTTTTGAAGGTAACTACACTGAATATCACGAGGATCTAATCGCTAGAAAAGGCGATAAAGCTCGCCCCGAGCGTATGCGATACAAGCCGATTAATGCTTAATATATCGGTGTCTTATCGAACCATCATTGAGATCTGTTAAAGTCCTCAATGATGATTTAAATGAAGATAGCTAAGAGTTAATGAAAGAGCCGAGCAGTGCTTGGCATTTTATTGGCCGCGCATAAACCATTTATCAATTTCATTTAATGAAAATTGCATAAAGGTCGGGCGACCATGATTGCATTGCCCACTGCGTTCAGTTATTTCCATATCACGTAACAGTGCATTCATTTCTGGGAGTGTTAATTTTCTGTTTGCTCGCACCGAACCATGACAAGCCATCGTCGATAAAAGCTCATTAATATGAAGCTGGATGCGATCACTAGATCCATATTCAATAACATCCGACAACACATCACGTACCAGCTGTTCTACGTTTGCTTTGTGTAACGCTACAGGAATTTGCCGAACCAATAAACTCTCTGGCCCTGCGCTTTCAACCATAAAACCAAGCTGTGTAAAGATATCGTAATGATGCTCAGCACTGGCGACTTCTTTTTCACTCATGGCTATTGTTATTGGTACTAGTAAAGGTTGGGGTTGAACCGCGTTCTCGGCAAACTCAATTTTCATACGCTCGTAGGTGACACGCTCATGGGCAGCATGCATATCCACCATAATTAAGCCCTCGGCATTTTCTGCCAGTATATAAATGCCTTTAAGCTGAGCAATTGCAAAACCAAGCGGTGGAATTTCTGACTTATTTTGATACTCAAAAGATGATTCTTTAGCGGCCGCTTGATAAAGCTGCATTGCTTCACGAATTTGTGGCGCGGCATTAAAAGCATTCGAAGAAGCATAATGGCTACCCGTGTTTTGCCCATGTAGAATCGACTCATCAGATTGACCCATGCCATCTAAAGACAACGGCATGGCTTTTTGTTGTGTGGGTGAATCATTTAAGCCACTAGCGCTATGAATTCTATTTAAAATATTGGCTGCCGGCTCAACATGCACTTGACGCTCAGGCCGAACATCTGCCAAAGCATGGTGCAAACTACTAAAAATAAAATCATGCACAGAGCGATGGTCACGAAATCGAACCTCATGCTTAGTGGGGTGAACATTAACATCGACTGTTGCGGGACCTAGTTCTAAAAATAAAACGAACGCAGGGTGGCGGCCATGAAACAACACATCGCTATAGGCTCTTTTAACGGCATGGCTCACTAGTCGATCTTTAATTGCGCGACCATTGACATAAAAATGCTGTAAGTCTGCCTGACTTCTTGAAAATGTTGGCAACGCAACCCAACCCCACAAGCGTAATCCGTGGCGCTCTATATCAATCGCTAACGCACTATCCATAAAAGCAGGGCCACAAATTTGTGCAATACGCCGCTCTCGATCGGACTCACTATGACTTGCACGAAAACTGCGTATGGCCCTTTGGTTGTGACGCAACTCAAAACTCACCTTAAAGTGCGCAAGCGCTAATTGCTTTACGACATCGTCAATGCGTGTGAACTCAGTTTTTTCTGTGCGTAAAAATTTGCGGCGTGCCGGCGTGTTAAAAAATAAATCTCGAACCTCAACGGTGGTGCCTTGCGGATGCGGTGCTGGTGAAATATCCGTTGTCATATCTCGGCCTTCGGTTTTAACAACCCAACCACTATGCGAATCGGTTGCATTACTCGTCAGTAACAAGCGTGAAACCGAGCTAATACTGGCCAAAGCCTCGCCACGAAATCCTAAAGTAGATACTGCTTCTAGATCGTCGAGCAGCTTAATTTTGCTCGTTGCATGTCGAGCAAGCGATAAAGACAGATCATCTTTATTTATACCGTCGCCATTATCACGCACCCGCATTAACTTAATGCCACCTTCCTCAATATCGATTTCAATGCGAGTAGCCCCTGCATCAAGACTATTCTCTAACACTTCTTTGATGACGGAGGCAGGGCGCTCCACCACTTCGCCAGCAGCGATTTGGTTAGCGAGACGAGGACTTAAGCGTTCAATTGTAGGCATATGACTTGTTTGTTGCGTAAAATAGGGTAAGAATTATGAACTAAACCTGCACTTGATTCTATGGTAATTGATGACAATCCCCTTAATAACACACCCCTTATACAGTTATGATTTTCCTGGCAAACATCGTTTTCCAATGGAGAAATTTGCGCTACTCACCGAATATTGTCATTCCAAAAACTTTATACGCAGTAATAATTTATTTCGTCCGGGCAAGGCACGACGGGAATTATTAGAAATCGCACATTGCACAGATTACTTATATCGTTTCATGAATAACAAACAAAGCGAATCTGAGCAGCGACGGATGGGCTTGCCTTGGAGCCAAGCGCTACTGGCGCGTAGTTTAATTTCACCTAATGGAACCTTTTTAGCCGCGCAACTAGCGCTGCAAAATGGTATTGCCTGCCATCTAGCGGGAGGCACCCATCATGCGCATTTTGATTTTGCCTCTGGCTTTTGTATTTTGAACGATTTAGCGATTACGGCAAAAGCCTTACTTGCACAAAAAAAAATTAATAAAGTTGTTATTTTTGATTGTGATGTTCATCAAGGCGACGGTACTGCGACCATACTTGCCGATGAACCGCGTGCATTCACCTGTTCTATCCACTGTAAAAAGAACTTTCCTACGCGCAAAGCTAAGAGTGATCTTGATGTAGAGCTTGCGATTGACATTACTGAAAAACAATATCTCTCGATAGTATCAGATACACTAACAGAAATTATTAGGCAACAAAAACCTGACTTAATTATCTATGACGCAGGTGTGGATATATTTGTTGGAGATCCGTTGGGATTATTGTCAATCTCAGCAGAGGGGATAAGCCATCGAGAAGAAATTGTTCTTAGTATTTGCAAAGAAAAAAACATTCCCGTTGCAACGGTAATTGGCGGTGGTTACGATGATGACAGATACGCGCTCGCCAAAAGACATGGTAAAGTTATTGAAGCCGCCTATAAAATTTACAGCTGATAAAATTTAAGCGACTTTTAAACTAAGATATTTCAAACCCTTTAAACGCTTTTCTGTATTCATTAACGACACTAGTTTCTGCTTTAAATTTTTCATTAATAATTTTTCTCGCAGCCGGAATTTTATCTAGCGGTGGTATATTTTTTGACTCGCCATCCATCACCCTAAGTAACACATTGGCAACGACCATTAAATCGCTATAATCTAGCTCTTGAGCATCAGTCTGCTTACCAGAGTCATACATCCAGTCGCCACCATGTGATAGCACTTCAATAACTACCTTTGGTAGATTCCACTTAGCGATGACTAACTTACTATTTGCTGCAGAATCTTTTTCAGAAATATCTTTAATTTTACTATGTTCATTAATATTTTCTTTGTTTTTAGCCACATACTGTAAAATTAATAAGTCGCCAATTCGAAAGAACAAACCGCATAAAAAAGCAATGTCCGGATCGAAACCCGCGCGCCTAGCCACTGTTTGAGCCATAATTGCGCGCTTAATTGAATTATCCCAAGCTTGCCTAAACACCTCGTCCAAAACTTTACTAGGCGGCTTAAACAATTCTTTTGTCGCAAAATAAAACACCAGTTTTTGCGTTAGTTGCTTACCTAGGCGACAGACGGCGTCAGTCACTGTTTTTATTTCTGTTGCTCCGCGATATAACGGACTATTTGCAGCTTGGACAAGCTTAATACTCATAGAGCCATCGTGTTTTATAATAGCGGCAATATCGTCCAGACTCGTATCAGTTTTGCTACAAAGATCTTTAACCTTCATCGCAACTTCAGGAAGTGAAACCAGTGATAATTTGCCGTCTCCGATTTCTTTTTCTATGCGTTGCATCAATGTTTTCTGAAACGATTCTTCCTCAACCGAAAAATCTCGATTCAAATTATTTGATTTTCTAGTTCGCTCCTCAGCCAGCGTGACAACATGATGAGGCACTTGATGAAAGGTTGCGCTAGCCGATGCTACTTTAGAGGTGAATTGACGAGGCCGCAAAAAGCTCAAAGGTCGACTCGACTCAGGCGAACCACCATCAATTATTTTTTCGCGGCCATCATTAGCAAGCAATGATATTTTTCCGGCAATTAAAAAAAAGTCTTTGTCATCGCTATCGCCTTCTTTAAATAAGATCTCGCCTTTTTTTAGAATTACTGCCTCTGAAAAACTCATCATTAATAATTGAGCATCTTGGGGAAGATCAACAAAAGGAGTAAACTTTGACAATGGTTCCATTCTTTTAAGATCAACAGATGCTACAGACACGGGTTTGGCCGGCGTTGCATCACCTGATAACTTACTTATAAAACGTTTAAACATTTAATAACTCTTTATTAAATATTTAATTCGAAAGATGGTCTTTTGATACGTTAAAAATATAAAATAACATACTATTTTCATTATAGTTGCTTTTCATTATAACGACAGAAACATAAAAAAATTTATAATGACAAGCAGTTAGAGCGATGTACTCTAAATATCGACACTAGGAATAATCAATCGCTGTCCGATTCGGATAGAATTACCATTTAAATTATTTTGGCGACGGATAGCGGCAACCGAGCTTTGGTAACGCAATGCAATGCCAGATAGCGTCTCACCCCCAGACACCTTATGAGTTCGGCTAGATTGGCCAGAGTCAGCGACTCTCAAACGGCTAACTGGTTCTTCACTAGCTTCACTAACAACAAGCTTTTGACCAACGCTAATGGTGTTGCCCTTTAGTTTATTTAGCCGCTTAAGCTCATTAATAGTCACATTTAAACGATACGATATACCCGACAAGGTATCTCCACTAGCTACAATATAGACGCTCTGCATGGCAGAACTATTACTAGAGATATTACTAGAACTAGTGCCAGAACTCGCGGCGACAACAGCTATATCTTTGCCGCCATTTTGCTTCCATGCTATATAGGTGCCGCCCGGTGGATTTTTTTCAAAAAACTCGCGAATACCCGTATAAATAGAATCCGCCATTTGTTCACGATATCTTGCAGAAGATAATTTTTTCGCTTCCTCTGGGTTAGAAATAAACCCTGTTTCAACAAGGATTGAAGGTACATCTGGCGATTTCAGCACCAAAAAGCCTGCCTGCTCAACTGTGTTTTTATGAAGGTGCGCTATACCGCCCATTTTTTTGAGGATATGGCTACCGGCATCAAGGCTTGACCCTAAGGTTGCACTCATTGATAAATCAACTAGTACGCCTTTCAATATTTCATCTTTATCTTTTAAACTAACATCACCAACACCACCAATTAAATCGGCATCGTTTTCTTGGCGGGCCAAAAAGCGGGCTGTCTCGGAGGTTGCACCGCGCTGGGATAAAGCAAACACAGACGCACCTTTTGCATAAGGAGTTTTAAAAGCATCAGCGTGAACTGAGACAAATAAATCTGCGCGATGTTGACGGGCAAAATCACGTCGCTTTTTTAATGGCAAATAGTAATCATTTGTTCTTGTTAGTTTAGCTCTATACCCTTTTGTACTGTTTATTTTTGCGTAAAGCCTTTTAGATATATCAAGCACAACTGTTTTTTCTTGTACACGACCGGGGCCAATTGCACCCGGATCTTCACCACCATGCCCTGCATCTATTACGACTAAAATCTCACGCCTACTCGATACCGAAGCCGCGGCGGCAACTAGCTCAACTGTTTTTTCGGTAACGGTATCTTTATCGTATAAATCAACCACGAGACGATCGGGCTTACCGGCATGCTTTTTAAGCACAAAGCTGCGGGGACTAACATCATCTTTTAGGTCTAACACAAAGCGTAAATGATTTTTGTCGCGTGTTGCGCTGCGAATCCGTTTTATAGGAGTTTCAACCAAATCGAGAGATGACAAGTCGGCGCTGTTTCTAGTGTTTTCTATATCAATGACTAGCCTTGCGGGGCCTTTAAGCGGAAATATCTTATGTGCGACTGCATCGCTTAAATCAAAAACAATTCGCGTATTGTCAGGAGCGCGCCAGACTCTTACACCCTCGACAGAGCTTGAAGCCCAAGCTAGGCTTAAAGGTAACATTGTCATTATCAGTATGATAACAAATGGCAAGCGTCCAAAAAGGAGAGTCAAACTTACTCGACCTTTTAAGATATTTGCAATTAAATGATTATCTTTATTTATCATTACCGTTCGTCATGTCTATTTACAGTGACTTTTTATAGTCACTTGTGTTCACTCTTTCTTTTATACGATCATTTTTTATTTAACTCATCATCCCAGTGAGTTAAAACGCTATCACCGGCTTCAGTTATCGTTGTTATCGTAAGTTGGCGACCGACTTCACCAAAATGATTTTTTTGGGGTATTAATTCCAAAATTATGTCTGGCTCGGGCAAATATTCTAGTCCGCGTTCTGGCCATTCAACCAAACAAATCGAGCCCGAGTCAAAATATTCTCTAATGCCCATATATTCTAGTTCTTCTGGATCACCTAAGCGATAAAGATCAAAATGATAGACGGGCGTTATAAACTGCTCATAGGGTTCGACTAGTGTATAAGTTGGACTCTTAACCGAACCTGAATACCCAAAAGACTTTAACATACCACGAGTTAGTGTTGTTTTTCCGGCACCTAAACGCCCCTCAAGAAACACTGTCATACCTGCGGTTAGACATCGGCCTAATTGTACGCCAACAGCAACTGTTTGTTGTTCATTGGCAAGAAACAACTGCTTTTCTTTAAACATTGACATTATTATCTAAAAGTAAGCGTACATAGGGTATCAGATCTGTTGCTAACAAACCTCTCATGCCCGATTCAGCAACCGCAAGGTCACCTGCCATTGCATGTAATACCACGCCCAAACACGCGGCATTTGCTGGCGTCAGGCCTTGCGCCAACAAACCACCAATCAAGCCACTAAGCACATCACCCATGCCACCAGTTGCCATACCCGGGTTACCCGCATTGCAAACAAACAATTGTTGATTAGAAGTTAACACTAATGTACCGGCTCCTTTAAGTACAACAGTGCCTCCGTATTTATTTTGCAATGCATATATTGCCGCAAGCCTATCTGCTTGGACAGCTTCAATACTAGTATCAAGCAATCTAGCCGCCTCACCTGGATGGGGCGTTAATACCCAAGCCGCATCTTTATCAGCGATTAATTGACGGGGCAAAGATAACTTTTTAGCTGCCAACAAATTAAGGGCGTCGGCATCAATAACACATTTTTTGTTGGCGTTAATTTCTTTCAGCACGATATACAGAAGCTGCTCAGACCAAGCCGATTGGCCAAGACCCGGCCCAATCACAAACACCGATGGCTTTTTCAACAAAGGCAGCAAGGCTTGACCAGAGGTTACCCCAACAGCCATCAGTTCTGGCTGACGCGCTATAATCGACGCTGTATTGACCGGTGCAGTGGCCACACCAACCAAACCTGCGCCTGTTCTTGCGGCCATTTGTGCAGCCATTAAGGGTGCGCCACCCAAGCCTTGATCGCCTCCAATCACAAGCACATGCCCAAAGCTACCCTTATGCGCATCACCCGCTCTTGGAGGCAATAAATTTACAAAAATATTGTAATCGATTATATGTGCAAGGGGCTTAATTGGGTCTTCGATAGCGCTATCGATAGCGTTCAGATTTAAAGCGTTATCATCGACAACATCGAGATCACTAAAAAACATTTTACCTGCATGATTGCGACCTTCGCCTACAAAATTACCAAGCTTACGAGTAATAAAACTAATCGTAGCGTCAGCCTTTATTGCCGCTTTAACTGCAGGCTCTTTTAAACATAAATAGGTGCCTGTATCGGCATTAATTCCCGTTGGAATATCTAGCGCAAACACCGGCCACGGCGCCTCATTTATTGCCTTTACTGCCAAGGCAAAAGACTCTCTTAAAGCGCCCTGACTTCCAATGCCTAAAAGTGCATCTACAATCACGGGAACTTGAGCTATAGGTGTTGTTTTCGGCTTTAATAATTCTGTTTGCCAGTCGCTTAGCGAAAATTGTTTTATTACGACGCCTTCTTGCACAGCATATTGATAGGGCTGATTGTCTTTTTGTGGCGATACTTGCCACACTATTGTCTGCAAACCTCGCTTAGCCGCGAGAGCTGCCATAGTATATCCATCGCCGCCATTGTTACCCGCACCACAAAAAACATGAAGCGTCGTTATGCTAGGCCAATAATCTTGCAGCGTCGTTATTGCTGCATGAGCTGCACGAGTCATTAATTGAGCTGATGGCATATTGTGAGCCGCAAGACATTTTTTTTCTATGCGTCGTGTAGCTTCTGCTGAATACAAAGCATTAGATAAGGTTTGCGGTTGGTGCATATAAAATCTCTAACTACAAAAATGAATTTATTATAAATTAAGATACACAATAAAACAGCCTCAGCTTCACTTCATAATAATTATTGACTCAAATGGCTTGGGGTGAGAAGGATATAATAAATTAGACTAGCGCACGCATTTTGATTGTAATTCAGTATATAAAACTATGCTGAGAGATTTAGCTACATCGAATGAGCTAAAAGCTGCCACTCGTTTGCTTGCTTCCAAGCAGCTAACCAACTAGAGAATTCTTCTGCGGGTATAGGCTTAGATATTCCGTAGCCTTGCGCTAGATGACATCCTAATAAAATTAATTGCTCACCATGGGCGATTGACTCTACACCCTCAGCAATGACCGCTCTATCAAAAGTTTGTGCTAACTGAATCACACCTTTAACAATAGCTTTGTCATCGGGATCATTAAGCATATCTCTGACAAACGATTGATCTATTTTAAGAGAGTCTGTCGGCAATCGTTTTAAATAGGTAAGTGATGAGAAGCCTGTACCGAAATCATCAATTGAAAATAAAATACCGAGCTCATGACATTTTTGTATCAGTTCAGCAATCATCTCTAACTCGCCTAGGGCGCTTGTCTCCAATATTTCGAATTCAATATGACTACGTTTATAATTTGGATAATCTTTAAATATCAACTTAAGACGACTGGCAAAATCAGGATGCTGTAGCTGCAAAGGACTAATATTAACACTTATTGGAATATCTATCCCAGCTTCAGACCAAGCGTAAAGTTGGTCCAATGCGGTTTTAATCACCCATTCACCAATGTCGATACTTAATATATCTTGTTCAATTATTGGTAAAAATGCTGCAGGCATTTGCAAGCCTAATTGAGGGTGCTGCCATCGAATCAACGCCTCTAAGCCAACCACTTCATTCGTTATCATATTTATCTTAGGTTGATAGTAAAGCAAGAATTCATTATCTTTTAGCGCTTTACGAATATTTTCTATGCCTTCATATTGATGTGTTGCCGCTATATCTTTTTCTACATCAAAAATATGAAAGCAATTTTTTCCCGATTTTTTGGCAATATACATTGCTTGATCAGCATGCCTTATTAATTGATCGGAATTACAATTATCTTGAGGATAGATGGTGACGCCTATACTCGCAGACACTTTAATCGCTTTATCGTTGATAAAGGTGATACTAGCTATTGACTCAAGCGTTCTTTTTAAAATGGGAATGCAATCATAAGGTTTACTAAGCTCATCTAAAATCATCACAAATTCATCGCCACCAAAACGAGATAACGTGTCACATACCCTCATTGAATCTTGAATACTTGATGAAATCCTACGCAACAAGTCATCACCACTACTATGGCCATACGCATCATTAATTTCTTTAAACCCATCCAAATCAATGAATGCAATCGCTAAATGTCGTCCAGTCCGCTCTATCTTTTTTATACTTTGTTGCATTCTATCTGCTAAAAAGTTTCTATTAGGCAAGCCCGTTAACGCATCATAGTTTGCACTGTGTTTTAATTTTTCATTAAGCTTTTCTAATTTATTATTTGATTTTTCTAACTTCCGCCGTATCGCTTTTTGCTCACTAATATCTTGAAGGGTACCTCGCAACTTATCGGGCTTATCATCTTTCATAGATACAACACAGGTGGCCTTTACATCGATCAAGCGCCCCGTTGCAGTGTAGAGTTTTAATTCTAAATTATAATTTATGCCGCGATTCATAGCGTCGCCTAGTGCTTTTTCAAGCTTACGCTTCGAATCAGGTACAAAAAAATCGAGCACAGAATCAACCGTAGGATTAAAAATTTCTGGAGAGGTTTCGTAGATACGATAAATTTCTTTAGTCCAAAATACGTTGCCAGTTTTAACATCTAACTCCCAGCCGCCAACTTTTGCAATTTTTTGTGATTCATCAAGAATATTAGAGGTGGTCGCTAATTTTTCCTCGTATTGCTTGCGCTGAGTGATATCTATATGAGAGCCAACCATTCTCGTAGGTATATTATCTGCAGAATACTCTATGATTTTTCCAGAGGATAAGACCCAGACATAATGGCCTTGTTTATGCTTCATTCTAAATTCTAATTCATAACGCTCTGTATCACCCTTCAAATATTTCTCTAATATTTGACTTGATTTTATAAGATCTTTCGGATGCAGCAGAGCAGTCCAGGTATTAATAGAGAGTGGCTGTAATTCTTTTAAGCTATAACCGACAATTCCTGCCCAGCGCTCATTGCAAAATAGATCGCCAGTTTGAACCATGCAATCCCATATTGCTATGCCTGCTTCTGAAACTATCGCTTCGATTTGTTCTTGATTTAATGTTTCAAATTCTTGCATAGATGTAGACGCTCAAGATATAGACCTTACAATTATTTAGCCTGCTTTTTGATATTTCACTTTATGTTTTTTTTGAATAGGCTGTCAATTAAAATAACAACAACTTAAATCCTATTAATATCAGCACTACTCCACCTAAAAATTCCGCTTTACTCTCAAGCCAGGTTCCACTCTTATTGCCCACATAAACCCCAATCCAACTAAAACAAAACGTTGCTATGCCTATTATAAAACATGCGACAATTGGATTGACAGCAAGTAACGTTAACGAGAAACCCGCTGCCATTGCATCGATACTTGTAGCGACAGCAAGCATTAACATGACTTTGTGCGTTATTAGGGCTATCTCTTCTTCAACTCCTTCTGCAAACGACTCAAAAATCATCTTCCCGCCAATTAACAGCAGTAATACAAAGGCAATCCAAGGGGCGTACGCCTCTACCCAGCCTAAAACTCCTTTACCCGCCATATAACCAATTAATGGCATTAAAGCCTGAAACACTCCAAAATAAATTGCCGCCATTAATGCCAACGAGGCTTTATTTTTAATATGCTTAGAGCCCAATCCAATAGATACCGCAAAAGCATCCATGCTTAATGCAATGGCTAGAATAACGACCTCAATCATTAGACTAAACACCATATAAATAAAAATAAAATCATAAATGGATTCATTCTAAAGTTGATAAATAGTTTTTTAGCAGAAGAAAGGTTACGTGCTTGATTGTCATTTTATAAATTTACTTTCGAGCATCCTTTATGTACATCGCAGTGCCACCATTTCTCATTTCGATATCGAACAACTCAGTCGCTCGAATCAAGTCGCCTAGTTTTTTATACCCGTAATTAATGGCTGAAAATGAGCTATTATTTGAGATGTAGTGACCGACTTTACTCATATGCGCCCAATCATCATCTTCTGACGTTTGCTCAACAGCAGTTCTAAGAAGCTTAATAAGAGAAGTATTACCTCTTAATTTATTTTTATCCCTGCCTTCATTCTTTATACTCGTGTCAGGCTTTGCCTCTTCTTCAGGAACAAGATTCTCTGTATAAATAAAAGGTGAACATGCATCAACAAATGGCTTGGGCGTTTTCTTCTCTCCAAATCCATAAACAGGAAAACCACTTTCAAGAATTCTAAGCACCAAAGGAGTAAAATCACTGTCGCTTGTCATTAGCGCAAATGCATCAATATTTTTACTGTATAAAAGATCCATCGCATCAATAATCATTGCCGAATCAGTTGCATTTTTACCTTTAGTGTAAGCAAATTGTTGCATTGGCCTTATAGCATTAGGGTGCAGCCTATCGATCCAACCAGACAGAGAGGGACTGTTCCAATCTCCGTGTGCGTGTCGGACATTAACCATTCCGTATTTAGCAAGCTCATCTAAGACGCCTTCAATGGAATTATGACTGACATTGTCACAATCAATAAGCAGCGCAATTCGTTTAGGTTCTGACACGCGTTTCTCCTTGCCTTATAACGCCCTGATACTATAAATCTTATTATGGGATTTATACTACGTTGAGATGAATAGATGATGACTGAGTAACAATCACTTAACTAAATATGGCAGATTGTTAATGTGTAAGGTGCCTGTTAACCAAAGGCTAGCATATTTAACCAAGATGACACTAATATTCGATCATTACCTCGTTACGGCGTAAAAAGGGTAATGTCCAAGGCGGGTTATAGCGTGCAAGCTCAGGTTTTCCAATAGGTGTAATAGCCTTAGCTTTTAGCCATGCCAATAACTCAGCAGTTTTTGTAGCTGTTTTATCCTCACCAGCAAGACCTGAAAAACGTATCACCGCATAATTGCTGGCTGGAATTTTGCGCAGCATAACTTCTGAGTTATTAGGTTTTGGTAAAGTATCAAGCGTATATTCACTTGGCATTACAAAGTGTATCCGCCATTGCCCCTGAGCTTGCTGCATACTTACGGGCGCTGTCATACTTATCTTTTCAGACTGCGCCTCCATCGTCACCGGCGCTGTCATACTGATTTTTTTATTGCCGCCTGTTGATGCCGTATTATTGCCAAAAATAAAATCTGCAATCAACCGAAACCCTGCACTAGATGCGCTATCCATCGAGCCCGAAACTAATGTTTCGGCTATAATTTTAGGATCATAAGCACGCAGTTCAAATTCACCTGCTTTTTCTATCACTGAATATTTTGGCTCTTCTGTTGCCATAGCGAAACCTACAAAAAATAAAAAAGATAATCCCAACAATAAACGCTTTAACATATTAATCTCGAACTTGTCGACAATCATCATCATAAATTAATTCAGCAACGTTATTGATACATTAATTGTGCAAACACATATAACTGCGTTAGAAAAGTAAACCATATTGAATAAGCTTTATTCAAGCATTTTTAAATTTTTTAAAAAATTAAGAAAAAGACGGCCAGCGTTTTTTGGTGGCAAAAAAGATAATTAGTCCTCCGACTAAGCCAGGCATTGATCCCATAATGCCAATACCAAGATAAAGATTTATAAAAAATACAATAATAATAGACGTGTAAAAACCATAAACACCCCATTTTTTCCAAGCCCATATAGCTATCGCTAACATTATATTTATGCAGGCGATAAAAACGAGAAAATATAAAACACTATTTGTCGCACGAGAATTTAATCCAGTAACTAGGTCGGGATTAGTTATATAGAAATAAACTGTCAGGGAGTTGACTATGATCATCAATATAAGAAAAGTGCTTAACCAGAATCCTCGTTTTTTCTTGACCGCAAACTCGTCAACCTCGCCTGCTTTTAGATTATCCATTTTATATCCTGATATTGGATTTATTTTAAAAGAAAGGTCTATTCGAGTTAATTGTAACTAGTGGCTTGTTATATAGAAAGCATTTCTGGAATTAATAATTAACAATTCTTGCTTTAAAATATAAAACTCAATCAAGATGTGTGATAACTCGCTGATGAGGAATGTAAGGCTGTTTTAGACAACCTTACATTTCTTATGATGAACAAGATCTGTGTTAGAAAAGAGTTAACAACTCGCTTAAATCAAATTAAATCGATTACTTTTCAACTCTTTGAACTTTGCATTTTTTCTGCACGCTCAAGCTGTTCATCTAAAATCTTACCTGCATGAGCACGGGGTTTAATAAATGGGGCCATAAGCGCATAGCCGAGCGGAGCAAGATATAATGTAAAAATAGTCGATAATCCCAAACCTCCAAAGACCACCCAGCCTATTGCATTGCGGGCTTCAGCGCCTGGACCTGTACTTAAAATCAACGGCAATGCCCCTAAAACTGTCGATAGCACTGTCATAATCACAGGGCGAAGTCTGATGTGAACTGCTTCTTGTATAGCCGTTGCAATGTCTCTGCCCTCATCGCGAAGTTGATCCATAAACTCGACTAATAAAATGGCATTTTTGGTCATCAACCCTATCAGCATCACGAGACCAATTTGGCTATAAAGATTAAGAGTTTGCCCTGTCAGCAATAATGCAAACACGGCGGCGGCCAAACCAAAAGGGACCGTGAACATAACAATCAATGCGCTGCCAATACTTTCGAATTGCGCTGCAAGCACAAGAAAAACAATGATCAAAGCAATAACAAAAGTAATAATGGTATCGTACGAGGACTCTTGTAGAGCAGCAGCTTCACCCAAAAAGATAATATTGATGCCTGCGGGTAAAACTTCGTTAGCAACGCCTCTAATCTCATCTAAAGCTTCGCCCAAAGCTGTTCCAGGTGGCACGTTAATGTCAAGCTCGATAGCACGCCGCTGCTCGTGACGATCTAATTCGGCAGCCACGCCTCGCTCTTCAACATCAATCAATGCGCTTAAAGGCACTAACTCATTATCGGTATTAGTGACAAATATATTGAGTAAATCGCCTGGATCGTTAATCACGCCATTGGCAGAACTTATCATAACCGGGACGGCCTGATCATCGACATTCAAATCAAGCAGCTCTAGCCGATCAACCATAACCCGCAAGGTTTCAGAAATACGCTCCATAGGAACATTCAAATCATAAGCGCGTTGACGATCTATATTAAAGGCAAGCTCGGGTTGCGATGTATCAAATTGAACACGAACATCCTCTATATAAGGAATGCGATCTTTGAGCTCTGCTGAGAGCAGCGTAGCTGCAGAATATATCTGTTCGTAATCGTTGCCTAAAAGCGCAATTTCTAAACCCGCACCGCCGCCACGAATATTAAGGCTACTGCCCTGAATGACTCGCACTTGTGCACCGGGCATATCTGAGAGTTTTTTGTTAATTTCTTTTGCGAGCTCTTGCTGGCTTATAGTACGTTCATCCCAGTGCTTCATGGTAGCAATGGTATAGGCGCGGTTTTTATCCCAACGCCCGACAATGGTATAGATATCAGTAAATATACCTTGCTCTTGATAAGGGATAAGGACGTTTTCGACAATTTGCGATTGCCGATCTGAATATGCGAGGGAAGCACCATCTGGCCCTGTCAAAAAGACTCTGATTGCCCCTCGATCTTCTCGTGGCAGCAACTCTTGATTCAGCTGAGTAAAGCCCCAACCACCTCCAGCTGCAATCATTAACGCAACGATAAGACCTAACACTTTAAATCTCATTAGACTCGCAAGAGAGATAAAGTAAATTTTTGCAAGCTTGCCACCAAGATTATCTAAGACATTACGCAGGCCTGACAAGGCGTTATTTTTATCGCTTAAATTTGGCAGACGAGAAGCCATTAATGGGCATAAAGTTACCGCCACAAAGGAGCTAATAATAACCGCAATCGCTAGAACGAGACCAAACTCGCGAAATAGTCTACCGGTTTGCCCGGGTAAAAATGCAATCGGAAGAAATACGGCAACCAGCGTTATTGTCGTTGCGATAACCGCAAAAAATACTTGGCGCGTTCCTAAAACGGCTGCCGCCATTTTATCAAGACCTTCAGCACGTCTACGCTGAATGTTTTCTAGTACGACAATTGCATCATCGACAATTAATCCGGTTGCTAATACAAGGGCGAGCAGTGTTAGCAAATTAATCGAAAAACCAAAAATCCATATGGCGGCTAGGGTACCAATGAGGGCGACGGGCATTGTCACCGCAGGAATAAAAATGGCCTGCCATTGGCCCAAAAATATAGCTATAACAATCAAAACGATAATGATTGAGAAAACTAAGGTGTATAAAACATCTTTGAGTGCTCCCTTAATATATAAAGAGTCGTCAGAAGTTTTTACCAGTGTAAAATCTCGCGCACGCGTATTGACGAGTTTTAAGCGCTTATCGACTTCGTCGGCAATAGCGATCGTATTTGATCCTGCTTGACGGACAACACCTAGCCCGATAACGCTTCTACCATTTAATAATGAATAAGATTCTGGATCTTTGGCTGCATAAAAAACTTCGGCGACATCATTAATGCGAATGTCGTCGCGAATATACATCTGTTCTATTTTTTCAGGGTCTACAATCGACGCCTGCACTCTTACTAATAAATCCTGATCTTCAGATTTATAACTTCCAGCAGGCACGTCTAAGTTTATTGACCTTAAAGTTTCAACGACATCAGATACCGACAAATTGTAGCCTGCGAGCTTGGCAGGGTTGAGTAATACTCTAAGAACACGTGGCTGCTCACCGTCTAACCTAACCTCGGCAACACCGGCAATAGATTGAAATTCTGGGGCTACGTCTTTTTCTATGCGCTCGGCTAATTCATATTTAGAGAGCGTATTACTGTATGCCGACAACTCAACGATAGCTTGAGCATCGTCATCAGCTTTGATGACGGTTACTTGATCAATACCATCAGGTAAGCGTCTTTGAACGCGATTGACGGCTTCGCGCACGTCACTTGCAGCAGTATCAAGATCCATAGCCGGATCAAACTCTACGCGCATGCGCATATTATTTTCTTCGCTTGATGACTCGATACTCTTCACCCCAGCGACACGAGCAACGGCCCCCTCGAGGAGACTCGTGATTTCAGTATCCATTGTTTGAGGTGAGGCACCATCAAAAACAGCCCTAACACTTACAATCGGGCGATCGACATTAGGCAGCTCACGCACATCTACGCCCAAAATACTGGCTGCACCACCCAACATAATAAGTAGATTTACAACGATAATTAAAACCGGCCGGCGAACACCTAAAGCCGTTAAACCACCCGCTAATCCATTCATTGTGTTTGCTCTTTTGAAGTTGATGAGGAGTCAGACATATTTAATATTTGTACCTCAATATTAGGCCTTAAGCGTTGTAACCCCTCAACGACGACAAGCTCACCTTCTTGTACGCTAGCATCTAACAACACTCTGCCCGATTTACGTGCTACAACGCGCGCCTTAATTTTTTCAGCCTTATTATCTCTAACAACCCAAATGAACGATCCATCCCGCCCCCATTGAACCGATATTTCGGGCACAGTTGCATAATCTTTTCCGGGAATATCCCATTTTGTGGTGAAAGACATACCCGGTCGTAAAATATCCCTAATATTTGAAATGCTAGCTCGGGCCATAAGCGTCCGGCGATTCTCATCGACGCGTGATTCTTGAGCAGTGATAAGACCCTCAAAAATTTGCGCCGGATAGGATGGAGTGGTTGCAATAATTTTTTGCTTTATGGCTTGCGCGCCCTTAAGCGCCCCTGCCAAGGCTTCGGGAACTTCAAAATCAACATAGAGTACATCGCGTGCATCTAATCCGGTTATCAAGGTATCGGTATCAACACGGTCGCCGGGATCGACATTTGGAATTCCTACAATACCATCAAAAGGCGCAATAATTTGACGATCTTCTAAAGCTAATTTAGCTTGATCAAGTGCCACTTGCGCTGATTCATAGATGGCACGTGCTGAGTCAACTTCGCTTTGAGGAACACCTCCCATCTTAACCACTTTTTCATATCGATCTAGCGTAGTCTTTGAATCTCTAAGCATTACTCCCGCAAGCTTAAGGGCAAGCTTTTCTTCGCGATTATCAAGCTGTACTAAAACATCGCCTTTTTTTACGTTTTGTTGCGCTTCAAAAAAAACATCCATAACTTGCTCAGAAACAGCAGGATAGATATCGGCAGAATATTTTGCTCGACCGGTACCGACGGCCTCAAACATTCTGTTATTAGATGTAAAAACGACTGCTTGAGTAATAACCTTAGTAGCGGGCTTAGCACCATCAGAAATTTTTGTAGCACTGCTAGCATTATCAGAAGGTAACTTAAATGCTTGAAATTGCCAAAAAGCAGCAACAATTGTTGCTCCGATAATTATTAATGTGGCTGTTTTTTTTAGCATGAGTGTCTCCCTAACATAAAGTTTTTCTCTGAAAATTGATCATATAGCCCCTATATATAATATGCTAAGAGTTTAGCGCATATCTTAATTAAAACAGATTTACTACTGATCTCTATTATTGGCAATCACGTAACTTTCTTGTAGTAAAAACTCCTCATAATTTAATGCCTTTCACGAATGTTTGTTACTTATTTGTACTTGGCATTAATCTTATAGCTCACGTTCAACCAGCTATTTTGATAAATCGTATAAAGGGGATTTAAAAGCATTAAACCTATGTGGAAACTTTTTTAAACCAAAGGGCTTTACTCCAACAAATATACGAATGTGATAAAGCTTATAGATTTTTCAATTTATTTAACTAGGGCTCATCAATAGCCCCATCCGATATTGACGACGGAAGTATTATGGCAATTAGTATCGTTTGGCTAAAAAGAGATTTACGTTTAAGCGATCATGCCCCGCTAGCTGCAGCTGCAGACACTGGCCTACCTGTTTTATTGCTCTATTGCTTTGAGCCAATGTTATTAAATGATCCCCACTATTCCGATAGACATTGGCGCTTTGTTAGACAATCGCTCGATGATATTCAGCGACGCATTTCTAACAGCAGCTGCTATTGGATAGAGGCTGATGCTTTGCAAACTCTGGACACGCTACACCGTAAATTTAAGGTTGCACATTTATTTTCTCATCAAGAAATTGGTTTAAATATTACCTTTGAACGCGATATTGCCATTAAACACTGGTGCGATGAACATGAAGTTATTTGGCATGAAGAATCTTTTGGAGCTGCTATTCGTGGCTTAAACCATCGTCACGATTGGGATAAAAACTGGCAACATGTCATGAGGGCTCCTCAAGTGTCGGTAAATATCAACGCTATCAATTGGTTTACTCAACACTCGCTTCAATGTTTACGCTTTGATAAAACTAATCTTTTTTATAGTGATACTGATAATTATGATGATGGTTATGGTTATAGTGACAATCATGCCAAACACTGGTCACAATTTCAGCACGGTGGCGAGAATGCCGCTCACGCAACTTTACATTCTTTTTTTGAAGAACGTGGGCAATCTTATGCTTATTCATTATCAAGCCCAAGCCTTAGCCAAGCTCATTGCTCGCGACTTTCACCCTATTTAGCCTGGGGTAACATGAGCTTACGGCAAGCATATCAAGCTGTACTTTCACATTGGAATAAACCGCATTGGCGACGCAGTCTAGTTGCGCTTAGCTCGCGCCTACATTGGCACTGTCACTTTATACAAAAATTTGAGAGTGAAAGCTCAATGGAGTTTCAAGCGGTTAATCGTGGTTATGATGCTTTACCAAGAGTCGAGGGTGAGTTAGCCCAGCAACGTCTACATGCATGGCAGCAAGGACAAACCGGAATCCCTATGGTAGATGCCTGCATGCGCAGCTTGCAACACAGCGGTTATCTTAATTTTAGAATGCGAGCGATGCTGGTGAGTTTTTTATGTCATCATCTGAGCGTCGATTGGCGACAAGGTGTTCATCACTTAGCGCAATTATTTTTAGATTTTGAACCTGGCATTCACTACAGTCAATTTCAAATGCAAGCCGGTGTTACTGGTATTAATACCATTCGAATATACAATCCCGTTAAACAAGGTCAAGAAAAAGATCCCGAAGGTGAATTTATAAAACAGTGGGTTCCGGAGCTAAAATCCGTTCCGCAATGCATGTTACATACTCCATGGCTATTAACAGAGATGGAGCAACTTATGTATGATTTTAAGCTGGGTATAGATTACCCCAAACCTATTGTTGATCTTAAAGAAAGCTACAACCAAGCCAAGGATTTGCTTTGGCTATGGCGTAATAGGCCCCAGGTAAAAGCTGAAGGCAGACGGATACTTAAACGACATGTAAGACCTAGTTAACTGATGTAAAAAATACAATAAATTACACTAACTTGACGTTAAAAAAAAATTTAAACCTACTTTTGTCTCACAAATAGTGACCGATAAATTTATTCTATTCAGACTTTTATTATTGGTAAGATATCACTCGATAAACCCAACGACCAAATAAATAAGCGACAAAAAGCCAAATAATAACAAATACAACGTAAGCGCCAATCGAACCCCACTCTAGCTATTTTCAAACTGCCACGGCATGAGTTCATTCATATCATCTTTGGTCGTCATGTTCGGCAGTCGGCTGAACACATGCTTAAGATAATGATACGGGTTCACGTTGTTGGCTT
>JAWUWW010000032.1:0-16183 GCA_034111645.1 Cellvibrionaceae bacterium
TGCCAGATTCAGACTGCGCAAGGCAGTGGCTTGGGATATAATTACCAAAGCAAACGCCGAGTTGCCAAAACGTTTTTTGTTTAATTTCTGCCATTTTATCAGCCATTATTTGCCTGGCTGAACGCGGTGTTTTTCGGAGTGCTTGCAGATGAAATCCGGGGAATAATGGGGTAATATTTTTCATGAATAATTATGACATTTTAAGCTAAATTTTTCAGTATTTACCTAATGAATTTCAATGGTAAACAGGCTTAACTTAGCGCCATTCGGGTCGGTTCCCAAATTATCTACGAAAGATTTATCGATTTTTAGATAGTCGATATCAAGTTTGTTGAGAAGAGATAGCGATGAATAGCCGGTACCAAAATCATCGAGAGCAACTTGTATGTTAGCATCGCGAAAATCAAATAATGCCTTATCGATTAGTGTTCCATGCTCTATTAATGTTCCCTCAGTAATCTCAATTGCGATGGCATCTCCAGTTAAATTAATAGTTCGCAAATGTTCGAGCCATTGTTTAATTCTAAAGGTCTCTGCTTTATATTGTTTTGGAGATGTGTTGATACTAATTTGGAAGTTTGGATTTAGAGATGTGCGCCATAAAGCTGATTGTTGGCAAGCTTCATGAAACACCCAGTCAGTAATATCGAAGATTAATTTTGACTCTTCTGCAATCGGAATAAACTCGATAGGTCCAATTAATCCTTTTTTAGGATGGTGCCAGCGAATCAGCGCTTCTGCTTTGTGAATGTTATTATTGTTTAAATTTACGATGGGTTGGTAATATAGTTGAAACTGATTATTGGGGATGGCGATACGTAAATCGGCGATGATAGACATACGTGCCAAGGCACTTTTTTCATCAACCGCGTAAAATATTGAAAGCTATTACCGCCATTATGCTTCGCTGCATACATCGCCTGATCAGCATTTCTGAGCATCTCGATTGGATTGGATGCGTCTTGCGGATAGAGTGTGATACCAAGGCTAGCTGAAGTATAGACAATCTCTTGACCTATCTCGAAAGGTTCGGCAAGCTTATTAAGTAAGTCAAAAGCGATTTGATCGACCTGCTGCGAGCTATCCAGCCCACCCATAATGATTACGAATTCATCGCCTCCAAGGCGTGCAATAGTATCGACTTCTCGGGTATAACCGCGCAGCCGTTTTGATACTTCAATTAAAAGCTGGTCGCCAACATCGTGGCCCAGGGTGTCATTGATATCTTTGAATTCATCGAGATCAAGAAATAAGTAAGCGATACTTTTATGCGAACGATCGGCTATTTTAATCTCTTGTTCGAGTTGATCATTTGCTATTTGACGATTGGCGAGTCCGGTAAGGGTATCGAAATGGGCCTGTTCCCAAATCATTAACTCTGATTCTTTTCTGGCAGTCACATCCTCGCACAAAGAGGCGACGCCAGTCACCTTGCCGGCACTGTTTAGCAGCGGCGTGTTATACCACTCGCAGGCAATTTTTCTACCGTCTTTAGTGATATTATAATTGCTGCTGCGCGTACCGCTATTTTGTTTTAATAATGCGTCAAAAAGACTGTCAATTTCGGCTCTCGATGCGGCACTCAGAATCAAATCTAATGGATGCTTACCCATAGCTTCCTCTGCTGTGTATCCAAAAATAGTTTCGGCTGTCTTATTCCACTGTATGACGTGGAAGTTTACATCCCAAGTTATAGCCGCTAGCGGTGTATTATGAAGATGATGAGAAAGCTTCGATTCGCTCTCTTTGAGAGCGAACTCTGTATTTATATGGTCATCAATGGCTTTTAGCAATAAGCCTAATAATGCTGTAGCCGGTGTAAAAGTTATAATGAGAGGTATGGCGACAGTCGACATTACCTTGGCAACAATAGCTTCGGGTAGTTGGGTAAATATTAAGATTTCAACAAGATGTACTAGTAACCCAAATAGTAGCAGTTGTATTAAGTTGATTTTCGCCCAGCCCCTATGAACATAGTAGCGATACGCCAAACCAATGCATACAGATGCGACGACAACAGCAACCCCAACATAAACACCGCCACCACCAATAAATATGCGATAGCCTCCTGCTATGATAGCGGCAATTATTGCTACGATTGGCCCCCCAAATAGGCCTGCTATGCTAAGAACAACAGTCCGAGGATCAAAAATAACACCAGGACTGACCTCAGTAGGAAAAATCATCCCGATGATACAAATTCCGCCAAATAAAACACCTGACAGTAGCTGCTTAGTAAGAACTTTGCTGGAGAAGGAGTGAACAATAAAGCCGTATAATAAGCTAAGCGTAAATAAAATTGTGATGGAGTAGATTAGGTCAATCGTCATAAAAATCCTAAGGAGCTACTAATAATTAAACGTTACTGCTTGAGTCCAAGGTTAAGCTAGTTAACGTTAAAGATTGACCCTAAATCTGCTCCATAGATTAGGTTTTTTGTTATCTGTTTTATTTAAGTTCTTGTTGTTCTACATAGTAATATCAATAGAAAATTATGCCACAATCCAATAAGAATAGATCAAAAAAATAGCTTAATATTATTTGTTGGCAAATATTTTTTCAAGAAGTCAGTATTGATCCTTGAGAAGACTTTAAAATCAGCAACAAAAGCAGACACTATTAGCGCATGGGTGGCGAGTACATTAGGCCACCGCGAGTCCATAAATCATTTAAACCTCTTTCTAATCCAATTTTTGAGTTGACGCCAACATTACGATCAAAAATTTCTCCGTAGTTCCCCACTGCTTTCAAAATTCGGTATACCCACCCATCGTCGAGGCCTAAAGGCTTGCCGATTCCGGGCTCTGCACCTAATAAGAACCGAATATTAGGGTTTTTACTCTCTTTTTTAAGACGATCGACATTATCTTGGGTAATGCCTTTTTCTTCTGCCTCGATGGTGGCAAAAAGTGCCCAACGCACAATGTCTCGCCATTGGCTATCATCATCGCGAACGGCTGGCCCGAGGGGTTCTTTTGATATGTTGTCTTTTAATAAAATATACGATTTCGAATTTATGGCGTTTTCGCCCATTAAAGAGCTAAGAATGGATAGGTCTGTTGTGTATAGGTCACATCTGCGTGAAAAAAAACTATCTTCTGCAGCCGCCGTTGAGATAAATTCGAGAATCTTTATGTCCAAATTATGCTGAGCGATATAATCTTTCATATTATTAAGTGAAGTAGTGCTTTTTTCTATACAAACAGAAGCGCCAGCAGCAAAATCTTTTAGCGAGGTTTTATTGCCATCTTTCCATGCAATAAAGCCTTGTCCATCGTAAAAATTAATGCCCGTAAAATCTATACCTAAGCTAACATCACGATTATATGTCCAAGTAGTATTTCGAATTAGTACATCAATCTCACGATTTTGAAGTGCTAAAAAGCGAACGCTGGTGCTAACTACCAAGTAATTAACTTTTTGCTGATCTTTAAGAACTGCGGCAGCTAATGCTTTGCAGTAGTCAGCATCAAGACCTGCCCATTCTCCTTTATCATCAATTTTGGCAAAGCCTGCAGACCCCCCTCTTACCCCACATAAAAGCTCGTCGCGCTCGATTATATTTTGTAAAGTGGAGGCGCTAGCTATTAAGGATAGGCTCAATAGGCTTATCGATACTAGATAACGAACAAATATTTTTATCGAAACCATCATTTTCTCTTTATTTTTAATGACAAATTTCATTCACTATAGTCGATATGAGTCCTGTAAACTAGTTGGTTAACGTCATCATAAATTTAACAGTTGCACTAAAAATAATAGCCGTTCAAATTTTATGATGAAAAAGCAACTGTAAATTGAGAGTATATTTAATTAACTTTTATGAAGACCGTTAAGTTTTGGCAAGATTTAAGTATTAGTAAGCGCTTGGCTGGCAGTTTTGGTATTGCTGCGCTCTTTACGCTACTAGCCAGCGGCTTGGGCATTTTTACTTTCATTCAAAATACCCAATCATTGAAAACAATAACCGCTGATTATCTTCCTTATCTCTCTTCCGCCCACGAACTAGCCATCAGCTCCAGAGCAATATCGTCCAATTCATTAGCATTAATAAATTCACAAAATCAATCCACACGACAATCCGTTGAAGATCAAGTTGAGGATGAGCTGCGTTTAATGGCAGAGTTAATTGAGAAGTTAAAATCTTCTGGTATTGAAAGCCTTGATACCATCATCATAACCAATAAAAACCTACGGGACGCGTTTCAGCAGTTAAATAAACTGGTTGAACAAAGAATCGCTAGAGAAAAAACAAGTGCTAAGGTACATCGCTCGTTGATTCGATCAGTAAAACAAAGAGATGAATATTTTAAGTCCCTTGTTAATGCGGATGTTGGTGGTACAAAAACAAAACTATTTCCTGATCTAGAGAGAATTGATTTGTTAACGCGTTCGCTTGCAAACATATTGTCAGCAGCGCCTAGTCTGAGCAGCGTGGCTCAATTAACCTATTTTGAAAATACCGCCCGCCAGAATTTTTTAGAAATAACCCGCATTATTAATGAGCAATCCTCGACCGAATTTAAAAACAATATCTTACCTTTTTTGTCACTTTGGGAACCTTTAGTTATAGGTGAAGATAATATATTTAGTCTACGAAAGGCCGAGATAGAAGTCATAGAAGACATTGCTTTAAAAGCAAATATCTATGCTAGAGATGCAAAATGGCTGGTAGCAGCAGCACATGCCGTCATTGGTGAGGTGCAATCAAGTGTTAATAAATCCACTGAGAAAATAGATGCTCAATTACAGCGAAATGGTGTTGGCTTAATAATGATTGCAATATTATGTGTTGTGTCGGCTATTATTTTAGCAATCCGCATTGGTAAAAATATAGGTTCGCGCATCGAAATGTTGCAGTACAGTATGGAGTTGCACGCCCAAGGTCAAGAGGGTGATGTGCCTCTTGAGGGCAGTGATGAGATAGGTAAAATGGCTCAAGCCTTAAGAGTTTTTATCGATAAAATAAAGCAACGAGAAAGTGAACTTAAAAATACACATAATGAACTTTCTTTAAATTTGTCAGAGTTAGAGCGCGCACAGACGGCGTTGCTTTCCAGTGAGCAAAGATTTAAAGATTTTGCGCGCGTATCAGCAGATTGGTTTTGGGAGATGGACTCAGATTATCGCTTTACCTTAGTGCAAGGCCGCGCATTAAAAACGGTAGGGCTTTCGTCTAAACAACTATTAAACCATAGTCTTGAAGATGTTTTACCCGAACAAAATTATCGGGCTATTAAACCTTATCTTTTAAAGAACTTACTCTTCGAGAATGTGGAGCTCCCATGGCCAGTAGGTCAGGATAAACTGATATATTTTCATGTCAGTGGAAAGCCTTTGTTTGATAAAAGTGGAGTTTTTGCAGGATTTCGTGGAACCGGCTCAGACATTACTCAGGCCCATGAATTATCTAAAAGACTGTTCTATCAAGCGAGTCACGACTCGTTAACGGGCTTAGTTAATCGTAATGCCTTTGAGCAATATTTACAGTCTGTTCTCGATAAGGGCGAGCGCAATAGCGTCGATAACGTCATTTTTTATTTGGATTTAGATCATTTTAAAATAGTAAACGATACTTGCGGCCACTTAGCCGGAGATAAGCTGCTTAAAAATGTTAGTGACATATTAATAAATAATGTCCGTAAGGAAGATTTGGTCGCAAGATTGGGTGGCGATGAGTTTGCAATCATTCTTGAAAATTGCAGTCAAAAGCAAGCGCACTTAATTGCCAATAAATTGTTGCAGGCTATTACTGATTTTAGTTTTATTTGGGAGGGTCAAACTTTTAAGATAGGAGTCAGTATCGGCTTAGTGTTATTTTCACGCTTGCCTAATGATATAAACGAAGTATTAAAAGCGGCTGATGCCGCTTGTTATTCGGCAAAAAACGCGGGACGCAACTGCGTGAATGTACATGAGTAGAGTTTGCCTAACTGCTTATTCGTCAGCCTGCCAAGAAACATCAGCTTTCCAGTTAGATACCCAGTTAGGAATATCATCCGCCGGCATAGGTCGAGAAATACCATAACCTTGAGCCAATTCACACCCCAGTTTAAGTAATGCTTTTCCATGAGCTACAGTTTCCACACCCTCAGCAATGACTTCACGATGAAATGCTTTAGCTAAGCCAATAACGCCCTCAACAATCGCTAAATCATCCATATCATCTAACATGTCACTTACAAAGCTCTGGTCAATCTTAATCAAGTAGGCAGGCAGATGTTTAAGATGGGACAGCGATGAGTATCCTGTACCAAAGTCATCTAGTGCAAAGCGTACACCCAGTTTATGGCATGCTTTTATGGTATTAGAAACCTGGCTAATGTCACTTAAGGCACTTGTTTCAAGAATTTCGAGGTCTAAGCAGCGCGGATTTACATCAGGATTATCATTAAGCAATGCTTCTAGACGAGCTACAAAGTTATCTTGTTGTAATTGATAGGCGCTAATGTTGACACTGACGGATAGATTAACACCCATGTTTTGCCAATGACTTATTTGGCTTAATGCAGCGCCTATAACCCATTCACCCAGTTCGAGACTACACTTGTGACCCTCTATTAACGGCAAAAAATCTAAGGGCGGTAGTATGCCACGAGTAGGATGCTGCCAACGGATTAAAGCCTCTAAGCCTATCACCTTGCCAGTACGCATATTTACCTTAGGTTGATAGTAAAGTATAAACTCGCGACGCTCTAGGGCTGCACGTAAATCGCCTATGCTTTGGCGTCTCGTTTTAATGGCATTATCGCGTACAGTATCAAACATATGATAGCGGTTTTTACCGGCTTTCTTCGCAATATACATGGCTTGGTCGGCGTGACGCATAAGCTGATCGGCGTCTACGCAATCTTGCGGATAAAAAGTGACGCCAATACTTGCTGAAACTTTCATCAAGATGGCAGACACGGTAATGGGTTTATTGATAGCCTTTAAAAGGCGTGTTAATAAAGGTTCGCAGTCCTCGATTTTTTCTAAATCGACCATCACAGCTATAAACTCATCGCCGCCAATGCGAGACAACGTATCGCATCCACGTAACGCATTTTTCATACGTTGTGATAATGCAATGAGTAGCTCATCACCTACATTATGACCGTAGGAGTCGTTAATTAACTTAAAACCGTCTAGGTCTATAAACACAACAGCCAATGTTTGATTCTGGCGCTGACACTGCAGCATAGCTTGGCTCAATCTATCTGCCAGTAAAATACGATTGGGTAGATTGGTGAGCATATCGAAATGGGCGATACGCTCTAATTGCCCATGAGACTTCGTCATCGTTTTCATCGTTGTAATGTCAGTGAATAATGAAACATAGTGCTCCACTAACCCCATTGTGTTTTTTACGGCGCTGATAGTGAGCATTTCGGCATAGAGTTCACCATTTTTACGACGGTTCCATACCTCGCCAGACCATTTGCCTTGTGTGCGAATCGAATGCCACATTTCGTCATAAAATTCTGATTTTTGGCGGCCAGACTGAAGAATTTTTGGATTTTTGCCTATAACCTCAGGGGCACTATAGCCAGTAATATTACTGAAAGCATCGTTAACTTCGGTAATATTACCAGAGGCATCGGTGATCATGATGCCCTCATGTGCGTGTGAGAAGACACTAGCAGCCCGTTTTAATTTCTCTTCTGCTTGCTTGCGCTCGGTAATATCAATCATCGCAACAAGGCATTCGGTTTCTGTTAAGCCGATGCTAGATTCAAGACTAAGCCATAAAGAGCGGTTGCTAACATGAATTAATATTTCACAGTTTTGCTTGTTACCGGTATCGAATGCTTTTGTTAAAAAGTCATTGAGCTTCACCCGGTATCCTTGGGTCATATAATGTAAAAATAAGCGGCCAGTTAATTTTAAACGCTCAAGTCCTAGTAAGCTCGCTCCCATCAAGTTGACTTGGGTGATCTTACTGGTTCGATCAAGGGCAAAATAAGCAACTGGAGCAAAATCAAAAAGTTCGGTATAGCGGTACAACGCTATATTATTTGTATCCTTAGCTTCGCGCAGTTCATCATTTTGCATCTCTAACTCAATTTGATGAACTTGAAGTTCGTGTAGCAGCTTTTGTGTATCTTCAACCGGCGGCAAAGTGCCTGTATGAGTTTTGGCTAGCAAGCACGCTTCTGCAATGTGGCGTAGTTTTTGGCTGGTAGCATTATCCATGTTTATTTTGTCCCCTGCTCAGACTTTAAGTCTTCCTTTACTTGAACAAGTTCAACAGCCTGATCTTTTAAGCGTCTTTTTAGAACCTCATGTGCTTTGGTTTGAATTGTTTTCAGGTTGTTAGCCGCATTTAGCTCCAATGTCTGGTCTTTAAAGCGTTGCTCTAGCACCGATTGCGCCTTGTTTAATAACGATTCAAGGTTATTAGCTTTGTTAAGCTTAAACGTTTGATCGCTATAGTCACTTTGCAATAACGTTAACGCTTCGCGCAGAGCAATATTAGTTAATTCACGCTCGGTAATATCGAGAAATGTGATCACTACACCATCGATCATATTGTCGTGCGTGCGGTATGGCATGATACGTACCTTAAACCAACGTGCATCCTTTGTAGGCACTTGCTTTTCAATAAACTTCAGAGTCTTTAATACTTCTTTAGCATCTTTTTGCAAAGCCTCATAAACTAAATTACAAGCAACATTAGATAGTAGACGCCCTAGGTCGCTAGGAATCAGTTTAAATAAGTCAGTGGCATGGTCGGTAAAGCGACGTACGCATAGGTTGCTATCTAAGAAAACGGTAGCGATTTCTGTGCTGTTAAGTAAATTCTCCATATCGTTATTGACCGTCAATAAATCGTATACCTTTGTTAGTAGCTCAGAATTAACCGAGCGCAGTTCCTCGTTTAAGGATTGCATTTCCTCCTTGGAAGTTGTGAGTTCTTCGTTGCTAGATTGTAACTCTTCATTGGTTGACTGAAGCTCTTCATTTGAAGATTTAAGTTCTTCTTGTGAAGCCTGCATTTCTGCACGCAAAGATTCAATTTGACTATAAGCCCGCTGAATTTCAGCTTGCATGGCTTTTTGGTTAGCGCCTATGGCAGGTAGCTCGTCTTGATTTTTCGATGTGGAGGGCAGTGCTTGAACATCTGTAAAAACAACCATTAGCGAGCCGCTCAGCGCTTCTGGAGTGGTAATTAGCATGACTGTAAGGTTAATTGTTTGTTTGTCACCATTATAGTCTATGGTTACATTTGGCACATGCACTGGATCTGTCTGGCTTTGAGCTTGCTGCATTGCAGCTCCAAGCTCATGGCGTAAACCTTCGCGGGCCATCGCGTATAAGTTCCAGTTAGCCTTGCCTGCCGCTGGTTCAAGATATTTTCCGGTGCGTCCACTAATGTAAAGAATGTTGCCTTTGGATGTCACCATAACCGCTGCAGGCGAAAAATTTTGCAGTAATATTTTGTCTGCCTGCGTTTGCAAATTGGTTGTAGGCTTTGTCATAGATGGAGTGTTACCGCTGATATTTTTTGAATGATGGTGGCTGGAGGGAAATGATTTAGTCAAAAATCTATAGTAATCAGGGGCGATAAAATACCTATATTGTTATAGATTTTTGTTTTGATATCAAGCGGAATAAATAAAGAGGTAAAGCTTCCCACCGTCTCGGATGTGTCTAGCAGCAAAAGCCCATCGGGATTTAGAGCGCAGTGAAACAGTCGCACTAGTCGTTTTTGAAGTTCAGACTCAAAATATATTAGCAAGTTACGACAGGCGAGGATATCTAGCTTAGTAAACGGTGCGTCTGTAATAATGTTTTGAGGCGCAAAAATAACCATATCGCGAATTTCTTTAGCGATTCGGTAACCGCTACCTTCTTGAGTGAAAAGTCGTGCGATCCGCAGCGAAGTCACATTTTCAGTGATTGTGGCGGGGTAGTATCCCTGCCGAGCTTTATCGATGGCATCTTTATTTAAATCGGTAGCAAAAATTTGTAGCGAAAAACGCCCAGAGAGCTTAACTTCATCTAAAGCCTCTTTAAAGGTCATTGCGAGTGTGTATGCTTCTTCTCCAGTAGAACATTCAGAAACCCAAGCGCGAAGTTGTTTACCCGAAGGATGCATTGCGAACAATTTAGGTAAGGCCGCTGTTCGTAATTACTCCCAGAGATCCTCATCATGAAAGAAATAAGTCACACCTATTAATAACTCTTTAAAAAGCAAATCTATCCCTTGTGGGTTATCACGTAGATAGCGCAAGTAAAGACAAGTTCTCTCAATTTGATGAAGTTCCATACGGCGCTCTATGCGTCGGTTGATGGTGTTGTTTTTGTTGAGTGAAAAATCGTTACCGGTGCGATCGCGTATTAACGTAATAATATGTTCTGACGGGCTTTGAGGGTTAGTTTCTGAGGTTGTCTTTTTTGCAGGAGTTAGAGCGCAGTGAGAATGATTAGAATATTTCATTATGTTTTTAGCTAAATCTTTGGCCGTACCTACAATATCAGCTAATCCAGCATCAATGGCACTGCGAGGCATCGAGTCAAATTGGGCAGACTCAGGTGACGGCACCATAGCAAAACCGTCATTATCTTTAATCGCGCTCAAACCCTCAGTGCCATCAGAACCCGTGCCCGAAAGAATCACTGCTACCGCTTGCTCTCGCTGATCGGCGGCGAGAGCGTTAAAAAAGAAATCTATCGGCAACCTTAAACCACGGGTGGCTTAAGGTTTTAACAAAGAAAGAATCCCATTTTTTATCGTTAAATCTTTATTAGGTGGGATCACGTGGACGCAATTAGCGGCAACTTTGATGCCATCGCCGGCCTGGGTTACTTTCATCGTTGTGGAGCGTTGAAGTATCTCGGGCATCATGCACTTGTGAGTTGGATCGAGATGTTGAATGACAACAAAAGCAAGGCCGGATGATACGGAAATGTTAGATAAAAGCTCTTCAATTGCTTTTAAACCCCCTGCAGAGGCGCCGATGGCCAAAATAAGCAACGTTTATTTTTAGCCGTAGTGCCCGCTTTTTTTGAAGTAGCCTTAGGCGTTGCTAAAAGTGTCTTTTTCTTTTTCACTATTTAGATCCTACTTTAAAAGCAACTAAGATTGTTTGTTGAAAATATGCTTAAAATACTAGTGTGAGTATATACTAAACTCTTCGAGCATAATGCTTAAGAAAGTATTGAAAATAATTGGTTATTTCTAGAGTGCTAAAGTGGTAATAAAGGTGACGGAAATCTTATTAGCTTTATTTACAAAAAGGCTTTGGCAAAACACAGCGAGAGATATTGTAGGGATGAATTTCATTTTTATGTTTTAGTTAATGATTATAAGTATGAAATTTTTATAAAGTAATTTTAGTAGGCAATTATATAGATGAATATTCATACTTTATAAAAGTGATCGCTGCTTGAAATAATTATTAAGTAGAATATGGATAAAAAATTAAGAGAAGGCTATATCAAAATATAAAAATAGAGCGCAGGCATTAATTGATAAGCTAGCGGTTGTCAAAAAAAGTTAAGCAAGGTTTTTGTTAGATATATGTATATTTTTACACCAAATTGGATGCTAACTATCAGTAAAAATTATTTAAAACGAAGATTTTACTTTAAGTATCCATTCCAAATTCGAGATGTCAGAATCCCCATCTAATGGTTTAGCGACATCAATGTGTAATATGTTTGAACTGCCTTGTTCTTGACCGCCTACACGTGTGCCAGAAAAGCGCAAGCCAAAACCAATGTCTCGTAATGTTTCATCCTCTGATTGGTCTGCAAGACTGTTACCCCAAGCGCGTCCTTGATCGTAGAAGAGGGCGCTGCCTAAATAAAATAAAGAAAACCACTCTTTTTGACCATAAAAACGTTGTTCTAAAGTAGCTAAATAACGTTTATCACCTTCTTGATAAAAGTCGGGATATCCTCGTAAGCCATTATTACCCCCCAAAGATAAAAATTGATCCGCAAATAAATTTTTGCCTTTAGTCGCTTGCAGGTCAATAAAAAATTGACCCCGCGAAAAATTTTGCCAGTGATATCTTAATTGTCCAGTTGCTAATCCATTAAAAATATCACTGTCTTTATTAAATCCATTAATGCTAAGTTTGGTAAATACAAAATGATTATTATTAAAGTGGAAACCGTCAGAAATATCGAGCTTAAATTGAATGCTATTGTCATAGTCTTGTACTTTTGAATTCACATGCCCAACTCTTATACTTGTTTGAAGTCCAAAATTTATATCTTCAATTCTGTTGATCTGTTGTAGGTTGTATGATTTTTCAAAACCGTTACGAATATACTGATAACCAAGCCAAGCTATGTCGAGATTGCGATCTTGAGGCAGTGCGATAATATTCGCGGCATTAGGTAATAGCACAAAGTCATCTTTTTGTTTTGAATATCCAATACTCCAACGAAAGATATTAATCGTATCGCTATTAGTAAACTTATCACCATAAAAAACATCGTGATGCTCAGATAGCTGAGCGTAACGATCAACTTTATCACCTTTGTTGTAGACGCTTTCTTCGCGATCAAATTTTTCGTAGGAAAAACCGCCAGCGCTAGGCGTATTTAAAGAGAAAAAAGGCCTAATGAGTGAAAATTTTTGCATCTCTCCATCATCATTGTCGGTATAAGCTAAAGTAGCATTAGTTTGATGCCAACCAGTATTAACGTCCTGATATATAAAGCTAGTACCAGTGCGGTCAGAGTTTTTTTCTCTAGAAATATCAAATGACTTTCCATAGCCTAAAAAATTAGAATCCTTTATGCCAAAGCTATATTCAGTGTTTCCCCCCGAGCGAGAATAACTAATCGTAGGGAATAGTGTCCAAACCTCATTGACATTTATATCAACTTCTGTGGTTCCATCTTCGAGTTCTCTTTTGCTTATCTTTGCCTTGTTGAGGTAGCGTCTTGACCGAAGAATACGCTCACTTTCTGCAAGTGTTTGATGATCAATAGCATCACCTTCCTCAAATAGTAAGTCTTTTTTGATAACATGAGCTTCTGTATCAATATGCAGACGATTGGCGAGTCGAAATAATGCTTTATTTTCTTTAGGTTTAGATTCGTCAAATATCGGGTGAATATTGATATTGATTCTTGAAATAATTGAGTCAGATTTTTGGGGAGCGTCTAAAATCGTCAAGCCTGTATTGTCAGCAACGCATGAGGTAGCTCTATCCTCACATTTATTTAATGCGCTAGTCGGTGCACCAGCCTCTGCCGTTATCGATAAAAAAAACGCCAGAAACAGATTAAAAACATGAGAGTTTTTGATGAATGATCCCTTCATGATAAAAATGTAAGTTTTTATAGAAATTTGAACGTAAAACGTTCTTTTGATTGCATCATTTTTTGTTAATTTGGTATTAGATAATAAACACAATGGTCCTTAATTGAGTGCAGACTTAATTACCGATGATGCAATGATTTGAGCGAATATATATTGATTTACTAATCTAAAAGTTGATCCTATATGTTCGCATTAGTCTACGTATTATAGTTATATAGAGCTGTGTTAATAAAATATAAACTAGTAGTCAATCGAAGCGAAACTGCTTTATATTAAAGAGCGTCAGAATCTAAAGTTCATCGTTTAATTTTCAATTGGTTAAATCGCTCTAGAATTTTCTTTGGCTAAAAATTCTTGATCGATATCAGGCAATGGTTTTTGATGTGTAGCCGCTTCAAAAGATGTTAAGCGCTTATAAACTGACAGTAGTTCAACAATCGTTGTCCATGAATTGACGAGATACTGAAATGAATTGCTGACCTGATTGAAGGCGGTGAGAATTTGTTGAAGAATACCAAAGGTAATTGCACCGACGGCTATAGTTGGCACTAAAATAATAAAAACAAAAATATTATCTGCTTGTAAATAAAGGCTGCGCGCTACATTAAAATACATATAGTGAAAATAAAGTCTAAAATAATTTCTGCGTACATGTAAAAATAGTTCAGTCAGCGTTGGAGGTTGTGCGCGTTCGTAGTCGTCTTCGCCATAAACAAGCTCTTTACGATAGGCGGCTTCTACACGTTGATTTTTGAATTCTAGCCCTGGTAGTTTTATACCGACTAAAGCGAGTAAACCCGTGCCGAAAATTGACCAAACAATTGCCGCTACAAATAATGGATAAGGAATGACCCCGACAATAGGAAGCTCGCTGACATATTGAGAAAGCGTCCAAAGCACTGGTAAAAAGGCAAACAGTGTCATTACTGCATCAATGAGTGCAACGCCTAAGGTCTCCATAATAGTGGCGAAACGCATAGTATCTTCTTGTACACGCTGAGACGCACCTTCAATATGGCGAACATTCTCCCACTGGCCGGTGTAATACTCATTCATCGCTGTTCGCCACCGAAAAATATAATGGCTCACCAAAAAACGTGTCACTACAAAAACAAAAATAGCTAGAAAAGCGATCTCGGCAAATAAAATAATTAGATCATAAAATTTTACTGCTTCGATATTTTCGGCTCTGCTTGCATTGAGTGCTTCTTGTACAAGATCGAAAAAAGGTCGGCGCCAATTGTTGATAGCAACAGATACTTGAACAGAAAAGTAAGTCGAAAATAAAATAAGTGCCGAGCCGAGAATTGACCAAGTTTGCCATTTGTGAGGCGAGACTTTAAACCAAAAGCCAGCAAATAGAGCAATAGCAATAATGTAATAGCCATAAAATAATATAAAAGAATCGGTTATAAAATGCCCAAGGCCTATAACGGGTGCAGAGTCATTGAGGTTTAGCCCAAAAAAACTACCAATTTGGGTATTAAAGCTATACCAAATAAGGCTAGTAAGCGCTGCCCATAAAACGATAGAGATAAAAAACCATTTAGGGTTCGGAAAAAAGGATTTAAACATAAGTGAATTCTTTTAGTGTTTTTGTTGTCGCTATCTTAATCATAATTTGAGTGATGATAGTTGGGCGAGCGCTTTGGATTAATTCACAGTTCAGGCTAGTGATTCAGATTAACGCTTTAAGCCGATATATCTACTGGCAATTAAGACAAATAAAGTATCCATTAATTCACGCGGGATTATATATCAATTCACGATAGCTTTTAGTTAAAAAATGGCTTGGTTTGTTGAGAACTCGCCCACATCACTCACTTAAGCGGTAGCTGAGCTTATCATTAAATTCGTCTGAGAGATTAAATCTAGTAGTTTGTGGTATTCGTAAAATTGAGTATGCTATCTTATAATGACACCTTTAAATGAAAGGCGTCTTGAAAATACGCTAAATGGCCTAACATAATATAGATAGGAATTACCTAGTATTTAATGTCAGACGTTAAATGTGCGCCAGGATCCAAACGCTGTCTAAATCATTAATGAATTCACACATAATATAAAGGATAAAAATCATGTCATTTGAACTTCCTGCTCTACCTTATGAAAAAAATGCTCTCGAGCCACATATCTCTGCTGAAACTCTAGATTTTCATTATGGGAAACATCATCAAACTTATGTAACCAAGCTAAACGGAATGGTTCCCGGTACCGAATTTGAAGGCAAAAACTTAGAAGACGTTATCAAATCGTCTTCAGGTGGTGTATTTAATAATGCGGCGCAAATATGGAACCATACTTTTTATTGGAATTGCTTAAGCCCTAATGGCGGTGGTGCCGCAACTGGTGATCTTGGTGATGCTATAACTGCTAAATGGGGTAGTTATGAGAAATTTGTTGAAGATTTCTCTGATAAAGCAGTTAATAATTTTGGCTCTAGCTGGACTTGGTTAGTTAAAAATACGTCGGGCGAGTTGGAAATAGTCAACACTAGTAATGCTGGCTGCCCAATAACTGATAATGTAACACCATTATTAACCTGTGACCTTTGGGAACATGCTTATTACATCGACTATCGCAATGCGCGTCCAAAATATTTAGAGGCGTTTTGGAATCTTGTTAATTGGGATTTTGCTGCTAGTAATTATGCATAAAGAATCAGTGGATAAAGCTAAATCTTAAAAGATAAGAAATAGCACCCACAAAAAAAGCCTGCAGTATTTATTACTGCGGGCTTTTTTATTATTGATCTATTTTAGCACTGAAAGAAACATCACTTATAGCTCAGGGTTTAATGTATAGGTTCCCATCACGGTACTTTCAGCCAACACATGGCCTTTTATTGCGGCTACTGCTTCACGACCGTCGAAGTTACCACTCAAGCCTACGCTCGCAACATCAAGTGCATATACC
>JAWUWW010000033.1:0-16811 GCA_034111645.1 Cellvibrionaceae bacterium
TTGGTACAGCAAATCGAATTTGGCTTGTTGTGCTTTATTCATAAGGTAATTCCTCTAGTTGTCGTGCGGGCTTGCACGTAGAGGAATTATCTATGGAAAAGAGGTTTTTAACTTTGCCGCATAGCGGCTTCGTTCAACAAAGTGTTCAATTACGGTCCAGCCGCAAAAGCGAGGCTTCCACGGGACAACCTAAGCGTTGCTTCGGTCTTCCATTAACACGGCGTTATGCGTAATCAGGATTACAGATGCTGAATGAAATATTAAAATTGGTTAAGTATAAATGTTGGGCAAATGAAATTACATTTTCTGCGCTATCTGAAGCTTCAGATTCCGAACTTTGCAAAAATAGGGATACTAATTTTAAAAATATACCGTCAACGTTAAATCATGTGTATGTTGTAGATGATATTTTTAAATCACATCTATTAAATGAAACGCATGGCTATTTATCTAGAAATACAGAGATATGCCCATCTTTTTCAAAGCTATGGAACCAGCAGCAAGAAATCGATCAATGGTATATAGGCTTTGTGTCTAAATTAGAAGAAAAGGATATAGATAAAGTCATAAATTTTAAATTTGTTGATGGTGGAGAAGGTGAAATGTCTATTACTGAAATAATATTTCATATAGTAAATCATGGCACTTATCATAGAGGCTTTGTCAGCGATATGATGTATCAAATTCCATTAACACCTCCAGCAAATGACTATACGGTATATTTAAGAGATGTTTATAGAAAAGTATAACAAAAGTTTCATGTTCGCACGCAAAAAGCGCGTGCTGGGTAATTACTATGTTTAGTCATATAACTGTAGGTACAAATAATTTAAGCAATGGACTTCCCAAACTTTGTTAGGCATGGATTGATTAAAATTATTGAAACTACGGCACCTAACGATTAGCGATGCTTTGAATTCAAAACACAGATAAAGAATGGAATAAACACGATTTTTATAGCCCTAGCTTACCAAGAATTTAATCCATTGCTTAAGTCCTTTGACGCAAGACGGCGCCAAGCAAGAGACTTTTAAATACTGCGATCTAGAGGTAGGAGTGATGACTATTATGTCGAGATTTTACCCTAAAAAAATATTCAAACTATTTTTTAGTTACCCAATTTTCAACACGCAAACCATCAACTTTTTTAAATTTCCTGAGATTATTGGTTACTAGCACTAACCCTTGGCTTCTGGCGTGACCAGCTATCATCATTTTGTATGGCCCTATCAATTTGCCATTGCCTTAAAGCTCTGCTCTCACCTGACCAAATTTCTTAGCCCCATTGTTACTATTGGGTCTTTCACCTCAAGCTTTATATTTAGAAAATATTACTTGATGAAAAAATAAGTGGAATCTGAAAGATCAATTTAACAGCTTAGCTTTGGTGGATTCGACCTAGCTCGAAAATTGGCATTAGATGTGTGACTTATTTAATGCTCTACAATTTTCGATTATTTTGTGTATCAATAACTCTCAATAGAGTTATTGACTTGTATAGATTTCATATCTATTTCGACCATTATTCTTTGCCCGATAAACTGCCTTATCTGCATCAATTAATAATTTATCAAATGTAGAATCTACAGAAGCAACACCAATACTTACTGTTAGTATGTGATTAAAGTTTGAGCCTACATGCTCAATACCCGCGTCAAAAATGTTCTGAAGGATCTTTCTTGATACAGATGTTGCTCCAACGATATCAGTGGATGGCAAAATGGCAACAAACTCTTCACCACCATAACGACAAGCAAAATCAGTTCGTCTAGGCAATGATTTTTTTATTATTTGAGCCACTTTAAATAAAGCCATATCGCCCATTTTATGGCCGTAACTATCATTGTATCCTTTGAAATTATCAATATCTATCATAAGAAGAGATAGCGAAACTTTAGATCTTTTAGCCGCTAGTATTTCACTTGCAATCTTTTCATCATATGCCCGCCTGTTTGGCAGTTCAGTTAACGAGTCAATATAGCTCATTTTTTTTAATTGCTTATTAGCGTTATCCAACTTAATTTGAGTTTTTTTCTTTTTAGTAATATCAGAATGTGTCCCTATCATTCTCTTTGGCGTACCATCGTTTACCCAACCAACAACTTGGCCTATATCATAAACCCAAATCCAGAGCCCATTTTTATGCTTCATTCGGGATTCGCAAATATAATATTCTGTTTCACCCGCCCAGTGTTTCTTCAATAAGCGTTCTGATTTTTTGAGATCTTCTGGGTGGGCATACATCACCCATGTTTCAATGCTGACAGGAGAAATTTCTTCTAATGTATATCCAATAATATTTGCCCATCGTTCATTAAATATGGTCTCACCTGTTTTTATATTCCACTCCCAGGTTGCAAGACCAGTGCACTTAATGACAAGTTGAAGCTGTTTTACTTGATACTTTAAATCAGAGATTTGTGATTCAAGATCTTTCTTATTAGTGTCTAATGATTTGATCATATCGGCTAATTCATTAATATAGAATACGAAGATTTACAATGAAAAAAATTTTAATATTCAATTATTAACACAATTATTTGACCCGTTTAAAGTTAATTAAACGCTCCAAAAAATAATATCGTTAGTGGCTAAGCTCGCTCTGCTTTATATCCTTAAAAAAAGCGATCATCAAATCTAATTGTTTTTTATCTGTTTTTTGCAGATCGGTAAATGTAAGGCCAAAGTAGCAACGTTTATGATTAACGGTATCGTTAATAGAGCATTTTTCTAGTCGAGAAACATTAGCGTTTAACGTTAAAGGTGCCTGCTTTTCAAATGTGGCAGTATCTGACGATGGAAGTCTTATGCTAATGCTAACACTTTCTTGACCAATCTCTTCTTTAGTAATAATCCTACATCCACCAGTGCTCACCTTATCAATTAACGCATTGATTTCATGACCAGATTGTAATCGAAGTTTTGCGCTGATCGTACTTTTAACCCGTGGTTGTAGGCGAAGCTCTGAACTACCACTGTGTGTACCAATATCACTCCTAACCGAATACTTACTAACGTTTTTACGCAAATGCTCAGCATTTTCATAAAGGCTTTCTGCAACAAGCGAGGTCGAATCAGCTTTGTTTGCATTATTTTTTAATTCTTTAAAAAGGTCTTGAAACTGAACGGATAAATGTTCAACTTGATGCGTTTGTTGAGCGTTATAATCGAGTATTTTTTCGTTGCTTCGCGCTGTATTCGCGACCTCATTATTCATCTCTTCAAAGCTTTCGATAGTCGCTTGTGATTGCCCTTGAATCTTATTAACCTGTAATACTAATTCAGACATAGAACCAACAGAATTAGAGACTTTAGAACTGAAATCTTCAATCAAAGCGCTAATTTCGTCGGTAGAGACAGCTGTACGTGAAGCCAGTGTCCTAACCTCATCTGCAACAACGGCAAAGCCACGGCCTTGCTCACCCGCCCTTGCGGCCTCAATCGCTGCATTTAGTGCGAGTAAATTCGTTTGTCCTGCAATATTTTGAATAGAATCAACGATTGCATGCATTTTGTCTGTGGACTCGCTTAGGTGCTGCATCATGTCAGAGGCACCATTAACGCTATCTACAGCTTTATCAAGCTCAAGAATATTATTATGCGCAACAGTAATGCCATCACTTGCCTTTATTTCGCTACGCTTAACATAATCAGATGCTTGCGCAACTTCTTGCTTAACGATGTGCGCTATCTCTAACAGTGAATCAACGGACGCTTTAACTTCTTGACTTTGAGCTTCCTGTTGCTCAGAACCCTGAATAATTGTTTTGGATATATACGAGACTTCTTGGGCGGTATTTTTTATCTCGAGACTGCTCGATTGCACCGAGCGCAATAAGTTCTCTAATTCTTCGCGCATAGATTCAAAACCTTTAGCCAATGCACTGATCTCATTGTTGCCTTGTTGTAAAGATTCAGGAACAACCTGGTCTAATTTTCCGTTACTAAACTCTTGTGACAGTAAGCAAAGTTTAATAAGTGGTCTAGTGACGGATATAACAATATAGTAACTCAAGGCGACGCCAACAATGATAGTGAACAATAATAGTAGCTTGGACCAACTTATTAAGTTCTCTACTTTAGCTTGTGATACTTGTGCCACCATGCCGACGACTTTGTTCGTCGCGCCCACTAGTTGATTACTTCTTGTGTTGAGGATAACCAACTCTGCATCCGATATATCGGTTTTCGTCAGCATCGATAGCAGCGCCTCACGCTCAACACGCCAGAGCTTTTCAACGTCTGCTAGCCCAGTAAGAGCCGCGGTATCGTTAGTCGCTGGTAGCGTGATGGGCTTAGTCATCCCTAAATCTGCAAAGGTTTCGCCACCGTTGATAAGTGCATTAAGTGATAAGGTGAATAGATCGCCCGTTTTCTCATAGGGCTTTTGAGTGTTTGATGGCATTAGCCTCTGTAAAAAAACCTCTTTAGTAAATTTCTGGATTAACATTCTCTGTCGACCAGCAATATTAATGACGCGACCATCTAGGCGCTGTTGATTTAAGGTCTGCACCATCGAGAACGCAGTGAAAAGTGAAACGACAATAAAAAATATACTAAGCAATGAAATTTGCCACTTGACCGATAATCGATGCATATATTTGAAATTCCTAATAATTTTTAATTGGATAAGCTCAACAATATTTGGAGCTACTAGTCTATATAAATAATAGAATATTATTGGTGTATAACAAGGTCGTTTAGTAATCAATTTTACTATTGATGAGTAGCTTTTAATCGATTCTTACTATGAGCGATATCGAGCAACAAAATCGGCAATTGAGCTTATTCCGCGCATATTTAATTTTTTTTGCGTAATAAGTGCATGCATTGGCAATATTTTTTTATATTTCATTCGCTCATTAAATGGCAGTCATTTATACTTTAAATCCGCCCGCTAACTGGTTTAATTCTGCAGCCATATTTTTTACATTACTACTGGTTGCTTCGGCGCTCTGGGCTTGAGAAATTGCATCGTCACACGCGGCATTGATATTCAACATATTTTGCTTAACATTAATACTTATTTTAGATTGCTGTGCTACTGCTTCAACAACTTGACTGTTCATATCAGAAATATCATTAATGACCTCATATATAGACGAAAGAGCTGTGTCAGTTTCTATGGACAACTCGACACTATTTTTTGCCTGCTCGACGCTTTGCTCCATAATAGATACTGTTTGACTGGTGCCTAGTTGTAAATTTTGAATGATTGTTTGAATTTCGGTTGTTGATTCTTGCGTTCTTTGCGCGAGGCCTCGTACCTCATCGGCAACAACCGCAAAACCTCTGCCCTGATCGCCAGCGCGAGCGGCTTCAATAGCTGCGTTTAAAGCCAATAGATTTGTTTGCTCAGATATCCCTCGGATTACTTCAATAACAGAATTTATTTCAATACTTTGTGTCTTGAGATTTTTGATGGTATCCATTGAATTATTTAGATTTTCTGATAATTCATTAATAGATGCCACCGCCACTTTAACTTTATCTCGACCAACACCAGTCTCTGCAATCCCAACCTTCGACTTTTCTTCAGACTGAGCTACTAAAGTGGTAATTTTTACAATGCTATCGGACATTTTATCCACTAAATCCGTAACAGTTTCAGTCATTTGTTTTTGATTTTTTGCAGTTTCAACATTTGATAAGGATATTGACGAGCTTTCATTGGCGGACTCGATCAATGAAGCGCTGGAACTAATGATAGAACCAATCAGTGATCGTAATTTTTCTGACATATTGCAAATGGCTAAGTAAATACCAGAGTCTTTATCGCTAACTTGCAAGTCTTGGCTTAAATCACCGTTAGAAATTCGAGTGGTTATTTCTTCAATTTTACGGGGTTCACCACCAATAGGGCGACGAATCAATCCCATCATTGTCCACGAAATAAAAATACCGGCAAAAACACTAACCACAGCGATAATGGTAACCAGCGTGAGTGCTTGCTTATTCTCTGCTTGAACCAAAGGCCCAAGTGCATCTTGATCTTTTTTAACGGATAACTTGACCTGTTCAAGTTTGCCCGCGACCTCGGGGCCAATAATATTCAAGGTGTTATCAATGTAATCGTTACGCTGTGTAATAATAGTTTCGATATCAGTGAAGGCTTTATAGTATTGTGCGCGATTGTCTTTAACGATCGTTATTAACTCAAGCATTTTCAAACTTTTAAGGTTTTCTAAAACCTTATCAGCATACTGTAGAATTTCATTTTCTAATTCGTTTTTTGCGCGATCGGCGTCTGTTTTTGTATTGGTGACTAAATACCTAGTTGCATAGAGTCGAGCCAACAGTAAATGTTGTTGCAACTGCGCTGCCCAAAAAGATCCACGACTTTTTTAAATGAATCTCCATATACACCAACAACAGCATCAACCTCAGAGACTAAGGCCGCTCTACTGGGTTTTTGTATCTCAACTTTTGCCTGCGCTAAAAAATCATTCATCATCGATTGACGAGTATCAAATTCATCAACAGAGGCTTGATTATTGTTGTTAATGAACTTCAACACCGACATACGCATAGACAGCATGTTTGATTGAACAAGACCCGCTAGGTTTGAATCGGTAGCGAGGCCTCGATATTCTTTAAAGGATGTATAGCCATTTTGTAGGCCGTTATAAGCTATTACAGCTTTAATGACCAACAGCATCAATATTGAGCCAAAGGCAATGGATAATATGACATTTAATTTTATATTCCTGATCATCATAGGCCTACTTTTATTGGGGTTAATTTTACTTCTATCAACATTTACTTATTAAAAAGCAGTCAATTTTAGTTTAGCTAAGGTTTTCAATTTTACGAGTTAATAAACATTTTATTTTCCATTCGATACTTTTATGTGATTGTATATAAATTTTAAGTAGTTAAATCCTATTAATAATATCCACTTAAATAGTTTTGCGCTTTTTCTTTTCTCTTAAAAATTAAGACTACAGACTATATATTTGCAACAGCCGTATTAAGCGTCTATTGATATGCAGCTAGCATATTGAGATAGCTTATCTAAGTTTTAAAAGTGGGGTTTTTAAAGTGAGCTTTTTTAAAAAAGGAAGCCAAGCGCTGATAAGCTCATTGACTTAGGCATCATATTTCAGATATTTTTTGTGCAAGATGAACTTTTTAAGGCATATTAAGATTCAAATGTTGGAATGTTTTTCAAATTAAGGTGTGGAAGCTACTTGTGGTTATTAGAGTTAACTTGTTGTTAGTGCAACTACGTTTACTTTAATGTTGAATAATGAAGGAAAGATCACCAAGGAAAAAGCGCTAGAAAAAATTATTTAATGTTAATTTTAAATTAGCAAGAGTTATTTATTATTTAAGACTTCAAAATATATCCCTGTCAAATATTTATCAATTCACATAACGGCACCGGTTTAGCAATGCCATATCCCTGAGCGTAATCAACGCCTATATTACTAAGAATAGTTTTTATTTCATCGTTTTCTACAAATTCGGCAATAGTTTTCATACCCATCACTTTGCCAATTTCATTAATAGATTTAACCATCGCCAGATCAACAGAATCTTTATGTATATTTTTTACAAACATACCGTCTATCTTTAAATAATCGACTTGTAGTTGCTTTAAATAACCAAATGAAGAAAATCCACTGCCAAAATCATCGAGTGAAAATTTACAACCAAATTTTCTTAATGATGATATGAAATTATTCGCACAGTTAATATTAAATATTGCAGCTGTTTCAGTTATTTCAAAACAAATGGAGCTTGGTTTAAATTTAGCATTTTTAAGTTGTTCGATAATGAAATTAAGAAGTCCATCGTCAACAAGTGATTGCCCAGAAAGATTAATCGATATGGTATTACAAGAATCAATAAATTCTGGATTTGCATTTAACAATTTGAATGAATAGTTTACTACCCACTTATCTATCGACTGAATCATATAATATCGCTCAGCTGCGGGTAAAAACTCTGCAGGAGAGATAATATCGCCCGACGGCGAAACCATTCTGAGTAACAGCTCATAACTTATTTTACCGCTACCTTTAAGCGGAACAATAGACTGTGCATAAAGCATGAATCGATCGGTATCAATCGCCGCCGAGATTTTGTTGATCCAGCGCATCTCTCCTTCCATTTTCTGTGTTTCTGGATCGTCTTGCAGATATGTTTTGATCTTGTTTTTTCCGCTTTCCTTAGCTAAGTAACAAGCTGTATCTGCATGTTTGAGTATTTCAGATACTTTATAGTTATTGGATGTAATGGGAACCACTCCTATACTCACACCAATGGAGTATTTTTTTCCCTCCCAGTGAAGCGAAAATTCGCTAACGCCATTTAGAATTTTAGTAGCGACGCCCTGAGCTGATTGTAATGAACAATTTGAAAGCAGTATGGCAAACTCGTCACCACCAATGCGTGCAACCACATCACCGGAGCGTACGATAGATGTAAATAATTTACTGACATCACGAAGTAGCTCATCACCCGCAGCATGTCCTCCATTGTCATTAATCAACTTAAATTCATCAAGATCAAGAAAACATATCGCCCATTCTGAATTCATTCTCCCTGTTGCTGTTAATACAGCTTCAACACGCTTTTCAAATTCAAAGCGATTGACAAGACCTGTCAAAGAGTCATGGCTAGCTTGATAACTGAGCTTTTCGTTAAGCTCTACTTCTTTTGATATGTTTTCGTAGGTAGCGACTACATGCGTTGGCTTGTTATACTTATCTTTAATAAACGATATGCCTGCTTTACTCCAAAATACGCTACTATCTTTACCTCGCAGAGAAAGCTGACCTTGCCATTGACCATCATCTGAGAGTGCTTTTGTGATTTGCTGATAATTAAAGGGGTTAGCATCTTGAGCTCTAGTGATATCAAACCCCTTTTCTATAAGATCTTCTTTTACGAAACCAAGGATCCGAGTAAAGCTAGCATTGATATATTCTATCTGACCTGAAATAGAGGCAATCACAATGGCAGTTGGGCTAAATTCTATCGCTCCATTAAGTACCAACGAGTGATTTTCAGCCAGTAATATCCTGCGGGTAATTGTGTAAGCAATGATGGAACCAATCAAAATTGCAGCGAGTGTTCCGAATATACTAAATTTAATAGCAAAATTAGTGACATTTATTTTTTTGTGTGCCAGTTCATTCAGTAACTTATCTTCTGCGGCAATGATTTTAGAGAGCATAATGCGTAAATCATCAATGACTTTTTTACCACCACTTTGAACTAAAATAAGTGACACATCTTCAATTGTTGGCGTTAATTTGTTGAACTCCTGACGCACGCCTTCGACTATCGCTATGCTTTTTATCTGCCATTCCGTTATTAAGTCTTCAACAGTGTTCATATTGTTGAGATTAATATTATTATTCACCGCTAAACGCCGTAGCTGTTTTAAGTGATTTAAAATAGATGCTCGTCCTCTGACATAGGGTTCAAGTGATTTTTCTTTACCCGTTAACAAAAATCCGCGTTGCCCGGTCTCCATATTAAACAGATCAAGTGTAATATTTGATGCCAACATCGATGCTTCGTTGGTGTTCGATAATTGGTTTTCTACCAAAGTTAATGCATCATCAATAGCATCAAGATCTCCCGCATCAATATTAAGCAAAGAGACTTGATTAAAAAATTTTCTTTCCCTTTCCTCTTTATTTAGTTCGCGGCTTGCCGATATGGCTGGCTTGGCAGTATTTTCTAGCCACTCTTGTTTTAATTTTTGGACGGCTTGCCACCGCAAAACTTGTTCTACTTTATGACGATCAATCTCAATTCCATTATTGATAAGGGTATCGATTTTTTCTTGACCGGTGACGAAAGAATCGAGATAACTATCAATACCAGCAATCAAAAATCCTCGCACTCCTCTCTGCATATCGATGATGGCTGTATCCACAGATTGTGCATTCCGAATCGCTTTATGGGATTGAGCCTCTTGATGTGAATATCGATCTAGGCGATTAAGGCTAATAAAAATAACACTAGAAAGGATCACCATCAGACACAGCACGATCGCATAAACGCCGATTAATTTTTTGCGTGTTCTAGAGTGGCCGATTAAATGCATAAGTTCTCAGTTTAAAATTTGCTGAATTGTTTTTTGATAAACCAAAATAAGCATAGTCGAATCTTCTTAAATTATGTGAGATTGTAGTATGTGAAGTAACTTTTACACCGTGATATGAAAATTTAGTGTAATTTGAATTGCTCTACTAATATTTGCTGATGTTTAGCTAGGCTAACCATTTTTTCGCTATCATCGACTATTTGAGACGCATTATCAGCGCACTCTTCAGTCATCTTAGTGATAACTATGATGCTATCTGAGACTTCTCTACAGGTGATATTTTGCTCCTCTGCTGCTGCACCAATATTTTCACTGATCGAACTTGGTCTAGATGATCGACCATTTCACGTAAAGCCGTAAAGGACTTTTCTATACCACTGACACTTTTATGAACATCATTATTACTCTCTTTCATGATCTTGACAGCCTCTGATGCTCCCTGCTGCAATTTTTGAATGATCCCTTGAATTTCTTCTGTAGACTGCTGTGTTCTGCTAGCGAGCGTTCTTACTTCATCTGCAACTACGGCAAAGCCTCTGCCCTGCTCTCCTGCACGAGCAGCTTCGATTGCGGCGTTTAATGCTAATAAATTAGTTTGTTCTACAATCCCACGAATCACATCAAGAATATGGCCGATAGCATCAGAATCTTCGTTAAGCCGGTCAATAACATTTGTAGCATTACCAATATTATTAGACAACTCTTGGATCATGCGCGTATTCTCATTCATAACTTCACGGTTATGAGTTGCGCTTTTGTCTATATCCGCAATCGCTTGCTGAGCCTCTAGTGTACTATCGACGACACCTTTAACGCTTAAAAGCATTGTCTCCATTGACTCAGATACATTAATCGCTTGCTGGCTTTGCTGGGACATATTATGTTTAGTTTTAGTACTGATTTTTGCAGTATCACTAGTACTTTTTGTGACTTGATGACAGCCTTCGTGAATTTCTCTAATAGTGCCCAATAACTTTTCTGCAAGTTGGTTTACCCAATTAGATAGGTCGGCAAATTCATCCCGGCTAATAACTTTAATTCGCTGTGTCATGTCGCCATCGGCCATTACCTTTAACATTGCCATCATTTCTTTTAATGGTTTACGAATACTGCGACAAACAGAAACCCCAATAATAATGGCGATAAGTACTGAAAATAGACTTAAACCAATATTTGTTTGCTTTGCTCTAGCAGCCGTCGCCACCGCGATAACTCCTTCCTCTTGCTGCTTATTATCAACAAAATTCATTAATCTTATCGCTTGCACTATTGATCATGGCTGCAAGCTCGACCACTAGTGCTTGAATATCATTTGTGCGCATTAATTGCTGATCCGCTAACAACAAAACACCCATTTTTCCATTCAGAGATTGATTAATTTTATCCAATTGATTTTTAATGTCCGTCGCTGTATCAGCATGACTTTGAGATAGCTTATCGTTTCTTTCAATCATTGCCGTAAATATATCGCGTGCTTTAGTTGTTACTTCCTGCATTTTTTGAGCGCTACTTATATTGCGCAATTGCTCGATACTTTCAACAACAACTGCTAATTGTGCCGATAAAGTCGTGGCAGCCGACATTTCTTGATTATCGTCACCATAAGCGGCTAAGTCATCTAAAATGGCTTGCAAAGAAGTAATTTCTTGACGCAATGACTGATAACTTTGTTGATAAATTGGAAATATTTCAACAAATTCACGATGTGTTGACAGTGCTTCTTTTGAATTCTCTAGATAGTTTTGAGCAAGCGCAGACACTTCATCTAAAAGTGTTATTACAGCAGGATATTTGTTCGATGCCAGTTGTTGTAATAGATCGCGATTTACGAGATATGATTGATATTGCTGTGTAAATGATTGTTCATATTCATCAAGTGGTGCGGAATCTTTTGCGAATAAAAACTGCATCACAGCCCGATTGACGGATAATAACGAGACACCCATAGAACCGCTGTTAACCAACATCGGTACTATTTGCTCCTTCGAATCGATCATCCTATCGTTTAATTTACTCAATCCGTTGTAGGAAAAAAAGCTCATTAACAGCATAAGAATAACCAAAAAACTGAAGCCAGCACCAATACGCTGGGTTACGGTTAAATTTACAGATAGTTTCATTTATTAGTCCCTTAAAAATAGATTATTCAATTTATATCAACTTTTTGTGCTTATAATTTCAAGTTGAAATGGATGTTATCTGAGTTTAGCAGAATAATTTAAAAAGGCATGGAGGTTCGCAACAATGTGCTTCTCATAAAGGAATAAACAATAATCAGTATTATTGGCTAAATGATTGATAGTAAATGTGGATGAATATGCTCTTTTAAATAAAGGTCAAAATATATTTAGAGACCTTTGCACGGAAGATGATTTTGCTTTCAAGCAAGGCAAAAACGCAGGTCAAGAGGGAGTTTATGTGTGATGAATGATCGATTGAGTACGTTTTTCCTCGGTGCCCCCTTGAGGGGTAAACCCGGATGGAAGTGAAAGGGCTTTCGTGCAAAGGTCTCTTAACAATAAATACCTTGGATTCAAGTAACAAGGCAATTCAAATCTACAATAATCGCAGTATTATCTGAATTTATAGTAATATCAGAATAATGTTCTATAATAATTTAGTTAGGTCATATTCAACTTAAAAGGATGTTTAGATAATTTTTTAGTGAGTCTTTTATGAGTATCAAAGTACGTTTGATTTTATTGATTTGTGGTTTCTTAGCCTTAATATTTTTTGGGGCTGCTGGCATCAATTTTTGGGCGGCGGGCGCAAAAGATGATAGTAATGTCATTAATTTAGCGGGTCGCCAGCGTATGCTTACGCAAAAAATGACTAAAGAAGCACTGTTGACTATCAATGGAGTAGATAAGTTAGACGAGCTTAAAAAAACTAAGGCATTATTTGATGAGACGCTTAAAGGACTTGTTGACGGTGATGCATCGCTTAATTTACCAAAAATAGATGAAGGCGAAACTAAACAACAGTTGTTAAAAGTTGCCTCTATTTGGAATACGTACCAGCAAGATATATTGGAAACTATAGAAAATCCAACAAAAGCAAGTTTAGAAGTCCTCTTTACCGATTCGCTAATTATACTAAAAGAAATGAATACCGCCTTAAAATTACTTGAGTTACAAGCGTCGGCTAAAATCAAAAATTTACAAATGATGTCTATAGTCTTCTTTATTTTGGCGCTAGTTAATAGTGTAATTGCTTACATAATCGTTAATAAATTTATTGTTAATCGTTTGAGATATTTTGAATTAATAGCGAATCAGATCGCCGATACAAAAGATTTGACCTTACGAGTTGATGCTAAGCGAAAAGATGAAATATCTAATACTGCGAATGCTTTTGATCGCATGATGAATCAATTTTTAGAGGTGAATCTGAGCACAAGACAATTAGAACTCAATCTTCAAGAAAAGTTAAATGAGATGAACACCCTGTTAGATCAAAGTCGTGAAAGCATGAAGGATCAACAAGAAGATATAATCAATGTTGCTACGGCCATGACTCAGATGTCTTCAAGTGTTCACTTGATTGCTGAAAATACGCAATTAGCATCTACCTCCGCAACTAAAACAAAGAGTGATATTTTTGGAAGCAATGAGATTGTAAAGGTTACTATTGAATTAACACATGCTTTAGCAAAACAGGTTAATAAAGCCACTATGGAAATTGAGGCGCTTGCTGAGGCATCGGAATCTATTGCTGGTATCGCAGATACTATTAGCAATATTGCAGAGCAAACTAATTTGTTAGCATTAAATGCAGCTATTGAAGCTGCGCGTGCTGGAGAGCAAGGTCGAGGCTTTGCTGTTGTTGCAGACGAGGTGAGAACGCTAGCACAGAGGACACAGCAAGCAACGAGTGAAATACATAAAATGATTATCACTTTGCAAGAAACAACCGCCTCTTCAGTGGAGACGATGAATCTTAGTAAAGCGCAATCGGAAGAGAGCGTGTTAAAGTCAGAAAATATGACCGATTCACTCAAAGAGGTGATAGCTTCTATGGAGGTCATCGATACCTTAACGCAGCAAATTGCTACGGCGACTGAAGAACAAACAATTGTAACGGCAGAAATACATGGCAAGATGAAAAATATTGAAAATCGTGCCGAAGACACATTGGCAAGTGCAGTGACTAATACAGCGAATATTAATCATCTGGCTAATATGGCTACACAATTGAGGAGTAAGATTACAGAATTTAAAGTTTAATGATTTTTAAGAAGTGCCCATCAAAAACTTTGCGAACTTTCTACTCTAAATGATGGATAATCAGTAGGCATATTTTTGTAGTAGAGCGCTGCTGTATTGGGGTCAAGGATCGGGTCGATAGCTCAACCGGAGACATCGGCGCCCAACTCAATCGGCTAGATTCATCGATCAGTTCGCTTTTAGGCACTCAGATTAACGCCTCTGAATCGCGCTCAAGAATCAATGACGCAGATATAGCCAAAGAAATTACCGACTTAGCAAGCAACAACATTAAAAAAGAGGTGGCAATTGCCCTAAAGCCCAGGCAAATATCGATAGTAAAAATGTTCTACGATTATTAATAACCTAACCCACGCGTAGTGACGGTGCTGGATTCTGGCTCGCATATACTTCCTTAATAGTTTAATACCCGTTTTTCTTATCTGATTCTCTAATGATCGTAGTTGAGAGCTAAGCTGACGGTTTTCGATTAAAAATCGATACGCTTCACAAAACAACCCGGCCCTGTTAAGGGTTCATTGCCTTGTCAAAACCATCCTGCACACTTTGTTCTGGTTCGGCTGTTACCAGCGAAACACCAACGATTGCGACGGTCGCAAAAATGAAGCTCGGGATGATTTCATACAGATCGAGAAAACCGCCTGACAGGTTGCCCCAGATCACGACCGTGGCGCCACCAATAACGATGCCGGCGACCGCACCGTGTTTGTTCATCCGCTTCCAGTACAGCGACAGAATCAAGGCCGCACCAAAGCCTGCCCAGGCGTAAGACACCAACGTAAGCACTTTGCTATCAGGGTCGAATGCCAAGACGGTCGCGACCACCGCGATCCCAACAACCGCAAAGCGACCCACCCAAACCAGTTCGGTTTGCGACGCATCACGACGGAACAGAGCCTTGTAGAAGTCCTCTGCCAGTGCAGAGGACGAGACCAGCAACTGGGAGTCGGCGGTACTCATGATCGCCGCCAGGATCGCCGCCAGTAAAATACCGGCAATGATCGGATGGAACAGAGCGTCGACCAGCAAAATAAAAGCTTTTTCGCTATTTTCCAGCACAGTATCGAAGTAACCGATAGCCGCAAAGCCAACCAGCAAAGCCCCGAACAGGCCGAAAGCACTCCAGATGACCGCGATACGACGTGCGGTTGGCACGTCGTCTTCGCTGCGGATCGCCTTGAAACGGGCCAGAATGTGTGGCTGACCGAAATATCCAAGACCCCAGCCCAACAGAGACAGAATCCCCAAGATGCCCAAAGCTTCGCCGTCGGCTCCGGTAAAGGCGTTTAGAAACTCTGGGTTTTTGGCTTCCATCGCCATCTGTGTGGCCGACCAGCCGCCATCGGCATTGATCGCCATGAACGGAACCAGTAACAGCGCCGCAAACATCAACAGACCCTGAACCACGTCGGTCCAAGCAAGCGCAAGAAAACCACCGAAGAAGGTGTATGAGACCACCGCAACGGTGCCCACAATCACCGCAATTTTGTAATCGAGATCGAACACTGCCTCGAACAGCTTACCGCCAGCAACCAATCCGGCGCTGGTATAGAACAGGAAGAACAACAAAATGAAAACCGCTGACACTACACGCAACACACGACTGGTGTCGTTGAAGCGGTTTTCAAAGAACGACGGCAACGTCAGCGAGTCTTCGGCGGCCATAGAGTATATTCGCAGACGTCTTGCCACGAGCAGCCAATTGAGCCAAGTACCGACCAACAGAGCAACCGCAATCCAGATAGCTTCGTACCCCGCGACATATGCATAGCCCGGAAGGCCAAGCAGGAGCCAGCCACTCATGTCCGATGCCCCCGCGCTCAAAGCGGCTGGCAGTGGGCCTAGGCTTCTACCGCCCAGGACATAGTCTGAAAGGTTAGATGTCCGTTTATAAGCAATGTAGCCAAGGATCAGCATCATTGATATATAAACTAAGAAGGTTATTGTTACTCCCAGGTTGTTCTCTATCATGATTCGCCTCTCTTCCTGACTGAGTTTAGAATTCGCTTCAGACTGGTGAATATAATGCGGAATCCATCCGCTGTATGTTCGGTGACACACGGATCATCTGTACTTCCCACCTTTTACTAGACAAAGTTTGACTCTAAAAAATACTGTTTTCCATATTTAGCGGGAGAAACATTATCTGTGTGCGAATATCGCTTAATCGGACACAATGAATCGCATTTTAGCGAATTAAAAAGCCATAGGAGCTTTACTCAACGTGGCTTAGAGTCTCTAGAGAATTACTTGATCAGCATAAGAGTTGAACTAAGGAGGCTATATGGCTCTTTTTTCAAGTATGATATTAACGATAATTAGGGAGTGTAGGTAATGATTGTATTAACCCAAACATTTAGGTCTTTGTATTTCCTTAGACGTAAGCGCCAATCGAACCCCACTCTAGCTATTTTCAAACTGCCACGGCATGAGTTCATTCATATCATCTTTGGTCGTCATGTTCGGCAGTCGGCTGAACACATGCTTAAGATAATGATACGGGTTCACGTTGTTGGCTT
>JAWUWW010000034.1:0-50713 GCA_034111645.1 Cellvibrionaceae bacterium
CTCTTCAGTGTTGATGCGAAAATAGGTCGACAATTCCATCGGACATTTAACGCCCTTGGGGATGAAGCAGAACGATCCATCGGTAATACCGCTGAGTTGAGCGCGGCGAAAAAATTATCGCTGGCCGGTATCACCTTACCAAGATACTTCTGCACTAATTCAGGATGCTCCAGTACCGCTTCTGACATCGAGCAGAATATTATGCCGACCTCGGCCAGCTTCTTCTTGTAGGTGGTCGCCACCGACACACTGTCGAAAACAACGTCGACTGCAACGCCAGCCAGCGCCATGCGCTCGTGCAGTGGCACGCCGAGTTTCTCGAAGGTACGCAATAGCTCAGGATCGACTTCATCCATACTGTTCAACTGCGGCTTCTTTTTGGGTGCGGCGTAATAGCTGATAGCTTGTAAATCAATCTTCGGATAGTGAACGCTAGACCAGGTCGGCTCTTCCATTTTTAGCCATCCTCGGTAAGCCTTAAGCCGGAACTCAAGGAGCCACTCGGGCTCGTTTTTTTTACTCGAAATCATCTTTATAGTGTCTTCACTGAGCCCTTTCTCCGCCACATCGGACTCGATGTCGGTGACGAAACCATGCTTGTAGGGCTGGTTAATGAAATCTTGTAGTTCTGCACTCATGCTGTTGCTCCTATGTTAAGTGGTGAAAGATGACCCGCAGCCACAGGTAGATTTAGCCCCTGGATTATTCTTGATAACGAACTGCGCGCCTTCTAGATCGTTCTTGTAATCAACATCTGCCTCCATCAGAAACGGGTAGCTCATCGAATCAATTAACAATGACACGCCGTTTTTCGTGATCACAGCGTCGTCATCATGGGTTATTTCGTCAAAGGTAAAGCCGTAGGAAAAACCCGAGCAGCCGCCGCCCTGAACAAAAACGCGTAGTTTTAAATTGGGATTGCCCTCTGCGGCGATCAGTTCAGCGACCTTCGTCGCCGCGACGTCAGTAAAGAGGAAATTGGCAGGCATGACCGTTTCCATGTTTTCAGTTATTGTGTTCATGACGTCACTTCTGGGTTTTTTGCATCGAGTTTAGTTTTTTTTACATTGAAACTTTCGCCACAGCCGCACTCACTTTCGACGCTGGGGTTGTCAAATTTAAACGTTTGTTTTAGCCCCTCGGTGACGAAATCAATGTGTGACCCATCGAGAAACTCAAAGCTGTCGTCAGTAATTAGTATGCGGGCGCCATGCGACTCGAAGCTGTGATCGGTCGGGCTAGCTGCGTTTGCGATCTCGAAGGTGTGCGCCATACCGGTACAGCCCACTTTCTTGATGCCGACGCGAAGGGCAATGCCGTTGCCGCGCACTGCAATCTGATGCTGAATACGTCTTGCTGCAGTTTCAGTAAATGTAATTGCCATAATTTATGCTCCAGATAAAACATCGAACTAATCGAAAATATCAAGATAAAGGGACGTCAGGTGTTGCTAGCGACTCATTATCTTCAAGAATGAAATTGAAATCTAGTGTTGCCTCGAAACTACTATTTTGCCAATATAGTTTCTAGACACTACTATATTTAATGTTATGTAGTATGGTAACGAAACTATAGTCTTGTCAAGATAAGTTTTAACCGCTACTATCCTAACCATAACAGAGGAGTTGAAAATGAACGGTAGTGTGATCGCAGAATTGGTCTTTCATTTGGGGCGCATAGCCACTGGCGATGGCCTCGTGGAGGGGCTGACGGCCGCTCAGTGGGCCGCTCTCAGATACTTTGATCAAGCCAACCGCTTCTCGAGAACGCCTTCCGCCTTCGCCGCTTTCCATGCCACGACTCGGGGAACAGCCTCACAGACCATCAAAAGCCTTGAGACTCAAGGCTATCTCACGCGGATGCGGTCAGAGAACGACAGGCGCAGTGTCCGTCTCGTTTTGACGGATAAAGCCAGAGGCATTCTCGCGAACGATCCCTTAGAATCTCTCTCCCGTGCCGCGGACTCTTTACCCCCAAGTATCCAAGGCCACTTCGCCGACGCCTTACAGCGGATGCTCAGTCAAGTATCCCAAGAACAGGGCAAGCCGCGCTTCGGTACATGCACATCTTGTCAGCATCTAGAGCACAACGGCTGCAGCCGCCAACACCAAGCTACTTATGCTTGTGGGTTTACCCGCGAGCCCCTGCTTCTGGAAGAGCTCGATGGTGTCTGCATCAACTTTATCCCCGGCAAGCCCGTGACGATGAAGAGTCCTGTCACCTGAGGCGAGGTGAGTTCCGCTCCATTATCCATAAATCACAGTCAAATTTTGAGTCGGTTTCCCGATTCTAAGTGCGTACTTTTTTGCGAATATGATTGTTAACTGTATTCATTTTTTTATATAAAACTATAAATTATCTATTTCCTCCAAAAAAGCCTTACTTATGCGTCATTTTCAGCAGTTTTTCCCCGGTGTTTTAGTCGCCACTATCGTCGGTTTGGCTGCCTTATTTCTTAGTGAGCACTACGGTGCGCCCGCAATGTTATTTGCTCTGTTGTTAGGTATCGCGCTATCGTTTTTATACGAAGAGACAAAGTGTAAGGCCGGCGTTGCGTTTGCGGGATCACATGTTTTGAAGATTGGCGTGGCGCTATTGGGCATGCGTATTGCCTACGGAGATCTAGTGTCGCTGGGTTGGAAAACGGCGACATTGTTATTATTGGCGATCGGAAGCACTATCTTGGTGGGTGTGTTGCTGGCAAAGCTCTTGGGCCTGCAAAAGAGTTTCGGCGTATTAACGGGTGGAGCGGTGGGTATTTGTGGCGCCTCAGCGGCCATTGCTATTGCGGCTGTATTACCAGAAAGTAGACACAAAGAGCGCGATACTCTAGTCACTATTGTTGTCGTCACCAGCTTGTCGACCATTGCTATGGTGTTGTATCCCATCATTGCGAATCTTTTAAGCTTAGACGCAACCAGTACTAGTATTTTTCTTGGGGGTACTATTCACGATGTCGCTCAGGTTGTGGGTGCAGGGTATTCGGTATCCATGCAAACCGGTGATTTAGCCACCTTAACAAAATTAGTGCGAGTTGCATTTTTGATGCCGGTGGTACTGTGCATCGTGCTAGTAGTTAGATTGAAATTTACATCCGCTGCGTCTTCTGGCGCGCATGTAAAGACCACGGGGTTTCCGTTATTTTTAATCGCTTTTGTGGTATTAATGATCATCAATAGTGTGTTTCAGGTACCGGCCGGCGTAACTGCCGCAGCCACCAGTATCTCTAGTTTTGCGCTAGTGGTATCGATTGCCGCCATCGGTATGAAGTCTAATCTTAAGCAGCTGTTAGATGTGGGTATTAAACCGATTGTCTTACTGCTGTTAGAAACCATTTGGATTGTTGGCGTGATTTTATTAGCGTTGCCGTATTTAAGATAGGTTGATCAAAACGTTGTTGAGGCTACAAATATGCTTAGTGATTCAATCAAGAAATCTGCAGAACTTATCTATCGGATAGACCTAAAATCACGAATTTTAAATAAGTTAAGACGACTGGGGTATAACGTCAGCCGTATGTTTGAATATTTCAAGAGATAATATTTTTTATTTGCAGCAGAACACGAATAGACCACTCTTGTTGCTGCATTAAGACTGGTCGTTGGCCAATGAGTTTCCCTTTATTCATAGTGTAAATGGGGCTGCAGCAGTTGAGTGAATCATAGCGAGCGCCCCTTTAGGGATGATGATCGCCAATTATTTACCCATTAGCTGTTTCGCTATTGATGCCTTGATGCCGTTATATGTCGAGGTTGTAATCCGTTAGAATCTTATCGACTATCTATATTCTAAAACAGTATTGTTTCTTGCCCATAGTGTATTGCCACCTGAACTAACTTTTCTTTAAGATGGCTTAGATTGCGAAAGAAAATGACTTTATTGTTCACTCACAACTAATGTGGGTACAACCTATTTATTTATTATTCAACCGTCACAGATTTTGCTAAGTTTCTGGGTTGGTCTACGTCGGTCCCTTTTTGTATAGCTACATGATATGACAACAATTGTAGGGGTAGGGTATAAACAATTGCTGTTAATGTATGTGGTACTTTTGGTAAATGTATTACCTTAAATTCATTCGTCTCTTTAAAGTCGGTGTCGGTATCTGCAAACACAAATAATTGCCCACCCCGAGCGTGGACTTCCTCAAGATTAGATTTTAATTTATCAAGCAATTCATCATTAGGGGCAACTGAAATTACCGGCATATTACTGTCGACTAATGCTAATGGGCCATGTTTGAGCTCACCAGCAGGATAAGCTTCTGCATGTATATAAGAAATTTCTTTTAATTTTAATGCGCCTTCTAATGCAATTGGATAATGTATGCCGCGCCCTAAGAATAATGCGTGATGCTTATCGACAAAGATTTCACTTAGTTTTTCTATTTCTTTATTTAGCTTTAACACTTCTCTACAAAGCGCCGGTAATTTTCTTAATGCCGTAACCATTTCAGCTTCTTGATCTTGGCTTAAGCCTTTTCGACGACCTAAAACTATAGTTAATAATTGAAGGGCAACGAGCTGTGTTGTGAAAGCTTTGGTTGATGCAACGCCAATTTCTGTTCCGGCCTCAGTCATTAAACTTAGTTCTGATTCTCGAACAAGTGCGCTATTAGGAACATTACAGATAGTTAGCGATGATAAATAATTTTGTTTCTGTGCTTTACGAAGCGCTGCTAAGGTATCGGCAGTTTCTCCCGATTGTGAGATAGTTACGATTAGTGAGTTTTTTGGTACTACAACTTTTCTGTAACGAAACTCACTAGCAACCTCGACCGAACAGGTAATATTAGCCCAGCCTTCTAACCAATATTTTGCAACCATTCCTGCGTGATAACTTGTACCACAAGCAATAATTTGTACATGGTCAACTTTATCAAAAATCTCGCTAGCATTTGCTCCGAAGCAACCTTCTAATACTTGTTGTTTGCCTAATCTTCCTTGTAAAGTTTGCTCTAAAACTTTTGGTTGTTCGTAGATTTCTTTTAGCATGTAGTGACGATATTTACCTTTACTAGCAGTTTGCTCGTTACCAATAATTTTTTCTTGTTGTCGTTCAACTATTTTCTGTTCTTTATTTTCTATTAGAATATTTTCTTTTGTTATTTTCGCAATATCGCCTTCTTTTAAATAAATAAATCGGTCGGTAACTTGTCTTAATGCTAGTTGATCTGATGCTATAAAATTTTCATCAATACCCAAACCAATAACTAATGGACTGCCTTCACGAGTTACGATAATTTCTTTTGAATTTTTAGCATCGATGACCGCAAGTGCATAGGCGCCTTCAAGCCGAGCTACTGTATTTTTTACTGCATCAAAAAGTTGATCACCCGCTTCTACAAATTGATTAACTAAGTGCGCTATGACTTCAGTGTCTGTTTCACTTAAAAATTTATAGCCGTTCTTTTGTAACTCTTTTTTTAGTGCTTGATGGTTTTCAATGATGCCATTATGAACAACCGCTATAGTTCGCGAGTGGTGCGGGTGTGCATTTTTTTGTGTTGGTTTTCCGTGTGTGGCCCACCGAGTGTGAGCGATTCCTACTAATCCTTTTACTGGCTCTTGCGCTAAACTTGATTCTAAGTTGACAACTTTGCCTTGCTCTTTTCTGATCTCTAATTTATTGTCTTGTACTATTGCTATTCCGGCTGAATCATATCCTCTATATTCGAGACGTCTTAATCCCTCCAACAATATTTCAGTAACATTACGACCTGATATAGCCCCAACAATTCCACACATATTTTTCTCTTTATTTGTAGCTCTACACTAATTTGTTTTAATTTTATTCTTTATTTTTTAAAGGTCGCTGCCATGATGTAATTGTTTTTTGTGGTGCTCGCGTCAAGGTCAAAGCGTTTTGTTCTACATCTTTATTTATTGTGGATCCGGCACCAATTGTAGCACCGCTGCCAATTTTTATGGGTGCTACTAATGCCGTATTTGATCCTATAAACACACCATTACCAATAGTTGTCTTATGCTTATTAACACCATCATAATTGCATGTAATTGTACCTGCACCGATATTTACATCTTCTCCTAAGTCAGTATCTCCAATATAACTTAAATGGTTTACTTTACTGCCTTTACCGATATGAGCTTTTTTTGTCTCTACAAAATTTCCTATCTTTGCTTCAGCGTCTAGAACTGTTCCAGGTCTTAGGCGTGCAAACGGCCCGATATTGCAGCCGTTACCTATTATCGATTCTTCTAATATACTATTTGCATTTATTACGGTGTTATCAGCAATCGTGCAATTTTTTATAACACAGTTTGGCCCGATCTTAACACCACTGCCTATTTTATTTATACCTTCAAAGACACAATTTATATCTATAACAACATCGTTACTGCAGTTTAGCTCACCTCGGCAATCAAATCGATTTGGGTCTAATAAAGTGACTCCATTTTCCATTAAATGTTTAGCGTATTGTGTTTGATAAACACGCTCTAATTTTGCTTGTTGTTGTCTGTTATTAACACCAGCGACCTCCCATTCTTTGTCGGGTGATTCGGTTTCAACTACTACACTGTCAGCTACAGCCATTGCTATAATATCTGTTAAGTAATATTCGCCTTGTGCATTTTGATTGCTTAATTTTGGTAACCACTTTTGTAGATGTTCTGTTTTAACTGCAAGAATACCGGTATTTACTTCTTTTATTTTTAACTGAGCTTCTTCAGCATCTTTTTGTTCTGTTATTTTCTTAACAAGATTTTTTTTATCTCTGATGATTCTTCCATAACCTCTGGGGTCTTCCATCTTGACTGTTAATAAACCTAAACTATTATTGCTAACACGCTTAAGTAGCTTTCTTAAGGTTTCTTCTTTTACAAGAGGTACATCGCCATATAAAACTAAGGTTATTGATTCATTTTTTAAATCTGGAAGACACTGTTGAAGTGCGTGTCCTGTTCCTAATTGCTGTTTTTGCATTACGAAATTTATGTCTTCCTTCTCATCAAACTCTTTGACTATATTTTTTGCACCGTGGCCTGTCACTATATGTAAATGATCGTAATTTAGTTTCTTGGATGTCGCTATTACATGTGACAGCATTGAACGACCGGCGATTTGGTGTAAAACCTTTGGTAGATCAGATTTCATCCTTGTCCCTTTACCGGCTGCAAGTATTACAATATCTAACGTCATAATAATGTCTTTATTGTCTAGTTAATTTTAACTTTGCTTTTATGCATATTTTAATTTTAATATGCTTTTATAGATAAGTTGATTTTAATATGTTGTTTTTAATTCGTGATTGATAGTATCCATTTTAAGCTAGTATAAGTATATGCTTTATTGCACACAATAAAAAAGGCAGCCATAGCTGCCTTTTTTAATCTTTATACTCAACCACACTAGGTTAAGCTTTTTTACCCGTCTTTTTACGTATCGCTTGTAACGTTCTTAACTGTGCTGATGCTTCTGCCAACTGAATTGCCGCAGCCGAATAATTAAATTCACCGGATTGATTGATCATATGTTTCTCGGCAGCTTCTTTAGCTTGTTGTGCAGCAGCTTCGTCCATATCTTCTTCACGCAAGGCAGTGTCTGCTAATACGGTTACGTGGTTTGGCTGAACTTCTAAAAAACCACCTGACACGTAAAAAATATCTTCAACACCATCTTGCTTAAGAACACGAATAGGCCCCGGCTTAAGCCCAGTTAATAGTGGCGCATGGCCATATGAAATACCTACTTCACCTTCACTGCCTGCTGCGACAATCATACTTACAAGACCAGAAAAAATTTTCTGCTCTGCGCTGACGATATCGCAATGTACGGTCATGGCCATAATATTTCCTCTAGCTCTCTACAAATAGCACGTATTAAAACTAACCTTTTTTCATCTTGTTAGCTTTTTCAATAACTTCATCAATTGTTCCGACCATGTAGAATGCTTGTTCTGGTAGATCGTCGTATTCACCGGCTAAAATTCCTGTAAATCCGCGAATAGTTTCTTTAAGAGAAACGTACTTTCCTGGCGAGCCAGTGAATACCTCTGCAACATGGAACGGTTGAGATAAGAAACGTTCGATTTTACGTGCGCGAGTTACCGATAATTTATCTTCTTCCGATAATTCATCCATACCCAAAATAGCAATAATATCTTTAAGTTCGTTATAACGCTGCAATACCGTTTGAACTCCACGAGCAACATCGTAATGCTCGTGACCAATAATTAATGGATCTAATTGACGCGAGGTTGAATCCAGCGGATCAACCGCAGGATATATACCTTTAGACGCGATATCACGAGACAGTACAACGGTAGAATCTAAGTGAGCAAACGTTGTTGCTGGTGATGGATCAGTTAAATCATCGGCAGGAACATAAACCGCTTGAATAGATGTAATTGAACCCGTTTTAGTTGAGGTAATTCGCTCTTGCAAAACACCCATTTCTTCAGCCAATGTTGGCTGATAACCAACGGCTGATGGCATGCGTCCAAGAAGTGCTGACACCTCGGTTCCGGCAAGGGTGTAGCGATAAATATTATCAACAAAAAACAATACGTCTTTACCGTCGTCGCGAAATTTCTCAGCCATTGTTAAACCGGTAAGGGCAACTCGTAAGCGGTTACCAGGCGGCTCGTTCATCTGTCCGTAAACCATCGCCACTTTAGATTTTGAAAACTCTTTGACATTAACAACGCCAGCTTCTTGCATCTCGTGATAAAAGTCATTACCTTCACGAGTACGCTCACCAACACCAGCAAACACTGATAAACCACTGTGCTCTGTTGCGATGTTGTTGATTAATTCCATCATGTTAACTGTTTTACCAACACCGGCTCCACCGAAGAGTCCGACTTTACCACCTTTAGCAAATGGACAAACTAGGTCGATAACTTTAATGCCTGTTTCTAATAATTCTTCAGATGCACTGAGTTCATCGTACTCAGGAGCTTTACGGTGAATAGGCATTCTTTGTTGTTCGCCTATATCTCCACACTCATCAATTGGATTACCTAATACATCCATAATGCGACCCAAAGTCTCAGTGCCAACGGGTACTGATATAGGTGCTTGAGTGTTAGTAACTTCTAACCCGCGACTAATACCTTCCGAAGAACCCATTGCAATGGCACGAACTACACCGTCACCTAACTGCTGTTGCACTTCAAGAGTTAGACCTTTTGCGCTAACTGTTAGAGCGTCATAGATCTTAGGCACTGCATCACGTGGAAATTCCACATCGATTACGGCCCCGATGATTTGTACGATACGTCCGCTACTCATTTGTGAGTCCTCTAAATTTACTTACGATAAACTTAATTTATAATTTATTAATTTGTAAACTTGGCTCTAAAATATTGATCTAAAGAAATATAACAATATTTAAAAACAATAATTACACGTTTTTTTTGCCTTAAACGGCTGCCGCTCCACTTACTATTTCTGATAGTTCTTGTGTGATTGCAGACTGTCTTGCTTTGTTATAAACAAGTTGCAAATCATCAATGATATCGCCAGCGTTATCCGTTGCGCTTTTCATTGCCAGCATTCGTGCTGACTGCTCGCAAGCAATATTCTCAACCACTGCCTGATAAACCTGTGATTCAATATATCGTATCAACAAGCTATCAAGTATCTCTTTTGCATCTGGCTCATAGATATAGTCCCATGAGTAATGCCTTGATGTTTCATCTTCTTCAGCTTTTAACGGTAGAATCTGACTTACAAATGGTGACTGAGTCATTGTGTTAACAAATTCGTTCGCCACTAGATATAATCGATCTATTTTTCCGTCCTCATATGCATTTAGCATAGTTTTTATGGTCCCGATCAGTTTTTCAACGGTTGGTGCTTCGCCAATATCACGCACTGCTGCTTGAATATTGCCGCCATAGCTTTTAAAAAAAGCTAGCGCTTTGGCGCCTATTAGACAAAGATCAATCTCTATGCCTTCGTCGGCAAACTGTTTCATTTTCTTAACAGCCGCTTTAAATGTATTGGTATTTAAACCTCCACATAAACCACGGTCACTTGAAACAATAATAAAACCAACTCGCTTTACTTCTCGCTCTTGCAAATAAATGTGGTTATATTCTGGATTAGCATTTGCAATATGTCCCACAACATTTCTTATTCGTATAGCATAGGGCTTACCTAATTCCATACGATGTTGAGCTTTACGCATTTTACTTGCAGCAACCATTTCCATTGCGCTTGTAATTTTCTGCGTACTTTTAATGCTCGAAATTTGTGTACGTATTTCTTTTCCACCAGCCATTATCTTATCCGCTGTGTTTTTCTAATAGATTTACCAAACCAAAGTGCTAGGCGAAGCACTCTTTACCAAGTTTGGGTCGATTTAAATTTTTCTAATGCTGATTTAAATGATTCTTCAATTTCCTTATCGTAATTACCTGAATCGTTAGTACTACTCATTAAGTCACCATGTTCTGATGCCATATAAGAAAGTAGGGCAGACTCAAATGAACCAATTTTTGCAACCGGAATGTCTTGAAGATAACCTTCATTAGCTGCGAACAACAAGATACCCATTTCAGAAATAGAAAGCGGTGAATATTGCTTTTGCTTCATTAGCTCAGTTACGCGCTCACCGTGATTTAACTGTGCTTTAGTTGCATCGTCGAGATCAGATGCAAATTGTGAGAAAGCAGCTAGCTCACGATACTGTGCAAGAGCAGTACGTATGCCCCCTGATAGCTTTTTGACGATCTTACTCTGTGCTGCACCACCAACACGCGATACAGAAACACCCGCATTCATAGCTGGTCTGATACCAGAGTTAAATAAATCCGTCTCTAAAAATATCTGGCCGTCAGTAATTGAAATAACGTTGGTAGGTACGAATGCCGATACATCGCCAGCTTGCGTTTCAATAATAGGTAGAGCTGTTAATGATCCTGTTTTACCTTTGACTGCACCTTTAGTGAAGTCTTCAACATATTTTGCATTAACGCGTGATGCACGCTCAAGTAGACGCGAGTGAAGATAGAATACGTCACCAGGATAAGCTTCACGACCCGGTGGACGACGCAACAATAGTGAAATTTGACGATAAGCAATCGCTTGTTTAGTTAAATCATCATAAATAATTAACGCATCTTCACCACGATCTCGATAATATTCGCCCATTGAACAACCCGAAAATGGTGCCAAAAACTGCATTGCTGCTGGATCTGAAGCTGTGGCTGCAACAATAATTGTATGCGCCATTGCGCCATGCTCTTCTAGCTTACGAACAACCGCTTTTACCGATGAGGCTTTTTGACCGATAGCAACATATATACATTTTATGCCTTTATCTTTTTGGTTGATGATTGCATCAACTGCAATCGCAGTTTTACCTGTTTGGCGGTCACCAATAATCAACTCGCGCTGTCCGCGTCCAACAGGAACCATTGCATCGATTGCTTTTAATCCAAGCTGAACAGGTTGATCAACTGACTGACGAGCAATAACACCGGGTGCAATTTTTTCAATAGGATCGGTTAGCTTAGCATTTATAGGTCCTTTACCGTCAATCGGTACCCCAAGTGCATCAACAACGCGGCCCAGAAGTTCTGGGCCTACTGGAACCTCAAGAATTCGACCGGTGCACTTACAAGTTTGGCCTTCAGCCACACCTTTGTAGTCACCCAAAATTACCGCGCCCACTGAATCGCGCTCAAGGTTCAATGCCATGCCGTAGACACCGCCCTCAAACTCAATCATCTCGCCATACATTACATCGGCAAGACCATGGATACGAATAATACCGTCACTTACTGATACGACAATGCCTTCGTTTTGTGCTTCACTACTGACATCAAGAGCATCAATTCGACCCTTAATAATTTCGCTAATTTCTGAAGGATTCAGCTGCTGCATGCTCTCTTCCTCAATTCCCTATTAGGGATTGCTATTCATTAATAAAATTTTAAATTGTTAATAACAACTTATCGGCTACCAATTAACCATTAATATTCTTTTGTGCTACCGTTCTTTCTAAGCCTGTAAAGCAAAGCTTTCAGTTAATTTATTCAAACGGCCTTTTATAGAACCATCTATCACTATATCGCCTGCGCGAATAGTAACACCACCAATTAAAGAACTATCGATTACTGTATTTAGAGAAATATCACTCTCGAGGACAGTCTTCAATTTTTCTACTAGTGCGACACTCACCTTTTCATCTAACTCGAAGGCGGAAGTCACCTTAACATCACAAAATTTCTGTTGTTTTGCTTTTAGATTTTCAAACAACTCTTGAATCGGGCCCAGCAAACCTAAACGCTTATTTTCTGCTAACACAGATATAAACAATTTCATCTTTTGATTTATTTCATTACCACATAAATCGGAAAGAACTGCCGCCTTTTGCTCTGATGTTAGCGTAGGAGAGTCTAGCAACTTAACGACCGTTGCATTCTGAGAAACAATTGCTGTTAAAGCCAAAGCTGAGGACCAACCATCAAGGTCTTTTGCGTTGCGAGCAACATCAAAAATTGCTTTCGCATAAGGCCTTGCCAATGTTGTTAGTTCCGCCATTTTTTTTCCTATTACCGTTACTTTATAATTGAAATTTAAGAACTAACGCAATCTATAAATCTGCTGCAAGCTTACTAACCAATTGATTATGAGTTTTCATGTCAATTACTTGGCCAAGTATTTTCTCCGCACCAGCTATAGCTAACACTGCCACTTGACCACGAAGCTCTTCTTTTGCACGATTTGTTTCTTGTTCTATTTCAGCTTTAGCTGCAGTAATAATACGATCTCCTTCTAGTGACGCTTGCTCCTTAGCTTCATCAACTATTTGTATTGCACGCTTATTTGCTTGCTCAACAATCAAAGCCGCCTGTTCTTTGGCTTCGTGCAACTTTTCTGTTGCTTTCTTTTGCGCCAAATCTAAATCTTTATCAGCTCGTTCTGCAGCTTGCAAGCCGTCGGCTATCTTCTTCTCACGCTCTTCCATTACTGAAATTAGCGCGGGCCAAACAAACTTTGCACAAAAGAGGACAAAAACAAAGAAGGTTAGGGTTTGACCTATCAATGTCAGATTAATATTCACACCAATACCTCTTAATAATTTGAATTAGTATGATTTATTATCCAGCTACTGCTGCTTGAAGACCTGGCGCCACAACAAATATTAAGTACATTGCGATACCAACACCGATCATAGGAACAGCGTCCAATAAACCTGCCATTAAGAACATTTTACCTTGCAATGCAGGGCCCTGTTCTGGCTGACGTGCAGCACCTTCTAGAAGCTTTCCACCTAGATTACCAAAACCTATAGCGGTTCCTAGCGCTGCGAAACTAATGATTATTGCACTTGCAATATAAACTAAACCAACTGCTTCCATTTTACTCTCCAAAAAATGTGATTTTAAATTTAATAATTAACGGTTAATTAATGACTTTCATCAAGATTATCATGCGCCATTGCCATATAAACAATTGTCAAAACCATAAATACAAACGCTTGCAACGTGATAACCAAGATATGGAATATGGCCCAAGATAACTGAAGTACTCCACCAAAGAGCCCTAAGAAAAATCCTGCACCAAACATTAATGCTATAAGTATAAAAATCATTTCACCTGCATATAAGTTACCAAACAGCCGCAGACCCAGGGATATTGGCTTAGCCAATAAAGATACAAACTCTAAGGTGAAATTAATCAGAATAAAGACTGGAGCTAACAGAATACTAAAACCTTTGGTTGGTGGCGCAAACGGATGAAAGGTTAATTCTTTAATAAACCCCAGCAAACCTTTACTTCTAATACTGAAGAAAATAAGGAGAATAAATACACCTATAGCTAGACCCAGCGTAGCATTCGGGTCTGTAGTAGGCACTACCTTGAAATAGAAATTTGGATCGCCTGCAATTTTCGCTGCCAATACTGGTATCCAGTCTACAGGGATTAAATCCATTAAATTCATCAAAAACACCCAACAAAATATTGTTAGGCCCATTGGAGCTACCATAGAGTTTTTAAAATGAAACATATCTTTAACGGTTGAATCCACAAAGCTTACAACTACCTCAACGAAACTTTGCAGCCCCTTAGGAACGCCGACCGTTGCTCTTTTAGCTGCGAAATGAAAAACCAATAAGAATAATGCACCAAGAAATATTGACCAACCTAAGGTGTCAACATGGACTGCATTAAAACCCATATCCTTTGCTTCTTGTGAACTTAGAGCGCTTGTCCAGACAGATTCTTGTAAAACTGTGCCGTCATAACGCTCATAACCTGATGGTAACTTACCATAGGTCCAGTTCTGCAAATGGTGCTGTATGTACTCAATTGAAGTTCCGCCAGCCATTTAAACAACCCGATTAAATTTGTTTCAAAAGTTCATATTGCTCTTGCCACTCTGTCTCTATAATTTAATATAGGAAAAGACAAGCCAATAAACCAAATACTTATTTTGCCGCTCCATTGGCAATTATCCAAACTAAAAAAACTTTTTACAACTTAACATTGTTAAGTTTAATATAGATATTATAAAAAAAGTCAAAAATAAAACAACAACATCAAAAGGTTTCAACAATGCAAACGCTATAGCGAAGCCAGTCGTCGTTAACAAAAACTTACCGAATTCGCCTCTATAAATATTATGAAGCAAAAGCTCCGCAGAGCTAGCATCGCCTGAGCGAAAGGTTATTAATCCGAAGTATATCGATGGCAAAAGAAAAATTAAACCACCTATCAATATTGATTTTGCATACAGCCAATTAAACCAAGCAACGGCAATAAAAATTACAATTAATAATACTATTTGTTTTAGCCAAATTTTCTTAGCTAGTAAACGTATATTCACATTCAACTTACCGACTCACATATTTATTAACTTATTCCTTATTGACAAGTTAATTATGAGAAGAATAACAATTAATTGTTTTGGGTGTCTAACCCTAAGACGAGCGCGATTATAGGGGGTCAAGACCGACTATTCAAATAAAATTTGTTTTTTATTTAATCTTTTGCAACATTTTATTTAATAAAATCAACAATATAACTATGGTTATTTTGAAGTTATTACTAATCTTTTACCCTAAGGCTTTTTTCAATTCATATGTGAATGGTTAGATTGATCTAAAAAATAGCATTTAATCAATGTAGTATATATTGATATTTTAAGTATTTTATTGTCAATAAACTGATTTAATGATGCTAAAAATCTTGTTTATATATGTTTTTAAGCTTCATAGCTCATGTGTTTTAATATTCCGTCTAACTCGTCAAGACTATTATATTTCAATATCAAGCGACCCTTACCCTTTGCGTTATGTTGAACCACAACGGGAACACCTATTTTTTCGCTAAGATCTTCTTCTAGCTTTAGAATATCTGACGAAACAGCTAGCTTTTTTGAGGTTTCTTTATTTTTGTTTTCTAAGAAGCTTCTTACGATTGCCTCTGTTTGTCTCACAGAGAGGCCTTTAGCAACTACTTGTTGGGCTATTTCTCTTTGCTGCAGTGGCTGCAAGCTCAAAACTGAACGTGCATGGCCCATTTCTATATCACCATTTTCTAATAATTTTTTGACTTCGCTATCTAGGGCTATTAAACGCAAAAGGTTGGTGACAGATGTTCGAGACTTTCCAACGGCGTCTGCAACCTGTTGATGTGTTAATTCAAATTCATCTTGAAGTCGTTTTAAAGCAACCGCTTCTTCAATCGGATTAAGATCTTCACGCTGAATATTCTCGATAAGAGCCATTGCTATAGCGGCTTCGTCTGTCACGTCGCGAATTACCGCAGGGATTGTATCTAAGCCTGCTAATTGAGCTGCTCTCCAGCGCCGCTCTCCCGCTATAATTTCGTATCTGTCGCTACTTATTGGCCGAATGACAATAGGCTGAAGAACACCTTGTGCTTTTATAGATTCAGCCAACTCCTCAAGAGCTTCTTGGTGCATATCCCTGCGTGGCTGGTATTTTCCTCGCTGAATAAACTCAACAGCTACATGCTTTAACTCTTCTTTTCTAGGTTCGCCTAGAGCTCCTTCGCCGTTATTTGACGATGAACTATTTGCAATATTACCGCCATTAGAAGAGCCCGCTAATAATGCATCGAGACCGCGTCCTAGACCTTTTCTTTTTGTTGCCATGACTCATCCTAATAAATCTTTCTAATAGTTTTTGTACTAACTTGCTTGTTTTGAAAGTTCGCTACGTCTCACGAATTCGCCTGCTAGGGCAAGATAGGCGACAGCACCTTTTGATTGGCGATCATAAACGAGAGCTGGCTGTCCAAAACTTGGCGCCTCAGCTAGACGTATATTTCTCGGTATACAAGCCTGGTAGACCTTGTCTCCAAAGTGTGTATTTAATTGGTCTGATACATCTAATGTTAACGTACTCCTTGGGTCGTACATCGTTCGCAATATCCCTGCAATATTTAGAGATGGATTAGTTTGCAGCTTTATCTGTTCAATCGTACTTACCAAAGAAGACAGCCCTTCAAGAGCATAATATTCACACTGCACAGGAATCAATACGCTATTGCTAGCAGCTAAAGCATTAACAGTTAGCATATTTAATGAGGGTGGGCAGTCTATTAATATGTAGTTGTAATTATTTTTTATATTTTCTAGAGCATGGCGCAACCTAAATTCTTTACTGTCAATATCAAACAACTGTACTTCTGCCGCCGTTAAATCTCCGTTTGCAGATAACACATCATAGTGTCCACTAGGTGAGAATTGTTTTGCTTCCTTAATAGATACATCGTTAATTAATACATCGTAAACCGTATATGCAACATCGTTTTTATCAATACCGCTGCCCATTGTTGCATTGCCTTGGGGGTCGAGATCAATCAGTAATACTTTTTTCTTAATGGCTACAAGAGAAGCAGCAAGATTAACGCAAGTTGTTGTTTTGCCAACACCGCCTTTTTGATTAACAACCGCATATATCTGTACCACTGTTTTTCGCCTTTATTGTCTTTTATTATGCTAGTTTAAAAATTTAAGCTTATGCTATTGTGCGTGCTTAACAAACTTTTTATTTGGTATTTATTAGTATTTAAAATATTAAGGTAATCTTATTTTTTTAGCTTTGGTGCTAATACCACTAGATGCCTTTGTTCATGACTCTTTGGTATTTGCAATTTATGTACGGCAATAATATCTACTTTTTCAGAACAGTCTTTTAACTCTGTTTCTGGATACAAGCCTTTCATCGCCCAGTATTGGCCTTTTAGGCTCAATAAATGCTGACTGCCTTTTAACATATCAGATAAGCTCGCAAATGCCCGACTTGTTACTATGTCGAATTTTATCTCAGGAACGAAACTCTCAACTCTTTTATTTTCAATAGATACATTTGAAAGTCCAAGTTTTAGTGCTGTCTGAAACAAAAAATGCGTCTTCTTGCCGTTACTATCTAGCAAAGTAACGTTAATGTTTGGAAAGTAAATCGCCAGCGGTATACCAGGTAAACCTCCACCAGTACCAACATCAATTATGCGTAAAGGATTTGAATTATCTTCCCGATAGCTCTTTATATATTTACTGAGATAAGGAACAAGCACTAGGCTATCTAACAAATGTCGAGTGACTATCTCTTCTGGCTTGCGAATTGCCGATAGATTAATTGCCTTATTCCATTTGTAAAATAATTCTAGGTAACACATCAGATCATTAATTTGACTATCTTTAATGTCTATCTTAAGTTCTGCTAAGCCTTTTGCCAATAGCTGCCTACAAGCCGATATGTCTATAGTCACTTAATTTGCTACTTGCTGATCGGAATTTAATTTAACTTTTTTAAGTAAGCCCCTTTTCTTTAGATATACTAACAATAATGATACTGCCGCTGGAGTTACTCCCGAAATACGACTTGCTCTACCTAAGTTATTAGGCCTTTGTTCGCTAAGTTTTTGTTTAACCTCATTAGATAACCCGTCGACAATACTATAATCCATATTATCAGGTAAGGGTGTCATCTCGTGCTGCTGGAGTCTCGCAATTTCTTCAGTTTGTCGATCGATATAACCCGAATATTTAGCACTAATCTCAACCTGGTCTTGAACCTGAGCAATTAACATAGGATCAAGATCACTAAGTGGCTGCGTTTCTTCTGCATCTGTTTTGGTAGTCTTTTTTATTTCATTCAAATCCCTAAAGTTTAATTCTGGTCGCTTCAATAATTCATACAAATTATATTCACGCGTTAACGGTGATTTAAGCTTTGATTCGAGTCCAATTGCGTCAACGCTTTTTGCTTGAATCCAAGTACTTCTTAAGCGTTCCTCTTCTAAGCCTATGGCATCACGTTTTTTGTTAAATGCACTCCAACGCTCATCATTAATAAGGCCAAAACCTCTGGCAATATCTGTTAAACGTAAATCAGCATTATCTTCACGCAGCATTAGGCGATATTCTGCCCGAGAGGTGAACATGCGGTAAGGCTCCTGTGTACCCATCGTTATCAAGTCATCAACTAGTACACCCATATAGGCCTGATCTCGCCTTGGGCTCCAAGACTCTTTTTGTTGTACTTGAAGTGCGGCGTTTAAGCCTGCTAACAAGCCCTGACTACCAGCTTCTTCGTAGCCGGTAGTGCCGTTTATTTGGCCTGCAAAAAACAAGCCTTGTAGACAGCGTGTCTCGAGACTTGGTTTTAAATCTTGAGGATTAAAAAAATCATATTCAATTGCATAACCTGGCCGCATAATATGTGCATGCTCAAAACCTTTGATAGAGCGAACTAATTCTAACTGAACATCGAATGGGAGACTTGTTGAAATACCATTTGGATAGAGCTCATGTGTCTTTAAGCCCTCTGGCTCGATAAAAATTTGATGCGAATCTTTATCGGCAAAGCGCTGCACTTTATCTTCGACGGATGGACAATAACGTGGTCCGGTTCCCTCTATCACTCCTGTGTATAGAGGCGATCTATCTAATCCTTTGCGAATAATATCGTGAGTTTTTTGGTTTGTATGAGTAATCCAACAACAGGTTTGTTGAGGATGATCTTCCATCTTTCCCATGTAGGACATAATCGGTGTTGTATGTTCGCCCCATTGTTCTTGAAGATCACTAAAGTCAACTGTCTTAGCATCGATTCGAGGCGGGGTACCTGTTTTTAATCGATCGACTCTAAAAGGTAATTCTCGGAGTCTGTTTGCAAGAGCATTTGAAGGAGGATCTCCGGCACGACCACCAGAGTGATTTTCTAATCCTATATGGATTTTACCTCCTAAAAACGTACCTGCTGTTAATATCACCGTTGGCGCATGAAATTTAAGTCCCATCTCTGTTACAACACCTTGAACACGATCTCCTGTTACAATTAAATCTACAACTGATTGTTGGAAAATTTGGAGATTTTGTTGGTTTTCTAAGATTTCACGAATAGCTGCTTTGTATAAAACGCGATCAGCCTGAGCTCTTGTAGCTCTTACCGCAGGTCCCTTACGTGCGTTAAGTAGTCGAAATTGAATACCACCTTTATCAGTGGCGCTTGCCATTGCGCCACCCATAGCATCTATTTCTTTTACTAAATGACTCTTGCCAATACCGCCAATAGCTGGGTTACAAGACATTTGACCCAAGGTCTCGATATTGTGTGTCAGCAACAGCGTTGAACATCCCATACGTGCAGATGCTAAGCATGCCTCTGTTCCTGCATGCCCACCGCCAATAACAATCACATCGTACTGATGTGGATAATTCATCAAAACCTCTTGTTCATTGTTAAATAATTGAAATTTAAACGATATTTGAAAAAGCAGTAAAACCGATCAATATAAAGAAAGGTCAGTTTTTGATCAAAAATACGTTTTTTTTGTTGAAAACTAAGTGAATAATACTTGAAAGGGCTCTTTTTCATCACTTAATTACTCCAATAATCGCGATTTATTAACTTCTAAAAATCTTTTAATTATTTGAGCTAACATATTTAAATAGTGTTTCTTTCGTTAATCGTGTCTCAGCATAGCATTAAGTTTATCGTAAAAATACTGTATAAAATCTAAGTCATTTTTATGTTTATTATTTAATTAATAATATATTTAAATATTTCTTTTAAACTAATACTAACTTATTATTAATGTTATTATTAGACGCGTGTTTTTCTGTTAACAACTCAATAAAGTCTTTTTATATCAGTAACTTATATAAATGATAAGTGTTAGGACTTTGTCTGTAGGTATGGGCTAGCTAGTACTGAACATCCTGTCTACAATCTATTATAAGTTAAGCAGAGTTTTACGCCAAAATTCTATACCAACATTATTCAATATTTATAGTGGAGATATACACAAGAAAATAAATTGGCAGTTTTGGAAAATATTATGTAATTTAGTTTCAAAATTAAAAGAGTCAACTTGGATAAGTTATACAGTAATACTGTGAATTAATGTGAATAACTTAAAGTCAAGTCAATAGTTTGTTTATTTTCTGTATTTCTTTTGTGGATAAGTGATGGTTTTGTGTTGATAATTATAGATTAACTTTATTGACAGAATCTATAAATGTTTATTTTCCAATACAAAAACTTGAAAATATTTTCCCGAGTAGGTCGTCTGCATTTACCTCTCCTGTTATTTCGCCTAAAAATTGTTGTGCTTGGCGCAAATCTTCTGCAACTAGCTCACCAGCCCCGATAGATAATTGATCTATTGCTAGTTGAATGCTCTTATCTGCTGCGGACAGTGAATCTAGATGTCTTCTTCTTGCAGTAAAACTACCCTCTGAAACTTGTTGATATCCAACACAAGACTTCAAGTGATCCTTGAGTTCCGATAGACCGAGCTTTGTTTTAGCTGATATTGAGATACTGGGCAAATTTTGAATATGTTTAAGTTGCTGATGCTGTTCAATAAGGCTTGTTGCTTCGTCGATAAGATCAATTTTATTGTAAATTATCGTCAAACGAGAGTAATCGAACTTTTGTTTATTATCTTTTTGAACAAACTGAGGTAACAAATCATCAAGGGTATCTATCAAATTAAGCTTGTTTACATCTAATAATAAAAGTATTCGGTCGGCCTTTATTATTTCATCCCATGCTCTAGCAATGCCTATTTTCTCAACTTCATCACCACCTTCGCGCAAACCAGCTGTATCGATGACATGAAGAGGCATGCCGTCGATATGTATTTCTTCTCTCAGAATATCCCTTGTAGTGCCTTCTATGTCTGTCACAATAGCCGATTCTTTACCTGCTAAAGCATTCAACAAGCTAGATTTACCTGCGTTTGGTCGACCAGCAATAACAATTGTCATTCCCTCTCTCAATAGAACGCCTTGTTTTGCTTCATCAAAGATAGAGTTCAGATTTTTTTGTATATCTTCAAGCCCAAAAAAAAGGGTTTTATCACCTAAAAAATTTATTTCTTCTTCCGGAAAGTCTATAGCAGCTTCTATATATATACGAATTTTAGTAATTTTATCGACAAGATCATGAATTTTATCAGAAAATACGCCTTGAAGAGATTTAACCGCGTTACGTGCTGCTTGTTCACTTGTTGCATTAATTAAGTCTGCTATAGCTTCGGCTTGAGCTAAATCAAGCTTATCATTTAAAAAGGCTCTTTCTGAGAATTCTCCAGGCTTTGCCAATCTTATCTTATCAATGGAGGTAACAGCTGTAAGAAGTTGATCAAGAACAACGGGACCACCATGACCTTGTAACTCGAGTACATTTTCACCTGTAAATGAATGCGGATTAGGAAAAAATATTGCAAGCCCTTGATCGATGACTTGTTTTGTTTGAGGATGAAAAAAATCCGTGAAATGAGCGACGCGAGGCTTTAGATCTTGGTGAGTAACATCTTTCGATAATTGATGAGCCAAAGGCCCAGATATACGAATGATACCAACACTGCCACGTCCTGGTGCGGTTGCAATGGCAGCTATGGTGTCTTGAGGTGTCAGCATTAATAAATGCTCTTTTATAGGTAAATATTGCTAATTTTCTAATCAGCAGCTTCTATTCTTTTAGTAATAATGTACTGCTGAATAATCGACAAAGTATTATTTGTCACCCAGTAAATAACTAATCCAACGGGGAACCATAAAAACATAAACGTAAATGCAACCGGCATCCATTTCATAATTTTCGCTTGCATTGGATCTGGAGGGGTGGGGTTTAATTGTTGCTGGATAAACATTGTTGCACCCATAACTAATGGGAAAATAAAATAAGGATCCATTACAGACAAGTCGGTAATCCATAATGCGAAAGGTGCGTGACGTAACTCTACGCTTTCCATTAAAACCCAATAAAGAGAAATAAACACCGGCATCTGAATTAAAATTGGTAGACAACCACCCATTGGATTTACTTTCTCTTTTTTATAGAGCTTCATCATTTCTTGAGACATTTTCTGCTTGTCATCACCAACGCGATCTTTAAGAGCTTTCATTTTTGGCGCAAGTTTGCGCATTTTTGCCATAGACCTATAGCTCATGGCTGATGGATAAAAGAAGATTGCTTTTATTATTATTGTCAAAACAATTATAGACCAGCCCCAGTTACCAATATAATCGTGTAAAAAATCTAGTAGATGGAATATAGGCTTTGCTATCCACCACAAAAAACCAAAGTCGATAGTAAGATCGAGATTTTCCGCAATAAGCTCTAAGTCATCAATATTTTTAGGGCCCACATAAAAATTAGCACTAACTTCGCCTTGTGTTTGTGGTTCAATCACTGTCTCTGGGCTAATAAAACCTAATAAGTACATATCTTGATTTTTTAATTTTCTAAGAAATATCTTATTTGTTGATTCTTTATTGGGTATCCAAGCGCTTGTAAAATAATGTTGCACCATTGCAACCCAACCACCCTGAATAGAAAAATTTCTACTTTCTTCTTCAAGATCGCTAAAGGTTAGTTTTTCGTATTTGTCTTCAATGGTTGTTGTTGCTGCACCAACATAAGGGCTGACACCAACACCAGAGTCTCCGGCTGCAATCGGTTTATGGCTATCCCTTTTAATTTGGCCGTATAAATTAGCTTTCCAGGTTGAGTCTGATGTGTTGTCGATTAGATAAGTTACTTTTATTAAGTTCTGATCTTCAAAAAAGGTAAAGCGTTTTATAATATTGATGCCATCTTGAGTTATAGTGAGATCAACATTCAGCGAATCATCGCCTTTATTAAGTTCGTAATTTGAATTAGCAGTTTTAAATAATGGACGACCGTCGCTAGTATCCGTTCCATTTGTTCCAATCAATCCACTCTGTGCAATATATGTTGTGGCTAGTGTTTGGTCTAAAATAGTGAAGCCCTTTTCACCATTTAAATTCACCTTATATTTTGGCAGCACGGCCTGAACGATGTCTCCACCATTTCTATTAATAACAACTTCTAAGGTGCTTGTTTTAATGCTAACAAACTCCGATGTATCCTTTGAGGCGTCATTAATTACTCCGGCAGTATTGGTCTGAGAATTATTCCCGTTTAGCCCGGTTGGTAATTCAGATTCTTCTATGGCGGGAACAACAGGGATTGTTGAATCAGCGACATTACTATTAGGAGTATCACCAGCGGTACTCTTAACAGTAGACACGATAGAGGAGTCATAATTAGTTGTTGCTAATGCTTTTTCTTCTTTGAACTGATTCCACTCAAAAAGAATAGCTAATGTAAGTACTAATATTCCGCCCATATAGGCTGGTTTTTGCCAATCCATCTTTAACTACCAATATTTAATGTTGATTATTTAGGTTATATTAAATCTTTGTTTTTTTAACAGGAATAGCTTCGTCTATGCCGCCTTCATGCCATGGATTGCACTTAACAACACGCTTAATAGTAAGCCAGCTTGCTTTAAAAAAATTAAAATGTCTGTAGGCATCAATTGCATAATTAGAGCAGCTTGGCGTAAAACGACATTGGTTCCCAATCCAAGGGCTCAACACTAGCTGGTATCCCTTTAAGCATTTAATTGCAAAAAAAGATAAAAAATTATTTATGCAGATGCCTTGTTTTGAATCTTTTTCCATAGCTGTTGTAGCATTTCATATGTATCCGGATTGCCCAGGTCAGCCAATCCGTTTCGGGAAAGCACTATAGCATCTATTTTAATAAGTTGGTGCTGATTGTGCCTAAAACTTTCTCGAATCAAACGCTTAACACGATTTCTATCAACCGCTAGCTTAATATGTTTTTTTGCGATCACCAATCCAATTCTCGACCGATCACTTTGACTTTCTCTAGCAAGAATTAAACAGTAGCGATGAGATGCCTTGTATGTAGCTTTTTCAAAGACCCAAGAAAATTCTTTTTTGTTAAGAAGTTTGTTTTTTTTAGGCAAGTTAAAAGATACAGGTAACTTAACGCCACTGTTTTTTTGATAGAGAGAGTCTTTATTCAAGAGAAGAGGCATGGTTAATTGCTTACTATTTATAAACAATCAACCATTAAATAAGGAATTATGCAGATAAAACTTTACGACCCTTGGCACGGCGTCGAGCTAATATTCTACGCCCTGCTTTTGTCGCCATTCTTGCGCGAAAACCGTGGGTACGTTTACGTTTAAGTACGCTTGGCTGAAAAGTTCTTTTCATGACAGAATCCTGTGACTAAAAATGAATGCAATAAATGGGTTTAGTTGTATGCGGCTATTTAAATATGTTGGTTATCGCAACTAAAGCGACGAAACCGTTTGATACAAGAGCCACAACAAAAAAGAGGCGCGATTTTAAAGAATAATGACTTAAAAATCAATCAACAATAGTTAATAGAGCATATTTTTTACAAAGTGTTTAATTCTACTAATTTATGTTTCGTTCTTAATGCTGAACTTTGTGTGCAATTAACCGCATAACAACCGTTTAATAACAGCTTATTAACAGGTTTACTAACAAACTATTTCTTTTTCTGTGCCGTACAAAGTTTTTAAAACGCTTTCTTTTAGGTATAGGTTGCTGATTATTAATAACAAAAATAATTTTTTTAAAAGCAGATGAAAATTATAACGTTTTTTGTGGATAACTGTAGCTATAATTTATTGAGGTGGGTAAAATGCGTCTTTTATGTTTTAATAGTTACCTGATCGACAATATAATAAATACATGATTCTTTGCTCCTTATAATTAAGGGGTGACGTGTTTTATTTCAATCTTAATAATGATAACAACTATGGGAGAGGATCCGTTGACAGATGTCATTTGGGGGCAGTGTGTTAAATCGCTCGAGCAAGAGTTGTCAGCTCAACAATTTAATACTTGGATTAGGCCCCTAACATCTTTGACTGACCATTCAACGGGTGATTTTTGCCTAATGGCTCCTAATCGTTTTATTGCTGATTGGGTTTCAGATAAATTTATGCAGAGAATAAATGAATTGGTTTTTCATTATTTTTCGAATGCAGCAATTGTTCCTCCTGTTTCTATATCTATTAAAGTTGTTCCTCGTTCTATGTCATCTTTTGAGAATGCTCCGCGTAATTTTGATCCACTAAACGCCGAATCCAAACCTGGTCAGTTAGTGCTTACAAACTCAATTGACAGAAATGGCACCCAGCAATCGAGTGATTTTCCTTCATCCGCCAACACTTCTAATCCAGACGACCAAACCAGCTTTCCTATTCGCTACGGCTCTGTAAATAGAAACACCAATTCATCTTTAACTAAACCGAGTGATGAGCATACCTCTAACTCTTTTGAAGACTCTTACAAAGCAAAGTCTGGCTCATTTGGTTTTAAAGACGAAAACAAACAAAGAATTCTTTCGGACCATGCTGTGCAGGGTGGGCTTCAGCATCGTACCGGTTTAAACAAATCATTTACGTTTAAAAGTTTTGTAGAAGGCAAATCAAATCAGATGGGTTTGGCGGCAGCTCAGCAAGTGGTTGAAAACCCTGGCGAGTCTTATAATCCCCTATTTATTTATGGTGGTGTGGGTTTAGGAAAAACGCATTTAATGCATGCCGTTGGTAACGGCATGTTAGCCCGCAACCCTAATGCCAAAGTTGTTTATTTACACTCAGAACGTTTCGTTGCAGATATGGTTAAAGCTCTACAACTAAATGCAATAAATGATTTCAAGCGTTATTATCGTTCGGTTGATGCCTTACTAATCGATGATATTCAGTTTTTTGCGGGGAAAGACCGTTCTCAAGAAGAGTTTTTTCATACGTTCAATGCCCTTTTAGAGGGTAATCAGCAAATCATCTTGACTTGCGACCGTTATCCAAAGGTTATTTCTAATCTCGAGGAGCGCCTGAAGTCACGGTTTGGTTGGGGGTTAACAGTAGAAGTAGAGCCGCCAGAGCTTGAGACACGAGCAGCTATTTTGTTGAAGCGAGCAGAAGAGATTAAGATAGACCTACCTTATGAGGCAGCTTTTTTTATTGCACAACGCGTTCGTTCAAATGTCCGCGAGCTAGAGGGAGCGCTTAAACGTGTGGTCGCAAATGCTTCTTTCACTCAACGCCCAATTACAGTTGATCTTGTTAAAGAAGCTTTAAAAGATTTGTTAGCGCTTCAGGATAAACAAGTAAGTATTAGTAATATACAACGCGTTGTTGGTGAGTATTATAAGATCAAAATAGCAGAATTTACGTCCAAGCGTCGCAGCCGCTCTGTTGCTCGGCCCCGTCAGGTTGCGATGGCGCTAGCAAAAGAGTTGACTAATCATAGTCTGCCTGAAATAGGCGATGCTTTTGGAGGTCGCGACCACACCACGGTTCTTCATGCGTGTCGTAAAGTAAAAGAGCTGTGCTCTCAAGATGCAGAAATTCATCAAGATTGGAAAAACTTGCAGCGCTTATTAACCACATAAAGCCTTTATAAAATTTACAACAAACCTGTTATAATCGGCTGATAGAATCTGTATTGACGGTTGTTTGTGAGTACTTACAAACAACCGTTGTTATGAACAGCATATTGACTCTAATGATAAGAGAGAATAAATGAAATTTACAGTTAGGCGTGATGCTTTGTTAGGTCCACTTCAGCTAGTTGCTGGTGCAGTTGAAAGACGACAAACACTGCCAGTATTGGCAAATATATTGTTTGTATTAACAGAAGATAACTTATCGTTAACAGGAACAGATCTAGAAGTAGAAATAGTGGGTCGTGTTGACGTTGAATCTGTTGCAGATATTGGCGAGGTAACTGTGCCGGCGCGCAAATTATTAGACATATGTCGTTCTTTACCCGATACCGCCTTAATGGAAATGACTCTTGATGAGGATCAGCGACTTATTGTTAAAAGTTCTCGCAGTCGTTTCATGTTATCTACTTTGCCAGCTAATGACTTTCCTGCCACCGAAACCGCCGAGGGTGATGTTAAGTTTAATTGTTCTCAATTCATAATTAAGCGGTTAATTGATAGAACGTCTTTTGCAATGGCTCAGCAAGATGTTCGCTATTATCTTAATGGCATGTTGTGGGAAACTGAAAATAACACATTGCGCTGTGTTGCCACAGATGGGCATCGTTTAGCAATGTGCACGCGTGAAATTGACATCAGTGTTCCCAAAAAAAGCCAAGCTATATTACCTAGAAAAGGGGTTGTTGAACTATCTCGTCTACTCAAAGATGACGAAGCGTTGATAGATGTCACTTTAAGTAGTCATCATATTCGTGTGGAGACTAAAGATTACACGTTAACTTCTAAATTGGTCGATGGTAAGTTTCCTGACTATGAGCGTGTTCTTCCTAAAGGCGGCCATAATATTATGCTTGGAAATAGAGACGACCTAAAACAAGCTTTTGGTCGAACAGCAATTTTATCTAATGAAAAATATCGCGGAGTTAGGCTGACCCTTGAAGAAGGCCTATTGACGATTGTGGCCAATAATCCAGAACAAGAAGAAGCAGAAGAGCAGGTTGTTGTTGATTATAGTGGAGATAAAATTGAGATTGGTTTTAATGTTAGTTATCTACAGGATGTAAGCAATGTGCTCTCTACTGAGAATATAAAACTAACATTATCTGATGCTAACAGTAGCGCACTGATAGAAGAGCCTGAATCTGGTGATTCAGTTTATGTTGTTATGCCAATGAGACTGTAGTTTATTTTAATTTCATTTCTCTTATCTTCTCAATAGCGTTAAGCGGCCCTTATTATATGTCTTTGCTTAAGCGCCTCCAAGTCACACATCTGCGCAATCTCGTAGATGTGTCGATTTCTCTTTCTCCAGACGTAAACCTTTTTTATGGTAAAAATGGCAGCGGAAAGACTAGCCTACTAGAATCTATCGCTTTGCTTGGTCTTGGCAGATCTTTTCGTAGCCTTAAAATCAGAACAATCATCGAATATTCCCAGCCTCAGCTAACGGTTTTTAGTGAGCTTACGGGCCCTGATGATCTTAGAGCTACTATTGGTTTGCAGAAATCTCGCTTGGGCTGCAATGTTATTCGCGTCAACGGAGATAATGTTCAGTCAGCTATTTCTCTTGCTCAGCAGCTTCCTCTCCAAATTATTAACGCAGATTCTTTTTCATTATTAGACGGCTCTTCTACACAAAGAAGACGCTTTTTGGATTGGATGGTGTTTCACGTGAAACCTGAATTTACAGAAACGTGGAGACGTCTGCAAAAGATTATTAAGCAGCGCAATAGTGTGCTTAAGCGTGATAAAATAGGCTATTCAGACTTGATTGCTTGGGATAAGGAATTCGTGCCTCTAAGCAAGAAAATAAACGCTTTAAGAAGAGAAGTGTTTGAAGAATTTAATGAATGTTTTTTTGATAAAAACAATCACTTCAGTGAATTAGGTTTCAATATAGATATCTCTTATAATGCTGGATGGAATGAAGATGAGAACTTTGCGGATATTTTACAAGCGGGGTTTTTCAGAGACGCAAGGTCAGGATATACAAATATTGGACCTCATAGAGCAGATCTCCGTTTTAAGATAGGTGCACAGTTAGCATCTGATGTGCTGAGCAGAGGGCAAGAAAAGTCACTTGTTTGTGCATTACATATAGCACAAGCTTTTCTTTTTTCCGAAAAGACAAATAAAAGCTGCGTGTTTCTCGTGGACGATTTACTTGCAGAGCTTGATGTCGATAATGCAAAAAAGTTATCTGCTGCGCTAGTATCGCTAAAGAGTCAGGTCTTTGTTACGGGAATAGATAAAGAGAATTTATTGTCGGTATGGAATTCTATTAATGAAAAATCAGAAAATTTTGCAATAAGCCTGTTCCACGTGGAACAAGGAAGAATTAAGCAAGAATATTAGTATTAGCTAAAAACCAGGAATGACTATGTCAGAAGAAATAAACGATAAGAAAGAATCGATGAAAAATATATATGATTCATCAAGCATTAAAGTTCTCAAGGGCCTCGATGCCGTTCGTAAAAGACCTGGAATGTACATTGGTGATACAGATGATGGCACCGGACTGCATCATATGGTCTTTGAAATAGTTGATAATTCAATAGATGAGGCCCTAGCTGGACATTGTTCTGAAATAAAGATTGTTATCCATCCTGACGAATCAATAACGGTGTCTGATAATGGCCGCGGAATACCGACAGAGATACACGAAGAGGGTGTATCGGCGGCAGAAGTAATTATGACGGTTTTACATGCTGGAGGTAAATTCGATGATAACTCGTATAAAGTTTCTGGTGGTCTCCATGGTGTGGGTGTTTCAGTAGTAAATGCGCTATCAAAAGAATTAAAGTTAACTATCAGAAGAGCTGGAAATGTTCATGAGCAGCTATATGTGCACGGTGTGCCCCAAGCGTCGCTAAAAATTATCGGCGAAACAGAAAAAAGCGGAACACAAGTACACTTTAAGCCATCAGAAAAAACATTTACTAATATTTTGTTTCACTTTGAACAATTAGCAAAGAGACTAAGAGAATTATCATTTTTAAATTCTGGTGTTCGAATCGTACTAAAAGACGAACGCAGTGGTAAAGAAGAAGTTTATGAATATGAAGGCGGTTTAAGTGCCTTTGTTGATTATCTTAATAAAAACAAAACCACATTAAATAAAACGCTTCATTTCTCTACAGAGGGAAGTGAAGATGGAATCGGTGTTGAAGTGGCACTGCAATGGAATGATAGCTTTCAAGAAAACCTTCTTTGTTACACAAATAATATACCGCAAAGAGATGGCGGAACTCACTTGGCAGGCTTTAGAGGAGCTCTAACTCGCACACTAAATACCTATATTGAAAAAGAAGGATTGTTTAAAAAAGACAAAGTAAGTACGACGGGAGATGACGCGAGAGAAGGCTTGACAGCAATTGTTTCCGTTAAGGTGCCAGACCCAAAGTTTTCATCACAAACTAAAGATAAGCTGGTTTCTTCTGAAGTAAAAACGGCAGTGGAGCAGCAGATGGGGCAAGCCTTTAGTGACTATCTCGCTGAAAATCCTCAGGATGCTAAGGCTATTGTTACAAAAATGATGGAAGCAGCTAAAGCGCGTGAAGCTGCAAGAAAAGCCCGAGAAATGACAAGACGAAAGGGCGCCTTAGACATTGCAGGGCTTCCAGGAAAGCTAGCAGATTGCCAAGAAAAAGATCCGGCATTGTCAGAGGTATATCTAGTGGAGGGAGATTCAGCGGGTGGGTCTGCAAAGCAAGGAAGAGATCGTAAAACGCAGGCAATACTTCCATTAAAAGGTAAAATCTTAAATGTTGAGAAAGCAAGATTTGACAAAATGCTTTCAAGTGTTGAAGTAGGCACATTGATAACAGCATTAGGTTGCGGAATTGGCAAAGATGAATTTAACGCAGATAAGCTGCGCTATCATAGTATTATTATTATGACGGACGCCGATGTTGATGGCTCACATATACGAACTTTACTACTGACCTTTTTCTTTAGGCAAACGAGGGAGCTTATCGAACGCGGCCATATTTTTATCGCGCAGCCACCACTTTATAAAATTAGTAAAGGTAAGCAAGAGCAATATTTAAAAGATGATCTCGCATTAACTGAATTTTTAACAAATGCAGCACTAGAAGGAACGTATTTATTCACCAATCCTGAAGCTCCCGCTATTACGGGTACAGCTTTAGAAGCTTTGGTCAGCGATTATCGTAAGGTGATGGCCATTGTTTCTCGTTTGTCACGGTTATATCCAGCAAATGCATTAGAACAAATGATATACATCGACCGACTCTCACTAGAAGATTTAAAAGACCATACAAAAGTTCAGGCTTGGTGCGTTAACTTAGGCGATAAGCTCGATGAAGGTCAATTAAGCGGATCAAGTCGATACTTGGTAACGATAAAAGAAGATACAGAAAGAGCATTATTTTTACCACAGATAGAAGTTCTTGCTCATGGATTGAGTCATGAATATCCCTTCAGCCATGATTTTTTTGCATCTGGGGAATACCAATCTATTGTTGATCTTGGCGAAAAAATAACAGATCTAATAGAGCCAGGAGCATATATACAACGTGGAGAAAAACAACAATCCATCGATACGTTTAAAGCGGCGTTAAAATGGTTAATGGATGAATCTAAAAAGGGATACAACATTCAGCGCTATAAGGGTCTTGGAGAAATGAATCCTGAGCAATTATGGGAGACAACAATGGATCCATCAACTCGACGAATGTTAAAAGTAAGAATAGAAGATGCAATTTCGGCTGATCAAATTTTCACCACTTTGATGGGCGATCAAGTTGAGCCACGAAGAGAATTTATAGAATTGAATGCTTTGTCTGTAGAAAACTTAGACATTTAATGTCGTTCAAATTATAAAAAAGCCAGCATTAAGCTGGCTTTTTTATAATTAAGGTTTAATCGAAAATAAAACATAAGAAGTATAATTTGTTTTGCAAAATAATAATAATTGAGTATAAATAGCTAACTAAATTATTCAATAGAAACCGAGCTTTGACTAATAAATGCGACAGATAGACATTATAAAAATTTACGAAAAAAAACGCTGTCTAGTGATTGATGACTTAATAGAAGTTCGAGCTTCTTATAAAAGAATGCTGAAGTCTTTTGGAGCAGTGCATATTGACACGGCATCAAATGGTGACGAGGCAATAGAAAAGTGCGAGACAAATGAATATGAGCTTATTATTTGTGATTATAATCTTGCAGAGTCGAAAGATGGGCAACAAGTATTAGAAGAGTTGCGACACAGAGGTTTATTAAAATATACAACATTGTTTATTATTATTACGGCGGAAGTATCACGTGAAATGGTATTGGGCGCTTTAGAAAATCAACCAGATGATTACATCACAAAACCAATTTCACAGCAAACCATGAGAGTAAGAATTGATAGAGCATTATTAAAGCATGAAGACCTATTAATTATAAAAATGGCGGTAGATGAAAAAAATTATGGTAAAGCAATTGAAAAATGTAATGAAAAAATAAAAATAAACAGTTTTTATAGATTAGATTGTCTTCAATATAAAGCACAGTTATTTATACTAATGGAAAATTATAGAGAAGCGAAAAAAATTTATGAAACCGTTTTAAAAGAAAAAGAATTGATTTGGGCGCAAATTGGTTTAGCAAAGACCTTAATAAAAAATAAAGAATATGACGAAGTAGAGCCTTTATTGTTAAGTATCGTTGAAAATGATTATCGCTATATTGAAGTACACGATTTGTTATCTGAATATTATGAAGAGACAAAAGACTACCGTAAATCCCAAGACTCTACAAAAGTAGCTACACAGTTATCACCCAAATCAATTTTGCGACATCGACGTTTAGCAGAAATTGCAGAAAAAAATAATGATGAGCAGACAAGCTTAGAAGCTTATGAAGAGGCCATACGCTGGAATCACAATTCTTGTTATGCGGCCGCAGAAGATTATCTTGCGTTAGCAAGAAAGACCGTGAGCATCTCACGTGAATCAATTAATGAAAAAACAAATGCAAAAATAAAAAAAGCATTAACAATGCTAGAGCGAATGGTGCGTAGGTTTCCAAGTCATAAAAATCAGGTAAAGCTAGCATTAATAGAATCACAGTTAATATCAAACCAAGGTTACAAAGATCTAGCACAAACAAAATTTATTATTGCAGAACAAGAGTATGAGAAATTAGGATTTAAAGATATAGACGTGCGATTAAATTATGCACAATCACATATGATAGTTGGCAATAAACAAAAAGCCTATCAAGAATTACATGCAATTTATAAAGAAAAAAAAGACGATAAAAAAATATTAGAAAAAATAGATCGTATAAGTGATGAGCCTATAACTTTAGCCGGAAAACAATGTGCAGCTGAATTAACTAGAGAAGGAATTAGCGCATATCAAAATAAAGATTATGAATTGTCACTACAAATATTTACAGATGCTCGCAATATGTTTCCGCAACATGTTGGTATGAATTTAAATATGTTACAAGTAATTTTAGTAAAAACTGAGAGCGAAGGAATCGATAACTCGTTATATGAACACTCTAAAACTTGCTTAGATTATGTGGGTAAAGTTGAATCAGATAATAAATATTACGAACGCTATAGATTATTGTTAAACCAATACAATGAGATATTTACCGAGTTTATCGATTAAATAAATAAGGTAATTAAAGCAAAGAACGAATCAATTTTATAACCGGTTGCGTCTGAGGTTTAACCCCTCTCCAAATGAAAAATGATTCAGCACCTTGGCAAACCAACATGCCAAGACCATCACTAACAGAGTGTGCACCATTTTCTTTTGACCACAATAAAAAAGGCGTGGAATCTTTTGCATACATCATATCGTAGCAACAGGTACTATTTGAAATAATAGAGATAGGAAGTGAGGGTAATTCCCCAGCCAAACTGGATGATGAGCCATTAATGATAATATCAAATTTATAAGGCTCATTTATTGTAAAGAGTTCAGAATAAGAGCAGACACGGATAGAAAAAATATCAGAGAAATCATTAGCTAGCTTTTGAGCCTTTTCTTTAGTGCGATTAACTATAGTAATTGATTTAGGAAGCTCATTAATAAAGGGTTCTAAAATTCCTCGAACTGCGCCACCGGCACCCATAATTAGAATATCTTTGTTTTTAAGATCCCAATTTAAATGTTCAGTAATATCTGATACTAAGCCAATACCATCTGTATTGTCGCCAACAATTAGATGATTCTCATTTAAATATAATGTATTGACTGCGCCTGCTCGAACAGCACGTCTAGTTAAATCAGTAGCAAACATATGAGCATCATGTTTAAAAGGCACCGTAATATTTAAGCCTTTGCCGCCCTCATCAAAAAATTGTTTTGCTGATACTGCAAAATTATTAACCTCGATACATTTTGCAGTATAAGTTAAATCTTGAGATTGTTGTTTAGCAAATTCAGTATGTAATATAGGGGACTTTGAATGCATGATAGGATTGCCGAATACACAATAACGGTCAAATATTCCGGAAGTTTTTTCGATGAATGAGTCCTGTTCAAATGCCATGCTAAATTATCCAATTTTTTATAGGCAAAAATTCTTCTGTTAGCATTGCTTCTTTGCTGCCAGCTGTCGGCTGATAATCATACTCCCAACGCACAAGTGGAGGTAGTGACATCAATATAGATTCTGTTCGCCCCCCTGTTTGCAAGCCAAATAGTGTTCCGCGATCAAAGACTAAATTAAATTCAACATAACGGCCACGACGGTATAATTGAAACTGGCGTTCGCGTTCTCCATAACTAGTATTATGACGATTATTAACAATAGGTAGATAAGCATCTACATAACTATTGCCAATAGTTTGTAAAAACTTAAAGCTTTGCTTGAAACCAAGCTCGTTGAAATCATCAAAAAATAAACCACCAATACCACGAGCTTCATCACGATGTTTTAAATAAAAATACTCATCACACCATTTTTTAAAACGCGGATAATAATCAAAATCAAAATTATCACAGGCAGCCTTTGCTACATTATGCCAGTGAATACAGTCGTTTTTATTGCCATAAAAAGGAGTAAGATCATAACCACCGCCAAACCACCAAACCGGATCTTCACCTTCTTTTTCGGCGATAAAAAAACGCACATTCATATGGCTTGTTGGAACGTATGGGTTATGCGGATGTATGACGAGAGAGACGCCCATTGCCTCAAAACTTCTTCCGGCCAATTCAGGTCGGTGGGCTGTAGCTGAGGCTGGCATTTGTGAGCCATAAACATGCGAAAAATTAACGCCACCTTTTTCAATCACTGTACCATCAACTAAAACTCGAGAGCGACCACCACCGCCTTCTTCGCGATCCCATGAATCCTCTTTAAACTTTTTAGTTGGTTCAAGTTGTTCAAGACTTTCACAAATAGAGTTTTGAAGTGATAGTAAATAATTTTTTACAGATTCTTTATTAGGTAGGTCATCATTGTTGGAAATTGTTGGCATAATAAAAAAGTTCTTAAATAAATAGTGTTTTAAATGTCTAACGGATAACCGCTTGTGTAAGAAGATCAAAAATATGTGATGGCTTATCGCGCTTACCAACCACACCTTGAGTAATAAAATCTAAGTCCGCATTATTTTTAAAGTAACGTTTAACTTGCCATTTTGACTTTGCTGCACGATGACCTTGAGTGTTTGCGGATGTTGAAACAATCGGTCCGCCATAAATATCACATAATGATTTAACGATGGGATGATTGCTAACACGGATCGCAACGCCTTGGTGATTGCCTGATATCCAATAGGGTATATATTCGTTAATGGGCACAATCCAGGTGACGGGCCCCGGCCAAGTTTTTTGCATGGTATCAATCTGGCTTATTTTTAAATCTTTAAGAATAAAACTAAATTGTTCGATATCGCTACCAATTAAAATTAGACCCTTATCTGGAGAACGCTTTTTAAGTGATAAAAGTGTGTTCACAGCTTGTGCATCAAAGGGATCGCAACCTAGTCCCCAAACAGCTTCAGTGGGGTATGCTATAACACCACCTTGATGCATAATTTGACTGGCGATAGTTAAAGATGGTGATGCAAGATAATTAAACATAAGAAATAAAAGGAAATAGATATAAGAAGAGAAGGATTATACGTTATTAATAGCCTCATAACCCCAATCTGAATGCTTAACAGCACCTTTTAATTCTAGGTTAAAGAGTGTCGCTGCAACTTGTGCGCTTGTTAGACCTGAACGATGAATCAATTGCTCGATATCAATCGTGTCAAAACCAATATATGTAAGCAACATCTGCTCAAGATCGCTAAGCTTTAATTTAAAATCAGATTTTTTGGGCGCAGTATCAGTATCGGCATCTATAACTTGTTTTGATTTTTGTTGTTGTGTTGCAAAATAATGAATAAGCCCAGCAAGTTGTTTAATAATATCTTCACCTGTCTCAACCAGTTGAGCCCCTTGCTTAATTAAGGCGTGGCAACCTTTTGATTGAGGATTATGGATAGAACCAGGGACAGCAAAAACTTCTCTGTTTTGCTCGATAGCATAGCCTGCAGTAATTAAAGACCCACTTTTTACAGCGGCCTCAATCACCAATACCCCTAAGCTTAAACCACTTATAATACGGTTCCTCTGAGGAAAATGTGCTGCAAGAGGAGCCGTACCAGGAACAAATTCTGTCACTAATAAACCATCTTTATCCAAAATAGCATCGGCAAGTCGCTGATGGCGCGAAGGATAGATTTTGTCTATTCCCGTTGCCATTACTGCAATAGTTTTACCGTTGACATTAAGTGCTGCTTCATGGGCAAAGCCATCAACTCCAAGAGCAAGACCACTAGTGATAGTGAAGCCACCTCTTGCTAAATAACGTGAAAATGCGCGTGTATTTTCAATGCCGGTTGCAGTAGGGTTGCGTGTACCAATAATAGCAATCTGAGGAAGAGATAAAAGCTCTGCGTTACCTTTAACAAATAATAACGGGGGTGGACGCTCTATCTGTCCCAATAAACCGGGATAATCAATATTTTGATGAGTAATTAATTGCGCATTATTTTTTTCTAGGGCTTCTAAAACTTCCAAGCCTCTAATGGCAAGAGGGCTTTTTTCTCCAAGCGTTTGAAATTCATGTAACACTTTTTTAGCAGGAGGACTTAACTTAGGTAGCTGATCAAATGGTGCTAGGAGTGTTTTTTCAGGAGTTTGATTAATATTAATCCATGACCAGTAACGACTGGGGCCTACACCAGGAAGGAGGGAAAGTAAAAGTGTATAAAAATCAGAGTTTTTCATTTTAATATGCTCATCCTTGAGCAGATATTACAGAAACTTTATGGCAAGCGCACGAAATCGCCTACTTTTATTCCACGATCGGCTTTAAGCACGAGAGCTAAGCTCATTTTCTCAAATGTTTGAAAAACCATTAGTAGGCCCGCGCGCTCTTCAGGTAACGTTATAAGTTGGTTTTTTTCGCTCTTACTCATTTTGTCGACAGTAACCATTCCGCGCTTATAAATAGCAAGCACATTGCCTGGGATAAGGCTGTCAGATTCACCCCTGTTAATAGCAACAACATCCAAAAGTGCAACCTGGTTGACGCCGCGCTCCAAATTGATAATTACGCCTTCAACTTCATTCCTAGGGGCAGAGGGGAAAAAGCTGGTCTCAATTATACGTTCTACAGTGGGTAATATTCTATCGCCAATACGAATATCGCCAGTTGAACGAGTGACGCTGAATGTGCCAATATCATCTTCCAATGCTTGAATGTTGGCATTACCGATATCTATCGCTTGTATGCCTAATAGTTCGCCTGTTTTTGGGTCTAAATAATCAGCACCTTTTCGATATATGCCATAGCTTGGAATATTATCGGCAAATTCACCGCGACCATAAAGTCTATCTCCGGCACCAAGAATTAATCGACCCTCTTGGCCTAAAAGTACATAAGGTGCAGCTTCAAGAACACCGGACTCTAAAACACGATTTTGTAATAACCAACTATTAATTTCGTCCAGTGGGATTGAAGCAATGGCTTCTTCAAGTGCACTTTCACGAATTTGTGGGGATAGCTTATCGGTACCTTGTGGTGTGAGGCGAACGGTACGATTAACAGTGAGGCGAGGTTTTCCGTCAATATAGACGAGGCTAACAACATCCCCAGGAAAAATAAGATGAGGATTATCAATTTGTGGGTTTGCTTGCCATATTTCAGGCCATAGCCAAGGTGAGTTTAAGAAACTTGAGGAAATACCCCATAATGTGTCACCTTTTTTAACAATATAGCGTTCGGGATAATCATTTTTCAAAAGCTCGTCTGCATGGCTGGCCAGTACACAAGTTAAGCTCAATGCAAGAGCTAAAAAAATACTGGAAACTTTAATGTTCATTGAATCGATCCTGTTTTATGTGACGCAAGCTTTGTTATAATATCTTTATTAAGCATATCACGGGATAAGACTAGAAATACTTACTCTATTTATAGCATTAATTCCTGTATCATCATAGTCTTAGCAGTGATTCTTCGCTTTTTACTAGAAGTTTGTCACAATCGATGAGAATTGCAACATCTGAGACCAATAAAGAAAGACCGAGTAAAACAAATCATGGCGTTATTAGAAGTACTAGAATTTCCCGATCCCCGACTTCGTACAAAAGCACAGCCGGTGTCAAATGTAGGCCCTGAGCTGCTTCAAATTGTCGAAGATATGTTTGAGACGATGTATGAATGCAAGGGCATCGGGCTTGCGGCCACCCAAGTTAATATTCATCGGCGCATTATAGTAATCGATGTTTCAGAAGAAAAAAACGAGAGGTATGTATTAATTAATCCAGAGATTTCGATTCTCGATGATATGCCAGAGAGCCATGATGAGGGCTGCCTATCTGTGCCAGGATTTTACGAGACTGTAGAACGTCCTAAAAAAGTCAAAGTGCAGGCATTAGACCAACATGGCAAAGTTTTTACTATTGAGCCAGAGGGTTTATTAGCAGTTTGTATCCAACATGAAATCGATCATTTAGACGGCAAGTTATTCGTTGACTACATATCGCCAATGAAGCGCGATCGAATCCGAAAAAAACTAGAAAAACAACATCGTGGTCAGGCCTAATTATTAATGACATTAGCTGCAAAAAAGCTGCGATTGATTTTTGCGGGCACCCCAGAATTTGCGGCTCATCACCTACAAGTTTTAATTGATGCCGCCGAACATAATGGCTATACGATAGTTGGAGTTTATACCCAGCCAGATCGACCAGCGGGGCGTGGTAAAAAACTAACGCCAAGCGCGGTTAAAAAGTTGGCATTAAGTTACCAGCTACCTATTTTCCAGCCGCCTTCCTTAAAAGATAACTCGGCTCAAACTGAGCTAAAAAGCCTTAACGCAGATGCTATGATTGTGGTTGCTTACGGCTTAATTTTACCGAAGGTTATCTTAGATACGCCCACCTATGGCTGTCTGAATGTGCACGGGTCTTTGTTGCCGCGATGGCGAGGAGCTGCCCCTATTCAGCGAGCTATTTTAGGCGATGCAACTATGCCAGATGGTGATAGGAAAACAGGTGTGACAATTATGCAAATGGATGCCGGCTTAGATACCGGAGACATGCTGTTAACAAGTATCTGCGATATTGACTCTAATGAGACAACGTTAAGCTTGCACGATAAATTAATACATTTAGGTAGTGATGCTTTACTAAAAGTTATCGTGCAGATTAAGGCGGGCACTTTAAAAGCCATAAAACAAAATGATGTACATGCAACCTATGCTGAAAAAATTTCAAAGCAAGAAGCTCAGATTAATTGGAACTTATCAGCTAAAAAAATTGAACGGTCTATTCGTGCATATAATCCTTTTCCAGTTGCGTATACTTTTTTTGACCAACAAAGAATCAAAATTTATTCGGCGACGTTTATTGAATATTTTGACATCAAAGGTGTAGCACGAGAAAAATCTAAAAAAATAGCCATAGGCGAAATACTAAAATGGGATGAAAATGGATTAATCGTTAACTGTGCTGAAGGCGTGTTGCAAATAACCTGTTTGCAGCTGCCCGGCAAAAAAGCGATGTCTGTGTCTGAGTTAATGAACGGATACCAAGATTTTTTTTCACTAGGCACTAGCTTTGAATAATTTAAAAACACAAATAATATCACCACTACATACTAAAAAAACGCCGCCGCGTATGGTGGCAATAAAAATTGTTACGCAACTACTTAAAAAACAAGGATCTTTATCGAGCCTGCTGCCTGAAAATATTAGCGAGTTATCATCTCAAGAACAAAGCTTCGTTAAAGAATTATGTTATGGCTGTTGCCGTTGGTATCCCATTTTAAATGAAGTGTTAAATCAATTATTAAAACACAAACTAAAGTTAAAAGATGCTGATGTTAAAGCGATTTTATTGCTTGGTATATATCAATTAGAGTTTTTACGAATCGCAGATTATGCAGCGATCAATGAAAGTGTAAATGCAGTAAATGCCATCAAAAAGCAATGGGCGAAAAAATTGGTAAATGCCATATTGCGAAGCTTTCAGCGAGACCAACAAACCATTTTCAATAAGGCCCAGCAAACCAATAAATCTAATCACCCTAAATGGCTAGAAGGTGAAATTAAAAAAGCATGGCCCCGCTACGCAACCGCTATTTTTTCTGCAAACAATCAAGCGCCACCACTTACTTTGCGAATAAATCAACAGCAAAATTCTCGAGAACAATATCTACAGCTGTTAAATGATGCAGATATAAAAGCAACTCCAGCAAAAATTAGCCAAGATGCAATTTATCTTCATAGCCCTATGTCGGTAACAGAGCTGCCAAATTTTGACAATGGAGCCGTAAGCGTTCAAGACGAAGCGGGACAGCTAGCGGCAAAACTTTTACAGTTAAAACCAAATTTACGCGTGTTGGATGCCTGTTGTGCTCCGGGTGGAAAAACATGTCATATTGGAGAGACAGAGCCCGATCTAAGCAAAATAGTCGCCGTGGATGTTGAGGCTCGTCGATTAAATCGAGTTAGAGAAAACCTAGAGCGCTTAAAGATAAGTGCCGATGTTATTTGTGGTGATGCCAGCGAGCCCAAAAAATGGTGGGATGGTCAATTATTTGATCGTATTCTCATTGACGCACCTTGCTCGGCAACAGGCATTATTAGACGACAGCCCGACATCAAATTGTTAAGAGAGCCCGAACATATTCAAGCGCTGACTCAGCTCCAATATAAACTGTTATCTGAGCTTTGGCCTCTGCTTGCTGATGGGGGTATACTGTTGTACGCAACATGTTCAATATTGCCGCAAGAAAATACAAAAATTATTGAGCAGTTCTTAAATAATACTATTGATGCAATTGAAGATCCTATTGTTTTTGAATCTGACGCTAATTCTACAAACAAAAAGATGCCCGTATTTGGTATAGAGCAAGCCTTTGGAAGACAACTATTACCATTAGTTAATGCGCTTGAAGATACGCAGATATCAAACCAGAATCACGATGGTTTTTATTATTGTCGATTAAAAAAAGCACCTAAAAAAGCTTAAAGATAAGGCTAACAATAGCATGAAAATTATAATTCTCGGTGCCGGTCAAGTGGGTGGAAATCTCGCAGAACACCTTGCGCGCGAGCAAAATGATATTACCGTAGTTGATAATTCTGCAGAGACACTAAGCGCTTTGCGTGACCGCCTAGATATTCGAGTTGTCATTGGTCACGCCTCTCATCCCGATGTATTAGAACAAGCGAATATTGAAGATGCCGATCTTTTGATTGCTGTGACTGCAAATGACGAAGTTAATATGGTGGCTTGTCAGATTGCTCATAGTCTTTATCGAACTCCGGTTAAAATCGCTAGAATTCGAGCTCCCGTTTTTGCTCATTATAAAGATAAATTATTTCGCGATGAGCATTCACCCGTTGATGTGATTATTAGTCCCGAGCAGTTAGTCTCTGAATATATTTTTAGTCTTATAGAAAATCCTGGTGCACTCCAAGTGCTTGATTTTGCCGAGGGTGCGATTCGCCTTGTTGCAGTTAGAGCCTATCACGGTGGACCATTAGTTGGTCGAGAGTTACGTTTTATGCGACAGCATATGCCTAATATTGATACGCGTGTTGCTGCTATTTATCGTCGCGGAAAGGCAATTATGCCCGAGGGGCACACGGTCATCGAGGTCGATGACGAGGTGTTTTTTATTGCAGCTCGCAGTAATATTCGTGCTGTAATGAGTGAGATGCGTCGCTCAGAAAAACCTTATAAACGCATCATGATTGCCGGCGGCGGTAATATAGGTTTAAGGCTTGCGAAAAAAATTGAAAATCGTTACTCGATAAAAATTCTTGAGTTAAGTTCAGAGCGCTGCAAGGAGCTGAGTGAAGAGCTCGATTATAGTGTGATACTTCAAGGTAGTGCCTCGGACCAAGATTTATTATTAGAAGAAAATATCGAAGAGACCGATGTTTTTATTGCGGTTACTAACGACGATGAAGCTAACATTATGGCGTCACTCTTGGCTAAACGTCTTGGCGCAAAAAAAGTGATGGCTTTAATTAATAATCCAGCCTATGTCGATCTAATTCAAGGTGGAGAAATTGATATTGCGATTTCACCACAACAGGCAACGGTTGGTAGCTTGCTGTCTCATGTTCGAAGTGGCGATATGGTGAATGTGCATTCACTAAGACGTAGCGCTGCCGAGGCAATCGAAGTTATTGCTCATGGCGATGAAAATAGCTCTAAAGTTGTTGGAAAAACAGTAGAAGAAGTTGATCTGCCAGAGGGCGTTAGCATTGGTGCAATTTTAAGAGAGACCGAGAATGGCAAAGAAGTATTAATTGCGCATGACACAACTGTGATTAAAAACAAAGATCACGTTATTGTTTTTTTAGTTGATAAACGCCACACCAAACATGTTGAAAAATTATTCCAAGTGGGTTTTTCATTTTTTTAATTAGAAATAATAATAATAATTTTTTACATTTGTAAAATAGATAAGGCGCTGTAAATGCATTCTTCAATTATATTCCGCATATTAGGAATTTTATTGATGTTATTTAGCATCACTTTATTGCCGCCTGTTTTAATTTCAGCCTTCTATGATGACCAATCAATCAATGCATTTATTATTTCGTTTTCAATTACTTTTGGTGCAGGGCTCTTTATTTGGTTACCTGTTTATAACAACAAACAAGATTTACGAACACGCGACGGCTTTTTAATTACGGCACTTTTTTGGGTAGTGCTTGGCTTAGCAGGATCACTACCATTTATTTTAAGTGAAGCGACTAATTTATCATTAGTCGATGCAGTATTTGAATCCATGTCTGGTTTAACCACAACGGGTGCAACGGTAATTACAGGATTAGATTCCTTGCCTCCGTCTATTCTTTTTTATCGACAGCAGCTTCAGTGGCTAGGTGGTATTGGTATTATTGTTATTGCCGTTGCAATTTTACCGATGCTTGGTATTGGCGGTATGCAGCTGTATCGTGCAGAGACCCCCGGACCCGTTAAAGATTCAAAACTAACACCGCGCATTACGCAAACGGCTAAAGCATTATTTCTTATCTATGTCAGCTTAACTATTGCTTGTGCTACTGCTTACTGGCTAGCGGGTATGACAGTCTTTGATGCAATTTGTCATGCTTTTTCGACAGTGGCCATTGGTGGTTTCTCTACACACGATGCAAGCATGGCTTTTTTTGATAGCCCTGCTATTTTAATTATCGCTATCGTTTTTATGGTGTTATCGGGCATTAATTTCGCTCTACATTTTGTAGCTTGGCGCTCAAAAAGCATTCTTCATTTTTTAAAAGATCCCGAGTGTAAATTTTATTTGTGGTGCATATTTTTGGGAATCACTATTACGGTTCTTTATCTCTATAGCCAAAATATTTATTCCTTTCGGGAAAGTTTTTTGTTTGGCAGCTTCGAATTGGTGTCGATACTAACGACAACGGGTTTTTCAGTAGCAGATTATAGCCAGTGGCCAACCTTCTTACCCTTTATGCTATTTATGTTTGCACTTATGGGTGGTTGCGGTGGTTCGACTGCTGGCGGCATAAAAGTGATGCGCGTGATGCTAATTTGCAAGCAAGGCATACGTGAGATATATCGTCTTATTCATCCCAACGCAATAATACCGATTAAGGTCGGTAACAAAACGGTATCTGATCGAGTTATACAGTCTGTGTGGGGTTTTTTCGCAGCTTATGTTATTAGCTTTATGATTATGTTTTTAATTCTAATGGCAACGGGCCTTGATTTTTTAACGGCGTTTTCTGCTATTGGTGCATGCATTAATAATCTTGGGCCTGGGATGGGTAATGTTGCCGAGCATTATGGCGATATAAATAGTACGGCTAAATGGGTGCTTTGTTTTGCGATGCTATTAGGACGACTAGAAGTCTTTACTTTATTAGTGTTATTAACTCCTGCATTTTGGCGTCAGTAAGAGCTATAAAAAAAATTCATTCGAATTATTTGAAAGCTTGCACCATTAGCTTTAGATTTTTAAAAACACTAGAAAAAATCAATAAACTAGAATCGCGATTTATTTTTTAGTTGTAGTCTTAAGATAATCGTTTTTTAAAGCGGCGATTATTATGTTTGTTAATAAAGTTCACGCATTTCAAAAACATAAAAATTATTATTTATAAGGACTTTTTTCTCCGTTGGGCCTACGTTTAAAACGTTTGTATTCCCACTGATACTGTTCAGGCATTTCACCAATACATTTTTCTACCAGTCGATTCATGGCAGCAACCGCAACAACAGGATCCTTGTCGTAAATAGACTCTTCAGGTTTTGAAAACTTGATTTCAAAACCACCGCTAATTCTTTTTGCAGTAGCTGCAAAAATGTGACTATTTGTTTTTTGTGAAAGCTGGGTTGCTAATGTCATTGTGTAGGTGGGCTGATTAAAAAAAGGCACGAATACGCCGCTATTTTCATTTAGGTCGGGTACTTGATCGGGCAATATGCAAGTAATACCGCCTTTACGTAAATGTTTTAATAAGGCACTAACGCCACGTGCATTAGTGGGTACCAGTTCAGCGCCATCTTTTTCTCTGCCAGTTTTTATAAGAGTTTCTAATTCAATGATGGATGGAGGTTCGTAAAGTCCCATAATAAGATCATGCTCGGCTGGCATATAGCGCGAGAAGACCTCCCAATTTCCTAAATGAGGAAGCAGCACAATAATGCCTCGCCGACTTAACTTTGCTTGCTCTAGTAAACCGAGGTTCACGATTTTGCGCATATGTTGCTTAAGCTGGCTATAAGGTTTTCGCCATATCACGGCCATTTCCAGCACCAGCATCCCTGTATGCTGAAGGCTATTAAAAACGAGCTTGCTTTGCTCAAGGGAAGATAGTTGAGGGTAACAAAGCGCAATATTTGTTTGAGTGATTTTGCGACTTCTATTGGGGATGATCCACAGTAAAAGCCCGGCTACTCGTCCTAATAATCGACTCAGCCATAATGGCAGTCGTCCTATAATATTTAAAACAAAGGCGAGACATTGGCCACGGGTAGTTTTCATAAAAGTTGAGCACGTATAATTTCATTAATTATAAAAGAGTGTGGCCAATAAGCGACAGAAATTTATTAGTTGCGTAAAGCTTACCGTAAATTGATTAAAAAAGACCTAATAGAGTGCACCGCGAATACCAATCCTATCGATACCCCGCTATAATCTTCGCCTTTATATTGCATCACATTATTTAATATTAATAGTAATTTGCCGGAGACAGGCGTGGCCGCTAAGGATACCAGTAAGAACATAACGACTAAGACCTTTCAGGGTTTAATTTTGGCACTACAACAATATTGGGCAAAACAAGGTTGTGTCATTCTTCAGCCATTAGATATGGAAGTCGGTGCCGGTACCTTTCATCCCGCAACATTTTTGCGTGCGATTGGACCAGAATCGTGGCGCAGTGCTTATGTTCAGCCTTGTCGACGACCGACCGATGGACGTTATGGTGAAAACCCTAATCGCTTGCAGCATTATTATCAATTTCAAGTTGCCTTAAAACCCTCACCCGATAATATCCAAGATCTGTATTTAGAGTCTCTTTACGAGCTGGGCATAGACCCAGGCATACACGATATACGCTTTGTTGAAGATAATTGGGAGTCTCCAACTTTAGGTGCATGGGGTTTAGGTTGGGAGTTATGGTTGAACGGTATGGAGGTCTCACAGTTCACTTACTTTCAGCAAGTCGGTGGTCTCGAGTGCTATCCGGTAACTGGCGAACTTACCTATGGTCTTGAGCGAATTGCAATGTATCTGCAGGGAGTTGATTCTATCTATGAACTAACCTGGACGCATGATGCCGATGGTAATAAAGTCAGCTATGGTGACGTTTTTCATCAAAACGAAGTCGAGATGTCACACTATAATTTTGAATATGCAGACGTGGAATTTTTACATCAAACCTTTGATGTTTGCGAGCGCGAAAGCCAGCGTTTGATTGGGGCAAAATTACCCTTACCTGCATATGAGCTTGTGATGAAGGCGTCTCATGCCTTTAATTTATTGGATGCGCGCCATGCAATATCGGTCACGGAACGACAGCGATTTATTTTACGCGTGCGCACGTTATCAAGAGCAGTTGCAGAGTCTTATTACAATGCCCGCAAAGATTTAGGCTTTCCTTTAGCTCCCGAACACTTAAAACAAGAGCTACTCAATATTGATGAAAATACATCAAAGGGAGCTGCATAATGAGCCAAGATTTTTTAGTTGAACTCGGCGTCGAAGAGCTTCCACCAAAATCGTTATTAGGGTTGTCTAACGCATTTTTAAAGGGTATTGAGAGCGGCTTGAAAGCAGCTGACTTAAGCTTTGATGCTATAAAAGCCTATGCAACACCAAGGCGGTTAGCCGTTGTTGTTAGTGGTTTGGCCGAGACCACCACTATTAAAGACATTGTAAACTGGGGACCGCCTTCAAAAATAGCTTTTGACGCAGAAGGTAGACCAACAAAAGCGGCGATTGCCTTCGCCAGTAAAAATGCTATTAAGCCAGCTGACTTAATCGTTGAAAGCGACGGCAAGATCGATAAATTAGTTTTTAAGGCGCAAGCGGGCGGAGACTTAGCGGTTAATCTTTTAGAAAATATTGTACATCGATCTTTAACCATGTTGCCAATTTCAAAGAGAATGCGTTGGGGTTCGAATCGGCATGACTTTGTACGCCCTGTGCATTGGTTAGTGATGCTGTTTGGTAATGATGTTGTCGATGCAAATATTTTGGGTTTAAAATCCGGCAGGCTGACGCGAGGCCACCGTTTTCATTTTAACCAGACCTTATCGATAAATCACCCAAATGAATATGAGTCTCAATTAAAAACTAAGGCTTATGTCATCGCAGATATAGATGAGCGCAAAGCCTTGATTCTCGAACAAGTTATGAGCGCGGCTAATACTGTTAATGGCAAAGCAGTTATCGATGAAAATCTTTTGCAAGAGGTGACTGCTCTTGTCGAGTGGCCTGTTGCACTTTTAGGTCGTTTTGAAAAACGTTTTTTAAGTGTTCCTGCCGAGGCCTTAATTTCTTCGATGAAAGAGCATCAAAAATATTTTCACCTAATAGATGAGCAACAAAACCTACTACCTTATTTTATTACAGTGGCAAATATCGAAAGTAAAGATCCGACGCAAGTCATCGATGGGAATGAGCGTGTCATTCGCCCACGTTTATCTGACGCGGCTTTCTTTTTTGAGACGGATAAAAAAACAACGTTAGCCTCTAAGCGCGAACAACTTAAGAAGGTTGTGTTTCAGGCTAAATTAGGCACTATTTTTGAAAAAACCAACCGCGTCTCAAATCTTGCTAAAGAAATTGCTAAACAATTAGGTGCAAATGAAACGCAGGCCGAAAGAGCTGGGCAGTTATGTAAATCAGACCTTGTCAGTGAAATGGTTTATGAATTTGCAGATATGCAAGGTATTGCAGGTCTCCATTATGCGCTTCATGATGGCGAAGATAATGATGTTGCGCTAGCCATGAATGAACATTATATGCCGCGTTTCGCCGGTGATAAGCTGCCAACAACGACTACTGGAAACATTGTTGCATTAGCCGATAGACTAGACACTTTGATAGGTATTTTTGGGATTGGTGAGCAACCAACAGGCTCCAAAGATCCCTTTGCATTGCGTCGTGCAAGTGTTGGTGTGTTGCGTTTGATGATCGAGCAAAAGTTAAATTTAGATTTGCGCGAACTATTAACGCTAGCCTTTTCTCAATATAAATCTCTCGATAAACCGCTATCGGAAGGTGAGTCGGTGATCGAGCAAGTTTTACAATATATGCTTGATCGGCTTCGAGCGTGGTATGAGGAGCAAAATATTCCTGTAGAAGTTTTTCAGGCGGTGAGCGTTAAGCAATTATCTCTACCCCTTGATATCGATCAGCGTATTCATGCGGTCAATCACTTTCGCCTACTCGATGAGTCCTCTGCACTTTCGGCTGCAAACAAGCGAGTTGCAAATATTTTAGCAAAAGCTGAAGGTGATATTGCCACTTCAGTAGACACAACACTTTTACATGAGGCGGCAGAGCGCGCATTAGCAGAGGCCGTTGCCGTTAAACAAAAAGAAGTGATGCCGCTATATGAAAACAGTAATTATAAAGCAGCCTTATCGGCACTGGCATCACTGCAAGGTGTAGTTGATACCTTTTTTGAAGATGTTATGGTGATGACAGATGACGAAGCTCTTAAAAACAACCGGCTTGCAATATTGTTACAGTTAAGAGCTTTATTTTTTGAGGTTGCAGATATTTCCTATCTATCAACAAGTAAATAGCGTCTAACAGACACGCTTAGTTGATGGTTAAAACAATTTATATTTATAGATTTTGTATATTATTATTTATAAACAACCGCTTGATCACATCACGGACTATTAGGTTTATATTGTTATGAAGCTTGCTTTACTCGGCCGTGATGGCGTTATAAATAAGGCGATAGCTGGCGGAGTGCATCACCGCACTAAGCTCGACTTAATCTCTGGTAGCATTAATGCTATCGCACAATTAAGTCAGGCAGGTTTTCAAATAATAGTTGTTACTCATCAGCCAGGTATTAGTAAGGGCTTATTTGACCTCGATGAATTAGAAGCAATGAATAGCGAGGTTACAATTAAAGTTGAAGCTGCTGGTGGTGAAATAAGCGCATTTTTTTATTGCCCTCACGATGAGCTAGATCGCTGTCATTGTCGTCCACCAGAAACGGGCTTGCTTGACGCGATAGAAATGGAATTTGATTGTAATGCTTCCGAGGCTGTTTTTTTCTATGCAAATGAGCATGAAAAAACATTAGCTGATATTAAAGGTTGTAAAGCTTATGAATGCACAGAAGATTTACCGCTAAGCTTCCATGTAAGTCACTTAATTAACAATACTTAACTTATCAATATAAATTGCTTTGTAAGTTGATAAGAAAAAGTTATTAAATGAAATAATTATGTTATTTTTTCGATCACTTCTTTTTTATTTTTTGTATGCGCCGCTGACTATTTTTTTTGGCACTATAAGTCTTTTATTTTTATTGCTTCCCAAAAAATTAGGCCACTCGTTGATCGTCAACTGGAATGCATCCGCACTATTTTTGTTGCGGTGGTGTTGTAATATTCAGTACGAAGTCACGGGCTTTACAAAAGCTCTAGATAATCCTTGTATTATTGTCTCGAACCATCAGAGCCCTTGGGAAACATTATTTTTGCAATGGTATTTTAGACCGGTTTCTGCGGTATTAAAAAAGCAACTTTTATCGATTCCTTTTTTTGGGTGGGGCTTAAAGGCTACACAGCCAATTGCAATCGATCGAGATAATCCGGTTCAGGCTATTAAGCAAATTAAATCCGATGGCGTTGCGCGACTTAATGCAGGCAATAATATGTTGATATTTCCCGAGGGTACAAGAAACCCACCGGGAGCTTTGGGCGACTACAAGCGCAGTAGCGCTGATATTGCAAAGCTTGCTAACGTGCCCTTAATACCCGTTGCCCACAATGGGGGTGAATATTGGCTCAATAAAAGTTTGTTAAAGCGTCCTGGAATTGTTCAAGTTGTTGTTGGCCAGCCAATAATTGTTGGCGAAAAAAATACCAAAATATTAATGGAAGAGATTAGAACTTGGACACAAGAGCAATTGCTAGCGATGAATAAAAAATCTTAATTTAAATAAAAATTTATAGTAAATTCTGCTTAATATCTGAGAATAATAATGATTACTTTTTTTTGCACAGGCGGCACCTTCGACAAAATATATTTTGACGCAAAAAGTGAATTTTCTGTTGGTGATCCGCAAATTATTCCCTTGTTAAAAGAGGCAAACATATCCATAGATTACGACGTTCGGTCTTTGCTGAAAAAAGATAGCTTAGATATGACAGAAACTGACCGCAAATTAATTAGCGAAAAGGTGGCTGCATGCAGCAGTGAAAAAATTATAATTACTCACGGCACCGATGGTATGGTTGCCACCGCGCAGCATTTAGCAATAAAAGACCTAGGTAATAAGACGATTGTTTTTGTGGGGGCCATGCAGCCAGCAAGAATGCGTTATAGCGATGCAACTTTCAATTTAGGTTTTGCGGTCTCGGCAGTACAGCTATTGCCAGCGGGTATTTTTATTAGCATGAATGGGCGAATTTTTTCTCACGATAATGTCACCAAAAATTTAACGATTGGGCAATTTGAGGCGCTTAAATAATCGATTTGTTAACGACTGCCGACTATTTTTTTAAACTTAACCCATCGGGCAACACAGTTAAAAATAGATACGCTTATAACTATCTTGTTGAACGAAGCCGCTATGCGGCAAAGTTAAAAACCTCTTTTCCATAGATAATTCCTCTACGTGCAAGCCCGCACGACAACTAGAGGAATTACCTTATGAATAAAGCACAACAAGCCAAATTCGATTTGCTGTACCAA
>JAWUWW010000035.1:0-49970 GCA_034111645.1 Cellvibrionaceae bacterium
GAAAAACATTTTTTGCCAAATCAATACTAATTACGCTATTCTTATTCATGATGGACACCTCGCTTGTTATTGATTGTTTACACTTCTCAATATGGCACATTGTGATGCCGTATGGCGAGGTGTCCATCTCATCAGCAGTGATAATAACTATAAAAAAATTTATCTATGAGTTTTGGATGTTTGGTCTCAAGCAAGCTTACGCCTGTATTTTTGGTGGGTTCTTATTAGGCCTCATGCTTGCAACCAGTTATTGGTATCCACTAGAAAGCATTCATCGCTATGATTTTATTTTTATATCGGCCATTGTTTTTCAATGTCTTTTATTGCTGAGCAGGCTAGAGACCATCCGCGAATCGATTGTTATTATTGTATTTCATCTCGTCGCTACCATTATGGAGCTATTCAAAACCTCCGACGCAATTGGCTCTTGGACATACCCAGAAGAATATTTTTTTGGCATTGGTAACGTACCATTATTTACGGGTTTCATGTATAGCGCCGTAGGGAGCTATATCGCACGCGTCTGGCGAATATTCGAATTCAAATATTCTTTTTATCCCAAAAAATCCGCCACTATTGTTTTAGTCATTTTAATTTATCTTAACTTTTTTACACATCATTATATTTGGGATCTACGCTGGGCATTACTGTCTTCAACGGTTTTTTTATTTTACCGGACTACTATTTACTTTAAAATAATTAACACACATAGACAAATGCCATTATTACTAGGCTGGCTTTTAGTGGCTTTATTTATTTGGTTTGCCGAGAACCTCGCAACATATGCCAACATATGGACTTATCCAAATCAAATACAAGAATGGCAGCTCGTGCCCGTTGCTAAATTAAGCTCTTGGTATTTGTTGATGCTCTTAAGCTTTGTTTTGGTTTCTCTCATCAATAAAACTGACCTTAATAAAATTGAAATTAACAAGGTTGCTATTAGGTAATAGTTAATGTCAGAGATCTCTCTTCACCAGGCTTTAAGCTGATAAAGTCTTCGGCCGCATTAGCTGTTTCTATACACACCATTGATTGATATTCATTATCGGCAAACTGCGATAACTGTTTAGATTTTTTTATCCAAGGATTCCAAATAACGGTGCTTTTACTGCCTGTGCTTGCAAGCGTTATTACTCGGTTACGGTCACTCAAAACTATCTCTTTAGGAGAGGATTTATAAATTCGATCAACTTCTTTATTAAAAGCAATGTCATCAATCTGTTTTTTTTCGCTCCATTGATCTAAAGCATCAATGTAATCAGTTTTTGAAAAGCCGCTGATAATGACATTATTAATATGATCGATAGAAAAGTAACTATGCAGCGCGGCACTATACGCAAAATCTTGGCTGTCTTGATTGCAAACTGTAAAGCTAGCCGTTAGTTGTTCACCTATTTCGATTCTATATTTCAACTTTGTTAAAAATGGCCACATAAAGTTATTGTCATTATTTTTGGCTTTATCGATTACGCTAGTATCTAGATACAAGCTAAACTCAACAACCGTTAAATCATGCTTAATTATCTCAATAGAATCTAATTCCCAGTTCATAGTGCGAGCAAATCCATGGGCGGGCATTGATTCAATCATTGAATCCTTATATTGACGGGTAATGATTTCATTATTTTTTTCAAGCTGTCCAAACCATGGCCAACAAATAGGAATTCCACCTCTTAATGACTGTCCTTGTTTATAGCTAGCTTGTTTACTTAAAAATAAAATAGGCGCTTGATTCTTTCTTTTAAAACGAGAAATTTGCGCTCCTTGAAGAAAAATCTCGGCACTAGCTGCAGTATTACTAACACCAATTGCGACTAATTCTTTTTGGCATTCAATTGTAATCCCCTGTAAGCGACCAAAACGTTTATACAAACCTTGAATGGTCTTAGCAATATTCATGAAATTACATCTCTCCTTTTTATTATAAAATTGCTTTATATTCTTAAAATTTAAAACTTAATTAACAATCATTTGCCACAGTTTATTAACAGTCGCTTTATCTCGTGCGCGATCAACCACAAACTCTGTGTATTCATTGTCTGCTTTTGAAGCGTCTAACTCTATCCCCCAAAGGCCTTTTATTTCATTGGGAATCATCGAATAACGTATATCAATTATTCGATTAGGATTAGTTGGCGATAGAGCAATATAACCATTCGAAAACCATCTAAACCTTTCAATATCTTGCGCTTGCTGTGAGTTCATATCTAGCCAGGGAAAGGCTTCTTGAATATTTAGTTTTTTAACATTTTCGCCTTCATAAATATTATAAGAAAGCCCCACTTTTACGGCGTCGATATAATATTTTTGCTCCGTTGTATAAACTATTTTCCAAACCAATAAGTTAGCGAAACTCGGTTTAGCCTTTAGCTCAATAGGATTATGTCCACGCGATAGTGCTAATGCTCTGCCAATTGATTCTGCCCGCTCACGCTGAACAACTCCTATTGTTGAGTAAATAATAATCCACGCTAAGGCAAAGCGTGCAACTAAGGTACTTTTTTTGATGGCTGCTATAATGATTAAAAAAAGTAGTGGTAACGTAAGTAATGGATCGATAATTGAGATAGTGTTCCAAGCAAAACGTGCATTAGTAAATGGCCAAAATAATTGCGTGCCGTAAGTTGTACACGCATCTAGCAAACCATGTGTTGCATAACCTAAAGCACAAAATATCCAAGTAAGCTTAAAACTTAAACCCTTACGTTTAGCAATGGTGTAGTAAAAAAAGATGGCGCAAAGTAGGCCACCAAAGGGAATAAAGAATAACGAGTGAGTAAACTGACGATGATACTCAAGGGCTAAAAGAGCATCAGTGTCAGATCGAATAAAATAATCCAAATCTGGTGTTAGACCAGAGAGAAAACCAAATATCGTTGCTAATATAAAATGTTGTTTTTTAGCAAACTGCTGCGTAGCAACAGAGCCAAATACGCCTTGAGTTAATGGATCCACAGGTCATCTCTCTTCATTTAATGGCGGGCAGTATAAAACAGAAGATCTAGCGTAAGAAAGGCCAACAATGAGAAAGCACTAAAAAACACACTCTATTTGCGACACTAGCTTCAACTCCCTACTTGATATACCAGCTTTATATGCAATCACTTCAACGCCTTTATTAATAGCCTCTTTTAATGTGTTGCTATAATCAGGATCAATATGCTCTGCGACTGAAAAACGTTTGATGCCCTCATGCTGAATACAAAAGACTAATACTGCTCTATATTGCTCTTCGACCATTTTTATAAGCTCACGTAAATGTTTTGTGCCACGCTTGCTAACAGCATCAGGAAATAATCCATGACCATCCTCTAAACCTAAGGTGACACTTTTAACCTCCACATAACAATCAGCTCTGTACGGAGCCGACAACAAAAAGTCAATGCGGCTATTTTCATAGCCATACTTAACCTCGGGTCTGACGGAGTCGTAAGCAGTTAACTCTTTAATTATATCGTTATCAATTGCCTCCTTGACCAATGAGTTTGCTGTTGCGGAATTTATACAAGCTAGATGTCCGGTAGTTGTCGTCACTACTTCCAGTGTATGAGCATATTTGCGCTTAGGGTTATCAGAAGTTGAATACCAACATGGGCTCCCCGCAACCATACAATTCGTCATTGCACCGGTATTTGGACAATACACCGTTATAATCGCACCATTATTTATCTTTATATCGGCTAAAAATCGCTTATAACGACGTAAAAAAATAGCCTGCTTTAGTGGATTAACAAATTTCATAGTAGATATAGCTTATATAAGAGTGACATAGCAAAGTAGCTTTATCCCTAACGCTTATTAAAAGTATTTTATGTTGAACCGATCATTATATTTATCTTATTTGTTGCCAGCTCATTACAAATAGCTTATTTTCAATTTTTTAAATTAAATTCTCTTTGGTAAAAATTTAATCTAGCGTAAAGTAAACCCTACAAAAAAGCATGCCTACTGGCTTATATTATTGCTCCATAAACACTATTTTTCTAAACTACCCGCTTTTCTAGCAATTTGCTCGTAACAATAGCAATACATAAGACTCAGGAATATCTCAGCTTATAGAGTCATTTGCAGTAACATGTTTAATGTATAAAATATGCATCAAGAGCGGAACTTATCGACGATTCAGAAGCTCAAAAAGAATTAACAAAACACAACCAAAGCGAAATAACTAGCGCTTAACCTAGAAATCTGGTAACTTGCGCGCCGTTAAAATGCGCTGTTTTAGGCAGAAATTTTAAACAACCAAAGCGTTAACAAGAGATACAGCATATGCCACAAACTAATGCAAAGCTGACTTTACATGGATTCGAGCCTTACAAAGTAAAAAAAGGCGAAGAGTATATGAATTCCAAACAGCGGGAGCACTTTAAAAACCTACTGTATACATGGAAAAATGAGCTGATGGAAGAAGTTGATCGCACCATGAGTTATATGCGTGACGAAGCTGCTAACTTTCCTGATCCTGCTGACCGCGCAAGCCAAGAAGAAGAATTTAGTCTCGAGTTACGTACTCGTGACCGCGAGCGAAAACTAATCAAAAAAATCGACAAAACGATAGAGCAAATCGAAGCTGACGATTATGGTTTTTGCGAAGCTTGTGGTGTTGAGATTGGCATTAAACGCCTTGAAGCCCGCCCAACGGCAACCCTTTGCGTAGACTGTAAAACACTAGCAGAGATCAAAGAAAAACAAACCCGCGCCTAACATTATTACATGATCAAAACATCATTTAGCCTATCATAAGCTCTATGATGTTTATCTCGAGTTGCTTATTATCGAGCTATAGCCTGTCGGATATCTTATTGATATATACTCACTATCATGAGCAAAATTAAGCCAGCATCTTCTAAGCACACTATCTCTCAGCATAATTTGCTCAAATCACCCTCCCCCTATATTGGACGCTTTGCGCCTTCACCTTCAGGAAAGTTGCATTTCGGCTCTATTGTCTCGGCTGTAGCTAGCTATTGCGACGCTAAGGCAAATAAGGGCAAGTGGTTAGTGCGCATAGAGGATCTTGACCCTCCGCGCGAGGAGGGCGGGGCTAGTAAGTACATACTTCGGTCATTAGAATCTCACTGCTTAGCTTGGGATGATGATGTGCTCTATCAAAGCCAACGCTTGTCTGCTTATGAAGATATTTTTGAGACATTAAAAGATTCGATCTACCCTTGTGACTGTATTCGTCAACGAATTTTATCTCTAGGTGGTCGCTATGACGGCCATTGTAGGCACCACACCCCAACATCAAATGCCGCTATTGCTTGGCGCTTAAATACCAGCCTTTATCCCGAATTATTGAGCTTAAGCGAAAACTTTTATGATATTTTTTTAGGCCCAAAAAGCTTGCCTCTCGATAGTTTCGGTGACTTTATTATTAGACGCAAAGATACCCTATTTTCATATCAGTTTGCCGTTGTAATCGATGATTTATTTCAACAGATTACGCATATTATTAGGGGTCAAGATTTACTCGACTCTAGTTATAGGCAGCGTTATCTCTTATTATTTTTAATATCAAAAAAACTAACCCCAAAAACACAGGGGCTCAACAATAAAACAAGCAACGCTTTGCCACCCTTATCTGACCAATTCATCGCTTCTCTCCCTAAATATGGCCATACGCCCCTAGCTTTAGGAGAAGATGGACATAAGCTCAGCAAGCAGACAAAAGCTTGCCCTATTAATAATAGTCATGCTGCTATAAATCTTTTGGATGCACTCATATTTTTAGGTCAAGAGCCACCAAAGGAGTTATTGGCAAAACAGTCAAAGAACAACATAAGGGGCGATAATCACCGCCAACATTGCACAGAGATTCTTGCTTGGGCTGTCGACAACTGGAGCCGCAACAAAGTACCAACACATTCATCAGTTGCACCAACTCTAGCAGATGCGTAACATCCATTTAGAGTTTTAATCTCAAATGGCCTCACTGTGTTTTTTAATTTTGAGATGCTCACTAATTAATGACAACCACTAAAAATAATTAACGTTTAATCATCATGAATAATCATCGATTTATATTATTTATTTTATTGATAGGCTATATTTTTACGCCTACCTTATTTAATTGGCTGATTTCGCCCGAGGGCTCTTGGTACAAACCATTTATACTTTGGGTATTTATTATTATTGGCGCTTATCTTTTTCAACGTTCACAACAACGCTCATGACATTTAACTTAACGTTTATTGCTAGCCTTGGCGTTGCCTATTTATTTCTCTTATTTATTATTGCTCATGCAGTAAATAGTGGATGGATTCCTAAAAAAATTACGAATCATCCTTTCACCTATGTTGTCTCTCTAGGTATTTTTTTTAGCGCTTGGTCATATTATGGTGTCATCGATCTTGCTCATCAATTTGGTTACGGCGCACTCGCATATTATTTAGGTATTGGTACATTTTTTCTTTTTGCTCCTATTATACAAGCACCCTTAGCCGATCTATGTAGACGTTTTCAATTGCGCTCTGTCGCCGATTTACTAGTGTTTCGTTACAACAGTCAATTGGTCGGCAATATTGCAACGCTATTTATTCTTCTGTCGATTATTCCTTTATTAATTATTCAAATACAGGCGGTTGCAGATACGCTTTTAATTATCACGCAACCGCTACCAAAATCACTTGCAGAAAGTCTTAGTTGGAACAAGCAGCGCGACATTTTTGCTTTATTGTATTGCCTGATTATTATTGCTTTCTGCATTACTTTTGGTGCGGGTTACAACCACCATAAATCTTTAATGGCCACTATGGCCTTTGATTCAATCGTAAAGCTTATTGCCTTATTAATTGTTGGCGTCTTCGCACTTTATGGGGTTTTTGGAGGCTTCAAAGAACTCGATTTTTGGTTATCAAATAATAATGAATTTTTGACTCGATTATATGATCCCCAGAGCAGCTCTTCTTCGCACACTCTTTTGTTAGCTTTTATTGGCACTGGCGTACTCATGCCGCATATATTTTACATGAGCCAATCGGGCAGATCTGTCAATGAGATGGCGCGCACAGTTACCTGGGCGTTTCCACTATTTTTGTTGCTAATGGCTATTCCCGTGTTTCCAATTTTATGGGCCGGCTTCAAACTTGATGTTCCGCTCACCCCTGCTTACTTTACTTTAGCCGTTCCCCAATATGCTAATGCACCTGTTATCACTTTGATTAGCTGGATAGGAGGATTGTCAGCTGCTTCTGGCGCGCTAATTGTGTCAATACTTACACTATCAACCATGGTACTTAATCAATGGTTATTGCCATTGCTAAGCTTACAAAACAAAACCGATATTTATGCGCAATTACGCTGGCTACGGCGTTTAATTATTCTCGTGATTACACTTGCCAGTTATTTATTATACCTTGCACTCGACCACGAACATTCAATGACTCAGCTAGCAATTTTAGCGGCTATCCAATCACTGCAGTTTGTGCCTGGAATCATAGCCATCAATTACTGGTCGGGGGCAAACCGCTATGGTTTTTATGCAGGTTTAATTTCAGGCTCCCTTATTTGTCTTTTAGGTTTAGTTCTGCCCTTAATATTTAAGGATTTCAGTGAAGTTTTATTAATTGGTATTAACCAATTTTTACCTGATAACACGCCGCTATGGGAAGCAATTACATTATTTTCTTTGGGTGTAAATATTTTTACCTTTGTCCTTGTCTCCTACCTTACCACTACAACAAAAGAAGAGCAGTATCATGCTGACATCTGTGCCGAGGATGAACTGAGCTCGCCTTTTAGACGCATACTTGCGGTAAATTCAACGGCAGAATTTAAAGACAAACTGGCTCTGAGCATTGGCGAAGACGCTGCAATAAAAGAAGTTAACCGTGCCTTAGAAATTCTTGGCTTGAGCGAAGGCGAAACACGACCCTACTCTTTGAGGCGCCTACGCACACGCATACGAACAAATTTGTCGGGGTTGCTAGGCCAAACATTAGCCTCTGAGATTATCGACAAGCACTTCCCCTATCAATTACCATTATCTAGCCAAGCAGCTGAAGCAATAGATATCAACCTAATGGAAAGCCGGCTTGATCGCATGGGGAAAAAACTACATGGACTTGCAGCAGACGTTAATCGGCTAAGATTGCATCATCGTAATACTCTTCAAACCTTACCCATTGCTGTTTGCTCGCTGGGTTTTGATGATGAAATATTGCTATGGAATAATGCAATGGCCGCAATTACAAACATCCCTAGCGCCGATGTCACGGGCTCAAACCTTGGTGATCTACCAATGCCTTGGGGACAACTAATTTCAGGCTTCGCCAACAGTTCACAAACACGCACCAATAAAGAGTCTGTTGATCTTCAAGGTGAGACACTCTGGATTAGACTTTATAAGTCTTCCCTAAAAGAAGTTAGCCCGCAGCGCACTGAAGGTCAGGTTATTCTTGTTGAGGATATCACCGAGGTACAATTACTCGAACAAGAACTCGTCCATCACACTCGACTTGCTTCTATTGGCCGCCTTGCAGCTGGAGTTGCCCATGAGATAGGTAACCCCGTTACGGGCATTGCCTGTCTTGCACAAAACTTACGCTATGACGATAAAGAAGACGCACGCATCGAAACTGCTGATGCTATTCTTTCTCAAACAGACCGCATTAGTCGTATTGTTCAATCACTTGTCACTTTTGCACATACGGGTAGAACATCAACCAATGACTTTCACAAGGTCAACCTCAATGAATGTGCTTATGAGGCGATTCATCTACTCTCAATGCAAACCGATCGTAAACCTATTGAATATCGAAATAACATAGATGAATCGGTCTTTATTTGGGGAGATGCTCAGCGATTTATTCAAATTTTTCTAAATCTTCTAGGCAATGCAAATGATGCCAGTCCTGAATTTAGCTCTATTACACTCAATAGCCGCCAACATGAAAATATATTGGAAATAGACATTATTGACGAGGGCTCAGGTATACCCGAAGCATATTTAGCCCAAATTATGGACCCTTTTTTTACAACAAAAGAAACAGGCGAAGGCACAGGTCTTGGTCTATCGATCGTCTACAGCATAATTAAAGAGCATGATGGCGACATTTACGTCGTCAGTCCAGTAGCGCAGGGCAAGGGCACATGTTTCACCATACAACTACCTTTATTAAAGGAATACGTTGGCACTTTAGTTGAGCCCATCAATAGCGACAATCATTAACCATAAACTGTTAAATTATTTTAAAAACTGCTGTGACTACGAAAGACAAGGCAAGTTAAGCCATGTAGAATAATGTCACTCCCTATTTAAGCTTAACTAGCTTTTTGTAGCGACATACTTTTAAGCCATTCACTAGATATAAATCCAGACGCATACTCTATGAGTAAAATCTTAATTGTTGAAGACGAAGTTATTATTCGCATGGCTCTACGTAAACTTCTAGAGCGAAACGGCTTTGATGTTCGCGAAGTGGGCTCAGTCAAAGAGGCAACCACAAAATACAATCTAGAAAATTACGACCTTATTATCAGCGATCTTCGACTTCCTGGCGAACTCGGTACAGCTCTTATTTCTATTGCTATTAACACTCCCGTATTAATTATGACTAGCTATGCTAGCCTCCGTTCTGCAGTAGATGCTATGCGCATGGGTGCCGTTGATTATATTGCCAAACCCTTTGATCATAACGAAATGATCATGACGGTCAAACGTATTCTCGAAGATAAAACTAAGTTTACAATCGAAGACAAGACCAAGCCTGACAACTGCAATAATGGCATGATGGGCGATAGCGCCGTTATGAGAGATCTATACAGACGAATTGAACAAGTAGCTCCTACTGATGCCACGGTTTTGATCCAAGGCGAGACGGGTACCGGAAAAGAGCTAACTGCACGCGCAGTCCATCAATCAAGCAAGCGCCGTGAGAATGCATTAATTTGTATTAACTGTGCAGCTATTCCCGATACACTTATCGAGTCTGAACTCTTTGGACATGAAAAAGGGGCATTTACAGGAGCCGCTAATAGTCGCGAAGGACTGGTAGTTGCCGCTGACAAAGGGACTTTATTTTTAGACGAAATTGGCGAGTTAACAATGGAGGCACAGGCGCGACTATTACGTGTGCTGCAAGAAGGTGAAGTCAGGCCCGTTGGCTCGTCACACACTCAAAAAGTTAATATCCGCCTTATTGCAGCTACCCACAGAGATCTTAATAAATGCTGTCGCGATGGCTCCTTTAGAGAGGACTTATATTTTAGATTAAACGTAATTGCGCTTCATATGCCCCCGCTACGTGATCGTGGCAGCGATATTATTACACTTGCAGAGTCTTTAGTTCGCCACTACTGCGAGATCTATGACAAACCATTGTTGGCTTTATCTCAAGAGGCAATGACGGTTATTAGCAACTATAGTTGGCCTGGAAATGTACGTGAACTAGAGAACGCAATGCAACGTGCAGTTATTTTATGTGAAAACAAGAAACAAATTGATCACGACTTGCTCTCACTTAACATTGACGGATTTAACGTAAGCCCGACATCAAATACTTATGGAGATGAAACTACTCAAACAAAAAATCATACCGACTCGACAGGAGATATTGATTCACATAAAGACGTTTCTTTAGAAGATTACTTCCAACAATTTGTGACAGATAACCAAGGATCGATGAGTGAAACAGAGCTCGCTGAAAAGCTTGGGGTTAGCCGCAAATGTCTTTGGGAGCGCCGCAAAAAACTAGACATTCCTCGCAAAAAAAGCACTTTTAAAAAGTAATTAAGGCCTCTGCCTTCTTCGCGTCTTCAATTATCCAAAATCATCATTTATTATAAATTGATAATAAAATAGAACTCGCTCGTAGTGCACTAAAGTGCCAATCTTCGCAGTTGCCATTATGTCGATGACCATGCTCTATAGACCCTAAGCCAGGAAAATAAAAGCCTCGCTTATTATAGTAATAATGGTGGCTGGCTACGCGCTTATGTCGATAACCATGACGCTTATGTGCACTCCAATAATTTGTTCCAATACCAGAATGAAGATGCTGCCGCCTCAAAGGTTGAGAGTACTGGCGGTAGTTATAGCCATCATGACCGTTATTATTGTGGTGTTGATTTCTATGTTGATGTGGGGGGTAGTAATATTTGTTAGGGAAATTGTTACTGCCATGGTATTTTTTCTTATAGGCTCGATAATGATCACCATATCGATACTGATTATTTTGACCACGACGATAATCAACCTGCTGAAAAACAAACGGCGACTTTACGTTAGGGTGACCATATGTCTTAGCATTAAATTGATGTGCATCATTATTTTTTGCTTCAGCAACCACAGATGTAACACTTAAAAAAATGACTAATAAAGCTATTATTACTGCTGGCTTATTTTCGCCGCTGCGAATCTTATATTTAACCAATAGATTCATGATTCATATCCTCCGGAAGGCGTAAACCTTATTTACAATTAATTAGGTGTAGTTTAACCAGGATAAGATGAACCAAAACTGAAAGAAAATAATTAAGATGCGATAGGAAGTGTCTAATATATAAAAATAAGACCTTTGGATCGGAGGAAAGACCAATATTTTGTTACCTTTATCAAACCTAGTGTTACCCTTACGTTACATAAAGTAACAAACTATTTATTCGTTTTAGCTATAAGGGAAACGAATTATATCTAAATTACTGATAAATAAGCTTTTTTTGTAACTGGCACAGCGAATGCTATATATTTATAATAATAACAATAGATAATAAAAATAAATACTATTACATAATAACTATAAATAATAATAAAGAAGATTTATGACTAATAAACAGGGGAGCGGTTTCGGCATTTGCCAAGACTAGCAAGGAAGCCTATAAAAATAAAAATAATTGACTATGTGGAAATAATTGTTCACAAACACGGGAAAGACTTTTTTAAAAGTACTTTCCCGTTTTACTTTCTGGGCCATCAATACTTAGAATACAAATACCTAGAATTCTTACAAATACTCGATAAGAAGACTTTTGATCAATATCTATTTGGTAAGATTCAAGCCAAAGTATCTTAAGTAGGCTAATAAAGTCTCTTTAAACTGTTATCATCAACGTCTATTTCTACAACATCCTGCACAACATGATAGAATTCTTACTTAACAAGGTTAGCAAATTTTGTAAATCTATCATCTCGACCTTTTATGGCAAACTTTATTCAAACATAATACACAGGCCTACTTACACCTTTTGTGTATAACACCTTTGTACAGCTTTTTTTGTACACCTATTTGGCAGCGAGGCGGCTGCGAGGCATTCAAGTAATATTTATGATTAAACGCTTACTCGAAAGATTATCAATGGCCAGTAGAACTCAAAAAAAAGGCACCACCCCTAAAAGGATTAACAACAAAATCACGCCAACCATAATATCAAAAGATACTCATGGCATTTCTGAGAAAAATATAAGCCAAAGTGCATTAAAAGTTATGATTAGGCTTAATCAAGCAGGTTTTCAGGGTTATCTTGTGGGCGGCGGGGTAAGAGATCTATTACTAGATGGCTCGCCCAAAGATTTTGATATTGCAACCGATGCAACCCCAGAACAAGTAAGAACTCTGTTTCGTAATTCTCGTATTATCGGACGCCGCTTTCGCATTGTTCATGTGCGCTTTGGACGTGAAATTATAGAAGTAACGACTTTTCGGGGACAAAATAGTGACTCTAGCCAACAAGTAGAGTCCGATACAGGCCAATTGCTGCGCGATAATGTCTACGGTGATCTTGAGAGCGATGCTCTACGGCGAGATTTTACAGCCAATGCGCTTTATTATTCGGCTAAAGATATGGCTGTATACGACTATACAAATGGTATGGGCGATATTAAAAATCGTCAACTGAGGATGATTGGCGATCCTGCAACACGCTACAAAGAAGACCCCGTTCGCCTTTTACGAGCTGTCCGATTTGCTGCAAAACTTGGCTTTAAAATAGAACCAGACACACAAAAGCCTATTCGTGAACAAGCGCACCTTCTCGCCCATGTGCCTCCTGCTCGTTTATTTGAAGAGATACTGAAGCTATTTTTGAGCGGTTATGCGACGGCAACCTATGTTTTACTGCGTGATTATGGACTGCTAGAAGAGTTGTTTCCTGAAAGCTTTAAAGTAATGGATAACCATCCTAGTTATGCGCTACTGATTGAAGAAATGATCAGTAATACCGACAAACGTATCAGAACAGACAAACGCGTAACACCAGCTTTTGTTTACGCGGCATTATTATGGCCTGCCATGCATCATGAATTTTTAAAACTAACCGCTGCTGGGGCTTCAGAAATTGATGCTTTTTCTCAGGCCTGTCAAAAAACCATTAGCTTACAATTACAACGCATTATGATTCCTAAGCGTTTTTTAATTCCTATGAGACAAATATGGGAGTTACAATGGCGCTTACCAAATCGTCAAGGTAATCGCGCGCAACGACTTTTAGAACACCCCAAGTTTCGTGCAGGTTATGATTTTTTGTTAATGCGTGAAGTCGCCGGCGAACAACTAGATGATCTTGGTAGCTGGTGGAATCAATACCAGCATGGCAGCGAGGAATTACAAAATACAATGGTAGATGAATTGGTGCCAACGCCTAACAGTAAAAAGCGTCGACGCAAACCCAAAAAAAAGACACCTGTCCCTACTAGCGATGAATAATTTTACGACTGTATTCATCGGCTTAGGCAGCAACCTTGGTCAACCTGCTGAGCAAATAAAAAGCGCATTAATTGCACTATCAGAATTACCTTATTCGCAATCAATGCAATGCGCCCCTTGGTACAGCAGCAAAGCTATTGGCCCCGGGGTTCAGGCCGATTACATAAATACCGTTGCCAGCCTCGAGACTTCACTTGCACCTGAGGCGCTACTTGATCAGCTGCAAACTATAGAAAATCAACATGGCCGCCAACGCGATATTCGCTGGGGTGCTCGCACTCTCGACTTAGACATACTGCTCTATGGCGATGAAACAATAAACAACAACAGATTAGAAATTCCCCATCCTGAAATGGCGCAACGTGGATTTGTACTGCAACCTTTATTCGATCTTGCCCCTAACCTTACGTTGCCCGACAATAGCAAACTAAACGAATTGATAAGTCGATGCGATACCAGTGATTTGAGCTTACTAAAAAATATTGACAGGTATAAAAAAGCGGCAATATGAGCAAAGCATGCTTTTAAATTTTTAATAAATAGTTGGCACCAAAAAACAATTATGTAGAAGATAGTAAATACATAGACTCTAACTTGTTTGCGCTTTGTGTAAAAAAATCATCCACAGAGCATGATCATTAATACGCAAAAACTGTAAGCTATGAATGACTAATTACAACCTAGATAAACTATGGTTATAATAAATAGCTCAGAAATAAGTTTGTTTGCAATAATCGCTTAACAAACCAGAAGGAATGATCGTGGACACTACCACTACAACCACTATTACCGATAAAAACTTACCTAGATTTGTCGCGATCGAAGGTGCTATAGGTGTTGGCAAAACAACACTCGCGAAAAAAATAGCAACAACTTTTAATTATGATACTCTTTTAGAAGAAGCAGAAAAAAATCCTTTTTTAGAACGCTTTTATGAAGACAAAACACGTCATGCCTTACCTACTCAGTTATTTTTTCTTTTTCAACGTGCACAGCAAATTCATGACGTTAAACAAAATGATATGTTTAAACCTGTCCGCGTCGCTGATTTTCTAATTGATAAAGATCCTTTATTTGCTAAAGCAACACTCGATAATGATGAAATGGCGATTTATCAACAGGTTTATAATCAACTTGTTATTGATGCTCCCAAGCCTGATCTTGTTATTTACTTACAAGCGTCAACGGATACACTTTTGCGCCGTATTAAACTTAGAGGCATCAATGCTGAAAGGGCTATTGATGCAAGTTATCTTGAAACACTTAATGATGCCTACATCAGTTTCTTCCATTTTTATGATGAATCACCATTGCTAATTGTCAATGCAAATGAAATAGATTGGGTTAACCGTGAAGAGTCCTACCAACAATTAGTTGACTATATTCTTACTATCAAAAAAGGCCGTCATTACTACAATCCCACGTCGACTTTATTGTAAGCTAGCTATCAAAATACTGACAAATTTATATATTTATTACAGTAGCTGTAAATATATTTACAAATATAGTCCTAAAGAATATTTTTAATTAATCGTTGTTAAATACAACAACAGAATTTATTACTGCAGATATTGCAAAAACTTAATTTAAACCAAGAATATTTTCCACAACATATTAAACGAGATAGGTATTTATGAGCGCGCACAATCCAGCACTAGAAAAAACAATTACGCTCAATAACTTGCATCGTTATAAAAAAGATGGTCATAAAATTTCGTGCATTGCGCTATACGATGCACCCATGGCTGCTATTGCTGAGAAAGCAGGTATTGATATAGTTCTTATTGGGGACAGTCTTGGTATGACTGTTCAGGGCCATACGAGCACACTACCTGTGACCATAGAACATATGGTTTATCATACTGCGGCTGTCGCACGAGGAAACAAAAAGTCATTTATTATGAGCGATATGCCGTTTATGGCTTATGCAACACCTTCACAAGCAATGGAAAATGCAGCAAAACTCATGCAAGCTGGAGCCCACATGGTAAAGCTAGAGGGCGGAAAATGGCTTGTAGATACAGTAAAAATGCTTAATGAACGCGGTATACCTGTATGCGCTCATCTTGGCTTAACACCACAGTCGGTTAATAAATTTGGAGGCTATCGTGTACAGGGTAGAGATGATAAGCAGGCGACACAAATTTTTAATGATGCGACCGACCTAGCTCACGCTGGTGCTGACTTATTAGTTCTTGAGTGCGTGCCACAGACGCTCGCAAAAAAAATATCGGAAGAGGTTAATATTATTACTATCGGCATTGGTGCAGGAGCCGATACACACTCACAGGTGTTAGTCGTCAACGATATGATAGGTATCACAGAAACTCCACCTAAATTTTCTAAAAATTTTCTTGCGTCATATCAAACAATTGAAGATGCCTTTGCAGGATTTGCAAATGAAGTTAAGCTAGGACAATTTCCGGAAGAAAAACACTGCTTTTAGTTATTTATAATAAGATCAACTGCTGATTAGCGATTCTTTCAAAACTATCATCAACAAAATTTAAAATACTATCGGCAATGGGTTTAAGTTGCTTATCGATATAATGTTGATAATCAATTGCATGCAGTTTATGGCTAATGGGTTCTGGACCATTAGTAGTAATAATATAGTAGATGGTATCACCTCGACCTAAAAGCTCACCCGTTAACTCATAAAGCTTTCTTGCCGCCTTAACATGTGGTGGCGTACTCTTTTTGTATTCGTTCAACTTTCGCTTCAACTTTTTTTTATAAATCAACTGCTCATCATATTGGCCTGCGAGTAGTTCTTTTACCGTTCGACATATATATTCATTGTACGGCTGGCTTTTAAATATCATTAAATAAAGCACTCGCTGAAATTCTTTGGCTAAATTTGTCCAGTCAGTGCGCACTGCCTCCAACCCCTTAAAAACTAACTCTTCATTTTCAATTTTTTTGCCATCAATATCTTTGATGTTCTTTATAATTCCTGCATAGCGTTTTTTACTGCCTATATTTGAGCCGCGAATTGTTGGCATTAAAAAAATACTGTAGTGTGTTTCAAACTCTATTTCCAAATGACTTTCAACTGAATGCTCTTGTCGAATATTTTCTTGCCACCAAACATTCAAACCACTTGCTAAATATTTTCCTATTTTTTGTGCCTTACTATCATCAACACTTCTATCATCAATATTATAACCATCGTTATCAAGCCACACAAAAACAGAGTCGGTATCTCCATAAATAACATCATATCCCTGCGAGATAATCCAATCGCGTGTACGCTGAAGAATCTCATGCCCTCGTAAAGTAATTGAACTACATACTCGAGGATCATAAAAACGACAGCCAGTTGAGCCCAATACCCCATAAAAAGAGTTCATAATAATTTTTATAGCTTGTGATAATGGCTTATTATTATTTGCCTTTGCATCATCTCTAGACATCCATAATTCGTCAATAATACCTGGTAAGATATTATCTCTTATTGAAAACTTAGCCTGATTGAAACCCTCTACAACTGCTTCACTAGTTAACTCTTGGTGCTGTGCTACCCAGTATGCATAAGGGTCTATTTTAAAAGTCCGAATAATACTCGGATACAAGCTTTTAAAATCTAATACCAAAACATGACGATACAATCCTGGTTTAGAATTCATAACATAGCCGCCTGGACTTATTATCTCAGATTCAAGATCGCCTAAATTTGGGGCGATATAACCAGATCGATGTAGGCGCGGTAAGTATGCATAATCGAAACTTGCAACAGATCCTCCGACCCTGTCCATAGGCAAGCCTGTTAGTCGCGCGCGTTCAATCGCAAAATCAAGCAAGTTAGTTTTCTCAAAAATTGCCCACACTAACTTGCAATCTTGCAAATTGTAAGCGGCTAATTCTAATTTATTTGTTAAAAATAAATCGCCTATATCTTTGCCACGCGTGTCTTCATTTAATAACTTACTTTCCCCCAACAATTCATTAGATACAAACTGTAAAGAAAAGCGCTCAAAATTATAAAAAGCCGTGCGTAACAGCTCAATACCATCTAACACAATGCGACCTGGAACTTGCGCATAATGTCTTCCTTCATGCTGACTATCTTCTTGCCAACTAATTTTCTGTCCAGCGCGCCCCAATAAAAAATTAATATTATTTTTCTGGCATATTTTTTCTAATATCCACAGATCAAACTGAACTACGTGCCAACCAATAATAATATCGGGATCAATACTGGAAAAATATTTTAAAAACTGTTGTAAGCAATAGCTCTCAGATGGACATACTATGAGTGTAAGATCTATACCAGCATCCGTTTTAATATTTTTACTTTCAGGCGATCTATAGGTTTCATCCACCATAAATACGATAGAATTATTTTCATTATAAACAGCGATAGAATACAAATTTGTAGCATCCATTGATGTTTCTATATCAAGGGAGATAACCGTAAAATCGGGCTGATAATAACAGGGAGTTATTTTGGTAGATCTAAGCGTTTGAAATGATTTAGCAGGAGACGAATTTGTAGATTCGCATATTAAGCTAGAAGTAACAAAGCGCTCCATTAAAAAACGATCTGTCAGTTTTATATCGCTTTCCCAGCAGCTTATGTTTTTTTCTGAAAATAATTTGACGATGGAGCGCAACTGCCGCTCACCTGAACAATACAAAGCCATAATAGCTTCGTTATTATTATTTTTTAAATTAACAGATTTATATTTAGCGGTTAAGAATTGCTGAAGAATTATTTTTACAGGTTCAATATCAGCCGCTCGAAAAAAAAATACAGGATATTGATCCGGTACAATTAATCTGACAGGACCTTGATCACTAGAGAGCCAAATTTCTAACTCACAAGCATCACCTGTATCGCGACGCTGTCGCGTTAAAATAAAGCCTTTTATTGGCATAGAGGTAAAAATAGCATCGGCTTATATTTTGATGGATGTTTTTTCTCTAAACTCCAGTCTTTAAATAATCTAATTTTCAAGTAATAGCTGCTTAAAAAGTATAGGTATAAGAAATAGAAACCGAACCATATCCTTTTGATTTTTCTTGTAATTTAAATTCGTTACTGACAAATTGGCGGCTGAAACTTATTTTCCATTGGTATATTGTCATCGCCAGACCTAACGTTGCATATCCTACCAGCGGTTCTTTATCAACACTGTGGCTATCAGAAAATGTATTACCGTCAAGCGTAATATCTCGCAAAACCCAACGGCCATTTATGGCTACAAAACTATGTAAGCCACCAAAAAAAACATTTCTTATGCGACTATCGAAACTTGATCCGGGGGAACTATTATCACCACCTGGACTCGCTGAAGAGGTGCCAAAATCTTTTGGCAAAAGCCAACCAAAACGAAATTCTGCGCCTGTCTCGACATAAGTCGCTACATTACCTAAGCTACCTCCCCATTGAGTAATTATATCGTAACCTAATTTACCAACATCGATAGATTGAGAGAATTTATTTCTGCGCGCATACAACCATTGCAAACCTAATTCATCTTTTAATTGATTATTCCACCCTTGAAACTTATCAAAACCGCGCACATCGTGAATTATATCTTGACTTTCTTTTGCTCGAGACGATGGCCCTACTACGCCAATATTTAAAACCGTCGTATCTAGGCGATTAAAGTTACTGACTTGATATCCAAAACCCAAATAAAGCCAACCCGCATAGGGGCGGTCCTCTTTAACTACATCAGTTCTATTAATATAACGATCGCTTGGGGTATACATTTGCTGCCCAAGCGTTACAACCATATTACGCTGTAAATCAAATTCTTCTCTACGAATAAAACGTAAACTGTGATTTATAGAACGCAGCCAAGAAGGTAAAGCAGGATCTTCCTCAAAGTCACTCAAATCCGGAGATACAGCACTGAAACGAATGCCATTGGTATAACCATCATCGGTATTCGAAAAAAGATCATCATCGAGATAAAGGCTACTCGTCCACCAACTTGTTTCTGCATGAGCTAAACTGACGAGAAAAAAATTAACACAGAGGGTATACACAAAAACACAAGCTTTACGCTTAACCGAAGAGAGAATTATATTTTGATCATTCTTATTTATCATTTATTAATATTTAGTTGTCGTAATTTTTTGTGGATAAGCAACGTTAGCAACTCAACAAATTTTAACTACATAGTTAAAAAATAATTATATTCGTGTTTGCAATATTATTATCTTTTTTTTGATATTTAAAATTAAAGATGAAAAAGGATAGGGTTTAATTTCGCACCATTAATTTAGCACGAAAAGTAAAGAACCATTAATTACTTAAACAAATTGAAAATTCTGAATTAGTAATGTCGCTTTAATAATTTTTACTGTCAATTCAAGTAACTAATTGACACTGTTATTTTAAGCCATTATCTTTACGACTCAATCAACTAATTTCCTAATTGATTTACACCAATCAATAGCAAAATTAAGTACTATTAACCTTGCTTTAATAGTTCTCGCAAATCGATAATTGCTGCGTGCGCTCTTGATATATACGAAGCCATTACCAAGGAGTGGTTAGCAATCAAGCCAAATCCACTACCGTTTAAAATCATTGGGCTAAATACGCTCTCCTGAGTTGCTTCTAGCTCTCTAATAATTTGTTTTAAACTGACAGTAGCATTTTTTTTCTTCAGTACTTCAGCAAAATCTTCCTCGACGGCTTTTAGAAAATGAATCAATGCCCAAGTAGTACCTCGAGCTTCATAAAACACATCGTCTATTTCACTCCAAGGCGTTTTAATTTCGGATTCTTTTGCAGAAGGTGTAGATTGTGTCGCATCAGCTTGACCCGCTAGGTCTGTATTTAAGCGGCGCTGTCCTACACTTGCACTTAAACGCTGAGATAAACTTCCAAGACGTTTTTCGACACTACCGAGCCAAAACTCAAGATTATCGGTACGCGCATAAAATTGTGCCCCCGATTTTGTTGGGTCAACTAGGCGAGCATGATAAGCATTGAGTTTTTGGATAGCTTCTCGATAAACAGATTCTGTTGACGGTAGAATCCAACTTTCACTATCAAAATTTAATCGCGGCTCGGCAACAACAAGGTCTCGATCTTCTGTTGATTGCGATTGAGAGCGACTAAAAACCTCACGAAAAGCTTTACTTAAATCTCGTACTTGAACTAGTACTCCAAATTCCCAATTAGGAATATTATCTAGAAAAATACCGGGAGGAAAAATATCGTTACTTAGATAGCCTCCCGGTTTACTTAGCAATGTATCCGCCACCACTATTAAACTTGCAGTAGTGACACTACCGGTTACTTCTGGGACTACAGGAGATGTTAATATTGAGGTTGAATCAAAGTCGTTTTGCCATAAAAGCACATCGGGTTCTTGACTATAATAAAACCCCAGTACGATAACTAATACGGCATATAAGACCAATGTTCCAAAAGCTAAGCGAATGACAAGGGAGCCTTCTGCTATAGTCCGCTTCCAATCAGAAAAGTAATCTTTAGCGCTAGCTGAAATACCGGCACTAGCTTTACCACTTCCGCGCTTAAAAAGTCCGAAAAATTTAGTTTTAATCGTTGCTAAACTCATAAATACGTATCCAAAGGTCTTTGGCTAATCAAGAATTATAAAATCACAGTCTACTCTTTATTTGCTCTCAAGTTAACCGAGTCCTTTATTGGTATTCGCGTTCGTTGTTAAAAAAATTTATCTTAAGACGGTATCTTGTATCGATAACTTAGCTCTGTAAAGGCTCAGATTGAGGCCGCCCTAACCAATAACCTTGGCCACCTTGAATGCCTAGTTCGATTAATTTATGCCACTGAGCTTCTGTTTCTACACCCTCCGCTAATACAATCACATCGCAGCTTTGGGCAATTGTCACTAAGGAGCGTACAAAAAACTGCGCATCAAGATCATCCATAATTGTTTGAATAAAGTAGCGATCTATCTTTAAATAATCGAGCGGTAAACTTTGCATAAAAGCAAATTCAGCGGTTCCACGTCCAAAATGATGCAGCGATAGCTTTGCATTATAACGCTTCACCATCTGTGCAAATTCACGTACAGCTGTCTCGATACGGGATAAGCTGTTTGCAGGCAACTCAAAGATAATCCTTGCTGCCAAGGTTGGATTCTTAACTAAGTGCGCTTCTACAGATTTTATAAAATCTTCATCTTTTAACGCTGCAATTGATATATTAATGCAGAGTTCGCCATCACTAATATTCTTTAAGTTGAAAATAGCATCAATCACTTGACGATCAAGCTCTGGCATTAACTGTAGGCGCATTGCCATTGGCATAAATACACTGGCGGAATAATCCTTATCATTTAATGATAAATGAGTAAGTAGTTCATTAAACATTAATACCTTTTGATAGGGCGAACTTGTATTTACCACTCGCCATATAGGCTGATATTTAAAGTCAAAGGCTTGCTGCGCCAAGGCCTCCTTAATCAATACCGACCAATCACTCGGACTTAACATCGCAGACTCAGAATCTTCTGTCAGTAGCTGCCAATGATAACCACCTTGCTGATCATTTCGCGCCTGACTTAGGGCCGTATCAGCAGCGACCATTAAACTAATTTTTTGCCTACCAACTTGCTCACTTAAATCGCTAGCATATACAACGCCTAAATAAATCGATTGTATATGTTCAGTATTCCATTCCATCGTTTGGATCCATTCCATGGCTTGAAGATGGTTATAAAATTGCTCCATTATTTGCTTGCTTTCTTGCATGGTGATCGAGGGAATAAAAACCGCAAAATCAGCACCGCTATGTCTTGAGCTCATTGCACCGGGATATTCTATTAAGCTGTCTTTTAGATAAGTTGCAATTGCTTTTAAATATGCATCGCCTTGCGCACGGCCGCCTTTAACATTAATTGTCTGTAAATCACCAACTTGCATAAGCATTAACATACCCACATTATCTGTTCGCTCAGACTTAATATATGACTGCAGACGCTCATCAAAATCATAACGATTAGCTAACCCCGTCACATCATCCGTACACAGTCGTTGGTGTAATCTATCGTTGAGTTCAACCTGATGGCTAAACATCGTTTTTACTTTTGCAGACATACGATTCATCGCAATTGCGACGCGTTTTAGCTCTGGTATTTTAGGGAGAGGGAATTGAATAAATTCGCGACGATAAACTGCTTCTGCCTGATCTTCTATTTGTCTTAGTGGACGTAAAATAAATTTTAAGCCTGCGCCTAACAGACCATAACAAAATACAATGCTGAATAAAAACAAACCTAACTGCTCTTTAAATGAGCGCCATATATCCCGGTAAGCGAAGCCCGAGTGACTAATAACTGTAACCTCACCTAACTGATACCAACCCGATGAGACCACTGCACTGCCGCTAGGCTCAGGAATATGCACCCAACGAGTAAACCATAAAGGAACTTCTTCAATGCCTCGCGGAGCCTCTCTACTGACGATATCTTCACCCTCAAGATTACGATAAACAATACGCCGATAATAGCCGCGATCAAAAATCACATCGATCATTAAAGTCACCTGAGCAACATCTTTTGCAAGAGCCGCCTGAGAGATACTAAATCCTAATGAGGTTGCTGTGTCTTGTGCATGTACTTCTAATTGCTGATAGATATTCTGTCTTGCATTGTAGACAGTAACAAACATGTTAGCGGCCAACAATCCAATCAATAACAATGAAATAGCCAACATTAAGCGGCGCTGTAAACTCATAAAAATAAACCTATTAAGCCAAACCTATCAAACCACACCTATTAAACTTCACCTATTAAACTACAAGTCTTACACTTAATTTATTAAACCCAATACTTGCAGCAAGGCTCTTAAAAACCGTTCTCAAAACAACTTATAAAAACAACTCATAATCCAGAGATTACACAATTAAGAGCAACGCTAAAAAATATCTACTTTATATTTATCGATGCTTAGACTTAACCACTAGCTAATCCTCTAACTATAGCAAATGCTGGGCGATGAGCGTGATTATTGATGAGATAAGGTGGCAGTTTGCTGAAATTTGTAGTTATTAATTGATTAACTAACAACAGATAACCACTGATGGTCTATTTGTTGAAGTTTGTTGGCATCTAAATGATCGAGGTAATGCCAATAATCTCCGCTTTCAACTAAATAATTAAGCTTTTTTTCTTGAGACTTAACGGCAGAAATTTTTTCACGGTGATAGCTATCATCAATTTCATTAACGGCCTTTGCAATAACCGCTTGCAGATTATCACCAAAAAATTCTTCTTCAGATAGAATCGGATACACTAATCTGGACTGCTCTAGCGAGGTTAAATTAATACAGTAACAATTTTTCTCAAGCGCATGTGCTTGTAGACGAATAGATTTTGCCTCGAGACTCTGTAGAGTAATATCATCGCGCAGGGGATCTGCTGCGCCCTGCCCATAAAAATGGGTCTGACTATTGGCAGGATAAACCATATCACAGCCTACAAAGGCTAGAATATCAGGATTAAGTGCGTTTAAAGCCCAATAAGCTGTCGTGAAAGCCATCGTCCCACCAATATAAACAACACCCCCAAACTCATTTTGGGCAGGCACATATTCGGTGTACTCGACAATAGATTGAGACTTATTTAGTGACTTTGGTCGACGTTCATTGGGGAAATCCTCGGGATAGACAAGATAATCCCAATCATTGCGAATATTCCACGCATTATTCATGACCACGATATTGCTAAATCGCCTGCTCGACCAAGCCTTAGCGCGAAGGGCATCCGGCGAGCTTCCTATAATTAATACTATATTCAAGTTGTCGCTTTCATTCATCGGCTTAATGATTCTCTGTTTAAGTCACCATCAAGAGCTTGAAGACGCTCAATAGTCCCTATATCTTGCCACTGACCCACATATAACTCGGCGCTAATTTGCTTTCGACTAATCCCAAAATGAAAGATTTCGGCTAAAGGAAATTTTTCTCTTTTTTGGGGATACTCACTCACAAACTTTGGGTTTATTACACTGATACCACTAAAAGTATAGGCTTTAGTATTGATATGCTTTTCTGTCAAATAGGCCATGACTGACGACTCTCGTAACCCGTCTGATAATAATTCATCGCCATCTTCATCGGCTATTGAAAAATCGCCCGCGACATTATGTTGGGGATTGTTGACTAAAACAAGGTGAGCTAAAACCTGAGAAGGATTATTGTTGAAGTCATCCGCAGAATCAGAGTCACCAACATTAGAATAATGGTCTATAAGTGATTTAAAAGGATAATCTGTCCATACATCACCATTTATCAATAAAAAAGGCTCTTCGCCCAACAGCCCCAAAGCGCGCACAATTGCACCCGCAGTTTCTAATGGCTCGGGCTCTTCGGAATAGGCAATAGACAAGCTATATTCTTTAGCGATTTCTTTATGGGCAACGTCTAAGTTAATTTTGGCTTGCTTAGCCCTCTTAACGAAATCGACATCAGATATACTAAAACTATTACCCAAATGCGCTTGAATTTTATACCCCAAGTAAGATGTATTGATAACGACATCTTTTATACCAGCGTGAGCTAGACGCAGCAGATGGTATTCAATTAAAGGCCGTCCACCGACAAGCAATAATGGCTTTGGCGTAGAATCAGTTAAGGGTCGCATTCTCTCGCCACGACCCGCTGCTAAAATCATGGCTTTCAAATGCAACCTTCCTCTGCATTTTTTAAATCGCCACCGATAGCATTTGCTGGATCTTCTTCACGATACCAAGATTGTTGTTTTACCAAGGGTAGAAGTTCGCTTTCGCACCACTGCGAAAAAGCCCGCATCTCGGGATAGTGTTCAGCAATTGACACAACATAACGCCATGTCAACGCTAAATCCTTGAGATAATTAGACTTATTATCACGGATAGCAAGACGTGCAAAAACGCCTAAGACTTTAATATGCCGTTGTAAGCCCATCGTATCAAACCAACGCTGCCACTTATCAACGTCTATTGCGCCCATAAGTCCGAGTTCAATTGCTAAATTTCCGTAGCTTATTAACCAACGTTTTATCTGCTCTTCGGTCCATTTTATATAGCAATCACGCAACAGAGAAACTAAGTCATAAGTTATTGGTCCCCAAACAGCGTCTTGAAAATCAATGACTCCTGGAGCACCGCCTTCGCGATACATAATATTTCTAGAATGGTAATCGCGATGTACTAATACCTGAGGCTGCGCTTGCGCTTGGGACTCTAAAAAATTAAAAGTATCGACTAAAAGTGTGTGCTCGCTATCGCTTAAAGCCTTACCCAAGTGCTTTTCAACAAACCATTCACTAAAGAGCTCAAGTTCTTTTCGCAATAATGCTTTATCGTAAGATGGCAAATTCACACCCGCCGAACTAAGTGTTTTAGGCTTAATTTGCTGCATTCGGAGCAACACCATAGATGCTTCACTGTAAAGAAGATCAACGCTGTCTTCATTTAAAACAGACAAAAAAGCATGATCGCCAAAGTCTTCTATTAATAGAAAATTATGCTCATCATTACAGGCAATGATTTGCGGCGTTGGCACACCTTCTTTGCGTAAAACCTCCGATAGCTTAGCAAAGTGGCAAGCATTCTCGCTCATACCCGCACCGACAGGCGCACACACAGCTAATAACGATGGTTGTGTATTAACTCGAAAATATTGCCTTAAACCCGCATCGCCATTAAGCATTGTCAAACTTAATGGTTGATGAGCTTTAATATTCTCATTTAGCGTTAACTGTTCGATGATCCATTTTTCTAATTGAGATGTTTTTTGCATTTGCACCGGACTCCATGCATTTTTTTATAGGTTGTAAATTTAATGGTTTGCAGAATGACAAACCCCACCACATTTGTCACGTTTTGAAGTAGAATTACTTGCCTTAAAGTTGACAACTATCCTTTAGCCAAGAATATAATGGCTTTTTAATACAATTATTGCAGACATAATTGCAGACTTGTCAAAAATCGACGATGAAAAATTCTCCCAAAAGCACTTTGTGCATCTATTGGTTATAGCGTTTCATGCAAACTTTATTTAATAATAATAATTCTTTAAAAGCCACAAGTCCTAAAATTATCGTTAAAGTCATCGCTCTAACCCTCAGCTTGACAAGCGTTAGTCTAAGCGCATTCGCTAGCGATACACCAAAACTTGACAGCGCAACCTCTGAGGTACAACTTAATCCAGTAGTTAATGCACTTTCCTCATCCAATAATTCTTATACAATACTTACACAAACGCTCGATTGGGTCCCTCTGTCAGCCCTCACAAAATCACAAAGAGAAGCCTTAGCACCAGGTAGTTGTGGTGCCTATATGGCACCTTTGCGAGATGATGACGAGGCAACACTCGATCCTAAAGATGCACCAATTCGTGCAACCGCTCAATCTTCGCGAGTTTTTGAAAACAAAAGTTCATCTGCTAGCTCCTCAGTCGACTCTGCAAGTGGCAGCACTAATCAAGTTATCCTCATTGGTGATGTCGTGGTGACGCAAGGTTATCGTCAAATCAAAGCCGATAAAGCACAGATTAATCAGGGCACTGGCGTGATCGTAATGGACGGACAGCTAGAGCTGCGCGAACCCGGTCTATTAGTGCTCGGAAGTGACGCAACGGTCAATCAAAATGAAAATACCTTAGAAATTAATGAGGCCACCTATGCACTTCAAGCTGAATCTTTGCGAGGAACAGCCGCTCGAATCTATAGAGCAGCTGACAGTAAGCTTCAGTTAACTTCAGCAACATTCACCCAATGCGAGCCGGGCAACAATACTTGGTCATTAAAAGGTAGCCAGATTACACTAGACCCGATCGCTCAACAGGGTGTTGCAAAAAATGTTCGCCTGTATATTAAAGACATTCCTGTTTTCTATTTTCCTTACTTCCGTTTCCCTATTAGCGACCAGCGCTTATCGGGGTTTTTAGCGCCTAACTTCAGTTTTGACGATAATGGTGGGGTGAATATTTCAACTCCTTACTATTTTAATTTAGCGCCAAATTATGACTTAATCTTTACACCTCATATTGTAGATGCACACGGCATACTCTACGAGGGTAATTTTCGTCATTTAAGTCGTTTATTTGCCACTGAGGTTAATACTGCTTTTTTAAGCGACGATAAAAGTGATATAGATACTGATGACCAAACACTCATCAACAATGGCGCAATTACTCAAGCAGAAGCTGCGCCCTTTGCAGGTCAAGATCGATGGCTATTTAATCTCAATCAAGTGGGTGGTAGCAATCAACCCTGGTCAACCAACATTGATTACACGAAAGTCAGTGATATAGATTATTTTAGAGATTTTGATAGCCAAACCTCTAACGCCCAAGATGATAACTTTTTAAACCAGCGTATTTCAACAAGCTATCAACTTCCAAATTGGCGCCTTGGGCTAGATGGGATTAGCTATCAAATATTAGATGAGACTATTGTCCAACCCTTTCGTCAGCTGCCTGCCTTGTCTGCCGATGGCACTTATCAATTTTTAGAAAAAACGAATAGCTATCTTGCCGTTGACCTCAACCATGCATGGGTGCGCTTTGATAATGAAAATAGCAGCCCCAGTACGACAATCAATAATTCAAGACCTACAGGCGACAGGCTCAAAGCTGACTACAAAGTTACCTGGAACTTCGAGCCCGAAGCGGGATTTTTAAGACCTGCTATTGCGCTCAAACATTTACAATATCAGTTAAAATCCAATAGCTTTGTCGCTGATGCCGAGAGTTCACCTGACATTACTGTCGCTCAGGCAAGTATTGATGGCGGGCTATTTTTTGAACGCGACGGTGGCAGCCACGTACAAACTTTTGAGCCGCGCTTATTTTATTTTTACAGCGGATTCGAGAGCCATGACGAATTGTTTAATGTGACCACTGATGGCCAAGACATAGATTTTGACACATCTGAATTAACGTTTAGCTACAATCAGCTATTTCGCGACACGCGCTTTGCCGGTGGCGACCGCATCGATGATGCCAACCAATTAGCCATTGGCTTAACCACTCGTTTTTTTGGTAATCAATCGGGCCGCGAATGGTTTAGCGCAAGCCTTGGACAAATCACTTATTTTGATGATCGGCAAGTGACTCTCTCTAATATAGAGCAAACTGACAGGCGCTCTGATATCGCAGCCCAAATCACGGCTAATCCCAGTCAATATTGGCGAATCAGTAGCGATGTATTATATAACGATAAAAATAATGAAGTTGACACTGGTAACATAGGCGTACGTTATCAAAATGCGACTAAACATATATTTAACATTAATTATCGCTTTGTACGTGACGCAACCAATATTAATAGCGTGAGACAAGTGGATGCCGCCTTTATTACTCCGTTGGGCAGCGACCGCTGGCACTTACTTGCCTATACCGCTTACGATACCTTACTTAGACGGGAACTCGATAGTGTTGGCGCAGTCGAATATAATGCTTGTTGTTATCGATTGAGGTTTGGTTTCAGGCGTCAGCTAGATACAGCATTAGTGAATACCATAGCCGATCAAGATTTAGCCTATGACGAACAAATTTTTATTCAGATTCATCTCAAAGGTCTGGGCGGCAATAGCAAACAGCTCGATGCTTTATTCACAGACAATATTGATGGTTTTTTAGAGTGGCAAGCTATTTATAATCAATAAAAAGCTTGTTCCTCACCATTATATAATGACTTGAAATCAACAACATAAGCACCAACTTTAGAAATAACAGGAATTCACAGAAATAATTAATATGCCTAGCATTAAAATATTCTTACGATTTTTATTAATCACTACTTCGCTATGCCTTATCAATATCTCACAGGCCTATGAGGCATTAGACAGCACCGTTGCGGTTGTAGAGGACGACGTTATATTACGTAGCGAGCTCGACCAACGCATCGAGCACCTTTCCCGTAAACAACCCAACATCGTGATTAACGATAACATCAAAAAAGAGGTGCTTGATCAACTCATCACTGAAAAACTTCAGCTAAGAATTGCTGAGCGCGTTAATTTAAGAGTTTCCCAAGAAGATATTCAAAACCGCATCGACGAAATAAAATCACGCGCACAAGCAGAAAATATAAGCTTTGAAAATTACTTGTTTCGCGAACACTTAACCGAGAAAACATTGCGCAAATCGATTGCCGAATCGATTGCTTTACAGCGCGTACAAGAGGGCAATATTAATAATCGTATTCAAGTAACGGATCGCGAAATTGACGAATACCTTGCCTCCGCAGCGGGTCATGAATGGCTCAAGGTTCGCTTTCGCCTGTTACACATCTTGCTACCCTTTGACGATAATGGAGATTCAAAGAGTATTAAAAAAGCCCAAGAAATCATCAGAATGCTAAATGAGACCGACGCAAGCTTTGAAAACCTAGCCATTAAGTACTCTAAGGGGCCAAACGCTAACAAAGGCGGAAACCTTGGTTGGCGCGCCAAAGAGCAATTGCCGGATTTATTTGTGGAACAAGTGAGCACCCTAAAGCCGAATCAAGTAACTGCACCGTTTCGAAGTAACGCGGGTATTCATATTCTTAAATTAATTGAGCGCGGCGGTGTTGAGCCAATTATGATTAAACAATATAAGGTTCGACACATTCTTATCAAGCCAAGCCCTTTGTTTACGGATAAAGAAGCAAAAGCAAAAGCCGATACCATCTACCAAAAAATAGTAGACGGCGGTGATTTTAAAGAGCTCGCACGCGAATACTCTGAAGATATTGGCAGCAAGCAATCTGGAGGTGATCTGAACTGGTCACGTCCTGGCCAGTTTGTACCCGCTTTTGAAAAAGTCATGCAAGCAACGGCAATTGGAGACATCAGTGAACCATTTCGTTCAGACTTTGGCTGGCATATTTTAACAGTAGAAGCGACACGAGTAGAGGACATGTTTGATGTCGTTAAACGTAATCAGGTAGTCAGCATTTTGCGCCAGCGGCGCTTCCAAGATGAACTGCAACAATGGATTAAAGAATTACGTGAAGAAGCTTACATTGAAGTACTTATTTAATGTCGGGCAAATCATCGACATCACCAACTAAGCAGCCGTCACAATCCAACAAAGGCATTAAGCGGCTTGCATATACTCCCGGCGAGCCAGCCGGCATTGGCCCAGACCTAGCCATCATTCATGCACAAAAAGCAAATGACTATGAGCTGACTGTGTTTGCTGACCCCGAACTAATTCTGGCCCGCGCTCAACAATTAAAGCTGCCTATTACATTAAGATATATTGATCTTAATGCAGAGCCTAAAGCACTGGCAGCACATGAACTTGCTATTGTACCTGTCCCATTAGCCGCACCAGCCATTGCTGGCATACTCAATAAAACTAACGCTGAATATGTATTGGAATGCCTAGATCGCGCTATTGAAAGTTGCCAAGAGCAGTTATCACAGGCAATGGTCACCGGTCCTATTCAAAAAAGTATTATCAATGATGCCGGTATTCCTTTTAGTGGGCATACCGAATATTTAGCGGAGAAAACAAAACGCAATAGAGTGGTTATGATGCTAGCCACAGAGGGTTTAAAGGTCGCCCTTGTAACTACGCACCTACCCTTAAAAGATGTTGCCGCTGCAATCACTGAGCGCACGTTAACAGAAGTCATTAAAATTTTGCATCATGACTTAGTTTATAAATTTGGCATCAATAAACCAAAAATTTTAGTCTGCGGCCTTAACCCTCATGCAGGTGAAGGTGGACATATAGGGCGAGAAGAAATCGATATTATTATCCCGACGCTGGCAAAACTTGCCAACGATAAGATCAATTGTATTGGGCCATTACCCGCAGACACCTTATTTACACCCAAGCATCTCGAATCTTGTGATTGTGTACTGGCGATGTATCATGATCAAGGTTTACCTGTTTTGAAATTTAAAGGCTTTGGCAACGCGGCAAATATTACGCTTGGCTTACCCATCATAAGAACATCAGTTGATCACGGTACAGCATTAGACCTAGCAGGCATGCCATACGACAAGAATGACAATAACAAAAAATTAGATGTTGGCAGTTTAAATACAGCTATTGCTTACGCTCAACAAATGGCAAATAATTGTTTGTAGCATTAAGACTTTGATAACATATTTCACGCTCAAAAAGGCACTATATCATCATGGCATCGACCATACCGACTGAGAAAAATTCAGCCTTTAAACATCAAGCAAAGAAGCGTTTTGGCCAAAACTTTTTAAACAATATCGATATCATCGAACGTATTGTCAGTAATATTGCGCCAACAGCAGATGACAACCTTGTTGAGATTGGCCCCGGCCAAGGTGCTATTACAGCGCCACTGTTAGCTCACTGCCCTAGCCTAAATGTTATCGAGATCGACAAACATTTAATTCCGATTTTATTGGCTCAATTTGCGAAGTACCCTGGCTTTAAAATTTATCAAGAAGATGCGTTGAAATTTGATTTCTCTCAGCTTGCAACTCACAAACCATTGCGTATTGTTGGCAATCTTCCCTACAACATTTCTACACCCATTATTTTTCATCTACTGAGTTTTCAACATAAAATTGAAGACATGCATTTCATGTTGCAAAAAGAAGTCGTCGAACGCATTGACTCAATTGCCGGAGAAAAAAATTATGGGCGACTTAGCGTGATGGTTCAATATTATTGCCAAGTTGAAAATTTATTTGGGGTTCCGCCCGAGAGCTTCACGCCACAGCCAAAGGTTGACTCGGCAATTGTTAAACTCACACCTTTTAAGACATTGCCATTTGTCGCTAAAGACGTCACCATCTTTAGCAGTCTGGTTAATGTTGCGTTTCAACAGCGTCGTAAAACACTTCGAAATAGTCTTAAACAGCTACTCTCTAAAGAACAAATAGAATCATTGCCTGTTGACATAAGTTTGCGCCCAGAAAATATTACACTCGAAGAATATGTTAATATTAGCAATCTAATAACCGATGAAAATAAAGATGAAGATAAAAAAGGCGTTTAGACTATTATTTAGCTCGCCTTAAAAAAGTGATTAAACTATTAAATAAATTATCGCTTTAATCTTTTATATTTAGATAAACCGTTAAACATTAAGCAATCGATATCATCTTAACTGTATTTAGAATTAACCTCACATCCATCAACTATTTTCAAAAAATATATTATGCCTTTATTACAAATCAATCCAGACTCGATCAATATCACTGTAGAAACAGCTTATCTGCAGCAGCACTCTCAACCATACAATAAGCGTTTCGTATTTAGCTATACGGTCACTATTAAAAATATGAGCGATCAAGCAGCTCAACTAATCAGTCGCCATTGGATTATTACCGATGCAAATAATGCAATTCAAGAGGTTCAAGGTATAGGCGTTATAGGCCAACAACCACGTATTTTACCCGGGGAAAGTTACAGCTATAGCAGCGGCTCAGTTCTTGAAACGTCAGCGGGGACGATGGAAGGCTCTTATCAAATGCAAACAGACAGTGGCGAAAACTTTGACGTCACCATTCCTACTTTCTTATTAAAAAACCAACAGGCGCTACATTAAGACTTTACGCTTTAGTTATTTATATTCAACAAAAAAATAGGCGAGAAATTATTGTGGCAACTTATGCAATAGGCGATATTCAAGGATGTTTGGATCCACTAAAAGCATTACTAAAAAGCTTTGATTTTACTACCGATCAAGATAGGCTTTGGATAGCTGGCGATATCGTTAATCGTGGGCCAAAATCACTTGAAACTTTGCGTTTTGTCTATGAAAATCGCGACCATATCAATATTGTTCTTGGCAATCACGATTTGCATTTGCTCGCCGTTGCCGCAGGCTTTAAAAGATCATTACCTTCAGACACCTTAGACGAAATTCTGGCAGCTCCCGACTGCAACAATTTACTTGGCTGGTTAAAAATGCAACCGCTAATTCATCGTGACTCATCACTTAATTATACGATGGTACATGCTGGCATACCTCCGCAGTGGTCTATTAACGAATCCTTGGCATACGCTAAAGAAGTAGAAATGATTTTAAAAGGCGATAACATTAATGATTTTTTGAAGGTCATGTATGGCAATGAACCTAACAGTTGGAGCAACTCTTTAACTGGCATGGATCGCATACGATTGATTACAAATTATTTTATGCGGATGCGCTTTTGCACGAGCTCCGGGCAATTGGAATTAAAAACTAAATCTAGCGTAGCTGATGCGCCAGATGGATATTTCCCTTGGTTTACCATCGATAATCGAAAAGCAAAAAATGACAATATTATTTTTGGTCACTGGGCAGCATTAAAAGGGCAAACACATGAGAAAAATATTTTTGCCCTCGATACCGGTTGCGTTTGGGGAGGCGAGCTAACGGCAATGCGCCTTGAGGATAGAAAGTTTTTTTCTGTGAAAAATTCTATTAACTAACTAATGGCTGAGATTAAAACAGATGCACGTAAAAATAAGTTTTAACGATCTTTTTAAATTTTTTAAAGCGATAGCTTAAAGTAATAAGCTCAAACGAATGTTCTAAACACTAAAAATTTGATGGCGTAAATTATTTACTTCAACATATAAAACCTGAGCGAAGAAAACTTAATGTGATAAAGCACAACGCCAAACAATACTAAAAGCGCACCCATCAATAGCCGTGACCCAACCTGCTCGTCTGCTACAAAAATTCCTAAGCTCATCGCAAAAACAGGGCTAATCATACCCACCGTTGAGGCTAAGTAAGCGGTGATTCTATGTAACAAATAATAATATAATAAAAACCCTATTAAAGAGCCCACAATAGCCAAATAAATAATTGAAGCAGCCCCTAGCAAACTCACATTTAAGGGTGAGCTGCCATCAAAAACCCACCAAAATAAAGCGAGTAGCGGCACAGAAAAAATTAAACCACCAGTGGTTGTTTGTAGAATGGGGATATCTGAACCGACCTTTTGCATCCATGTTGTGCTCACTGAAAAAGACAAGATAGAGACTAACATCGCAATAATTCCATACATGCCTTGCTCACCGGCAACAATCAGCTGATCAGAAAATATAACCGCCAAACCCATTATAGAGATAATTAAAGCGATGACACGCTTCAAAGTGAACACATTATTACCCAGCCAAAAATAAGATATTATTCCAATCACAAAAGGTGTGGTGCTAAACATAACAGCAATTAAGCCAGACGGGATAGAAAGTGACGCCCAATAAACTAATAAAAAATTAGGCGCTATACTCATAGACGCTACAAAATAATAACGCCATAGTCTGGGTCTAAAAAATAATTGCTCTCGTCGTAATTTTAATATGCAAAAAGCGAGCACTGCAGAAATTAAGATACGCCAGAAGATGCCGCCGCTGAAACTAAGCTCAGCTGCACTCCATTTAATAGCTAGAGGGGTTGTAGACCAAATAGCAACTAGCATTATATAGGCAAAAATATTTATCATTACTTAGTCAAAAGCTCTTATTGTAAATTTCAAAAAACTCGTATTAAGCCTATGCTACTATACAGAATTAAAGTTATTAAAGAGGCTATTTATAATCTTGCTATGAGTTTTGATATGCATTTTAACAAGAACGTCAATAACGGCCACTATAAAACTATACCCGTATTATAAATCACTTAAGTTAACAACCATAAAATACATTACTATTTGCGACTATGAAGATATATCTTGTTGGCGGTGCCGTTCGTGACCAATTACTTAACTACCCATACCACGAAAAAGATTGGGTTGTTGTTGGTGCAACGCCTGAACAGTTACTTCAAAAAGGCTTTCGTCCGGTAGGTAAAGATTTTCCTGTATTTTTACACCCTAAAACTAATGAAGAGTATGCCCTCGCTCGAACCGAACGCAAAACAGCACCCGGATACAAAGGCTTTGTGTTTCACACCGATACATCAGTGACTTTAGAAGAAGACTTGCGCAGACGCGACCTTACTATTAACGCAATCGCTCAAGACGATAATGGCAAATTTGTTGATCCCTATCACGGTCAAAAAGATATCGCTGAAAAGAAACTAAGACATGTTTCAAACTCCTTTCGTGAGGATCCCGTCCGCATACTGCGCACTGCACGCTTGCTTGCACGCTATTATCACCTAGGCTTTAGCGTCGCAGCTGAAACTCTATCTCTCGCTAAAGATATGGTTAAAGCCGGTGAGACCAAACATTTAGTCCCAGAGCGAGTTTGGCAAGAAACAACCAAAGCATTACAAGAACAAAATCCGCAATATTATTTTATATTTTTACAAACATGTGGCGCATTGCACGATATATTTCCTGAAATTATCAACGAACTATTTGAGAAGTGTATTAGCGACCTTATTCGGGTAAGCAAAAAAACTGTCGATCCAATAGAGAGATTTGCCGCATTCTGTCATGTACTTGGTGATAAAAAGATTAGCTCACTGTGCAGCAGGCTTGGCACGCCAAATGATTTCAGCGACTTTGCTATACTGACTGAAAATCATTCTGCTACTATTATATCGGCAGCTACTCACCAAAAAAATAGCTTAGCGCATATACAAGATAAGAGCTCTATCGATAGTATTGACGATACATTTAAACAAACAGGTGCTATTCGTAAACCAGAGAGATTTATGCAGCTTATTAAATTAGTCATCTGGCTTGAGGGCGAACGCGAAGAAGAAACTATGTCTTCATTCTGGCTAGAGTTATTCGAAAAATATCAACAAGTCGATCCACAAAAATGGATAGCACAAGGATATACGGGGGCTGCGCTTGGCATTAAAATTCATCAAGATCGTATCGAACGGATTGAAGCCTATGTTAATAACAATTGATTATTTATTAAAGAATAAAACCTTATGATGACAAATCCCGTTGCTTTAATTACTGGTAGCAGTCGTCGCATTGGTGCCGAGACTGCCCGTCAACTGCACGCAAACAACTTCAACGTTGTGCTGCATTATCGACAATCACAAAAAGAAGCACACGCACTCACACAACAACTAAACGATATTAGAGATAATTCAGCGATAAGCTTTTGTGCCGACTTAAAAGATATCGCTCAAGTGCGCGAACTAGCCGTAAATGCTGCTCAATATTGGGGCCGTCTAGATACATTAATTAATAACGCCTCTAGCTATTACCCCACGCCTTTTGGTGAGGTCACCGAAGAGCAATGGTCCGACCTGCTCGACAGTAATACAAAAGCAGCGTTTTTTCTCTCGCAAGCGCTGGCGTCAGAGCTAAAAAAACAGCGGGGCTCGATTGTTAATATTGTTGATATTCACGCCAATTATCCTTTACCAGAATACAGTCCTTACACCATTGCAAAAGCGGGCAGCGCCATGCTTACAAAAGCTTTAGCTCGCGAATTAGCGCCTTTTGTTAGAGTAAATGGCGTATCGCCTGGCGTTATTGTGTGGCCAGAGAATGCTGCTGAACACACCGATAAAGAAAAGCAACGCATATTAGATCAAGTCCCCCTTGAACGAGAGGGAACAACACAAGATATCGCCAATACCGTTTTATTTTTTGTCACTCAAGCACCCTATATCACAGGGCAAATATTAGCGGTCGATGGTGGCAGAAGTATTTTTTTATAAGAAAACGTCAATTTTATTTTTAGAGTTTGTTTAGTCGACACTTCAGGCCATTACCTCAGGCAATAATTTAGGCTAATTCGACATCTCAAATATCAATCGATAGCAATAGGTGTCAACGCCAATCGAGGCCTGAAGCTGCCCCATAAATTTTGATAGCAATCTCCCTTAACAGGATGTTTGTCATTAGGCAGCAAATCGGCTAGTGGTCGCAAAACAAATTCACACAGCTCTATATCTTCGTGGGGAATATTATTTCCATCTAACTGACCCACCCAGCTCCCATACAATAACAAATCCAAATCAATTGTCACGACACCAGTATTGCGCTCGCGCAACTGTTTTTTCTCAATAGCGTGTAGACAATACTTAATTTTTTCAGCAGATAATGCCGACTCAACGCTTACCACCAAATTAAAATAATAATCGATCTCATTAGCAGAGCTGACCTTTCCATTAATTTGACTTGGCCTCGGCGCACTTTTATAGACTGGAGAGACGAGAAGTTTGCCAAACACTTGCTGCAAATTATCAAGAGCCTGCTTGATATTGTTTTTATGGTCGCTATTGCTACCAACACCGATAACGACTTTTGGCATTATCGGGGGCGCTCAATCTGTACACCAACACTGCCGACCTGCGGCATTACATCGGTCTTATGCACAGCGACTCTTACCCAACTAACAGCAAAATCATTTAAAATCATTTCGGCAATTCGCTCGACAAAAGTTTCTAATAATTTAAATTGACCAGCGTCGGCCAATAGTGTCACACGCTCACAAACCTCGGCATAATTTACAACAAACTCAAGGTCATCCGTCAGCGTGGCTTTTGCAATATCCACTTCCATTTCAAGATCAACAAGCACTCGCTGCCGAACTACACGCTCCCAAGGATGCAAACCTATAATAGTTTCTAGCTTAAGCTGCTTAACCAAGACCTTATCCATGGTCAGCTCCAAGCTCAGTGAGCTCATCTAAAGACCAACGCGCTTTCACCTTTAGTCCTAATTCATCCCGTTGACCCGCTAATAAGCGCTGACAACCAGCATAAGCAATCATGGCTCCGTTATCAGTGCAAAACTCATGGCGCGCATAAAACACAGATGCACCTATTTTTGCCAAGGCTTGTTCTAGGCGTTCGCGCAAACATTCATTGGCCGATACGCCTCCGGCGATAATCAAGCGAGACAAATGTTCGCTCTCAAGCGCACGGCGACATTTAATGACTAAGGTATCGACAACAGCATCTTGAAAAGCATACGCAATATCCGCACACGTCTGTTCATCGGGTAAACCGATATTAAAGTCTCCGCTAATATCATCTGCATTAGCTATTTGAGCATGCTCTGCAACCGTATTGAGCGTATACGTTTTTAAGCCACTAAAGCTAAAATCAAGCCCTGGCCGATCAACCATAGGGCGCGGAAACTTAAAACGACCAGGCTTGCCTTTAAGAGCATATCGCGCAATATTTGGTCCGCCAGGATAATCGAGATCCAACATTTTGGCCGCTTTATCAAAGGCCTCGCCCGCAGCATCATCAAGAGACTCACCTAATAACTTGTACTGACCAATGCTATCGACACGCACCAATTGGGTATGACCACCTGAAACTAATAAAGCGACAAATGGAAACTCTGGCGAGTTTTTTTCGAGCATTGGCGCTAATAAATGTCCCTCCATATGGTGCACACCAATCGCCGGAATACCCAAACTAAAAGCCAGAGCTTGACCCGTACAAGCACCCACCATCAGCGCACCGACTAGACCGGGGCCTTGGGTGTAGGCAACACCATCAATCTCGGATTTCTTTAACGCGCAACGCTCTAACAATGCATCTAACAAAGGCAACAACTTGCGCACATGATCACGGGAGGCCAACTCAGGTACAACACCGCCATATTCACTATGAACTTTTATTTGGCTATATAACTCATGGCCAATTAAGCCTTGCTCACTATCGTACAGTGCGATTCCGGTTTCATCACATGACGTCTCAATACCTAAAATTATCATTTAAATCCTACTATTAAACTACTCTTGTAACCCGAGGTTAAATAAATTTGAGGCACGCTTCGATGCCATTAAGCTAATACCAGGTGGTTCTGCGATATAATCTATAGCTAAAGCTTATTGAAGAACTAAGCATTTTATTCAACGACCAGACATATAGATCGACAACTTGCTAACATACGCAGATATAATACCAGAAGCCCTTCAAAAGAATCTAAAAGTCTAAGCTAACCCTCTCTTAATTTATATAAAACAAGTTTAACAGCTAAAAATCACAAAAAAGGCCCAATCAGCATTGCAAATCACTTGTAGTCATCAGCTCGAATGTGTAGAATCTGCGCCCCTTGAAGGAGTCTATTAATTGTAGGTTCTAGGCAGATTAAAAAAATTAACTACGCACAGGAAGATTCATGCCCTTTGTAAAACTAAAAGAAAACGAGCCATTCGATATCGCTTTGCGCCGTTTCAAACGCTCTTGTGAAAAAGCAGGTGTTTTGTCTGAAATTCGTCGTCGTGAAAATTACGAAAAACCAACAACTGTTCGCAAGCGTAAGGCGGCTGCAGCGGTTAAGCGTCACGCTAAAAAAGTACAACGCGAATCTAAAAAGTTTCATCGCCTGTACTAATCTTTTTTACTGATATAGATAAAGTTCAAATTTGCGCTTTATCTCATCGTAAATCTGAACATCGCATCGCCTTTGCTTATTGCAAAGGCTTTTTTGCATCTGAAATTTAACTTTTAATGAAGAAAACGCCATGAGTTCTGCAATCCAAAGTACGATTAAAGATGAGATGAAATTAGCCATGAAGGCTCGCGAAAAACAACGACTTGGAGTTATCCGGTTGATTCAATCAGAGTTTAAGCGTATTGAAGTTGACGAGCGCATCGAATTAGATGACGCCCGCGTATTAGCTGTTTTGGATAAAATGATTAAGCAGCGTAGAGATTCTGTTAAACAATACGAAGCGGCAGATCGCCAAGAACTTGCCGACCAAGAAACCTTTGAAATTGGCGTTATTGGCGAATTTTCACCTCTAGCACTTACTCCCGAAGAGATTAGCCAGATGATCGAAGATGCGCTTGATCAAGTTGAAACAACAGGGATGAAAGCCATGGGCGAAGTTATGGCTATTCTTAAGCCCAAACTTCAAGGTCGAGCCGACATTGGTAAAATCAGCAGCTTACTTAAAGCAAAACTTAACTGATTTACGAATATTCTTAAAAATTGCGTAGCTTTATATTTTTATATGGCCCAAACAATGGGTCATATTGTTATAAAAATATCTTCCCTGATATCAATTATTGTCTTTTTTCATTACTGATAGCCTTTCGCCTGCAATTCAAACAAACGTGCATAAATGCCTTTTTTTACCAATAGTTGTTGATGTGAACCCATCTCAAGCACACAACCTTTATCCATAACAATAATCGAATTAGCTGTGCGCACGGTAGAAAAGCGATGAGAAATTAGAATGGTAATTTTATCGACCATATTAGCGTTAAATTCGTTAAATATATCAGCCTCAGCCTGAGCATCCATTGCCGCTGTCGGTTCATCTAAGATTAGTATGCGCGCGTCTTTTCGCATAAATGCCCGCGCCAACGCCATCTTTTGCCACTGCCCGCCCGAGAGCTCAATTCCATTTTTAAACCAACGTCCGAGCTGAGTTTGATAAGCCTTTGGTAAATCTGCAATAAATTTTTCGGCTCGGCCTTTTTGAGCAGCTTCTCGCCAAAGTACCTGATCATCAATTTGTTCAACTCGTCCAACACCAATATTTTCACCCACCAATAATTGATAGCGTATAAAATCTTGAAATATCACCCCCATTTGTTGATGTAAAGCTTCACTATCCCATTCTTGTAAATCAGTTCCATCTAGCAAAATACGCCCACTTGTAGGGGTGTACAACCGCGTAAGCAGCTTAATTAAGGTCGTTTTACCCGAGCCATTTTCTCCAACAATAGCCAAACTGGCTCCAGGGGCAATATGAAAAGATACATTATATAATGCGGGCTGTGCATTTTGATTAGATTCGCCACTAACGCCAGTGTAAATATCGTAATAAAAAGTCACATTTTCGAAGCGAATACCATCATTTGCAATGGCGCCTTCTTTAACAGTTCCCGTGCGCTCTAGTGCAGGCTGGTCAAGAAATTCATAAAGATTCGATAGATAGAGATTATCCTCATACATGCCACTTATCGCACTTAAACTTGCTTTAATGGCTGTCTGACCTTGTTTAAATACCATTAAATACATAGTCATCTCACCAATAGTCGTCTGACCTAGAACGGTTGAAATGATCACCCATGCAAATGCACCATAAAAAACAATACTCGCAAATACATCCATAACGAGACCCCAACTATCGCGACGAATAGTGAGACTGCGGTCTTCTTTATAGAGCTTTTTAAAAATAGCAGTGTAACGATTAGTAAATAATTTACTCAAGCCAAATAACTTTATCTCTTTAACATTATCTTCGCGTGCAATAAGAGTTTCTAAATAATTTTGTTCCCGCGCCTCGGGTGAGCGCCAGCGAAACAAACCAAACGCCTGATTTGAAAAATATGTCTCAGCAATAAAACCAGGCATTGCCGCAATCACCAATAAGACAATAATCCAAGGTGAGAACTGAACTAATAAAACTGCAAAGCCGGTAATGCCAATTGCATTCTGTAAGAGCCCAAAGGTTTTATTAACAAGGCCCAGCGGCCGTGTCGATGCCTCGCGTCTGGCGCGCACTAGTTTGTCGTAAAGCTCAGAATCTTCAAATTGTGAGAGACTTAGCGTTTGGGCTTTTTCCAGAATCATCATATTGACTCGATGTCCTAACAAGCCGCGGAATAACGATTGGATAATCGAGATGCCTCGTTGAGACAGCATTAGCAACATCACTAGAGCAGCCTCGACCAAAAAGAAAATTATTAATTGAGATGACATTTCTAGTGCCAAAAACTGCTCTAGGGCACTGTCAGCACCCGATAACGTTATCTCATTAAAGATGTTCGATGCCGCTAATACGCCATCGACAATCAGCTTTCCTATATAAGCTATTGCCGCTGGTAAGATACCAGCCACTAACGTCAGTGCAGCAAGCCAAAGTGTATAGGGTGCTGATGTCTGCCAAACCAAACCAATAGCCTGCCAGCCATAGCTAAAGACGCTAAAAACCTGACGCAACCTTTGCCCAAATAGCCAAAGCACTTTCATATATAAACCAACATTGTTATTAAATTGTGGGGATTCTAATTATCTTAAACTCAAATTACGCATCAATTAATTGATGCCTGAAAAATAAGTTAAGCTTGCAACTAATAGAAAAATTAACCATGTCCTATAATCAATCACTGTAACCTGATGCCCTCTTAACTGCATTAGTTCTCAAATAAATATAAGGTTATTTGCAATAAGATCATCGAAATTAACAATGACTAGAAATGATTAACCATTATCCTTTACGAAAAGTCTAAACAACTGATAAAAACTATCATCATCGCCAACATAAAATGACTATTATTAAATCAAACTTGAGAAACAAGTAATTGCTGCTAAAGTTTAATTAGAGGACACAACGTTTAATACGCGCTTAAACTAATTTTTAAACTACTAACGCTTTAAACTACTAACTGTTTAAAACACTAACCACACCAATAGGCTTCTTACTTATCACATTAGATTTATACGCTTATGAAAACAGCATCTTATAAATTACTTGGGTTTTTATCGCTTGCACTGGGAATTGTTGGGGCCTTTTTACCCGTATTGCCAACAACTTGCTTTATATTATTATCGGCTTGGTGTTTTACTAAATCCTCGCCCAAGTGGCATAAACGTCTGCTCGATAATCCAGTATTTGGTGAATCGCTAAGACATTGGGAAACTCATCGCTGCATTCCAGCAAAAGCGCGTTTTATTGCTATTGGCTCTATGCTTACAGGTGGTGGCATCTCTTTATTATTTATCAATAGTATTGTACTGCAAGGTATTTTGGTATTGTTGATTGCCATTGGAATTTATAGTGTTCAGTCTATCAAACAATGTCAGCTAACTTATCAAGACCAACAAAGCTCTTGATTCAGCGCCTCTATCTAGCTCGTCTATCAGCTCCTATGGCATCAGATAAGGCATCAAACTACATAATATTGGCCTAACAATTAATGGCCCTAGCAAGAAACCAAGCCCTGGCAACTCATAAACCAATAAGACCTATTCAATTTAGCATATATGTAAACCCCACAAATTAGAGCCCTCGCTCTTATTTTGCAATTCAAATTGCACACATTAATAATACAACGATCACCTATCGATAAACTCTAGATAAACAGCCTTTATTGGTATGGCCAGATGGTACCTATATTGTGACGAGCAGTATTAAATACCTTTAAAACTGTTCTAGTATTGTGCTATCCACTTTTAACCCTAATAAGTTTATAACGCTAATAGATATCCTACAGGCTAGTTATGCTATTATTTATTCCAAAGATTAGGTCTAATTGCGATGCCGTCTGATACCGTCGAAAAAATTATTGTGTCTGCTGAAAATCAAGCCCGCTCTGGTGGCTATAATGGCTTTAGTTTTCGCGATATAGCCAAAGATATAGGCATTAAAAGCTCAAGCATTCACTACCATTTTCCTACTAAAGCCGATCTTGCAGCAGAACTCACTAAACGTTACACCGAGCGTTTTCAGCGTAAACTCAACGTTATCGCCAGTGCAAATAACACCCTCCACAGTAAATTATTAGCTTATGCTAATGAGTTTTATGAAGCGGCAAAGACTGAAAATAAAATGTGTTTATGTGGTTTGTTTACTGCCGAAATTGATATTTTGCCCGATACTGTAACTGACCAACTTCGAGAATTTTTTAAAATTAACCAACATTGGCTTATTGCTCAGTTAACTTGGCATAATGCTCCCATGCATGGCGAACAAACACCCCAGAAAGTTGCCTTAAAAATCATCGCTAATATGGAGGGCGCGATATTGCTCGCTAAAGCGTTCAAATCTCAAAACTATTTTAATGATGCAATCGATTTATCTGTATATTCATCGTTATAATCCAACATCAACAATTCAATTAGCATGTTTTACTGTAGAAAATAATAATGGCTGGCAATATTCCTAGAGCTTTTATCGATGACCTAATCGACCGTATCGATATTGTCGAGGTTATTGATCATCGCGTAAAACTTAAGAAAAGTGGTAAAAATTATTCTGCTTGCTGTCCTTTTCACGATGAAAAAAGTCCATCCTTTACGGTGAGCCCAGATAAACAGTTTTATTATTGCTTTGGCTGTGGTGCTACGGGTAATGCTCTTGGATTTTTAATGGAGTATGAACGTATAGGGTTTCCTGATGCCGTTGAAAACCTCGCTAAACTGGCAGGCTTAACCGTTCCGCGAGATGAAAATACCGATCCCAAACAACGTCAGCGTCAACAGGAACAGGAGCAAGCACGCAATACTCTATTCACATTAATGGAGGCTTCTAGCGATTATTACCAACTGCAATTACGCGAAAATAATACCCGTGACAAAGCCGTCACTTATCTAAAGAATCGAGGTTTAAGCGGTCAAATAGCTAAAGACTTTGGTATTGGTTACGCGCCGCCTGGCTGGGATAATCTATCTAGCACTATCGGCAACTCTAACGAAAAACAAGATCGCCTGCTTGAAGCGGGCATGCTTATTAACAATGCAGAAAAAGAGCGCCTTTACGATCGTTTTCGCGATCGAATCATGTTTCCTATTCGCGATACGCGCGGACGTGTGATTGGTTTTGGTGGACGCGTACTTGGCGACGATAAGCCTAAATATTTAAACTCTCCCGAAACGCCTATTTTCTCTAAAGGCAAAGAACTATATGGCCTCTATGAAGCTAGGCAAGCGCACAAACAACTGCCGCGCTTACTAGTCGTCGAAGGCTACATGGACGTTGTTGCCCTCGCTCAATATGATATTCGCTATGGCGTCGCCACCCTTGGCACCGCTTGCGGAGCTGACCATCTTGCTCGTGCATTTCGCTTTACGAATGAAATTGTCTTTTGTTTTGATGGTGATGCAGCGGGTCGCAAAGCCGCAAGACGCGCACTCGAGAACTCTTTAGCGGCAATGGAAGACGGGCGTAAAGTTAAGTTCTTATACCTCCCAGAGGGCGAAGATCCCGATACATTAATACGACAAATTGGCACCGAAAAATTTACAAAACTGATCGAAGGGGCAACACCGCTTGAAAGTTTTTTATTTGATGAAATGGGTAGCAATATTGACACTCAAACAATGGAGGGGCGCGCGCACCTTTGTAAAATAACTGCTCCTATGCTCGATGAGCTTCCACGAGGTATATATCGTGAGCTAATGTTTCAGCAATTAGCTAATCGTACCAAACTCAACATTGATACCATCATGACGCTATTAAGCGAACTGCCAAAACCACTAGCAGATCTGGGTTTAGTAGACGATACTAGAGCTTCATCGACAAATAATAATGGCGCTGCAACATATCAGCCCAAAACAAAAACTAGCAGCAAGCCACCACAAATAGATTACTCCGAGTCATATAGCTCTGCTATAAATGACTCGACAAAATTCGACGAGCAACCGCACCAAAACTGGGAATCTGATCAAAACTGGCAACACCCAACAGATAATTTTTATCAACCAACCACACTTTCTAGCGACTATAAGGCCGGCAAAAAGAAGACATTAAAGACTCAAAATCCAACCTCAGATAAAGCCCTTGCTTTACTTTTATTTAAACCAAAACTTGCACAAATGGTTGAAGATATCGAGATATTAAGCCATAGCAAAGACCCCAGCATTATTCTGTTTGTAAAAATAATTGAGTTCTTACACCAGCGTCCAGAATATAAAAAAGAACAAATCGTTGCTCATTGGCAAGGCATGCATGGTCCAGAACAAGGACAAATATTACAAAGTTATCTTGTAAAAGGGGGGCTGTATTATCAGATTGATGACCTAAGAAATGAAAAACACGAGAATTTTAACTACGAGCAAGAATTTATTGACACCGTTGATAAATTAATTGAACAGCAGACTAACAAAGATTGTGATGCGATTCTCGCTCAACTTAACTCCAAACCCCTACACTCACTTACAGATGCCGAAAAAAAGCTCTATAACAGTGCCATAATAGCTCGATCGAAAAAGACCTAAACGCTGTTTTTAATTATTAAAAAATTATTTTCAATGACATTTCTAGCTATTATTGTAATACACGCAAAAATATTGTTGGTATGACTTGATTTTTATTGGTTTACCACCATCTTATGCTGGAATCAACCTAACTAAATCGATTATAATGGACGGTTTAGTACAGAATATTTGTACACACTGCTGAACATCGTTAGGTTTGCCTTTGAATCATTAATTTCCCCTGCACTCATACACCGGAAGCTACAGCTTCAGGGCATGCAGGTATTGGCTGCTCCTTTTTATAAGAATAATTATAAAAGCAGCGCCGGACTTAATAGACAACTTACAACTTGACCATCAGTAGCGGCCAAACCCTTATTCAGGAGCATGCATGTCCGGAACACAACAATCACGTATCAAAGACCTGATTACGCGCGGTAAAGATCAAGGCTATCTCACCTATGCCGAGGTAAATGATCACCTACCTGACGATATTTCTGATCCAGATCAAATTGAAGAAATAATTCAGATGATCAACGACATGGGGATACGTGTCTACGAAAGCGCTCCCGATGCCGAAGAAATATTAATGACCGATGGTGATTCATCAGCCGACGAAATTGCTGCAGCAGAAGCAGCGGCAGCATTAGCGGCTGTCGAGACAGAAGCCGGTCGCACAACTGATCCAGTGCGCATGTATATGCGCGAGATGGGAACTGTTGAACTGCTCACGCGCGAGGGTGAGATTGCCATTGCAAAACGTATTGAAGAAGGCACTCGTGACCTTATGCATGCGTTAGCCTACTGGCCTAAAACCGTCGCAAATTTGCTTGAAGAGTATGCACTACTCGAAAAAGAAGAGCGTCGCATTCCTGATGTCATTTCTGGTTGGCTAGATCCAACTGAGCATGTGCCCGCTGCAGGCCCTGCTGCGCAAGCGGCCAAAGCGGCCGAAAAGAAAGCCGAAGCTAATAATGATGATGACGATTCAGATGATGATAGCGATGATGACGAAGAAGAAAAAACTGGCCTAGACCCAGAAGAAGTCAAAGAACGTTTTGGCGCTTTAAGAAAACAGTGGCTCAAAACTGAGAAGTCTATTGCTAAGCATGGCCGCGAAAGTAAGCAAGCTGATAAAGAGCTTGATGCACTTGGCGACAGCTTAAAATTCTTCAAGTTGCCACCACGCCAGTTTGAACCTCTATATTCAGCGGCGCGAAATGTTCTTAGTAATGTTCGTAAAGAAGAACGCAATATTATGATGTTATGTGTACGCGAAGCAAAAATGCCACGCAAAACATTCATTAAAGAGTTCCCAGGCAACGAGACTAATGCCGATTGGATCCCTGATATTATTAAGAAAAAGCGTGACTATTCTGATGTCATGCGCCAGTACCAAGATGAGATTGCACGCTCACAACGCAAACTCATGCGAGCCGTTCAAGAAACTGGCCTAGATATTGGCACCATCAAAGAAATTAACCGTCGCATGTCGATCGGTGAAGCGCGCGCACGTCGTGCTAAAAAAGAAATGGTTGAAGCGAACTTACGCCTAGTAATTTCAATTGCTAAAAAATACACCAATCGTGGCTTACAATTCTTGGATCTTATCCAAGAAGGTAATATCGGTTTGATGAAAGCGGTTGATAAATTTGAGTATCGTCGTGGCTACAAGTTTTCGACCTATGCAACGTGGTGGATTCGACAGGCCATTACACGCTCGATTGCCGACCAAGCTAGAACTATCCGCATACCAGTACACATGATAGAGACAATCAATAAATTGAACCGAATCTCTCGTCAAATGCTGCAGGAAATGGGACGTGAGCCATCGCCAGAAGAATTAGGCGAGCGCATGGAAATGCCCGAAGATAAAGTTCGCAAAGTGCTTAAAATTGCCAAAGAGCCAATCTCAATGGAGACGCCGATTGGCGACGATGAAGATTCGCATTTAGGTGACTTTATTAAGGATAATTCTATTATCTCACCCATAGAAGCCACGACAGATATTGGCCTAATGGAATCGACTCGAGAAGTGCTTGCAGGCCTAACCGCTCGCGAAGCTAAAGTACTGCGTATGCGTTTTGGCATCGATATGAATACTGACCACACCCTTGAGGAAGTTGGTAAACAGTTTGATGTGACGCGCGAACGTATTCGTCAGATCGAAGCCAAAGCATTACGTAAGCTGCGTCACCCAAGCCGCTCAGATCACTTAAGAAGTTTCTTGGACGATTAGCAAAAAGTAGGTATCATACGCGCCTCTCAAATGAGAGGCGTTTTTATTAGAAAAGAATTTTTGTTGGCAGGCTAAGCGCACCGCAGAAAGTTGAGGGAGTGTACAACAAGTACATGACCGAAAGTTTCGAGGACGCAACAATCAATGGCAGCGAGCAAAAAATAGTAAGCATTACGCAGGATTTTTGTTGGCAGGCCTAGGCGCACCGCAGAAAATTGAGGGAGTGTACAACAAGTACATGACCGAAAGTTTCGAGGACGCAACGACGGCAGCGAGCAAAAAGACAAGTAAAGGGCCTTTAGCTCAGTTGGTTAGAGCATACGACTCATAATCGTCAGGTCCCCAGTTCGAGTCTGGGAAGGCCCACCATTTACTTATCTTGCCCCTCATCTGTTCTCAGTGTAGCCATAACTTGTCATCAAACGACAACTTATACTTGCAAGCACCTCTCAAACCCTTTAAATACTGCTATGTGACAACTTATACTTACACAAAATGCTTTCATATTTAATGTTGCAAGCATAATGTGTCGCAAAACCTAATCCAACCACTATTGCATGTTAATCTCTTAAGTTACCTCTAATCACACAACAACTTATTTACATCCCGATCCTGATCACGTCTTTTGCTACCAAGGTACAACTCGATCGCTTTCGATTTAGCTTTATCTAGGTCGCGTGGACTAACCAAGCTTAAATCAATATCTTTTAGTTCAGCCGATATGTGTACCCAATCGAAAAGTCGTTCTTTAGCTCCACATCGCCTCACTGCGTTATTCATCTCAAACTGCAAACGGTCTTTGACCTTTAAGCTTTCAGAAACCTTCTGTTTTTCATAAAGAATAGATACCTTTTCAACTTCGGCCTTGAAAGCATTTTCGAGCATACTGTGTTGGCATCCTTGCCTGTTAAAATTTACCAATGTGGTGAATCTAAATCAATCCATAATACTTACAATAATACATCGCTTAGAATATCTATAAAACGACGCTGCTCACTATAATTTGGTCGGCTAGTACCATAGATTAGGTCTTCAGCATAAGTGCTTAAACCGCCCGTCATATAATGTAATTTACCTTCAAATATATGGCACGACACTAGATGATTACCGGGTTTGTTTTTAACGAGAGCGGCCATTAATTTATGCTTAGGAGAATCGAATATAATTTTTTTACCACGCTTCTTATAAGTGCCATCGTATTCGTCGATATTAGCGGCTGTGGGGGTGAATCGTAGTGAGCCAAGTGTGATTGCATATTGCGCTCGATACTGATCACCCTCTGCCGCTATTTTTCAAGGTTGTTGTCGCATTTTGTTGCTAAGCAACGTTCTTACTTTCAGGATTTAACGATACTTCATCAATATAGTCCCAATTTCGGATACTATTCCGCCATCTAGTTGGATTCGATTGCCGCGCTT
>JAWUWW010000036.1:0-56648 GCA_034111645.1 Cellvibrionaceae bacterium
AAGCGCGGCAATCGAATCCAACTAGATGGCGGAATAGTATCCGAAATTGGGACTATATTGATGAAGTATCGTTAAATCCTGAAAGTAAGAACGTTGCTTAGCAACAAAATGCGACAACAACCTTGAAAAATAGCGGCAGAGAGTGATCATTTTGAGCGGAATGCGCAATCTTATAATATTTAGCTCATAAAATACTTTAAAGTGGCAATTAAACCGTTAATTGACGAGTTAAAGTAAATTCGAAAAAGGGTTAACGCTGTTGCAGCGTTAACCCTTTTTTAATGTAGATGGTAAGCAATACGAAATGCGCCGAGTAATTATTTTTAACATTTTAAAAATAAAATAATCTCACTTGGTCACGCCAAAACTCATTATAAATTCACAATATCAAGACCTAATTTATCGGCCTCTTTTTCACCATGATTACCGGTTACTATGACCGTTGAGGCTTTATCTTGATTGAGATAAGTTTCAGCAACACGACGTAAATCATTGGCCGTCACATGAGTCACTTGTTCGCGATATAAACTACGTTTTTCACAAGTTCTGCCTGTCAGCTGCGCATGAAATTCTTGCTTGGCTTCGCCCGCTGGTGAACCTGGCTTATCGAGTGAGCTGATAATGCCAAGAATTGATTCTTCGATACTTTGGTCGCTAATTGTTTTGTCAAAAATCCATGCAATAGAATTATCAAAGTCTTTTAATGTCTCACTCATGCGCGGATCTCGATATGAGTAAAAGCGAAAACTCGCTGAATTGCTATCTTGACTTGCGCCACCACCGTAAGCTCCGCCTTGTTCACGAATAGTTCGGTGTAAGTAACCATTGCGCAAAACTCCGCCGAGTACACTTAGTGCTGCGGCATCGGCATGCTCCATAGCAACGGTTGGATAAGCTTTTGCACAAAAATGTACTTGAGAGTTAGCAATCCACGCCTGATTAAGAGGCGTGTATTCATGAGGCTCAGGCACAAAAATTGAATTATTTTGTTGCGCTAAGGTGTCTGTCCATGTTTGTTTGATGATGTCGAGATAATCATCCATAGCTTCTTTTTCTGCAACTGCGAGCCATTGTTTTGGAGCAGAAAGTAAAGCTTCATGAAGTTTTTCTAAGTTTTCTTTTAAAGGCCCATAGTTACCTTGTTTAAGCTCTTTCTCAAGTGCCTTAATGTTTTTGATAGCACCAAGACCCATTAATTCGTGCGACAATTTTGCTAGTGGATTCATGTTGGCGCTTGCTGTTTGCATCGCTAGCACATGACCGCTGCCAGTCACACTTTGTTCACGACTAGTTTTTACTTGCGTAATTAATTCTTTTAGGCGATCGCTTTCATCAAAGCGCGCATTGTAAAGCGTATCGCGCATTAATTCGTTCATAAGGAGTCGATTGCCATTTAATGCTTTTGCACTTAACGTGGTATAGGCATGTAACTGTTGTGGGTCATTAGTGTAATTACGTAAGCTATAATAACTACTGATACCGCCCACAACTTGAGATTGTCTTTGCTGTACTGCTAGATAATCATCATTACCTAATCCAAGCTCGGTCAAGCACATCGTATACCACGGTAGTGTTTGTAATAGCTCAGTATTTAATTGCGGTAATTTACAAATAAGTTGTTGATAACTTAAGCCGTTAGTTCCAGCATTATAATAATGTAGTGGCGCATCTACTGCGCCTGAATCACTAATTTGTGTTGTCTTTCCCTTTGGATAATGTGAAGTTTTTGGAATATCTTCTAAGGTTACTTTTGGTAAAACACTATCATCGTCCTGCTGTTGTTGACGACGTTCGAGTGCGCTCGCTTGGTCTATAAGCTTTTGTTTTTCTTCATCGCTGAGGCGTTTTTTAATTTCTGCTAAGATTTCTTCCTCGGCCTTAACTTGTCGACCATGAAATTCTGCATCGGGACGTAGCGTCAATGTAACACGGTGATTATTATCGATTAACAAGCGTTGAATTAAATCAGGAATATAATTGCTCGATTGAATATCTTTTCTCAATTGCTTTAACGCACCCTCTACATCTAAAAACGCTAATACATCACCGCGATGGGTTGCAGCCGATAACGCATTAAGAATTAATTGCAATCCATAAGGGTAGCCATCGCCGCCAATTTCTCGTTGGCGCAATTCTAATTGATGTAGAGAGGCATCAATTTGATGTTGCGGTAAGCCATTCTCTACAACCTTTTTTAGCACGCCTATAACTTCCGCTTCTAGGGCCAGAGTATGCGCTGCATCGCTGCCATTGATACCACATACAAAGAGCATTTCATATTGCGAGTCATCCATACCACAAAGAGGTGAGGGTGACGCACCTAACTCAGTCGTTTCTAATAAATGTTGCAATGGTGATGCACTATTATCAAATAATAAGCTCGATAATAAATGAACTTCCAAGTTTGCTTTTAAGTCGATACTTGGCCCTAATAACCAACCTATGACAATATGTGATTTATTATCAAGAGTTTCATCTTTTTCCGGTTGGTAAGGATAGGCTTCTTCTGCACGGATAGGCGAAAAATAACGCTTTTCTGCAGGCACTGAAATTTTCTCTTCAAGTTTTTCAAAACGATGCAAGGCGCGCTCTTCAAATTTAGCTTGATGATCGGCAGCTTGAATGTTGCCAAAGGTCATAAAGATGGCATTGCTGGGATGATAATGAGTTTGATAAAATTTTTGCAACTGCTTGTAGCTTAAATCGGTAATCGATTGCGGATCGCCGCCACTATTATGATGATAGGTCGTTGTAGGATATAAATACTTGTTAAGAAGGTGCCAAAGTTGAGATGTAATAGAGCTCATGGCTCCTTTCATCTCATTAAAAACAACGCCTTTATAAACTAACGGGCTCTCAGTATTACCAGCCTCAGCAAATTCGATACGATGTCCTTCTTGCGCAAAATCTAAAGGGTCGAGACGAGAAAAGAAGACGGCATCAAGATAAACATCTAACAAATTATCAAAATCTTTACGATTCAGGCTCGCGAATGGGTAAGCGGTCCAGTCGGAACTTGTAAAAGCATTCATAAAAGTATTCAACGAGCGCCGAATCATCATAAAAAATGGGTCGTGAACAGGGTACTTTTCACTGCCACACAGCGCCGTATGTTCTAAAATATGAGCAACCCCCGATGAATCTTCGGGTACAGTACGTAGCGCCACCAAAAAAACATTCTCGTCATTATCGGCATCGATATGAATATGTTGCGCGCCGGTTTTGATATGGCGATATTCGCTCACAGTAATGTTCAGACTGCTAAGAGTTTGGCTGCGCAAAAACTCAAAGCTTGAATGGCACGATGATTTTGATTGCGGATTTAAAGATGCTTGTAATGATGAGTTCATATAATGCTGTCAACCTAATGTTATGGTAGGTGAAATAATGGCTATTTAAATATCTGTAGACACTTTAGAGGATCATCAAAGAATGTTCAAAACTCTTAAGTTATTTATTGCGCTTTATTACACGTGAGGCTACGATTTGTTTTTATGTTTAAAAATTCAGTGCGTGGCTAAAAGTGCGGTTTTTCGCAGTAAGTTTTTAGCCCCCCCGACAATCCCTTTACTATTATGATGAGATTATACGCTTTATGGAAGAAATTGGTTGGTTGAATATTGGCTCCTTGATATGGTTTTTTTGTTTGTGGATAGGTTATGCAAAATTTGCCCATAGTCGTGCCAAACATTCAAATCAGGGCTTAGCTGCCGTTATGGGTCGGCGTCGGCGCGAATGGGTATACCAGCTGCTTCAGCGCGATCTACGAGTTCCCGATACGGCTCTGTTATCTAGTCTTGAGCGTAATGTTACATTTTTAGCCTCTTCAAGTATGCTGATATTGGCTGGTTTATTAACCGTATTTGTGAGTGTTGGGCGCTTACAGGCAGTACTTTTCGATGTGCCTTTTTATGTTGAGAGCTCTACTCTTCAGCTGCATTTAAAGTTAATGGTGTTGATAATTATTTTTGCATATGCATTTTTCACGTTTACATGGTCTATACGCCAATATGGCTTTGTTTTTGTAGCACTTGGGTCTGCCCCCTCGCCTAAAGAAGTACTGGAGCATCCGGAAAAAATAGAAAATTTTGTTTGGGTGTGTGGCAAAATAATCGATCTGGCGGCACATACTTATAACTATGGCCTGCGCGCATTCTATTTCTCGTTGTCTGTATTGGCATGGTTTATTAATGGTTGGTTATTTGTATTGGCTTCAACACTTGTCGTTGCTGTTTTATACAACCGCGAATTTCGCTCCCGTCCATTGATGGAAATGCGTAAATTCGAAATATTTAGAGAAGATTTTAACGAGGATACAAACTTCAAAGCAACAGTCGAAAAAGATAAGCCACAAGAATAGGTATTGCTATGGCCCATGAATAAAATGTGGGCCAAAATTCTCAATGATTAATTGCCATTTTTCGCATCTATAGAGCGCTTTAATCTGACATTCACGCTTACTCGCCGAACTTCTGTTGTGGCCATTTTCTAAATAGCATAAAGCGACAGGTTTACGTCCATAAAAAAACTTAGCGCCCTTCTTGCTGCAATGTTGCTGCCAGCGTCGGACCATGTTGTTGGTAATGCCAGTATAAAGCTTTTTATCACTCGTTAACAGAATATACACCTTCCATGTCTGTTTATTTTCTATTGGCTCAAGTTTATCAGTCATTAGGTTGGCTTTTTGGGCTTATCGCTTGGTAATTTGAGTCGCATAGAGCTTTAGCTATTTTTAAACTGCTTCATTAAGCATTCTTTAGCTTCGTTAATTTGGGCAGCTAAATAATCACTGCCACCACGATCCGGGTGATTTTTTTGCATTAACTCTCTATGGCGTTTGGTCACCTGCTCACGGTTCTCAACCGTTTTAAGGCCAAAGATATCTTTGGCTTTTTCAACGGTCATATTATTATTTTCTTGAACGGGCGCAGAAGATGCCGCCGACTTTTGGTTTTTGGATGCATACAATTGCTTTAAGAAAGGCATGAAGCGAATGCCTGCAGTAAATAGTCGTTGTGCAATGGGCAGAAGGCCTGCAATACCTGCAGCTATCCAATGTAACTTACCGGTTATAACCAAACCTATAACAACGACAGCTGCAATGTATAAGCCGTATTTAATCGCAGCTTTTGGTTTATCCTCAGAAGGTATACGCCGGAAATACTTTAAAAAGTAGATTAGCGCAACAATAACAAAAATAACGAGTAATGATCTGAACATTGAGTAAACTTCACCTGTGATTTTGTAGTTAAAAAAGTAGTTAAAGGATTAGTTAAAAAAATACCTAAATTTAAGGTTGTTAATGATTGTTTAGCCACTAAATAAGTGTACAAAGCATCTACTAATACCCAAGATTAGTTTTATAAATCCTATGAATATGACAAAAAGACATGCTATTGTCTTTTATACGCTGCCAAAATACAAAATAAACATAAACAATTTTATAATCTCATTATTCGTTACCGAGGTTATTTGCCGCATTTCAAATACATACAAGTATATTGGATTTTTACATGACGATAAATGATAAGCAGCAAGCACATAGTCGAGATGTGTTTGGCCTAAAAGTTTTAAAAAATAGTCATCCTGACCTTCGCAAACTCAAGCGAGAGAATATGTCAGCGGCTATTCATGGCAATAAATTTTGGAAATCAACCAATGTCATGATCGATTATTTAAATGTAGCACCCCCTAAAAAGCACTGGCGTATTCTTGAGATTGGCTGTGGCTGGGGAATCGCGGGTATTTATTGTGCTAAACAATTTCAATCATCAGTAACAGGTTTAGATGCAGATGCATCGGTTTTTCCGTTCCTTAATCACCATGCTGAACTTAATAATGTTGTAGTTCAACCATTAATAGTGCCCTATGAAAAAGTGACTAAAAGCATGCTTGGGCAATTTGATATGGTGATTGGTTCAGATATTTGTTTTTGGGACGATATGGGTGATTTGCTTTTTAATTTAATTAATCGTGTGCATAAAGCGGGTGTAAAACGTGTTGTGATAACCGATCCAGGTCGTCCACCTTTTCGTAAAATGGCCGAGCGTTGCTGTGAAAAATTTGATGCTATTTACGATAATTGGTCCGTCCCTCATCCCCATAATACATCGGGTTTGGTATTAGATATTAATTAGCGACTCCTTAAATAACAACTCTTAGCTCATCAGTCGCAGCATAACTTCTTTCAACAAAAGGTGTTGCAGAGTAATGTTACAACTCAGTATTTTGATAGGCGAATCTATTTGTTAAGCTGTATGAAAATATGTATTACCAATAGACAAGACATATAGCTTGAATACGTATAATCACTAAAATTGCAAATATTAGTAGTCATTGTTAAATAGGATAATTTTATGTTTTTTAAAAGTCTTTTCAAATCAGAGATGATATCAGCCGAAAATTCACTTCCAGGGCGCAGTGAGGCTATAAATATAAGTGGTCGGCATACCGTTTTAGGGTCAGCAATGCAGCCGCCATATCCAGCAGATAGCGAGCAACTGATTATTGGCATGGGTTGTTTTTGGGGGGTAGAGAGAATATTTTGGAAGTTGCCTGGTGTTATTACTTCGGCAGTGGGCTATAGCGCAGGTTTTACACCAAACCCTACTTATGAAGAGGTATGTTCTGGTAAAACAGGCCATAATGAGGTGGTGTTGATTGTATTTGATCCAGCAATCCTCAGCTTGAAGCAACTATTGAAAACCTTCTGGGAATCTCATAATCCAACACAGGGAATGAGGCAAGGTAATGATTCAGGCACACAGTATCGCTCGGGACTTTATTTTTTTAATGAGCAGCAAAAGCAAGTATGCGAACAAACTAAAGAAATATTTGATGCGGCATTAAAAGATGAATATGCTAGCAAAGCCCCCGCTATTACCACTGAAATTAAACCTGCATCAGCTTTTTATTTTGCTGAAGAATATCATCAGCAATATCTAGATAAAAACCCTAATGGATATTGTGGTTTGGGTGGAATGGGTATCAGTTGTGCTGTTTAATCTAGCCTTTTTGTACTAACAAGCTATCTCTGGTTCTTTACCCTGTAGGTGATAAGCAAAGGCTATTATTTGTGCAATAGCAATATATAGACTTTCAGGAATATGGTCGCCTAATTCTAAACTCATTAAAAGCTCAAGCAGCGGCTCGTTTTCACATAGTGTTACGTTGTTTGCCCGCGCTATAGCAATAATTTCTTCAGCTGTTGCGCCTCTCCCTTTTGCTGTAATAGTGGGCGCCGAGCCGCCGTCGTAAAATAATGCGACGGCTTGTTTAAAATCTTCTTCGTTCATTTTTCATAACCTTATGTGTAAATAATTACTCATTTTTCTCTAGGTTTTTATATCAACAAGATTGTAATCGAGAGATGTCTCTTTTTGCGAAGGTCTACCTTGTAGACAAGTAATATCCTCAACCGTTAAACCATTCGCGAGTAATTTATCCCTTAACCAAGATATATCTTGTTCTGCTTTGTGACATAAGCTAGTTGACTCTGCCCAAAGCGTAGCTGAAATAGACGATTCGATAATGGTAAGCTGTGAATGAAGCTTTTCATCGTTAGGTAAGTCAAAGGATAAAAAAACTTGCCATCGACGTGTCTTTGATTTATTTTCGTTATCTTTCGTCTCGTCAGTAGTCTCATCTTGAGAGCGTTCTTTGACAATCTCTTGTTCTTGAATACTTAGCTGTAAGGGCAGTACTTGTTCGTTAAAGCGAAGTGGCAGCTCTGTGTGAAATTGTTGTAACGTGCCTCGAGCTTCGCTACTGGGTTGATCGAGGCCGATTGAACGTAATTGATTAAATTGAATTTTAGCTTGAGTTTGCTCCATTAATTTCTTTAGATGTTGTTCAATGGCTTTAGGCAATTGCGCAACATTCGGCGTCTCTATAGGCATCTGTATACCTAGAAGTCTAAATATAGCTGCAGTAGCTGCAGAGAGATTTTTAGGAGCATTGATATTGTTAACCGTTTGCGCAGTGCTAGTGCTTTGAGTAGCAATAATCGCTGTAATAAGTTTATCAATATCTGTTTGATTAAGCGGGTTTGATAAACTATTTAATCGAGTAGACGTATCAGAAGTATTAATTGCGGTTAATAACTTATCGAGAGCAGTTCTAATATCATTTTGTAAATTTGATTGCGGAATAATCGGTAAGTTTGATTGTGAGGTTAAAAAATTATTGTTTGTATTGAAGCTTGCGTTTGAAAGATTAGCGACAACACCCGTTGAGTTTAAATTATTGGCTAAATTGTTTGCTTGAGTTAATTTAGCTTCGAATGATGTGCCACTATTTGCGAGAGCCCGTTGAACTTGTCGACCCTGTTGTAATGAATGACTCGTTTGGGTGAAACGGTTAAGTTGGTTAAGCGCATGGGCAACTTGGGTGCTCGCCAATTTTGTCTGTAAGCCGATGGGTAACTTTGCAATAATTTGACTTAATTGCCCCGTAAATTGTTGCAACTGGCTAACACTTTCTTGTCTCGGCAAAATATTTTTAAGTGTTTGGCTTGCCGCTTGCTGAAGCCTCTCTTGTAAATTGAACTGCAACTTGTTGCTAGCGTTTATCTGAAGTTGCCCATTCTGTTGGCCAAGCGTCAATGTTTGATTTGTGCTAAAGGCTTGATTGGTAATTGTTGTCAGTGTTTTAGCATCAATTAGGGCATTGATATTTGCTGTCGCATTTATTGCTAATTTAGTGAGGTATAGCGGCGAATTACCCGTTTGGATGTTTGTATTAGCGCTCGCTTGGTTTGAGGTTTGAGCGGCTTGAGTAGTCTTTAACTGCTGTACAAGACTAGGATTAATCCGTTGTAACAACGCCATCTCATTATTATTAAGCGCTTTGCTACTAATTACTTGTGCAGTGAGATTTTGATTGGACGATAATTGTCTAAGAGCATTAATGACCGACTGCACATTTGCGATATTACCGTTAGTTTTATTGGCTGCCTCGTTGGGTGATCTTAGTGATGCGTCAGGGTTATTTAATAAGCTCTTGTTAGCTGAGGTGCTGTTTGATGAATAGGTATTGCTCAAGGGGCTTTTTGTGTCGCCTTGATCGTTAGTTTGAGGACGAGCCTGGCTCCCAGTATTTGATATTCTGTTTACTAAATTACTTGTATTTGGCGCAGGTATTCTATCAACCACATTAGGCCTTTATAGTCGCTAGTTTTTATCGTTTATTCCAATAATACAAGAATAGCAATAAATCACTACACTGACTGTATAAAGTCACTATAATGCTGCATTTATTGTTAAAAGACGGCTAAACTCTATTTTTTAACGCCTTCTATCATTAGTCGATTCTATAATTGGGCTCTTTGTGAATACATCATTGGTTTTACTTGAATGTATAGCACTTGCTTGTGAGCGAGATGGCCGTACTTTGTTTGAAAAGCTCGATCTTAGTATAAGTGCCGGTAATGTGGTTCAAATAGAGGGTCCAAATGGTTGCGGTAAAACGACATTTTTACGTGCCTTAACGACTTTGCTGCCCGACTATGAAGGCAAGATTCAATGGCGAGGAGAATCTATTCGGCGAGTTCGACAAGCTTATCTGTCGAATTTATTATTTATAGGGCATTTGCCCGGCGTAAAAAATACCTTAACACCACGAGAAAATTTAGCCTTTTTATCAAGTCTCCATCACCAGGTTGGCCTGTCAGAGATCGATGCAGCACTTGCTCAAGTTGGGCTTTATGGCTATGAAGATATGCCAGGCCATCAGTTATCCGCAGGACAATTACGTCGCATAGCATTAGCCCGCCTGTATTTAAGTCGCGCACAAATATGGGTATTAGATGAGCCCTACACTGCCATTGACAAGCAGGGTGTTGCTAATTTAGAGGCATTATTTGTTGAGCACGCTAATCAAGGTGGATGTGTAATAATGACATCGCATCAATCGCCATCAATAAAGCAGTTGCAACAAGTCATATTGCAAGATTATTCCCCCATACATAAAGACCTCAAAACAAAAGCAGGCTTAGGATAATGAATAAGCTTAAAACTGATATTGGGGTAAAGCTTAGCGAGCAAAAATATAATGTTGATGAGACATCATTGACTCAGGGTTTTTTAGCAGTTTTAAAGCGCGATGTAGTGACAGCTTTTCGTCAACGAGGAGATATAATTAATCCCGTTGTGTTTTTTTTGATGGTGGTTACGATGATGCCACTTGGCATTTCACCAGAGTCAAAAGCACTTTCTTTTTTAGCGCCTGGCTTGTTGTGGGTAATTGCTCTGCTTGCAACTTTATTATCTTTAGACAGTCTATTTCGAAGCGATTACGAAGATGGCTCACTTGAACAGTTAATCCTAAGCCCGCAATCCCTTTATTTTATGTCAATAGGCAAAGTCTTATCCCATTGGTTGACAACAGGTCTTCCTCTCACTTTTGTGGCGCCTTTATTGGGGGTGTTGTTAGCGCTTCCCGCAGAAGGGTATTTGCCTTTATTGTTGTCGTTATTGCTAGGTACAATTACACTAAGCTTTGTTGGCGCTATTGGTGCTGCATTGACTGTATCACTGCGTAAAGGCGGGCTGTTGATCTCGCTTATTATTATGCCTTTATATGTGCCGGTACTTATTTTTGGTGCAAGTTGTGTTCGTATGGCAGTTGAAGGCTTTAGTATTGGTGGGCCTTTAGCTGTTTTGGGTGCTTTTTGTGCTGCTGCTATCGTTTTAGCGCCGTTGGCAATAGCAGGTGCTTTGCGAATGAGTGTTGAAGCTTAGACAGACTCAGTCTACTTAGGTAGTTATAGATTGCGTAAATTAACGATAATTAAGATCAAATAGAGTTAGAATTTAATAGAGTTAGAGTCAAATAACGTAATAAACGATTAAGCAAGAGGATGTATCAATTGAATTGGCAGTGGTTTCATCGATTAGGTTCACCCCGTTGGTTTTACGAAAAAACAAGTCGCTGGTCACCTTGGATAGGTGCGATAGCTCTTTTAACGATCGTTATTGGAGTGGTTTGGGGGTTAGGGTTTGCGCCAACAGATAGCAAGCAAGGGAATAGTTATCGAGTTATATTTATTCACGTGCCGGCGGCTTTTTTAGCCTTAGCAGGTTATTACGTGATGGCAATTGCGGGTGCAGTTGGTTTGATTTGGAGGATGAAATTATCCTTTATGGTGATGAAAAGTGCAGCTCCTATTGGTGCCGTACTGACATTTGTAACCCTAGTTACCGGTGCTATATGGGGTAAGCCAACCTGGGGCACTTGGTGGGTGTGGGATGCACGCATTACGTCGATGTTAATTTTATTTTTTTTATATCTTGGTGTTATTGCGTTACAAGGTGCTTATCAAAGCCGAGATTTAAGCAATAAGTCGAGTGCAATCTTATCTTTAGTTGGCATGATAAACATTCCGATTATTTATAAGTCAGTTGATTGGTGGTTTACGCTGCATCAGCCTGCAACCTTAAAACTTATGGGCCCATCAAGTATTGATCCATCGATGGCATACCCACTGTTGATTATGATTTTTGGATTCTATTGTTTGTATGCATGGCTATTAATGGCTTGGACTCGGCTAGAAATATTAAACCAAGAGCAAAAAGCAAATTGGGTCAAAGAGTTATTGTTAGAGGGCCGCATTAAAAGCGATCTCAAAAATGCGTAAGGATTTATTAATATAATGTTTTCTTAGTCATCTAAAGCGTTGGGTTATTTTATTTGAATTTAAAAATTTAAGGTTTAATAATAGGTGTTCGAATGCAGTTTCAGTTTGAAAATATCCTCGATTTTATACAAATGTCAGGGCATGGTCCCTATGTATGGGCCTCTTACGTCTTGACCTTTGCGGTGATCGGAATATTAATTTATATTCCTTATAAACTAAAACGTCAAATAGTTGCCCAATTGAGGCGTAAGCAAAAGTTAGAAAATTCGGATTATTAGAACTTAATTATAGGTCCTTATTTTTAAGGGGCACTGTATGGCACTGCAAATGAGTTTAAAGCGGATATCGGTCATGGCTTGTCTGCTTCTATTAGTGGGGTGTTCAGCTCATAAAATAGTCTCGCCTAATAAAGATTATGTCTTGAGTGAGCAAAGTGAAGATGGCGATGTAATAATGACGGTGAGTAGCAAAGGCTTGTACGATGTTCCTTTCTCATTGTTATATCGCAAGGTAGCTGATAGAAGCTTATTTAACATCGGTGAGCTATCGCTAACTTATGGTTATAAATACCAAGATAAAGATCATGAAGACAAGTCCATATTTAAATCTCATGCAAAAAAGTATGGCCAGTCTTTAGATCAAAACAGCTCAGAAAGCTTACATGTGTTTAAGTTGCCCGCAGGCGATTATGAATTCTATGGTATGTTCATAGAAAAGGATTATGAATGGGCAGTTTGGACAATGGTTAGAGATTTTTCTTTTACGTTTTCGGTTGTTTCTGGTCAATCCACCTATATCGGTAATCTTATGATTAATACTAAAGTTATTGGCAATAATGATTATGTGGTCGAGTCTGTTTTATCTCGTCAAGACAGGTCGAAAGATGATGTTAGACTGTTAAATGAGCTATTTCCTGCGATCGATTTAACAAAGGTGATTGTTTCATCTGATATTGTTAAGGATAAAGATGTTAAAATAACTCGTATGCATTATGGTACAGAGCTAGGTCGTGGTGGTTTGGGAATTAGTCGAATACACTAATTCATACGTAGAATAATTGGATATTATCTAGAAGTTATCATGTTTTAGTTGAAATGCAATTTGTTGAAGCTTGTTGTGTGTAACTTTATTTTCAAATCAATTAAATACTAAAGGTGTTGAATGAATCCGGTACGTAAACAACGCTTGTTTCTTGTGCTTTTTGTTGTCGTTTTCTCAAGTATTGCTGTTTTGTTAATCACTTATGCATTACGAGAGAATATTAATTTATTTTATCCTCCTAGCAAAATAGTATCTGGTGATGCTCCCATCGATAGAACAATTAGAGCCGGTGGTTGCGTGATAATTGGCACAGTTGTTCGATCTACAGAGAGCTTAGATATGAGCTTTGGTATCACCGACGGCATTGCTAATATGACGGTGAATTTTACGGGTATTTTACCCAATTTATTTGCCGAAGGCGAAGCGGTTGTGGTCAACGGTAAAGTTGATAGCGCAGGCCAATTTAATGCCACTGAAGTACTCGCAAAGCACGATGAGACCTATATGCCTCCAGAGGTTGCCGAGGCGATGAAGCAAGCAGGTAGCGATCTTCAGCACCAAGAGACATGCCAAATAATCTAATTATTTATGTTTTGCTCTGTGAATCTTATGCTTAAGATTGAGATCCACAGTTAATTTTTTATTTTTAACTTTCTAACAATGTTGCAGACTTATGATTCCAGAACTCGGCCATATTGCATTAATCATTGCCTTTATTCTTTTCGCTCTTTTATCAGTTGTGCCGTTATACGGAACTTTTGCCAAAAGCACTTTGTTGATGGCCTCAAGTCGGTCACTGTCAACGGGCAGCTTTGTTTTCATTTTTTTGAGCTTTCTATGCTTAACGTGGGCGTTTGTGCATGATGACTTTACTGTCAAATATGTCGCCGGTCACTCTAACAGCCTCTTGCCTGATTATTATAAAGTAAGCGCAGTGTGGGGTGGGCACGAAGGGTCTTTATTGTTGTGGGCACTCATATTGGCAGGTTGGGCATTTTCAGTTAGCTTGTTTAGTAGAAAGATGCCTCTTGATATGGTTGCACTTGTACTTGCGGTTATGGGCATGGTTGGCGTCGGCTTTGTATCGTTCATGTTGTTTACGTCGAACCCTTTCGATCGTCTATTGCCTTTATCCCCCGCCGATGGCGCTGATCTAAATCCATTGTTGCAAGATGTTGGCCTAATCTTTCATCCACCACTGCTATATATGGGTTACGTTGGTCTCTCGGTTACCTTTGCCTTTGCCATTGCCGCTTTGATATCTGGTCGTCTCGATAGCGCTTGGGCGCGTTGGTCGCGTCCATGGACAACGGTTGCTTGGGCTTTTTTAACAGTGGGTATTGCTCTTGGCAGTTGGTGGGCATATTACGAACTTGGCTGGGGTGGCTGGTGGTTTTGGGATCCAGTCGAAAATGCCTCGTTAATGCCATGGTTAGTCAGCACTGCCTTAATTCACTCGCTTGCTGTCACAGAAAAGCGTGGTGTCTTTAAAAGCTGGACGATACTACTCGCAATATTTGCTTTTTCTTTAAGCTTGTTAGGTACTTTTTTAGTTCGCTCAGGTGTGCTTAATTCTGTGCACGCTTTTGCTAGCGACCCCGAACGTGGTTTCTTTATACTGCTGTTTTTATTGGCCGTTGTCGGCGGGTCTTTGACGCTCTACGCTTTTCGTGCGCCAGTTGTTAAAAGTGTGACTATTTTTCAGTGGTTATCACGTGAGACGTTTTTGCTCATCAATAATATTTTTCTAGTAGTTATTATGTTCACTGTGTTGCTTGGAACACTTTATCCATTATTTGCTGATGCTCTGGGATTGGGTAAGTTATCAGTTGGTCCTCCATATTTTAATTTTTTCTTTATCCCCTTTATGGCTGTGCTGTGTTTATTTATGGCGGTGGGTCCCTTATCGCTTTGGAAAAAAACTAATATCAATAGATTGTGGCAAGCGCTAAAGCATCCGTTAACGTTAAGCATCTTATCAGCCATTGCCTTTCCTGCTATTTATGGTGGGCTAAACGACGAGTCTTATAGCTTTGCAGCAGCTATTACAGTTTTTGTGGCTAGCTGGATAATTTATGTGACAGCTTTTGATATGGTTAGAAAAGCGATTAAATCTGACAGTTTTTATCAAGGTTTAAGTAAATTTTCTCGTAGCTATTACGGAATGGTTACTGCTCACTTTGGTATTGCTGTCGTTGTTCTTGGCGCATGTTTAAATACCATCTATAGCGATCAACGTGATTTACGCATGGAGACAGGTGAGCGCTTGCAGTTAGGTCGCTATGAATACCATTTTGTGGATGTTCAAACCGTACAAGGACCAAATTATTCGGCGGAGCGTGGTCGTATAGAAATCTTCTCAAAGGGTAAAAAAATTAGCGATTTGCAACCAGAAAAACGTCGTTATTTTTCAACCAACGATATATTAACGGAGGCAGCAATTGACTCAAATTTTTGGGGCGATCGCTATGTAGCATTGGGTGAATTTTTGGGTAAAACCGCAGCGGGTACTGATGCTTGGGCAATTCGTATTCACGATAAACCTTTTGTTAATTGGATATGGTTAGGCGCCTTAATGATGGCTTTGGGTGGATTTATTGCGGTCAGCGATAAGCGTTACCGACTTAAAAAGAAAGTTGATAAACAAATACCTACTGACACTAGCACCAGATCTGCAATAGCTGAGTAGGTTACTAGCTGCTAAATCTTTTGTTTTTCTAAATGTTAAGTTAATTGAATTAATGAATATTTACTGAAGAAATTAAATTTATGAGTCGCTTTAAATTATTCATACCGTTAATAGTTTTTATTTTGCTTGCTGGTTTTTTTTGGCGAGGTTTATCAATTGATCCTCAGGCTATGCCCTCTGCCTTAATTGATAAAAACTTCCCTGAGTTTTCATTGCCAAAACTTCAAGATGAAACACAGATAGCGACAAAAGCTGAGCTCTTGGGCGAGTATACATTAGTGAATATTTGGGCAACTTGGTGTGTTTCTTGTCGAGTTGAACATCCATTTTTAAATCAATTAAAAGAGCAAGGTGTTCGTATCGTTGGTCTTAACTACAAAGATGATACCTCGGCTGCAGGAGCTTGGTTAGAAAAATTAGGCAATCCTTATCAATGGAACATTGTTGATAAAGAGGGTAGGTTAGGTATCGATCTAGGGGTTTTTGGTGCTCCAGAAACTTATATACTCGATAAGCAAGGTGTGATTCGTTTCAAACATGTCGGTGTTGTTGACCAGCGCGTATGGGACGAAAAGTTTTTACCAGTGATAAATACGTTGTAGTGATTCTTTTAATTAAATAGTTTCTTATTATTAAACTGTAATTTGATAGCTACGGTTTTAATTTCACGACTAATTCACCTTCACTCACATTGATATAATCTATGCCTTCTGCAAACCCTTGCCAAAAACCGTTGCGGTCACCAAACTCTTGAATCAAATCAATATTTTTCATGTCCCCTAACCAAGAGTTAGGTAAAGGTACACCCCAAGCACTGACGCCACGTAATTTAACAATAGGCTTGCCTTGTGCAAAGGCTAATTCAACACCCATATTTAGACGTATAATTCTATCGCTAAATAAAGGTAAGTCGGGATCCGTTCGAATAAGTAATTTAGCGCTTACCAAGTTGTCAGATAAATCGATCAACAAAATATTTGCCATATCTGAGTTATTTGCAATCATTGCATTAACTTCACGCTCATTAAAATATATTTCACGATTCGCATCTATTTCTTTATAAGGTTCTGTCTCTGTCAAAGAATAAGCATGAGAATCTGTTGATTTATTGCGTTTTATATTCGGTATGTTGAGCGTATCAAGTTTTTGGTTAAGAATTTGTGTCTCTTTATTTGACAGTGAAACGGGCGTAAATTTTTGAGGAAATAAATATTCTCGTACCAGCCAAATACCACCTACAATAATTGCAATTGTGATAATCGTAATACCAAAAATTTTCCAAATATTTCTTGGTGTTTTTTGCCTAATTTGCACCGCAGGTGATGTCGCCTCTAAAATATCGTTTTGTTCTTTATTTGACGCTGACATACAGAACTTCCTAGGTGAAATAGGTTTTATTATTGTTTAATGGCAGAATTAACTGATCCATAACTTCTTAATACTTCAACTATATCAACACTATAATCTTTGTACCATTTGTTACGGCCTAACTGTTGTGCTTGAATATGCAGAGCATCATTTTTCCAATGGCTAACAGCTTGGATATCTGGCCAATAAGAGACAGCTATTTCTTGATCGCGGTCTGTAGAGCTAATAAAGCTGATGCAACCATAATCACTTAAAGCTTTTTTACGTAAAGCTTCTGCCATTTTTAGATAACGCTTAAGTTCTTCTTGGTTTGATGAGTTCAAGTCAGCTTCTGATAATAACTGCTGGCTTAATGTGGCTTTAAAGATAACGGCTATCATTTTTTTATCTCTACTTTAATTTTATAAGTATTAAAATCTAGTTTCGTTATCTTTTACTGGGTGTTGATTCAACTATATTAATTTTTATCTATAAAATGTTTGATAGGCTAAAATTAAGTCTTACTTGCATCTCGATTATTTTGTCTTTTTTTAAGTCGCTGTGCTTTTTTGGCTTCTTTTTCGGCTAATCTTTCAGTCACTAATATTAGCTCTCGCTTGATCATTGCCGGAGTTTCAAGCGTTATTAAACCTAAGTGGCCAGCGCGTAGATCATGAATTAATATCTCTGAAGCTTTATGTAAATTTACGCGACCACCGGATTGTTTGGCCCCGCGTTTAAAGCCAACTAATTCTAAGCACTCTAGCGATGTTGTTGGTAGCTCGACAATGCCGTAACGCTCACATAATTTCTCAGGATAAAGTTGAATCAATGCCTCAGCGGCATAAAATCCAATATCTTCATATTCGACCGCGGTATTCTTAATAGAGCCCGTAATAGCTAGGCGATAGCCGCTATCTGGGTTTTCTATTTTTGGCCAGAGCATGCCTGGGGTATCGTGCAAAATAACATTATTACCTAAATTTATCTTTTGTTGGCGTTTTGTCACTGCTGGTTCATCGCCCACTTTAGCAATGTTTTTTCCGGCTATGGCATTAATAAGAGTGGATTTGCCGACATTAGGTATCCCCACAATCATTGCGTTAATGGGTTTTATAGCCGAGGCTGCTTGAGGCGCCAACTTTTGACATAAGTCTGCAATTTGTTTGAGCTTGTGTTTATCGCCTTTATGGTAGGCCAAGGTTTTAACGTGTTGCTCTTGTTCGAAATATTGTTGCCACTCAGAAGTTTTAATAGGGTCTGCTAAGTCTGTTTTACTCAGTATTACCAATGTGGGTTTACTCGCGCGCCATTGTCCAATTATAGGGTTTTGGCTGCTAAAAGGCAGGCGTGCATCTACAATTTCGACGAGTACGTCAATTTTATCGAATACATTAAGAATTTCTTTGCGGGCCTTATGCATATGACCCGGATACCAGTTAATACTCACAGAGCGTTAATATCCATAGGAAGATAAAAATTAAAAGAGCAAGTATTGTAGAAGGCAAAGAAATAGATTGAAAGGATTTGATTGATAAAGGGCTATATAAGATGTTTATCAGTCGTTAGATATGTGAAATAGACTAGAAGTTCATATCTTAAAGCTTAAGAGCTTTATTGAAAAAGGGCGGCTAAATGCCGCCCTGAGTGAGCGCCACGAGTATTAGCCCGCCATCGCATCAAGATCGTCATCGACGACAGTATCTTTGCGAATACTGCGTCGAGAATGTAATTGGTCAGCGTGAGCTTTGAGTTTTCGCTCAGCTATATTGAAAGCATCTCTAACGGCTATATGTATTGATTCATTATCTCGGCTAATAGCAATAGGACTGCCTTTTACCTCGATTTCAACGGTTGCGCGAAATGATTTACCCTTGTGTTTGTGGTTGTGCGGTGATTCTAGCACTACACGAGTATGGTGAATCGCGTTTGAGTAACGCTCTAGTTTATGCAAACGTTTGTCGATGATCGCATTGAGAGCTTGCGATGGATCCATATCACGGTAAGTCACTTGATTAGCCATTGTCATATAATAATCCTCCAAAGATTAATGATGAGTTTACGAAGTGTTAACTCGGTTGCTTTACCAGTATTCAAATTCGATCGTTTGTTAAAAATAGACGTTAAAATAGAATTTATATTGTCATGTGTATTATTACTAATGACAATAAATCTAACAGAAAGTGCAATAAATGCTTTGAGTAGAATAAGGGATAGTCTGAACCTTGAGGGATGGTTCAAATAAAAGCAGGCAGTGATTAAACGCATTACTTTTTTATTCATCATTGAATAAGTATTTCCCAATTTGGCTCATTTTTCAAGATTTTTTTCATGTGGACTAGTTTACGTTCGGCATGGTTTGCGCATTTATAAACCCAAAAAAATCACAAGGTTGCTTATTTTTTATTCTTCTTGCCTTTGAGACCCTTGTAAATACTAGAGATTGCAAATCCACCCCATCTATTTTGATATATTCTTTAATAACTATAAATAAATAAATAACTATTTTTAGTTGAAAAAGTTCTATAAAAATTCATCAAAATGTCGTATTTTTTGGGGTTGTACTTGAAAAGTGATTGAGTGTCTCAATATTTATCCTGTACCCGCTAAATAGCTTCTAATGGAGTATTCAGTGGATATAGGTTGTTGTGTCACGGCCATGTTCGTCATTGGGCGTTATCTATATAATAAATCGTATGGCATTGATTTTTATAAATTAATGCATAAAAAATATAGTAATAGCTAGGTTTATAACGAGCTAATATTAGCTAACTTTAATTTAAAAATAATGATTTCTAATCATTATTTATCTATTGCTTAATTAAGAGGATAGTTTTATGCGTTCTTTAGATTTTTCTCCATTTTATCGTTCATCTATCGGCTTCGACCGTATGGCTGATCTGCTCAATACTGCGTCTCAAACTGAGGCCAAACAAAATTCTTACCCGCCATATAATATTGTATTAACGGGCGATGATACCTACCGTATCACTATGGCAATTGCTGGCTTCTCAGAAGCTGATCTAGATATGCAGGTAGAAGAGAATGTGTTGTCAGTTGTGGCTACAAAGCCTGAGTTAAGTGTACCAAGAGAGTACCTATACCAAGGCATCGCAGAGCGAGGATTTGAGCGTCGTTTTCAATTAGCCGATCATGTTCGTGTCGAAAACGCACAGTTAGAGAATGGTTTATTACATATTGATTTAATTCGTGAGATACCGGAGGCCAAGAAGCCAAGAAGCCAAGAAAAATTGAAATAAATTTTGCTAATAAACTAATCAATAACTAACCCGTATTCTTTAGTTATTTAAAGCACAAAAGCCAAGTATATTTACTTGGCTTTTGTTTTTGTATTTGTTAGTTTTTGCATGCCATTATTTATACTATAATATTAACGTTAAAATATATTTATTTAATTAGTTGAATTCTGAGTAGTAAATAATTTTGCGCGCACTGTTTTTCTATATTCTTTTGGGCTTACATAAAGTTCCTTCTTAAACAGTTTTGCAAAATAACTCATGTCGTTATAACCCACTTTATAGGCAATTTCAGCAACGGTTAAATTACTCGATTGTAATAACTCTTTTGCATTGTTTAAGCGCATTTCATGTAAATATTTAATAGGTGTTTTGCCGATCGCTAATTTAAAGCGCCGACTAAAATTACGTGGGCTCATATCAAATTTTTTGGCAATATGTTCTAGCGTTGATGCTTTTGCACTATTATTTAACATCCACAGTTGAGCCTGAAGTATAGTCTCGTCTGGATGGTTAATATTGTCATTTTCGAAATAACTAAGTGATTCATAAGGTTTGCGTATTTCGTGAGAAAAATGTCGTTGTATATGTTGGGCGACGGCCGTATTGCAGAAACGTTGTATAAAATAGACGGTTAAATCCGCAAGAGAATTAATGCTCGCAGCGCAATAAATTGATCCGGCCTGTGTAATAAAATGTTGCCTCTTTAATTGAACGTTAGGATAAAGTTGTTGAAATTTATCGAAATAATACCAATGTGTTGTGGCCGGCTTATTATCGAGTAAGCCCGTCTCTGCGATAAAACAACAACCGGTTCCCACTCCACTGATAATAGCACCCTGTTCAAATTGCTTTTGTAGCCAAATAATGAGCTTAGATTGTTGTTTGATAATTGGTTGAGGGTTCCGCCAAAGAGCTGGCAGATAAATAATATCGGCTTTTTCTATATCTTCAAATGATTGCTGAGGTGTTAACGTCACTCCTGAGTGACAAGTCACTGCTGATAAAGTCTCTGCGGCTATCGTCAGGTTGAAGCAGGGCTTTTCAGGACACAGACCTTTAGCGACATGGTTAGCGGCTGATAGCATATCCGCCGGCCATGTCGTGCTAGTTGCCAACATATGTTCGGATAGTATAAAAACTACGTCTGGCATACCTTAACCCTTTTTAAAGTATTGTTAATTTGTCTTTATTGTTTTTATATTTGTCTCTATTATCATATTATATCTGGTATTTGAGGTTTAAAATTGGTTTAATTTTGTTTGATTGCTATTTTTTGATAACTACAAATAAATAATAAAGTAATAATTGAGTATGTTTTTAACTCCGCTGTGAATTAAAGAATCTTTCCTGCAGCTCTCAATTTCATATAACTCGTAGAAATTTATACTCCCTACATAGATAAGGTCAATAAACGCATGGCTAGATTGCCCGTTATTGTTGGATTTGGTGGTTATAGTGCAGCCGGTAGAAGCTCCTTCCATCAAGCATACCAGCGGATTGTTTTAGATAAATTAAGTGCCGATAAAAAAGCTGAAACAATTGCAGGGCTTGCTGTAATGATGAAGCTGGTCACGGTAAAAGGTGATGAATATGTCACTAATGAGGGTGAATCTTTAAATCGAGCAGAGTTAGTTACGCGCTTTGGGGATACTGTTTGCGAGAGCACATTAATTCGCCCCATACATGCATCTTACTTTGATGTTGATCAGGTACCTCAACAACAGATGGTGTCACTTGATAAAACAGATCAAAAAACCCTATGTTTTGAACTTCCTAAGCGTAAATTGCCGGCCTCTATCCCCGATCGCTGGCAAGTCAGCGAGATAGATGCACGTAACGTGAGAGTCGTTGTTGCTGACAGCATGGTAAGAACAGCCTCTCATTACGAATCAAGTGTGCACGCTGCAGGTCAGCTTCCCACTGGCTTTAACCCTGCCGATTTGTACTTATCACGCTTTCATCCTCGAGCCCTTCAATTGGCTGTTATTGGCGCCTCTGACGCAGTTAATTCGCTGGGTGTCGATTGGCAAAAGATAGTGCAACATGTTGCCCCCGATGAGATAGGGGCTTATTCGTCGAGTATTATGTCACAGTTAGATGATAACGGTCTTGGCGGTCTTTTGCAGTCGCGCTTAAGGGGCGATAGAGTATCAACCAAACAGCTTGCACTGGGTTTGAGCTCAATGACTTCTGATTTTGTTAACGCTTATGTGTTAGGTAATTTAGGCGCTACGGGAAGTATCGTTGGCGCGTGTGCGAGCTTTTTGTATAACTTACGCGCGGGCATGGAAGATATTCAATCAGGTCGCCGTCGTGTTGTTGTTGTTGGCGGCAGTGAAGCGCCTATTTTGCCAGAAGTAGTCGAAGGCTATGCAACCATGGGAGCACTTGCGACCACCGAAAAGCTTTGTAAAATCGACGGCTCAAATACCACAGATTTACGCCGCTCTAGTCGACCTTTTGGTGAAAATTGTGGCTTTGTTATCGCTGAATCTACCCAACATGTTGTGTTGATGGATGATGCCTTAGCACTAGAATTAGGTGCAGATATTTACGGTGCTGTCGCCGATGTGTTTACTAGCGCCGACGGACATAAAAAATCTATTTCAGCGCCTGGCCCCGGCAACTATTTAACCTTTGCTAAAGCTGTAGCTTCGGCTAACTCATTGTTGGGTGAAACAGCCCTTGCCGAACGCAGTTTTGTGCAAGCACATGGCTCAAGTACGCCGCAAAATCGCGTGACAGAATCAGAAATCCTAGATCGTATTGGTGGCATTTTTAATATTAAACAATGGCCTGTTACGGCGGTTAAAGCATTTTTAGGTCATTCACTTGCACCGGCTAGTGGCGACCAACTTATAAATACATTAGGTATTTTTGCCCATGGTATATTGCCAGGTATTACCACCATAGATCGCGTTGCAGGCGATGTTTTACAAGAGCGTTTATCAATATCAACTAAGCACCGAGAATTAGAGTCGCCAATGGACGTGGCATTTTTAAATTCTAAAGGATTTGGCGGTAATAACGCTACAGCAAGTATTCTATCGCCCACAATGACAGAAAAAATGTTAGCTAAGCGCTATGGACAAAAAGCCATGACCACTTATCAAATAAAGCGCGAGCAAACTCGCGAGAAAGCAAGTCACTATCACCAAGAGTTTCTTAAAGGCAATTATCAAGTTATTTATAAATATGGTGAAGATATGCTTGATGAGAAAAATATCGAAATTGATAAAAACAGTTTACGGGTGCCAGGTTATGGCAAGGCAATTAATTTGAATCAAGAAAATATTTATAAAGATATGATTTAGTTTTTAAAAATATCTTTTAAAATAAACTCTAAACAGATTAATAGTAAAAAGCCAAAAAACTAAAATGCGCGTATGAATTATGCAAATAAATAATACTGCAAATATGGGTGCGTATAAATGATGTCAGATGACATTGCTATTAGGCTTCAAAAAGTTAGGCAGATGCATGGTTATTCTCAGCGAGAATTAGCCAAGCGTGCAGGCGTGACTAATAGTAGCGTTTCTATGATAGAGCAGGGACGCGTCAGTCCGTCTATTAGTTCTTTAGAAAAACTCTTAAAAAATATACCCATGTCGCTAAAAGATTTTTTTAGCTTTGACCCACACAGTGATGATCAATATTTCTATCACAATAGCGAAATTCCTCAAACGCATCAACAAGGTATCCAACACTTTAATCTTGTATCTGCAAGCCAGGTAAACAATAAGACGCTAAGCTACAGTGTTTATCAACCTGCTTCTAGCAGCGGTAATAGCATGTTAACAGCAAGCTCAGACTTGACGGGTTTTATTGTTCAGGGTGAGCTAGAGGTGACCATTAATAATCAAAGTGATCGCCTTAAGCAAGGTGATGGTTTTTGTATTAATAGCTTGTCACCATATAGATTTCGCAATGTATCCAATGAACCTGCAATTATTGTAATGACTTCCTAAACACAAATTATCGTGCTGCTCTAAAAATCAATAGCGTTAACCAATATAGATAGCCAAGTTATATTATTCTTGCAATTATAAAATTGAGCGAATCTTAAGTCTATTGATTTCAATTTATAATTACTCTTAGGTAGTGAAAATGAAAATACTCATTATGAATGAAAAGCTATTAAATCTAATTTGTATGATTCAATCTGCTAAAGTGTTATTTCTCAGTGAAAAATTGTTATTGATTGATGAGTGTTCTTTTAATGCTGAATTTTATAATGAAAAATCAAAGGTTTCATTTGAGTGGCTGTCTAGACTTGAAGCTTATTATTTTTCATTAGATACTGACTATATTAAGTCACTGGGCCTTAAGAAAAATCGCGATTGCTTTGACGCTTTAGAATCTTTCGAAGTAACTGATGGGATGGTGAGCGCTTTACCTAAGGATCTTGAGCGCTTTATATTTTCTTATTGATTGTGATTAACCATAATTATATAGCTTACGCGCTATTATTTTTTGTAGAATTTTTATAGAATAAATGATGTGAATAATTATTTTAATATCGATGTTTATACATAGCTTAAATACATCAGTTAATAATTAATTTAAGATTATTGCCAAGACATAGCATCGGTATTTTATTTAATAAATATATAATTTAAATGTTTATCTTTTTTTAAGTATTATTTTCAACCATTAATAGGCACGAGTAGCACAGGTTTTGTAGAGCGGTTAACAACCTTGTTGGCAACTGATCCTAAAAATAAATTATCCAATGTCCCGTGGCTATGGCTGCCCATTACAATCAAATCCACGTCCATCTTCACCGCTGTTTTAATAATAGTAGGTGCTGGCAAGCCGGATACTACATGTATTTCAAAATTCTCATCAGGCAGCTCACTGTTTATTTGTTCACTGTATAAATTTTTTATTTGTTTGTTAATGTTTTCCTTAACTTCTTCTATAGAGCGCTCATGCAGTTCTTTTAGTGTTTCTTGAGGAAAATAGATTGCCACACTATCCATTGCAGATGAGCGCAATGGTTCTACGACGTGTAATAAGATTAATTTAGCTTTATGTATCTTTACTAAATGTAAAGCCATGCTTAATGCTTGTTTGGCATTTTCTCCCAGATCGACAGCATATAATACTTTCTCAATTGACTTTGACATAACACCCTCACTAAGTTTTTAAGTTAAAACAAAGACTACTCCTATTAAAATTTATATTATTGATATAGATCAATTTAATGTTTAAAAATATCGTAGATGATAGCTCTTAGATCAAATCACTTTGAGAATCATTAACGCCTGGTTTCAGATAAAAATACATCTTTTACAGTTAGGCTGAATGAATTACTTTAATAGGAAAACATTTAATGAATAATGATCTGGTTCTAAAGAAAGCAATGAGTCAGTTGAAGGTGTCACTATCCGATGCCAAGGCATTTAATGATCCTCAAGCGGATAACGCCTACCTAGCAACTTCTGGCGAAGGACTTCAGCCTAGTGTGCGTATAATTACTATTCACGGGATAGACGATAAAGGTTTGTTTTTTCTTGCTAATAAAAATAGTGGAAAAATAGCACAGATTAATGATAACCCTAAAGTAGGGATTTGTTTTTATTGGCAATCACTAAGCCTACAGGTAACTATTGAAGGTGTTGTTAAGGCTATAGATCAAGAGGCAGGCGAAGCTCTATGGGCTAGACGTGATCACAATGCAAAAATAACTGCTTGGGCTTTTGATATGGCCGTAGACAAGATAAGTAAAGAGGAATTAGCTTATTACAAAAGAAAGGTAAGAGATAATCTTCAGCAATCCCAGCCACCATTAGCAAGCTCATGGTCTGGTTTTATCATTGAGCCAATTCGTATAGAGTTTTGGAAAGCAGATTGGCGCAATAATAAATGCCGAGATTGCTATCAAAAAACAGATAATGTTTGGCAAGAATTTCACGATCAATATTGATCCTGGTTTTCTAGTTTCATTAAACATAAATAATAGCTTTCGATAATCTGGCAGACCAAGGTTAAATATTTTATGTAACCTTGGGCCTTTCTTATTATTATTTTGTTATGATCATGCCTTAATGGAGACATGATGAAAACACGAATTACTGAATTATTAGATATTGAGTATCCGGTCATTCTTTCTGGAATGAGTTGGATTTCTACCTCTGAATTAGTTGCAGCTGTCTCAAATGCTGGCGGTCTAGGCATTTTAGCAATGGGGCCCTTGTCTCCAGAAGAAGTTCGTACATCCATTCAAAAAATTAAAGCACTGACAAATAAGCCCTTTGGTGTTGGATGCACATTAATGATGCCTGGCGCTAAAGAAAATGCCGAAATAGCCTTAGAAGAGCAAGTGCCAGTGATTAATTTCTCTCTAGGCAAGGGTGATTGGATTGTTAAAAAAGCCAATGAATATGGTGGCAAGGTTATCGCAACGGTAACCACACTTAAACATGCCAAGTCTGCCGAATCTATTGGCGCTCATGCATTAATGGTTACCGGCCACGAAGCTGCAGCTCACGGTGGCGAAGTTACCTCGCTGGTGTTGGTGCCGACTATTGTTGATGCAGTCGTTATTCCTGTGATTGCAGCGGGCGGTTTTGGTGATGGTCGTGGTCTACTGGCTGCACTTGCTTTAGGTGCCCATGGTATTGCCATGGGATCGCGATTTGCGGTATCGCAGGAAAGCCCGCTTCATGCAATCACTAAAAATGCCATACTCGAAAAAACTCAGCACGATACGGTTTACTCCAAAAATTTTGATGGTATTCCGGCTCGATATATGAAAACACCAAATTCAATTAAGCTTACACGTAAACCGATGAACATTATCTCGACGTTTATACAGGCTATAAGAGCAGCAAAACTTGTCAATAAACCTGTCTGGAAAATACTAACGGGTTTGCTAGTTATGCCGGATAAAATAAAATTATTAGCTTACTTTGGTGCGGCAACTATTAAATTACGGGCAGCAACAGAAGCGGGCGATATCGAAGATGGGATGCAGTTTATTGGTCAAACTCAGGGTTTGATTAATGATATTCCATCAGTAGAGGTGATTATGCAAAGAGTGATTGCAGAGGCTAAGGTGGCTCAACAATTAAATCAATTTATTATCGATAAAAAATAAAGCAGAGGGTGCTCAATTTCATTTGCTTTTTTGTTGCTGTTGTCATCGTTACTTTTTTTCCTCAAAACATTTCACTCTTAGCTGTGCGAAGGTCGCTCTCGTTTTTCTCGCTACGGGCTTACTTGTTTTCAATTCGTCTAGATCGCAAATAAGATGAATTTAGTCGATAGGCTGTTGTGCGGAGGTTAAAGATTTAAATGAGTGTGCTGCATTTACAGCATTGCTAGCGAGCCTGATATTATTAACAATAAATAGATAACAAGATTTTTTCAGAGACAGTCTGCTCGATAAAATAAAAGCGAGCGTTCGCTTTTATTTGCTGTTAGAATCTTGTCTTCGGTGATCAGGCGTCACTTCGATTGCTCTGTTAGAGCTGATAATGTTCTTACGGGAAGATAAAGGTTTTAATATAGGTATCTGAAATTGTTACTTACCGGTAATTAAGCTTTTCTCCGAGCATTTTATTAGTAGGCATCATTAATAAGAATTTTTAAGAGTATCACGAGGTAGCTATGCTATATCAAGGGAAAAATTTATCGGTAAAAATCGATGAAAATCACTGTGCAGAATTATGTTTTGATGTGCAAGACAGTGCTGTAAATATTTTTAATCAGCAAACTGTCTCTGACTTAACGGAAGCATTATCTGCGTTAAGCTCTAATAATAGTGTTAAAGGTCTATTAATCACTAGTGCAAAGCCTGCTTTCATTGCAGGTGCTGATGTAATGGCGTTTGCCCCAGCGTTTGCGAAAGGCGAAGCGAGCATATTGGAGATTCTTGATTCAAGTAATAATAACTTTAACCAATTAGAAGATTTACCCTTTCCCGTCGTGGTTGCTATCAATGGCTTTGCCCTAGGTGGTGGCTGTGAACTTTGTCTTGCATGTGATTACCGAATTGCTTCGCAGGATGCCAGTATTGGTCTGCCAGAAACACGCCTAGGTATTATTCCTGGATGGGGCGGAACCGTGCGTCTACCTCGTATAGCGGGTATTGAAACAGCGGTTGAGTGGATTGCAGGCGCTGCGCAAAATTCTGCGGACACTGCTTTTAAAGCCGGAGTATTAGATGCTGTCACTTCAAGTGAAGAATTAAAACAAGCTGCTTTAACTACTTTACATCGCTGCATCGATGGGAGTCTTGATTATAAAGCTCGGCGCGTTCAAAAAAAATCGCCGCTTAAGCATAATCAAGTTGAATTAACGATGGCAATGACCACCTCAAAAGCTTTTGTAGGTGCTAAAGCCGGTCCTCATTATCCTGCGCCAATTGCGGCGATTAGCACCATAGAAAAAGCGGCGAATTGTGATCGCACCGAGGCATTAGCGCTAGAGACGGCCACTTTTGTAAAAATGGCGCAAAGCTCAGTTGCCAAATCCCTTGTTGGTTTATTTATTAGTGATCAATTTATTGCCAAAAAAGCCAAAAAAATTGCCAAGAGTGCAGATAAAGTCGTCGAGCGATCTGCGGTATTAGGCGCCGGAATAATGGGTGGCGGTATTGCTTATCAGTCCGCACTTAAAAATGTATCTATTAAAATGAAAGATATTGCTCAGGCGGGTATCAACTTAGGTCTGGATGAGGCTAATAAGCTACTTAACAAGCGCGTTGAGCGAGGTCGTATGACCGCAAGCGAGATGGGTGAGGTGTTAAATCGTATCGAGCCCACATTGACTTACGATGGTTTTGGCGATGTAGATATCGTTGTTGAAGCCGTCGTTGAAAACCCTAAAGTCAAACAAGCGGTACTTGTTGAAGTTGAGCAAAAAGTCTCTACGGATACGGTGCTGGCCACCAATACATCGACTATTTCGATTGATCTGTTAGCGCAGGGTTTACAGCGTCCAGAAAATTTTTGTGGCATGCACTTCTTTAACCCTGTTCATGCCATGCCCTTAGTGGAAGTGATTCGAGGTAGTCAATCATCAGATACAGCTATCGCAAGAACGGTAGCTTATGCTACAGCAATGGGTAAAAAAGCGATTGTTGTGGCCGATTGCCCGGGGTTCTTAGTTAATCGTGTACTGTTTCCTTATTTTGCGGGTTTTGCAATGTTACTCCGTGATGGTGCAGATTTTCAGCAAGTGGATAAAGTCATGGAGCGTTGGGGATGGCCCATGGGTCCCGCCTATTTGTTAGATGTGGTTGGTATCGACACCGGTGTTCATGCCGAAAAAGTCATGGCCGAGGGATTTCCCGAGCGTATGAGCAAAGATTTTACCTCCGCAACGGATGTCATGTTTAGCGCAAATCGTTATGGGCAAAAAAATGCTAAAGGTTTTTATGATTATGCACTCGACAAAAAAGGCAAACCAAAAAAAGTAATCAGTGAAGAAGCCTATAAATTATTAGAGCCTCATGTTGCTGCTCGTAAAGAATTTTCCGAAGCAGAGATTGTAGCGCGCATGATGATTCCGATGGCGACTGAGTTAGCGCGATGCTTAGAAGAAGGTATTGTTGCCTCGCCTGCAGAAGCTGATATGGCATTAGTTTATGGCCTTGGCTTCCCGCCATTCAGAGGCGGTGTTTTTCGGTGGTTAGATAGCATGGGTGCAGAAGAGTTTTGTGCCTTAGCCAAACCCTTTGAAGATTTAGGTGAGCTTTATCATGTGACTAATGGCATCAAGCAGTTAGCCGCCGATAAAGGCCTTTATTACACAATTTAAATTAACCGCTTTATATAGAGGAGAGGCATTGTGGCATTAGATCCAACGCAAGCGGTAATCGTAGATTATGCGCGTACCCCAATGGGGCGGTCAAAAAATGGTTGTTATCGTCACCGTCGTGCCGATGACATCAGCGCAGATTTAATCAATGGTTTATTAAAGCGCAATAGCGCGTTAAACCCAGCAGAGATAGATGATGTAATTTGGGGCTGTGTTATGCAGCGAGGAGAGCAGGGGTTTAATATTGCACGTAATATCGTTTTGCGCGCTGGCTTACCGCATACGATCCCAGCGCAAACGGTCAATCGGTTGTGTGGTTCATCGATGTCTGCATTACATACTGCCGCAGCACAAATTCAGGCAGGAATGGGCGATGTCTATTTGGTCGGCGGTGTCGAGCACATGGGTCATATAGACATGAATAAAGAAGTTGATCCCAATCCATTGGTGAGCTTATCGGTAGCAAAAGCAGCCGGCTCTATGGGGTTAACAGCAGAATATTTAGCGGTACTGCATCAGATATCTCGCGAAGATCAAGATGCGTTTTCTTTGCGCTCTCACAAGCTTGCCGCGGCGGCTACCACGGCTGGTAAATTTGCTCGCGAAATCATACCTATTCTTGGTCACGATGCTCATGGTGCTCCGTGTTTAGTCACCGAAGATGAGACGATTCGAGCAGACACAACACTAGAGGCTTTAGCAAGTTTACGGCCAGCGTTTAATCCCGCAAGTGGCACTGTCACTGCCGGTAGCTCCTCTCAAATTACCGATGGGGCGAGTAGTATATTAGTGATGTCAGCAAAAAAAGCAGCGGCACTAGGGTTAACACCTATTGCACGAATTGCCTCCGTTGCTGTTGCGGGTGTCGATCCTTCGGTGATGGGTATCGGCCCTGTGCCCGCTTGTAAAAAAGCGCTAGCCAATATTGGTATGAGCCTAGATGACATACAAGCGATTGAGCTCAATGAAGCTTTTGCGGCGCAATCATTGGCGGTACTTAAAAAGATGAAAATGCTCGACGTTATGGACGAAAAAGTCAATATTTATGGCGGCGCGATTGCCCTTGGCCATCCATTTGGTTGCTCGGGTGCACGTATTACAGGTACGCTGTTAACAGCTATGCAAGATAGAGATGTGCAATGGGGGTTGTCGACAATGTGTATTGGTCTTGGACAAGGTATCGCGACGGTTGTAGAAAGAATATAATCGCTGTAAATATTGAAGTAAGGGCGGCATTTCCCAAAACAGCTTAACTGAGCATTTTGGCTAAACCAAAAAAGTTGCTAATAGTGCAAAAAACAATGATTCAGGTAATAAACTATCTAAATTAAAGTTTCTAAGTTAAAAGTCAGGTTTTAGTTGAACCTTAACTCGCCCTGTGGCAGAATTGCCATCCCTCGAGGTTCGAGACATTGTTAACTTGCATGATCGCCTTATAAATCAACAAGTTAAGGTGTTTTTAAGAAAAAACTTCGAAATGATTTAAGCGGACGTGGTGGAATTGGTAGACACGCCAGATTTAGGTTCTGGTGCCGTAAGGTGTGAGAGTTCGAGTCTCTCCGTCCGCACCATATTAAGAGCTTGTTATATTTAATAAGCTAAAATTATTAAATAAACTAATACTAATAAACAGTCTAATTAATATACCCATTCAATTTTGATTAAATACTACAATCACATCTATATAAATACCGAGGATTAGCATGCAAGTTTCCGTAGAAACGACTTCTGGTTTAGAGCGTCGTCTGACTATTACAGTTCCTGCTGCAGACGTTGATGCCAAAGTTAACCAAAAATTGGCTGAAGTTGCCAAAACTGCAAAAATTAATGGCTTTCGAAAAGGCAAAGTACCGCTGAAAGTTATTAACCAACAGTATGGTGGTTCTGCGCGTCAAGAAGTCGCAAGCGATCTTATTAATGTCTCTTATATGGAGGCGGTTCAACAAGAAGCTGTTCGTCCTGCAGGTTATCCAAAGATAGAATTAAAAACGCTTGAAGCCGGTAAAGATCTCGAGTTTGTGGCTGTTATTGAAGTCTATCCTGAAGTGACTCTTGGTGAATTTGATGGTTACGAACTCAAGCGCCTAAATGCCGAAATCAAAGAAGCTGACGTTGACGCGACTATCGAAAAACTTCGTGATCAGCAGGCAACATCTACCCAAGTGCAAAGAGCTGCAATTGATGGTGATCAAGTTATTATCGATTTTGTCGGTACTAAAGATGGTGAAGAATTTGAAGGCGGTAAAGGCAACGACTTTAAATTATTATTAGGTTCTAATTCAATGATTCCTGGCTTTGAAGCCGGAGTTGTTGGAATGGCCGCTGGCGCTGAAAAAGTGCTATCTTTAACTTTTCCAGACGACTACCAAGTAGAAGAGCTTCAAGGTAAGGCGGCAGAATTTAACGTTACGCTTAAAAGCGTCCAAGAAAAGACGTTGCCCGAAGTAGACGAAGAATTTATTAAAAAATTCGGTAGTGACGACTTGACTAAATTTCGTAGCGACATCCAACTGAATATGGAGCGAGAATTAAAGCGTGCTGTTGAGGGCAAGCTAAAAGCTTCTGTCATGGATAAATTATTCGAAGCACATGAAATTGAGTTGCCTAAAGCCTTAGTCGAGTCAGAAACACAAACACTGCGCGAACAGATGATGCAGCAATTCGGTGGCATGAAGCAAAATCCAGATCTAGATCTTAAGGCGTTATTGCCTGACGAAATGTTTAAAGAGCAGGCGGAGCGTCGTGTTGCACTTGGCTTAATTATTGGTGAAGTTGTTAAAAAATCTGAAATAAAAGCCGATCCAGATCGCGTGCGTGCTTATATTGACGATACGGCTGCTAGTTATGATAAGCCTGAAGAGGTTGTTAACTACTATTATCAAAACCAGCAAATGCTTCAGGGCATCGAGTCTGTTGTGCTTGAAGATATGGTTATCGATCATATTGTAGCGCAGGCAAAAGTAACTGATGAAACCGTTGACTACGAAATAGCAACAGCTAGATCTTAATGTATATTGTTAAGAGCTAAACCTTTCAAATTGTTGATGTTTTAATCAACTTCCAAAAAAAGATTGTCGTGTCGCTAAGGCTCACAATCTTTTTTTATTTATTTATACCAAACACTGGCATAGTCTCTTATCTGGGGTTAAGCTAAATAAATATAAATAAGATTTAATTGCTGCTTAATGTTAAATATTTTTGATAAAAGTTACTTTGATTACGTTTGTATTAATTATCTTTGATCTATAAAATATTGATATTGCGTATCTTCTTTGAATCTTTTTAAATCCCATTAAGTTTTAACAGGAATAATGTTGTTATGGCACAAACTGATTTTTTTGCACCTTCGGTAAATAGCGCTCTTGTTCCTATGGTCGTTGAGCAAACTTCAAGAGGCGAACGCTCTTATGATATTTATTCGCGACTACTTAAAGAGCGCGTCATATTTTTAGTGGGCCAAGTAGAAGATCACATGGCTAATTTGGTAGTTGCTCAGTTACTTTTTTTAGAGGCTGAAAACCCAGACAAAGATATTCATTTATACATTAACTCGCCAGGCGGATCGGTGACAGCTGGTTTATCAATCTACGATACGATGCAGTTTATTAAACCCGATGTGAGCACAATGTGTATCGGTCAAGCATGTAGTATGGGTTCTTTTTTACTTAATGCAGGTGCCCCTGGTAAGCGCTTTTGTCTACCTAATGCACGCACCATGATTCATCAACCTAGTGGTGGAGCTCAAGGTCAGGCATCTGATATATCGATTCAAGCAGAGGAAATACTTAAAATACGTGCAAACTTGAATCAACTAATGGCAAAGCACACAGGGAAAACTGTTGAAGAAATTGCTTTTGATACAGAGCGAGACAATTTTATGAGTGCAGAAGAATCTAAAAAGTATGGCTTAATCGATGAGGTTTTAGATCATCGGGCTAAACTTTAATTATCGTAAATTTGATATTAAATGGTCAAATTTACGAATAAAACTATAGTGAGTACAAAATTAACAATTAGCTATTATGGCGTGAAGTGATGACTTGAAAGTAAAGTTCGTCACTTTTAGCGTCAGATGATATATTTTAGATAAAATGGCAGATTGCCCTTTAAAACAAGTCATTATCCCCCAATTAACTACAAATACAGTATGATTAGTGTTTATTTAGGTGGTGGTAGATAAAACATCGCCATATCTATAAAATGATTGTAAGGTTAATGAAACAAATCAAAACAAACGTTAGGTAACAAAATGGCCGATAACGGTAAAGATGGTAGTGATGATAATGGTAAGTTGCTCTATTGCTCATTTTGCGGCAAGAGCCAACATGAGGTGCGTAAATTAATCGCAGGACCTTCGGTGTTCATTTGTGATGAATGTGTCGATTTATGTAATGACATTATTCGTGAAGAAATCCAAGAGTCTGCTGGTTCTGAGGGGGCCTCCGAAAAATTACCAACTCCCGTTGAAATAACCGATACACTGAACGATTATGTTATCGGTCAGCCACGTGCTAAGCGAGTTTTGGCAGTTGCAGTTTACAACCATTATAAGCGTCTTCGTTTTGGCGAGATGCGCTCTAAAGATAAAGACAAAGATCAGGTAGAGCTCGGTAAAAGTAATATTTTGTTAGTAGGTCCAACGGGTAGTGGTAAAACTCTACTGGCCGAAACTCTAGCGCGACTTCTAAACGTACCTTTTACGATTGCTGATGCAACCACGTTAACAGAAGCTGGTTATGTCGGTGAAGATGTTGAAAATATTATTCAAAAGTTATTGCAGAAGTGTGACTACGACGTAGAAAAAGCACAGCAGGGCATCGTCTATATCGATGAAATTGATAAGATTTCTCGCAAAAGTGACAATCCGTCAATCACTCGGGATGTATCAGGCGAAGGCGTGCAGCAAGCATTACTGAAACTAATTGAGGGAACCGTTGCCTCTGTACCACCACAAGGTGGTCGTAAACACCCACAACAAGAGTTTTTACAGGTTGATACTTCTAATATCCTATTTATTTGTGGTGGTGCGTTTTCAGGTCTAGATAAAGTTATTCAAAATCGTTCTGAAAAGGGCGGTATTGGCTTTGGGGCATCAGTCACTAGTAAAACGAATAAAAATATCGGCGAATCTCTTAAAGAACTCGAGGCAGAAGATCTTGTCACTTACGGTTTAATTCCTGAGTTTGTTGGCCGTCTGCCGATGATCGCAACACTTGAAGAGTTAGATGAAGATGCATTAGTTCAAATATTAACTGAACCTAAGAATTCATTAACTAAGCAATACACTAAATTGTTCGAAATGGAAGATGTTGAAATAGATTTTCGTGAAGACGCACTCAGAGCCATTGCTAAAAAAGCAATGGCACGTAAAACTGGTGCTCGCGGACTGCGTTCAATTATGGAAGCAGTATTATTAGAAACAATGTATCGAATCCCTTCTGAGACCGGAGTCGTTAAGGTTATCGTTGACGAGGGCGTGATTAATACCGGTTCGGAACCATTGTTAGTTTACAATAATACCGGCATTGAAAAAAAAGCTGCATCTGAGAAATAGCTAATTAGTTGTTTCTAGAAAAAGATGTACTTAAAATGGGCTATTTAATAACGAGTGTATTAAATAGCCCATTTTAGGTTTAAGAGTAAGATCTTGTTTGTTAATCTAATCACGGCATTTAGGTTTCTTCCGATCCGTAAGGTTAAGCTAGGGTCTATATATAATCTACTTGAGGCCAACCATTCCATTGAATTCTGGTTAATAACCCCCACGTTATACTGCAATAACCGATTAATTAAGAGAGGTAATTCGTGCAAACAGCTGAGACTACAAACGGCACAATTTTTCCGCTACTTCCTTTGCGAGATGTGGTTGTCTACCCTCATATGGTTATTCCATTGTTTGTTGGGCGTGAAAAATCTATCCGCGCGCTTGAAGAAGCGATGAAAGCAGATAAACAAATATTGTTAGTCGCACAGAAAGACCCCGCCCAAGATGACCCTTTGCAAGATGAAATACATACTACAGGCACTATCGCATCCATTCTGCAGTTATTGAAACTACCTGATGGCACAGTAAAAGTATTGGTTGAGGGTGTTTATAGAGCGAAGATTGTAAACTTTATTGAGCATAACGATTACGTCAGTGTTGATGTTGAGACAGTGCCTGTAGTCGCAGTAGATGAAGAAAAATCAGCAGAGTTAATTGCAGTTGTCCTCGAGCAGTTTGAGCAATACGTAACACTGAGTAAAAAAGTGCCCGTTGAGGTCATGACGTCATTAACAGGTATCGAAGAGCCAGGACGGCTAGCAGATACTATCGCCGCGCATATGGCACTTAAATTAGAGCAAAAACAAGAAATATTAGACATGCCTAATGAGGGCGCAAGGCTTGAACATTTACTTGAGTTTATGGAAGCTGAAGTCGACCTTCATAAAGTAGAAAAGAAGATTCGTGGACGTGTAAAGAAACAAATGGAAAAAAGCCAACGCGAATATTATTTAAATGAGCAAATGAAAGCAATCCAAAAAGAGTTAGGGGGTTCAGGTGAGGATGTCAACGAGACCGATGAGCTAGCAAAAAAAATAAATGACTCTGGGATGAGCAAAGAAGCTGAGACTAAAGCATCTTCTGAGTTAAACAAATTAAAAATGATGTCACCCATGTCGGCAGAGGCATCGGTACTGCGCTCCTATATTGACTGGATGGTTAGTATTCCATGGAAAAAACGTAGCCGTGTTTTTAATGATATCGACCAAGCCGAAAAAATTCTTGAAAAAGATCACTATGGCTTAGAAGATGTTAAAGAACGTATCCTAGAATATCTCGCTGTGCAAACGCGGGTTAAAAAAGTTAAAGGTTCTATTCTTTGTTTAGTTGGTCCTCCAGGTGTTGGCAAGACTTCATTAGGTGAATCTATTGCTCGTGCAACCAATCGAAAATTTATTCGTATGGCTTTAGGTGGCGTGCGTGATGAAGCTGAAATTCGTGGCCATCGCAGAACTTACATTGGCTCAATGCCCGGTAAGTTAGTTCAAAAAATGTCGAAGGCCGGCGTTAAAAATCCATTATTTTTATTAGACGAAATTGATAAAATGGGCATGGATCATCGTGGTGATCCGGCTTCTGCACTTTTAGAAGTACTCGATCCTGAGCAAAATTCAACATTCAATGATCACTACTTAGAGGTCGATTACGATTTGTCTGAGGTGATGTTTGTTTGTACCTCAAACTCAATGAATATACCTGGACCTTTATTAGATCGAATGGAAGTTATTCGAATACCGGGCTATACAGAGAATGAAAAAATCAATATAGCGCAGCGTTATTTAGCGCCTAAACAAGAAAAAAATAACGGTTTAAAAGAGAACGAGTTATCGATTGATGACAGCGCTATACGCGATATCGTGCGCTACTATACTCGCGAAGCTGGCGTGCGTGGTTTAGACCGTGAAATTGCCAAGATCTCTCGTAAAACTATTAAGCGATTTATCAAAGAGAAAGACTTAAAGACTGTTCATGTCGATGCTAGCACCCTAGAAGACTTCTTAGGCGTCCGAAAATACGACTACGGTGTTGCTGAACAAGAAAACCAAGTCGGCCAAGTAACAGGTCTCGCTTGGACGCAGGTAGGCGGAGAATTACTCACTATCGAGGCCTCTGCCATTCAGGGCAAAGGACGCATGGTAAAAACTGGCTCATTGGGCGATGTGATGCAGGAGTCTATCCAAGCGGCGTTAACCGTTGTTCGCTCACGTTCTCAAATACTCGGTATTGCTCCCGATTATTCGGAGCACTTCGATATTCATATTCATGTGCCAGAGGGGGCAACACCCAAAGACGGCCCTAGTGCTGGTGTTGCAATGTGTACCGTATTAGTTTCAGTGCTAACAGGAATACCCGTAAGAGCGGATGTTGCTATGACGGGTGAGATAACACTGAGAGGTGAAGTTCTGCGCATTGGAGGCCTAAAAGAAAAGTTATTGGCCGCTCACCGGGGAGGTATTAAAACCATTATTATACCCATTGAAAATCAGCGTGATTTAAAAGAAATACCAGAAAATATACTTAAAGATTTGGTAATAAAACCGGTTAAATGGGTTGATGAAGCATTAGAAATTGCTCTTCAATCGATGCCAACGCCGTTATCAGATGACGAATTTAGTGCATTAGAAGCAAAAGTTCGAGAATCTGCGGATGCACCAGGTGTAAAGCATTAATAGGCTGATCTGTTAGATTTTGAATTAAAAAGGCAAGTTTTTGATTCTATATAGATTTTGTGACACTATTTTTGATTACACACTTGACCGTCATGCAGGCAATTGGTATAAATCATCTTCTGTTTTAGAATACCGATTTGACATAAAAATCTGGGTATTTGAGCTTTACTGTATTTTCTTTTAAAAATAATGACAAGTACAAAGCTAAATAAAATACAGTAATCGCATCAAATTGGTGCGTTAAAAATAATTAATAAAAGTGTGGTTTATGCAAACCATTAAACAAAGAAAAATCGTTTAAATAACTAAGCGTTTAAATATAATAAAACAAATGCCAAAAGGGGTGAATTGTGAATAAAGCCGAACTGATTGATTCAATTGCTGCATCTGCAGATATTCCTAAAGCTGCCGCGGGTCGCGCACTAGATGCTATGATAGAGTCCGTTCAAGGGGCCTTGAAAAAAGGCGAGTCTGTTGCTTTGGTAGGATTTGGCACATTCTCTGTCAAAGACCGTGCAGCCAGAACAGGACGTAATCCACAAACTGGTCAGCCAATCCAAATTAAGGCTGCAAAGATACCAAATTTTAAAGCGGGTAAATCATTAAAAGACGCTGTAAATAGCTAACTTTTAAAAGATATTAAAACTATAAAGGCGTGTCTTAGGATGCGCCTTGGTTATTTTAAGAATGTTATTTTAAGCAAGTGCTTTTAGTTTTTTAATGGAAATTCTTGTTTGATACTAGATGCTAACCGGCGTTAAATATTTTTATTATTTAATAGATCTTCGTATGTCCGTGAGTATATTCTGAACCTAGAAAAAGCAGTTGGGCGCGAAAAAGATGCGTAAATTATTGGTGTGTGTAGTGAATTTTAAAATCGCGTGGTCTCCTTGTTGGCGATGAGCGTATTTTAAATTTAGCTAGGTGCATTAAGAAGTTGCGTAGACTTTCGTGATCCAGCTGCTTTATTTAGATTGAAATAAGAATATATGAAAAAGCCGACATATGTTTTATAAAAATATTTATATCAATGGTAAAGGTTAATCATTAAAAGTCTCATTAAATTATAGTTATAGCGTTATAGCGCGTTATATTTAAGTGCGTTATATGTTTTGCGCACTAATGGTTTTGCCTGCAAGGAAACCCAAAAACAAGTGTACCCTATCGATAGCCTGTTCTGTTAAAATCTCCTCGCAGCTTGCATTGTTGTCTCGCTGCAAAGAAAATAACCGTTTAAGTCGAGTTATCATCCTAATAAATTTATTTTGAGTTGAGGTTAAACATGCTGCAAACTATGCGTGAAAATATGAAAGGCACGGTTGCGATCCTAATCGTAGGGTTTCTGGGCTTGATTATGGCGCTCAGTTTAGTTGATTTATCAGGTAGCGGAGGCTATGGCCAAAATAATGATAATGTCGCTGAAGTTAACGGAAATAAGATTTCAGAACGCGACTTACAAATTGCCCTTCAGCAAGAAAGACAGCGCCTACAAGCGCAATTTGGCGATAGCCTGCCAGCAGGATTCTTAACCGATGGTCGTCTGCGCACGCCAGCATTACAGGGTCTGATTCAACGCAGCGTTGTGCAAGATAGGGCAATTAAATCTGGCATGACAATTAGTGATCAGGCGATCGATAAATTTATTACTGACCAACCACAATTTCAGATTGATGGCCGTTTCGATCCTCAAATATTTGTTCAAGGGTTGAGAGCCTCTAATTTTACGCCAGTGGCTTACCGAGCAAAGCTTAAACAAAGTTTAGCAGCCGAGCAGTTTTTAAATGTTTTTAGTACAACGGGTTTCGTAACAGAAGTAGAATTAGAAAAGTTATACGGCTTGTCTCGTCAGAGCCGCGACTTTTCATGGTTGTCACTGCCGCTAGCCGATTTGCCCGCCTCTATAATCATTACAGCTGATGACATACAAAATGAATACGCTGCCAATAAAGCTAATTACAATACTGAAGAACAAGTTGCAGTTGAATTTATTGAATTAAAAGTTAGTGACTTCACAAACGATATATCAGTTAGCAGCGAGGAAGTTCAACAAATTTTTGAACAAGAACAAACATTATATTCATCAATAGAGCGCGAAGCTGCTCATATTATGATTGATGCTGATAACGAGCGTGCAGCTGAAAACATAGCCCTAGTTAAAGAGAAGCTTGCGACTGATTCAATGAGCTTTAGTGATCTTGCTCGCGAATACAGTGACGATTTTGCATCAAAAGAATCTGGCGGGAATTTAGGAATTTCTGATGGATCAGTATTTCCACCTGAATTTGAAAGTACCCTTGAAAATCTAAAAGAGGGCGAAGTTTCTGGGCCAGTAGAAATTGATAACGCCACCCACTTTATTAAATTGCTATCAATAACCGGCGGCAAAGAAGACAAAGCGGTGATGTCAGAAGAAGACAAAATTCGTATCGAGTCGCAGTTAAAAAATATAGCAGCGGAGCAAGTTTTTGTTGAAAAACTAGCTGAACTTACAGACCTTGCTTACAATGCGGATAGTCTTGCTGATGTGGCCGGTCAGTTAAATCTAAACAGTGGTGAAACTGGTTTATTCACACGCAATGGTGGTAGCGAACCAGTATTAAATGATGCTCGTGTTTTAGATGCAGCATTTAGTGATCAAGTATTGTTAGAGAAGTTTTCTAGCGAGGTTATAGAGATAGCGCCTGACCACGCTGTCGTCATTAAATTAATAAAACATGAACCTGTACGTACTCAAACATTAGATGAAAAAAGTGAAGATATAATTGCTACGCTTAAAATCGAACGCGCTAAAAAACAATTAGCAGAACAAGCTCAAGAATTTAAAGCCGCTCTTGCTGAAGGTAAATCTTTAGAGGATATAGCTAAAGATAATAACCTTGTTATCAACAGCGAGAATAATATTACTCGTGAGAACCGCAATTTAAATGCAGAGCTTGTCGAGCATATATTTACGTTGAGCAGGCCTGCATCAAAGGATGCGCCTGTGGCATCTTCTCTGTATCTTTCAAATAACGATTATGTGTTAGTTTCGCTTAATAGCGTCACTAATGCCGATTTTAGTTTGTTAAGTGAAGAAGAAAAGCAAGCTGCGAGAGCTTCATTAACTCAAGTGTCACTTACCTCAGAGTATAAAGCTTGGCAAGCCGAGCTACTTAAAAATGCTGAGGTTGAAGTTTTTGGAGCCACACAGTAATTATTTTTTAATCTGTGCTAACCATTTTTAGTTGAGTAATATTATTAAAAAAGCGTTGCTCAACTAATTCTGCAGGTAGTGGTTTGCTAAATAAATAGCCTTGTAATATATCTGTGTCACAGTGCGCTAAAAATTTAGCCTGTTGTCTTGTCTCTACACCTTCTGCCACTATTTTATAGTTCATACTCTTGCCTAAACTAATTAATGATGAGAGTAGTTCTAGTGCATTTTTGTCTTTTTCTATTCTCATCACAAAAGAGCGGTCAATTTTTAAAGTAGAGGCAGGTATGTCTAACAAATAAGAAAGTGACGAATAGCCTGACCCAAAATCATCTATCGCTATTGAAATGCCCAGCTCGCGAATTTCATTTAAAACAGCCAATGATCTATCTGTATCATTAATCATTACATTCTCAGTGACTTCCAATTCAATCATAGAGTAGCTAACGAGAGGGTATCGTTCTACAGTCTTAATAATAAAATCTATAAAGCCATCTTTCAAAAGCTGAAGAGGAGAGATGTTGATGGCTATTGTGCCTATCTCGTAGTCTTTTTCTTTCCATGCTTGCCATTGGCGAAGGCTAAGCTCAAACACAAGCTCCCCAAGCTTATGAATTGCACCTGTTTTTTCCGCTATCTCAATGGCAAAAAAAGGCGATATAAAGCCATAATTTCTATGTGACCAGCGGAATAATGCCTCAAAGCCAATAATTTTTTCGCCTTTAGTATCAACTTTTACTTGGTAGTGAATTTCAATTTGGCGCTTTTCAATTGCTGTCGTTAAATCTTCTTCTAATGTTTTTTGCTTTAATAGTCGCTCACTCATACCTTCTTCATAGATGGTGTATTGATTACCTCCATGATTTTTTGAGATATACATAGCAATATCCGCAAATCGAAGTGAGTTTTCAAAAGAGTGACTATTTTCGGGGATTAACGTCGCACCAATGCTACTGCCAATGGTAAGTACATTGTTGTCAATATGATAAGGTTGTTGAATTAAGTTGATTAATTGAGTGCAAAAGCTACTAACGGTATCTCTTAAAAGGTGTTGCTCAAGCAATTGCGTGACAATAACAAACTCGTCTCCACTTAATCGGAAAAAATAATAATTATTTTTTTCTAAAATATTTTTTATTCGGTAAGCAAACTCTTTTAATAATTTATCACCATAGATATGGCCATAATTATCATTAATTTGTTTAAAACGATCTAAATCAACAAAAATCAAAGCAAAACCGGTTTTCTTATTATCAAGCTCTAATAATTTTTTCTCATATAAGATTCTTAACTGAGAACGATTAGGAAGATGAGTCAGGAGATCATGCTCAGCGCGATAGCGCAATACGGATTCTCGATTTAGAGCCTGAAAAGCAACACAAATCCTATTAGAGAAGTTGGTAAGTTTAGTTTTTATAAAGTCATCAAATATTTGTTCTTTGAACGTAGCAATGATATATGTCCAATTTTCTGAATCATGTGAAATAGGAATAATACATGCAGTTTTTTCATTTTTTAAAAATAGATTTTTTAAATGCTTTATATATATGTTGTTAGTATTAATTATTTTTATATGATTAAGATTATTTACGTCTTTAAATAATTTTTGTATATTGCAGACTCTCTCTAAGTCACAAATAATTTCATTAAGAGTTATTTTATCATCTAGCTTAGTCTTTGTATGTTCTCCTAAATTATTATAGGCATCATTATTAGATCGATAATAAAACTCACCTAATGGTTTTAAAATATTTTTATGGTTTATAAATACAAATGATTCAAATTCAATGATTGTATTCAAACAATTGCTGACAGATTCGATAATTTTCTCAGGCTCACTTGATGCCAATATTATTTGATCAACTTCATAATATTTTTGATACTCGTTATTGATACTTTTAAGGCTATAAGCCATTTTATTGAATGACTTCGCAAGCTCGCCAAATTCGTCTTTACTATCAATATCTACAGTGCTGTTAAAGTTGTTTTCGGATATTTTTCGTGTGCCTTCAATAAGTTTATTAATAACATTTAATTTTTTTCGAATAATGACAGATGATAAAAATATGACTAATAGTAATGAAAATAATATTAAGGGAAAAAATAGGTTTCTATATTCTTTTGTTCTTTCATTAGTGATGTCTGCGCTTTGAGAGGCGATAATGATCCAGTCATCAATATTAAACTCATGGTCCATAAATAATGACCAATATGTTGATGTGGTACCTTCATTGAATGATGAGAGCTGACGCGATTGTTTTGAGACGGCAACTTTATTTATTTCGTCTAGGTGTGATGGATTAATTTCATAGCTGCAAAAGATAGCTCCATCATTAGCAGTGGCTACGCATATGCCCACCTCGTTGAGAATGGATGTTGTATCCCATAAATATTTCGAATTAACTCTTCCATAAATACCATTATTTAAAGCTATATATATATATACTATGCTTGCCGTCGTTGGCTTTGATGGTAATAATTCGACTGTAGCTATCGACTGCTTCATTATAAATAGCATCGTCTATTTCACCCCATAATATTTTCTTATCAAAACCTTCTGAGTTAATTGATAGTGCTGTAAAATATGGACCGATATTATTTTGTAAGGTAGATAAATTATTGTTATCCAATAAACCTTCTGCACTATTTGATAGAGTATCTTTTGCGAGCTTCAAGCGTGCAAAAAGTGACAGGCCGTATTCTTTAGAAATGCCTTGTAGGTTTTTAGTGACATCTAGTTCGATAATTTTTTGAACATGATAATAAGAGATTAATGAACCTAAAAGTAACGGGATAAATGACGCAAGCACAAAAAATAATAATATTTTTTGTGCTAATTTACCACTAAACAACGTTATTTTTTTTGAGTTAATAATCTTCCGCTACTCCAATAAATCTTCCGTTATTAGCACGAACGATATCATCTCGACTTGGTCCAGCAGTTAATGGTGGAACACTTCTCCCATCGGGCCCTTTACTGTATAAATCGTAATCGGAGTTAATAGGTACTAGGTTTCTATCTTTTCTTTTTGGCCCATTGCCATTAGTTGCGGCAATATTTAGGTATCCGAAAGGATTACCCCAAATATCTCTTTCGCCATCTAACCCAACCTCGGCTAAATTAGCTGGATATATGCCTTTATTGGCAAAGGCGTGCGCGTTAATGATTAGCTCCATTACACGTATCTGTTTAACCACGGTATGGTTTTCTGCACTTTGAATGTAAGCAGTATAAGAAGGGATAGATACAGCGGCGATGATTGACATAAGCGCAATGACAATCATCAGCTCAATAAGGGTGAGTCCATTTGATTTATATCTATAATGTTTACAGATGATCAATTCCATATAGCATCTATCTATGTGTTTTATGACTAATATTAAGTTTAGCTTATAATTTCTATTTAACAATTGTGCATTTACGAATATTTTATTCTAGATGAACGTCCAAAGATGTTAAATATAATAATCCTCAAGCCAAATTTTGTATATTTTTTTAAATAGTTCACTTTCAAATCTTATAAATGATTTGGCAGAACTAGGTTACATATAACGTTAACAAGAGGCAAGTTTTACACCAGTAAATTGAAAATCTAACACACTGAATTTAATACATATTTTTTTTCGTCCGTGCCTACCATGAGCGAAATCGAGCATAACGACCCTAAAGAAGCCGCTCATCGCTCATTTTTGATCATGATCATCTTAGTCTCACATTAAAGTCCGAGTTGGCTAATCATGTATTTTATTAATGATGGGTAAGCACTTCCTATGTTCAGTTTAATCACATAAAGCTCAAAAAATATTGCCATTTTTTTGTCACAAATAATTTACTGTAATGAATAGTCTTTTCAAGTTATTGATTTTATTAGTTAAATAAAACTGGCATTAGCCTTGCAAAGTATCACCTATGAGCTTAACAAGAGTCAAAAAGGTGTAAATATTCAATGGCACAGCCACATACCAAAATAGCGCCAAAACAAACAGCGTCACAACCAGCGGTTTTTCTGGCTGCTAACGCAATTGATAATCAACCGTCTACTGAGCAATCTCCAGAAAAGCTTCACAATACCTTTGCTGTATTTAATCAGTTGTCTAATCAATTGGCCGACTCTTATCAACATTTAGAGCAGCGTGTGATGGATTTGACCGAAGAGTTAGATTCCATCAGTGAACAGCGTATCGATGAGCTTCACGAGAAAGAACAGCTAGCACAACGCCTAGAGGTATTGATTAATGTTTTACCTGGCGGTGTTATTGTTTTGGATAAACATGGTTTAATTATTGAGAGTAATCCCACTGCCGAGTCGTTATTAGAGCCCAATTTAAAGGGTCGTAAATGGCGCAAGGTTATCCAAACCTGTATTGTTCCAAAAGATGATGATGGACATGAAGTCTCTAATCATCAAGGCAAGCGCATTAGTATTATGACTCGATCTTTGGGTGAAGAAGGACAAATCATTTTACTGACTGATCAAACCGAAACTCGAAATTTACAAGCAGAACTTAGCCGCAATGAACGTTTATCCGCCTTAGGTAAAATGGTGTCAACATTGGCTCATCAAGTAAGAACACCTTTGTCTTCGGCAATGCTTTATGCCAATCATCTTTGTAGAGATGATATTAGCCTTCCGCAGCGCCATGAATTCTCTCACAAACTAGTGAATAGACTGCACTATATGGAGCGGCAAGTGCGCGATATGCTTTTATTTGTTAAAGGCGATGTGCCAATAACCGATAAAGTGAGTGTTAATCAGCTCCAAAAAACCTTAGCAGAATCAATAGAGATGCCAATCAAAGCCTACAAGGCTAATTGTCAATGGGAAATTTTAGTTGACGATGACAACAGTGCGATTCAATGTAATTTGGATGCAATCACTGGAGCCTTATTAAATTTAGTCAATAACAGCTTGCAGGCTTGTAAAGAGCCAGCCGAAATAGTGATTCGTTTTGAAAGTAAAGAGCATCAATTATTTATTAGTATTTTAGATAACGGATCGGGTATCGATCAGGCACTCGAACCAAAATTAAAGACGATGTTTTTCACCACAAAAGATCAGGGTACAGGTATCGGCTTGTCGGTTGTACGTATTGTTGCACAATCTCATGGTGGGGCTTTTGCTTTAAGCAATAGAGCCGAGGGCGGTTCTTGTGCATGCATAACATTACCGCTGTGTTGTTAAAAATTATATATAACCTTTATTTTTAGAATTATGTTGTGAATATTTTTCAGTTAACAAGCACTTGTAAATAAGTGATTTTTATTAACGTATTGATGATGTGCATTAATTTTTTGACCTAAATACAAAAAAGATAACGAGGAAGACAAGATATGAGTCTTGCAATAAAAGATAGTCATTATGATGTCACTTCAAGAGATGAAATTATTCCCAAAGTATTGGTGGTAGAAGACGACCCCTCATTACGTGAGGCTATCCAAGACACCTTGACCTTGGCAGATTATCAATCCGTAGGTGCGGCAAATGTAGAAGCCGCACTCGAGATACTTGCCAATCAAAATGATATTGCGATGATCGTCTCAGACGTGAATATGGGTAAGCTAAGCGGTCATGATTTATTGCGCCAAGTAAAGAGTGATTACGCACATATTCCTATGTTGTTAATTACTGCTTATGCCAGTATTCGTGATTCGGTAGATGCTATTCGTAACGGTGCCATTGATTATTTAGTTAAGCCTTTTGAGCCTAAGGCACTCGTTGATATAGTGGCTAAGCAACTAGATGGCCGCGAAGATATTATGAGTGATGAGCCCATTGCTAAGTCTGCTAATAGCCAGCAATTATTACAATTAGCGAGCCGCATGGCACAAACTGATTCTACGGTATTAATTATTGGTGAATCTGGTACGGGTAAAGAAGTGCTTGCACGTTTTATTCATCAAAAATCACCCCGCGTTAAAAAACCTTTTATTGCTATTAACTGCGCTGCTATTCCAGAAAACATGTTAGAGGCAATGTTATTTGGCTACGAAAAAGGTGCCTATACAGGTGCTTATGCGAGTGCGCCTGGTAAGTTTGAACAAGCTAATGGTGGTACTTTACTACTCGATGAAATTTCTGAAATGGACATGAGTTTACAAGCAAAATTATTGCGCGTACTTCAAGAAAAAGAAGTAGAACGCCTTGGTGGTAGAAAAGTAATTCCCTTAGATGTGCGTGTTATTGCAACCTCGAATAGAGATATACAAAAGCAAATTAGCAATGGAAAATTTAGAGAAGATTTATATTACCGTTTAAGTGTATTGCCACTACAGTGGAAGCCACTGCGCGAGCGTCGCGAGGATATCCTTCCGCTTGCGAGCCGTTTATTGCAAAAACATGCGATTAAACAAAGTCGAACGGGCATTCAATTAGACGAGTCAGCACAGCGTGCTTTATTTGACTATAACTGGCCAGGCAACGTTCGCGAGCTAGATAACGTGATGCAGCGAGCAATGATTTTGCAAGCCGGCACCTTAATCACAGAAGAAGATTTAGGCCTTGATATGTTGTCGATAGCATCACAGCCCGCTGCAATTGTTGCCTTTCAAGCGATAAACAGTTTTGATGGCTTGCGTGATGGCACACAGCTTAATCCTGGAGCTAGTTCACGTGAAAGCACAAGAGCAAATTCAATTGAGACCTATGCCTCGGGTGTTGAAACGGTGGTTAATAACGTAGCTGCAGATAAGCCCACACAATTAGGTGATGATCTTAAACAGCGAGAATTTGAAATTATCGTTGATACCCTGAAAGAAGAAAAAGGTAGTCGCAAAAATACAGCGCAACGTTTAGGCATTAGTCCACGTACACTGCGCTACAAGCTTGCCAAAATGCGGGAGGTCGGCCTTAATTTAGATGGGGCAATGGATTTAGCCTAAGAGCTTTCGTCACTTCAAAATATGACAAAAATATGACGAAGATATCATCAGTTAATAGTTGCAAAGAGTAGGTGAAAATTTATATTAAAAAGCTTGACCAATAAATTATCACGGTGTATTTTGTCGACTTATTGGTAATATAGATCTTGTTTAAGTGGTATCTATTGAATCAATGATAGAGGCAATATTTTATTGTTTTTATACAGACGTTTCACAATTAAGCTAGTCATTTGTTTTAGATTTGTTCCTTTTTTTAGGAGTAATTATGAGTAATCTAACTTCTGTTTCTACCGCCACCGATGACAGTTTTTTAGAATATGATGATGAGGTTATCGGTTCTGAAAATATTGACCAAATTGTCTCTGATGTTGATAGCGTAGACAATTCCAATGTTACTACCCAAACGCCATATCTAGATGCCAGAAGGCGACTAGAGCTTCGGTTAGCTGAGAGAAACCTCGAAAGAGATATTAAAGAGTTCGATTTCGATTTTTAATATTTGAGTTTTTTTGCCTACTGCTTTTGACATCCCTATGTCATTAGTTTGAACCATCCTTTTTATGTGCCTTATTTTTTAAGGCATATTTTTTGTCGCTGATATTTAAGTTTTATTTCACTTTTATTTCATCATTGATTTGCCCTTATTTTCCTATCCAATAGTCTCTTTAAAATTTTAAATCATTCATTCTATTCTTGTTTGTCAAAAATTGGCCTAATTTGTGCTAATTAACATTTAGTTAAGAAAAACTTTGAATAAAGCCAAAATTTTGTCATTACTACTTAATCTGTTGATGACAGATAGCTTAAGAGGAAAGGTTATGATTTCAGATAGAATGGATATAAACCGCGTATTACTTGAGATGCGATCATTGCAATCACAGACTAGAGCCTTTAGTCCTGTGCAATCTGCAGACATAAACCCATTAAATGGGAGCTCGTCATTAAAGCCCGTAACAGAGACGCCAAGTTTTGGTCAGATCATGGGGCAGGCTGTCAATAAAGTAGATAGCCTACAAAAAGCAACAGGCACCATGAGAACCGCTTTTGAGCAAGGGCAAAGTGGTGTTGATATTACCGATGTCATGATTGCCTCACAAAAATCGAGCGTAGCATTTCAGAGTATGTTGCAGGTCCGCAATAAACTGGTTGAGTCTTATCGAGACATCATGAATATGCCTGTCTAATTTAATTAAAATTTATATCCTTAAGCTGGAAAAATATTAACTAACAATAAAAGAGCATAACGAAATGAGTGCAGCAGATAGCATGGCCGATGATTTAGCATCGGGTTCTGTAAAAAAGGATCGCTCAACTAGTGATCTTGTCGATGGTTTTAATAATTTAAATTTATTGAGGCAGGCAGGATTGATGGTGGCGCTAGCCGCGAGTGTTGCGATTGGTTTTGCTGTTGTTTTGTGGACTATAGGCGAGGATTACCGCCCACTTTATGCAGGTCTCGATCGTCTTGACTCTAGTGAAGTTATTGAAATATTAGAAACTAACAATATTGAATTTAAAGTAGACACGCGCTCAGGCACTTTGTTGGTGGCAGCTGATGAAATTCATAATGCACGGATGAAATTATCTGCACTTGGGCTACCGGGTGACTCGTCGCAAGGTTTTGAAATGTTCGATAAAGAACAGCCATTAGGCACTAGCCAATTTATGGAAACGGCCCGTTATCGCCACAGTTTAGAGGGCGAACTTGCGCGCACTATTACCAGTATGAATGCTGTCCGAAGTACAAGAGTGCACTTAGCCATTCCTAAAGCTTCTGTGTTTGTTCGCGATGCCCGCGAGCCCAGAGCATCTGTATTTTTAGAGCTCTATCCTGGACGCGTCATTAAGCCCGATCAAGTTCGTGCTATTGCAAACTTAGTCGCCTCAAGCATTACCGAACTAAGATTATCAAATGTCACTATTGTCGATCAAAAAGGCAATTTATTGTCTACCGGTGATGAAAATCCTAAAATTGCGAAAGCAATGCAAGAGCTTGAATACTCGACACAAATTGAAGATTCCATTACTAGCCGAGTGCGCAGCATACTCGACCCAATTATTGGGGCAGAGCGCTACCGCGCTGAGGTTGCTGCGGATGTCGATTTTAATGAAGTTGAACAAGCCGAAGAGATGTTTAATCCAGACCTGCCCGCCGTAAGAAGTGAGCAAACGCTTAATGAGCAACGTTCAGGCACTGGTATTGGTGGTATTCCAGGGGCATTAACTAATCAGCCCCCTGCAGATGGCGCTGCTCCCGAGCAAGCCGTTGCTCAAGGTGGCGGTGCAGCAGCTGCACCACCATCTAACACACGTAGCCAAGCAACACGCAACTTCGAGTTAGATCGCACAGTAAGTTATACCAAGCAGCAAGTTGGCCAAGTGCGCCGTTTAACCGTCGCTGTTGTTATTGACGATAAACAAGTCACTAACCCAGAAACAGGTGTAGCAAGTTACCAGACATGGTCTGAAAATGAGTTAGAGCGCTTGGCAATATTAGTCCGAAATGCAGTTGGCTTTTCGGCGGCTAGGGGCGATAGCGTCAATATAATTAACACCCCATTTTTGACAACTACTGAAGATATACTCAATACAGAAATCCCTTTTTGGCAAGAACCATGGTTACTTTCATTAGTTAAGCCATTTGCGGGCGTGTTAGTTGTATTAGTTATCTTCTTAGGATTATTACGTCCTATACTTAAAACGTTAGCCAGCACTGGGTCGGCTGCGAAAGAAGATGAAGAAGCGCGACAATTAGCCGCACTAGAGGCATCAGGTTTAGGTTCATTTGATGAATTATCCGATGAAACTGTTACCCTCCATGGTGGTGAAGCCTTAGCACTGCCCGGACCAGAACAAAGCTATGAGCATATGTTGAATAGTATTAAAGACCTTGTTGCCGAAGATCCTGGCCGAGTTTCTCAAGTTATCAAACGATGGATTAACGCAGAATGAGCGAAGCGAAAGAAATAACCATTGCTCCCGTAGAGCAGGCAGCCATTTTATTATTAACGCTCGGCGAGAAAGATGCCGCCGAGGTGTTGAAGCACATGGGGCCAAAAGAGGTTCAGCGTGTGGGTGCGGCCATGAGTAAATTAGCCAACATCGAGCAAGAGCACGTGCATTTGGTGATGAGCAATTTTACGGAGCAGGTGCGCAATTTAACCGGGCTTGGAGTCGGCGCCGATAACTATATTCGCAATATGTTGGTTAGCGCACTTGGTGAAGATAAAGCCCATGGCTTAATTGATCGTATTTTATTAGGCGGTAATACGACTGGACTAGATACACTTAAATGGATGGAGCCGCGCTCGGTTGCCGATATTATTCGCAACGAGCATCCACAAATTCAGGCGATTGTGATTGCCTATTTAGATGCCGATCAAGCAGCAGAAATAATGGGCTACTTTACCGACAGTGTGCGTCTCGACATTATGATGCGCGTCTCGTCACTCGATACTGTTCAGCCAAGCGCACTCCAAGAGCTCAACGATATTTTAGAAAAACAATTTGCGGGTAATGGGGGTTCACAAAACACTACCATGGGCGGTTTCAAATGTGCTGCCGAAATTGTTAATAATCTCGATAGTAGTATGGCTGGCGAGCTACTTGAAGCTATTAAAGAAATGGATGAAGAAACTGGCATACAAATTCAAGATCTTATGTTTGTCTTTGATAACCTAAGCGATGTTGACGACCGAGGCATCCAAGGATTACTACGCGAGGTTTCCTCAGAGCTACTTATTGTTGCACTCAAAGGTGCAGAGCCCGACCTTCAACAAAAAATCTTCTCGAATATGTCTAGCCGTGCGGCTGATCTACTAAAAGATGACCTTGAAGCCAAAGGCCCTGTTAAATTGTCAGAAGTTGAAGCTGCACAAAAAGAAATTCTTATTATTGCTCGACGTATGGCGGATGCTGGTGAAATTAATCTTGGTGGTAGCGGTGAGCAAATGGTGTAGACGCAGTACAAAAATTTAAGTTAACACTACATTTAATAGCAGCTAATACTTGGTAATGAATCGATGACATCAGACCCAAAAAAACAACCAAAGGATGCAACGGGTCAAAACTACACCAGTTGGAGTTTGCCCGAGATTTCATCAAGCGTGGTGCTATCTTCTGCCGAAAAAGAAGCCCGAGAGCGAAAAGATCAGCGCTTTAAAAAACCTAAAAAAACAGGGCCCGTCGATGAAGCTGCTGGTGAGTCTATTGAGATTGTAGAGACAATAGAAAAAACGTATAAACCAATTACAGCTGAACAACTTCAAGCTATAACAGATGCTGCCGAAAAAGAAGGCTATGACGCTGGTTATGCAAAAGGCATAGAAGCGGGTGAAATAGAAGGTGACAAACGCGGTTATACAACAGGCTTAGATAAAGCAGATAAAAAAGTAGTCGAGCGTTGCGAGCGCATAGAGCGCGTTATAGAAGCTTTGTTAATTCCGCTAGACGCTGAGCGAAAAAAATTAGAAATACTAATCGTAGATATGATTTGTCAGTTAACTGAGGCAGTTGTATTGCGCGAAATAGAATTAGATAGCTCACAGGTTATTAAGCTTGTTGATGATGCGCTTAATGCTATACCAACAGGCAGTGAAAAGTTCTCGCTGTTTTTGAATGAGCAAGATATTGCCTTGGTAGAGTCGCTTTTAAATGATCATCAGAGCGATAAAAAGTTTAACTATTATGTCGATGAAAATTTACTTCCTGGTGGTTGTCGCCTAGAGACAAAAAATAGTACCGTTAGTAATACCGTAGAGCAACGTCTTAAAAAAGTGATTGATGACTTTATGCATAAAAGAATTGTTGCTACCGACGAAGAAATTGAAGATGTAAAAAAAGTATTAGATGATTCATCGGCAAATACTACGATTGAAGAAGCCGCAGAAAACTTATCATCTAATAACGAGCCTGATTCAGAACTAAATTCACAAGATCGATCAGAACCACATTCAGAACTAAAATCAGAAGTTAGCTCTGCTGCTGATTCTGATAGCGATTCAACAGATAGCTCATCTAGCGCTTCTGAAAATCTTAATAAAGACCTTAACGAAGAACTTAGTGCCACGTCTACATCTACATCAGCATCAACATCAACATCAGATTCTAATACATCACCCACAAACGAAAATAATGTAACGGAAACCTCTTCTGCTAATAGTCCATCAAATGTTAATGACGATAAGGTTATTAATAAAGACGCGCTTGAGCAAGAGCAAAAAAAGAAAACTGAATCAATGTCTCCCTTAGAATCTGAAAAACAAAAAAGAGACAGCCAAAAACCACAACAAGCCTCTTTAAACGCTAATAAAATAATTGATAAGGCTAGCCATGAAGAGGGCGAAAACGATGCCCCAGTCTAGGCCATCAATTGTTGACTCACTGTTAGCTTATTATCCATCGAGTTTATCAACACGTGCGACACAATCGCCAATTGTCGAGGGCAGGTTAACGCGAGTTGTTGGTCTTACGATGGAAGCGGTTGGGCTACAGGTTTCTATTGGTCGTGAATGTGATGTCATTACACAAGATGGCCGCAAGTTAGAGGCCGAAGTTGTTGGATTTAGTGATGACAAAGTCTTTTTGATGCCCATCAAAGCCATACATGGTATTCAACCTGGCGCGCGCGTTGTTCCCAAAGACTCTAGACGTAATCTTGTTATTAATGAAAAATTATTAGGTCGAGTGCTCGATGGCCTTGGTCAACCATTAGATAATTTGGGCGCTATAAGTGGCGATGCAAAATCTCATCGTACTCAAATGATTAATCCATTAGAGCGCGCGCCTATTGTTGAGCCACTTGATGTAGGTATCCGCGCTATAAATAGCCTCTTAACCGTTGGTAAAGGTCAGCGCCTAGGTTTATTTGCGGGTAGTGGTGTGGGTAAAAGTGTGTTGTTAGGAATGATGACGCGCTTTACCACAGCCGATATTGTTATTGTTGGCTTGATTGGTGAGCGTGGTCGAGAAGTACAAGAATTTATTCAGCACTCGCTCGGTGAAGAAGGCCTTAAGAAAGCCGTAGTAGTTGCCTCGCCTGCCGACGATAGCCCATTAATGCGGCTTCGGGCATCAGAGCTTGCCAGTAATATTGCCGAGTATTTTCGCGACCAAGGCAAGAGTGTTTTACTATTGATGGATTCGCTTACACGCTATGCGCAAGCCCAACGAGAAATATCACTTGCGATTGGCGAACCTCCTGCCACAAAGGGCTATCCGCCCTCAGTCTTTTCAAAAATACCGCAGCTTGTAGAGCGTGCCGGAAACGGCAAGCTAGGCGGAGGATCGATTACCGCATTTTATACCGTTTTAACCGAAGGCGATGATCTACAAGATCCTGTTGCTGATGCTGCGCGGGCAATTCTTGATGGTCATATTGTGCTTTCACGCAAGCTTGCCGAGCAGGGCGTATATCCTGCAATTGATGTAGAGATGTCGATTAGCCGAGTGATGACAAATATCGTCGATGCTGAAGATTTAAAATTAACCCAACGCTTTAAACAGTTTTTAGCGCTTTACAAGAAAAATCGCGATCTAGTCAGTATTGGAGCTTACGTACGTGGTAACGATGCAGAAACAGATATGGCTCTCGATTACTTTCCTGTGCTACAACAATTTATTCAGCAGGGTATTGGAGAAAGTGTCGATTATGATAAAAGTCGACTACACTTAAAACAACTAATGACACCAAGTTTTGACATACCTAATAAACAAACGCAGGCATTTGGTCAACAGCTTAATCAACAAGTCAATCAAAAAAAGCCATTGCCAAGAGTCTAAAAGTAAGAGTTTATGGTAGTAGTTAAATAGTTAAATAGTTAAATAGTTAAATAGTTAAATAGTTAAATAGTTAAATAGTAAAAATTTAATTTCGTATTCAAAAATTTTTACAGGAGCAAAATGCTTTTCGCAAAATTAACAATAAAGAGCACGTAAGCATTAAAGAAACTGACTAACTGAGAAAATTTACCGTTAGCACTTATCTAAAAGGGTGCTCCGCTAGAAGATTAGCGCTTAAGCAAACATTTAAAAACAAAGAAGGAAATAAAGTTAGTGGAAGATAATCAACTCTATCTTGTAAAAAATCAAGCTGAAGAAAAGCAAAAGCAGCTAGTAAAGCATTTTGAGCAAGCCATGAACTTTGTGCAAAATGAACGCAATCAATTAATCCAAATTCAAGGCTATGAGCAAGACTATCTAATCAAAATAAAAACTGAAGAAGGCCAGTGGCGTGCAGAAACAACCCAACGCTACCGACAATTTTGTCATCAACTAGCCGGGACCATTATTGGTCAAAAAGAAAAACTAGCCGATGCCGAAGGCAAACTTGATCAGATGCGAAAATATTTAGCCGATCAGCAACAACGCATTAATGTACTTAATGATCTAATCGAACGCGGCGAGCAAGATCAATCAAAACTACGAGACCTTATCGAACAAAAAGAAATGGATGAATTTTCGACCCGAAAATATCGATAACGCCCTTCAGTAATTCCCAACATTAATTTACATATTTTTAATGAGCGAGCTTAACGGACTTTTAACTCCTTGAGCGCCTTGCTTAAGAACATGCGTATAAATCTCAGTTGTTTTTACATCACTATGACCTAATTGTTGCTGTACAGTACGAATATCTGCTCCCGCTTGCAATAAATGGGTGGCAAATGAGTGGCGTAGAGTATGTGAAGAAACAACTTTAGTGATATTAGCTTTTGTTCTAGCTTGAAAAATTGCTTTATTGATACCACTTTCATCGATGTGATGTCGTTTTATAGATTTAGTTTGTGGGTCTAAACTTAATTTTATTGAAGGGAATAAATACTGCCAGCCTAATTCTTTATTTGCGTGTTTATATTTACGTGCTAAAGCATTGGGTAGCCAAACGCCTGTGAAGTGCTCGTTCAGCAAATCCTCGTTCAATACTTGTTGAACTTTCCCAATTTGATTGTTGATCGTAGGTATTAGCTCAGGTGCTAGTGTTGTAAAGCGATGTTTAAAGCCTTTACCATTCCAAATACGAATATGCTTTAATGATAAATCAATATCGTTAACACGAAGACGAGCACATTCAATTCTTCGTAATCCTGACCCGTATAGTAAGCCTATAATTAAACGGTAATTAGGCGAGATATTTTGGAATAATAATTTCACTTCGGACTCTGTTAATACTACGGGTAAATTGGCCTGACGACGGGTTCTTTTAAATTCATTCATATCACCCAAAGGCTGATCTAAAAATTTATTATACAAAAACGCGAGTGAATTTAATGCTGTACGCTGAGTGCTAGCAGCGACATTGCGCTTTACGGCTAAATGCGTTAAAAATTGACTGACATCTTCTTGACCCATATCTTTAGGGTGTCTTTTCTCTTTATAATTAATGTATGCTTTAATCCATAAGATATATGTAGATATAGTGCGCTTACTATAACGTCGAGCTAACATAAAGTGATTAATTGACTGTAGAAAGTCGGAGTTGTACATAATAAATCCTTTTATTATTACAGGTTGACAGGAATCGTTCCTAAGCTGCAATATGTCATAAAAACGTGAATGGTTCCAGCTTCCATCTTTATTGAATTATACGATTATTAAAACTTATATTTAAAAACAATAGGTTG
>JAWUWW010000037.1:0-32697 GCA_034111645.1 Cellvibrionaceae bacterium
GATCGGGCGCAAAAACTGGATGTTTGCCAAAAGCCAAGCGGGCGCTAAGGCCAGTGCTAATTTATACAGCTTGATCGAAACAGCCAAAGCCAACAACGTGAACCCGTATCATTATCTTAAGCATGTGTTCAGCCGACTGCCAAACATGACGACCAAAGATGATATGAATGAACTCATGCCGTGGCAGTTTGAAAATAGCTAGAGTGGGGTTCGATTGGCGCTTACCAAAAAACAGTATAGACAGAGATCTATAGGACTTTAGATATAGATGCTATCGATTTTGAGGCGCGGTTCCAATGGCAGCTTACTATATTGGGTACGACTATAAATCCATCAAGCCCAAAATATTGTTATCTCTAAACTGTTGCATATCTTTGTTGTCATTCAGCAAGTTCTAAAGCGATCAGCGGTGCTTACTATTTTTGTAATAAACAAGCGTAAAAGCAGCTGTTGAACTATTTTATCTTTAAGCAGACTTTGATTTGCTTAAGGATTTAGCTGCAACACATAAAATTTCAAACATCATAGTCGCGCCTACCAAAGCCGTGTTACCACTAATATCGAAAGATGGAGCGACTTCTACCACATCGCCGCCAACAATATTTAAACCATCACAACCCCTAATCATTTGCTGTGCTTCGAATGTAGTGAAACCCCCTATTTCAGGAGTTCCTGTACCTGGCGCATAGGCAGGATCAAGACCATCAACATCAAATGTAATATATGCAGGCGTATCACCCACGATTTTATGGATTTCTTGAATGACTTTTTTTATTCCCATTTCGTATAGTTCTTCGATATGTATAACTCTCATACCGCTTTTGTAGCTAAAGCTCCAGATGTCTCGATCAGTAACACTTCCTCTAATTCCAATTTGTATGGTTTTTTTAGGATCAATAAGTCCTTCTTCAGCGGCTATCTTAAAGGGTGAGCCATGATGAAATTTTGAGCCGAGATAATCATCTCCAGTATCACAATGAGCATCAAAATGAACTAATGCAATAGGCTTATCTTTAGCTAATGCTCTTAATACAGGCAGCGTCACCGAATGATCTCCTCCTGCCGAAATTGGCATCACTTTATGCTTAACGATATTATGATAAAAATCCTCTATCGCCTTATGACTCGCGACAAGTTCAAAAGGGTTATCTGGAAGTGCATCACCAACATCCGCCACGCTACATAGATCAAAAGGAGCTATTCCTGTACTTTGGTTAATCGTACGCATTAAACTAGACTGATTGCGCATTTCTCGGGGACCATGCCTCGCACCTGTGCGATTGGTAACGCCTCCATCAAAGGGAATGCCTATCAAGGCTATATCAAGATTAGTTAAATCTTCTTGATATGGGCATCTCATAAATGTGGGGATACCGGCATATCGAGGCAGTAATTGTGGATTTTTTTTCATAGTCATTAGCTATTCCTTATAATAATCTCTTGAAATCTCGTTCGACTAACATTAGCTTATGCTAATATTATCGACAAACCGTATTTGCTAATTCCATAAATTAACGCAGCTAATGTATAGTTAATTTAAATCTATAAATTTCTGTTATTTAGACACTAATAAAAAGCTTCTCTACTCTATTTAGTTCTATTGATGCCTCACATATTGAATTACTTATCATTGCCCACCTTATCAAGAGTATTAGTGATAAATAAGGGCTACCCAAACGTCCCTAGCCAAATTTCAAAATAGTTTTGAATACTTCCACCTCTCTATAGTCTGGGCTTAATTTTAACGCTTGAATAGTTTTTGGCGGCTTTGTCTTCGCGGCTTTTGCTTGCTTAACCTAAATATAAGTATGAGCCATAATTTAAATATTTGAAGGTATTTATTTTGCCGGTATAAAAAATATCGTCCAAGAAACCGTTATTTGTGGCGGTATTGTATGGTGGCTCTTGGGGCAATAATGTGGGCTTTGAGCCACATTTTTAAAGGACTGTAGGATGATAAAAGTATTATGGGGCGGGTATATGGCGGAGAGCACGGGATTAACTCAAATACATCCTTGTATTTGCCCGCTAGGCGGCGCTATCGCGGTTCAAAATGTTCGAGCGCCAAGGACGGCGCGAATGTCGATTTTGCAGGAGTAAAAATCTACCTGACATTTTGTCGAACAAGGGTTCTCATCTTGTCCTCTTCTCCCACGCATAAAAAAACCGCCAATGAAAGGCGGTTGTTTATATGGCGGAGAGAGAGGGATTCGAACCCTCGGTACCCGGAGGTACACACACTTTCCAGGCGTGCTCTTTCGGCCACTCAGACACCTCTCCGAAAAGGTTTAATCAATTAACTGATTGAATTTGAATAAATTACTAGTGGCTTATCAGGGGTCGGATTATACACAAGTTGCTTGTGCTTGCATCTGTTTTGAATTGATGGGCGAATAAACATCTGAATTTATTGTTTTAATAAGGTTGTTAAGCATGGATAGTTATTTAGGGGTTGTTAAAAAGCCATTATTATTAAGTGAGCTTGGACAATTTGTAAGCATTGATAAAGTTATTATCGACTCGTTAGAACAGGCCCTTTATCGGGTGGAGGTCATTGTAGGGGATGATGTTTTTTATTTGCTAGAAAAGCCCGGTAAGAATTTGACTCGCCGTAATGTCGTTGCGATACAAAAACTATTTATTGGTTGCTCGGTAAAAGAGATGTTTTTGCGACATTCTAGCCCCTATGACGAGATGATAGGCTTAGGCGAAGGCGAGCGTAATAATGAGTTGCTGGTACCAGTCGGCAATTATTTTGCCCAAGAAAGCCAAAGAACTTTGCATTAAAAAGCCAGTAGCAAAAGTAGCGATTAGCGCATTAGCATTATTTAATCTTTTAAGAAGTGTGTTTAATGTAAAAAGTGAGTTACTAAATATTATTTTATGATTGCTTTATAAAAATAGTATTAGCCTCAAATCCCAAGCGCAAAACCTCATGCAAAGGCAATGGCACCTTTGCCAATACCCTCGAAGGCCCTAACCTTAAATTTATGCTCTGGTGAGGATTGCTTAAGGGAGTTTGCAATATGCTGGGCAATAAATTCTACCGTTGAGTCGGTATCGATCAAATAGCAATGCTTAGCGGGTAGTGTTAATTCAAAATCACCCTGTTGAGCAGTATAGATAAATTGATAGTAAGTTTCTTCATCCACCGATATTTTACTCTTCAAATCATCTTCTGAGCCAATATAAATATCTTGCCATTGTTGGCACCATTGTTGTTCGCGATCGAAATCGCGTTGTTCATCACAAAAAATACTAATGGTTGAGCGATGACCGTGAGCAATGCGTTGGCAGTTGCCGTCGTGTTTTTTAAGGCCGTGGCTATAGTGGTATGAATGGTCTGCAATATGCTCGGGGGTAAAGGTGAGATGAATATTATCGATAGTATCTGGCAGCAAGCTGCGTAATTGTTCTATACACCAAGTTGCCACCGATTCTGGCGTCACAATATCGCTATCTATTAGGGTTATTGCCTCTTTAGGAGCGGTGCAATCTAGTGAGTAATTTGCAGCGTTTACGCCACCGCTTTTATCGCTATAACTCCAAGATATATCGATTACTTCATCATCTCGTTTAAGGGTCAATTTTGATGATTGTTTGGCAATCACCAAGCTATGGTCAATGGTGTTATCGAGCCAGTTTCGGAGTGTTTTTTTTACGATACCAAAATCACATACCATCCCTTGTTGGTCGAGAGCACCTTCGAGTACGATACTCGCCAACCATGTCTCTCCCACCAAACCCCGCTTAGGGTCTAGATAGCTAAAATCTACATTGGTGAGGTTGTCGACAAATAAATGCATAGTAAAAGTCCTGTAAAAACAGACGCTATGATATAGCAGATGCAGCGGGGTTGATACCGAGTTTCATAGTTAGGCTTGTGTTTTGAGCCAGTTATGTTGAAGCTTTAAGGGTTAGCATAATAAAACTTTAATGCTTTAGGTTAATAACTTGACTCGTTTATGTCGATGGATTGGAGTGATAAAGCTTTAATACTTTACGCACGTAATCTTGCGTCTCGCGATAGGGTGGGATTTTATTACCATAGCGAATAACGGTGTTTTCACCTGAATTATAAGCGGCTAAGGCTAGCGAGTAATTATTGTTAAAGAGTGTTAGCAGGTGACGTAGATAGCGACTGCCACCGCGAATATTTTCGACAGGATTAAAAGGATCATGTACACCAAAGCGTCGGGCTGTCGCGGGCATTAACTGCATTAATCCCTGCGCGCCAGCCCTAGATACTGCCCTTGGATTATAGGCTGACTCTACACGAATAACGGCATGGATAAGCGCATAAGGAAGTTGATGTGTATCGGCTGCCTTACGGATATGTTGGGATAACTTGCGTTTGTTTGAGGCTTTATGATACTCATTCTTTTTAGGTTCCCAGCCTCGGTGAGTTTTAACGAGCTGCGTATAGCCTTGATGTTTAGGTGTATCTGTTAAAAGCAGACGGCCTTCAGGGGTGATGTATCTATACACCTCAGCATAATTTAACATCGATAAAGACGAGAGTATTAACACAGAGGCAAGGTGAAATATGATCTTCATAGTGTATTCTTAGAGCAATTAGGGTGATCGTCACCCCAAAAATTTTAGTGATTACTCTAATTTTAGACAATATCCACAAATGTGTTAGTAAATTTAAAAATAAGTTGCCTTTTAAAGTGCCGCTTGTCTTGAAACTTTTACTAAAAATCTCCATAATCGTCGCCATCTCTCTGAGAGCACTTGTTTCAGGTGCTGTTTGTTGAGAATTCTATGGAGGACCCAGTTGGTCCCCTCGCAATGGTTAGCTATGAACTCCGCCAGGCCTGGAAGGGAGCAACGGTAATAGTAAAACTGTGTGCCGGGGTGTGGCTGGCTGGGAACTCCACCTTTTATATCCCTATCTTTATTTTCTATCCCTATTTGTAGCCATCAATAAGAGTTTTTACGCCTCAGTTTTTATTAACTGAATTTTAAGAGGCGACTGTTTTTATAAAGTAAGGTAAAGATGAAAATGACCCTACAAAAAACGGCGTTAAAAGGAATTAAATAACGCTAAATAAAAAATGTAAAATGAATAAAGTTTTTGAGATCGCATTAAAAAATTATTTTAATTTTCTTACCACACCTTCTTGCATTGTCGTTGCCAATAATAAGCCTTCTTTATTGTAAATGGCGCCTTTTGAAATTCCGCGTCCGTTAATTAAAGAAATTGGTTCATAAATACTATGTAGCCAATCATCTACTTTTATATCGCGATGAAACCATATTGTGTGGCAAATAGTTGCAAGCATCGTCTCTTTTATTTTAAAACGATAACCCACTGCGCGAAGGCTAGAGGCAAGTAATCTGAAATCTGACACATAAGCAAATATAGCGTTATGCAGCGATGGATCATTGGGTATAGTTTGATTGGATTTTATATTAAAGCGTTCTATAGTGTCTTTTGCGTCATTTTTTTTGTTGGGCAGGCGAATTGTAAATGGTTGTGGAACCGATATGGCTCTAGCCTTGGTGTTAATGCCTTCAAGATTATCTTCTAAATTAACCTCAATACCATCTTCGATAAATAAGCTTTGAGTATTTGGAGCGATAGAATAGTCAAATTCAGAGACCTCATCGACTTGAAACGAGCACATCATCGTAAAAATAATATTACCTTGCTGAGTTGCTGTTACCGTTCGAGATGAATAACTTTTACCGTCACGTGTATTGTCGACATGATAAACAACGGATAGATCATGGTTGCCCATTCTTAGAAAATAGGCATGAGCCGAATGAATTTTTTTTTCGCTAACCGTTTTTTGTGCTGCAGCGATTGCCTGACCCAATACTTGACCACCAAAAATTCTGCCAGTGCCTAAATCTTGGCTAATTCCGCGAAATAGTTGTGTGTCTATTTGTTCGATTTGAAGTAAATCGCTTAACTTTTTAAATACTACTGACATGGTAAGCTCTATATAAAGACTAAATAAATATTATATGATGTGCGTTTAATTCAAGCACTCTTATTTAATAATTGATCAATGTGTGAAGTGTTTAGTTTAAGTTTTTAGATAAGATAACTTAATGCTTCTTTATAGTCTTGAAGCGTATTAATGTTAAAAAATGGATCTATGTGTTTTGTATTCTTGGGCAAGGCTTTTAATTCTGCGGAGGCATTTAATTTCGCTGAGGCTCCTAATTCTGCTGAGGCTCCAAAGTCAATTTCTTTAGCATGCGCTAATGCCCAGCGATTAACTGCACGAATTTTATCTACCTCTATAGCATGTTTTAAAGATTCGTATAGCTCGACTGACCAAAGTCCAAAAGTAGGGTGGCTACGTTCTTTATAAACAGCAATAGCCGCTTTTTCATTATCATTGTCGCCACCCATTATATCTTTAGACAATATGTGTAAAAAATCCTCAGGGAAAAACGGTGTATCGCAAGAAACAGTTGCCACCCATTGTTGCTTATGTTCTTTGGCCCAATGCAGTGCTGTTAAAATACCTGATAGAGGGCCTTGAAAGTCGGCCAGTAGATCCGAGATAACAGGTAATTGATATTGATTTAAGGCGGTGTTCTCAGTGCATGGGCCATTAATAATAATGCAATCACTTTGCAATTTTAATCGATCAATAATAAAAGCAAGAAGCGTTTGGTTATGCTCGTCATCTTTTGCGTGCTGTAAGTGGCTTGAGGTGCTGGCAAACGAATCATCTGATAGTTTATTAGCATCAAATAAATGGCGATTTTGATAACTACTATGATAACTATTATGAAAAGGTAATTGCCATTTGAGTTTGTTGCCGACACGCAGCCGATTGCTTTGTCCGCCAGCCAATATAACAACAGGTATAGACGTACGCACGTTTTCTACATTGTGTTTCATATCAAATTTAATCTTTAAACGAACTTATTAGTTTTAGTGGTAAAATTTGATGTTTTAAAGGCATCAATTATAGGATTAAGCTTATCATTAATGGGGTATAATTTCTTTTTTACTTTGTTAAGCTTGAGCTCGGAAACGTATACCCGCGTAAGTATTAATTAAGTTTCACCATTATAAATTGCATGGTTGTCTATTATGAATTTACATGATTTTCGTCGTCAGTATCAATCTAAAGGCCTAAGTCGCCAAGATTTACATGAGAATCCCATTGCGCAATTTGAGCTTTGGATGAAAGCGATTGTTGAGTTAGATACATCCGATCCGACAGCTATGGTTTTAGCAACGGTTGACGGTACTGAGCCTACGCAGCGTATTGTCTTACTTAAGCAAGTTGATGAAGAAGGCTTTGTATTTTTTACCAATAGGCTGAGTTCGAAGGGTAAGCAAATGGCTTTAAATAATGCAGTTTCGCTGCATTTTCCTTGGCAGTTTATTAATCGGCAAGTGATAATTAAGGGACATGTAGAGTTGCTAACAAGAGAAGAAGATATCGAATATTTTCAATCTCGACCTAAGGCTAGCCAATGGGGTGCTCGTGCATCTGCGCAAAGCGAGCCACTTGATTCTAGGCAGCAACTTGTCGATCGCTACGAAAACGAAAAATCTCTTTATCCCGACAAAGTTCCAACTCCAGAGCATTGGGGTGGTTATAGAGTTATCCCGACTATCATCGAGTTTTGGGAGGGCGGAGAAGATCGACTACATAATCGCTTTGTCTACACCGTGCAAAATAGCTCTGATTCTGCCGCGGCGGGTGCAAGTCATAAGATTTGGTCTATTCAGCGTTTATCGCCTTAAGGGATTTTGTTAAGTGTCATTTTTTAATGTCGCTAAAATTATCTTGGGCATTGTTTTTTTGTATGTAGTTCTCAAGTGAGTTCTCGAGTGAGTTTTACATGGTTGTAAAGTTATTAAAATTTGAGCACGCTCTTGTACGCCTATTAATGCCAGCGTTAATAGGCTTTATATTTTATGGTGGGTGGGCTTTTTGGGCTAATTCTGAGTATGGGCTGACGATGGCGTTTAAGGCGGCCTTTATACAGGGTAGTTATAGTTTTACGATTACCTTGGTTTTAGCATTGAAAATTGAATGGTTATTTTTACGTTTTAAAAGCTGGCCGGCTCATTTGTATTTGATAGGTCTTATAAGCTGCAGTTTTTTGTATTTAAGCTCTTGGTCAATTAACTATTATGCGGGCACTCCTAATATTTTATTGACTATTTTGCCAGGCGCTGCTGTTAGTACCGTATACACAATTATTTATATTATAGGTCTCAATAAGTTAGAGAAAATAAAAAATAATCACGTATAAATAAGTATTTTAGGCTTTTAGTGAAAATTGTTTCCTAAAAATAGTAGTAAGTTGTTTGCTTAACAACTACAATGAATTTATGAAAATACAAAAATCAAAAATGATTATTATGATCGCGGCAATCTTATTTGCCGCGGGCTGATTAATAACGCATGTTTGTCATTAATTAACCCTCGTACTGTGAAGTTCGGGGGTTTTTGTTTTAGGGTCTAATACAAGTATCTGATTAGTGTTTGATTGTTAATGTCTCTATTAATAAGATAATTGTTATCAAAGTAGTATGGATTAAAATGTTAAAAGCATTGATGAAAAAAATATCATTACCGTTATCCTTGCCTTGGCTTAAAGGCGATGACGAATTTGATTATTATAAGGCGATAAAGCAAGCAGATATGACACCGCTAGCTGTAGTCACAGGTGTGACCAGAGTTAAATCACTTGAGGCAAAATATAAAAACAATATCTGGTTAAAGCGAGAAGATCGGCAGCCGGTTTATTCGTTTAAAATCCGCGGCGCTTACAACAAATTAAGACAGCTACCGCCAAATTCTAACGTCATTACAGCCTCGGCCGGCAATCATGCACAGGGTCTTGCCTACAGTGCAAATCACCTAGGCCATAGAGCGCGTATTGTTATGCCCAGCACAACGCCACAAATCAAAGTAGAGGCGGTGCGTAATTTTGGTGGCGAAGTCATTATTTATGGACAAAATTTTGATGCAGCCAATGCTCATGCAAAAGAACTTGCTTTAGAGGATGGTGCAGTATTTGTACCCCCGTTTGATGATCGCGATGTCATTATTGGCCAAGGTACCGTTGCGCGTGAATTATTAGATCAACTTAAAGATTTACATGCGGTATTTATACCTGTGGGTGGTGGTGGCTTATTCGCCGGCATGTCTGCATATATTAAAGCGGTTAATCCGGATATTAAAGTGATTGCTGTCGAGGCTGATGATAGCGCTTGTTTTAATGCGGCGATGAAAGCAGGTAAGCCGGTAGATCTAGATTATGTAGGAAGTTTTGCCGATGGTGTTGCGGTTAAACGAATTGGTGTCGAGACTTTTCGAGTAGGTCGCCAGCATTGTGATGAAGTTATTACCGTATCAAGCGATGCGATATGTGCGGCTATGCAGGATATTTTTGTCTCTATGCGCGCTATTTCAGAACCTTCAGGTGCGCTCGCTTTAGCGGGCATTAAAAAGTGGTGTGAACAAACTGGCACGACCAATAAAAACTTGGCGGGCATACTGTCTGGTGCTAATCTGAATTTTAATACCTTGCGCTATGTTGCCGAGCGCACGGCCCTTGGACAAAAAAACGAAGCCTTGTTTGCAGTGACAATTCCCGAGGTGCCTGGTAGCTTTAAACAATTCTGTCAGGCTATCAACAGTCGTCCTATTACAGAATTTAATTATCGGTTTGCTAGCGTATCTGAGCAGGCACAAATATTTGTTGGTATTGGTTTGCGCAATGGCGAAGAAGAATTAATGGATGTAAAAAGAGAGTTTAGCGAAGCGGGCTATGCATTTGTTGATCTCTCCGATGACGAACTCGCTAAGGTACATTTACGCTATATGGTAGGCGGGCGTGGTGGCAAGCTAGCAAAAGAACGCCTATTTCGTTTTGACTTTCCTGAATATCCAGGAGCACTACTACGATTTTTAGAAACTTTGGGATCCGATTGGAATATTAGTTTGTTTCACTATCGTAACCAAGGGGCTGCTATTGGCAATGTGCTAGCAGGTATTGATGTGCCTGAGTCAGATAACGCTAAATTTAACGAGCACCTAAAAAGGCTTGATTATGAATTTTCTGAAGAAACAAACAACCCTTGTTATCAGCGCTTTTTGGGTTGAGTCTTTGCTGGTATGAGAAAAGCCCTTAGCGCTGGTGTTGGGTTTAGACCTATGCAAATTGTGATCAGTTTTTGCCAATGTTTGCATCAAAGTTTTTATAGCTGTCATTTTTCAATGGTATAAACAACATCTCCTCCACTTATTTCAGCGCTAGTTTCTGATATCAACTTCCAAGAGCGACTAAGCGAATACTCGAGCGATAAAATATTAACAGGCTTAAAAAGCCCTATGCCATAACTGACATAAAGCTCAGGGGATAAATATTTTCCTAACACCAGTTCTGCTAAACCATTATCGCTAGCTGAACCTGCTTCACCCGAACCTGTTTTTAAACGAAGAGTATCTAACTTAAAGGTCTCGCCTAAATTACTTATTATTGAATCGCCTTTACTTAAGCTAAGAGACAATAGCAGCTGATTAATAGCGTTACTTTCTCCATCTGACGATTGTTCTAAAGGCCTCCCAAGAACCAACCAAGATAATTGCTCAGATTGCGTCATTGACGGTTCTGAAAATATGGTTAAATCAGGTTGAGATAGACTCCCGCGAGCAAATACACCCACGGTTATCCCCTCGGCTGGTCGTCGCAACGCTTTGATATCAATTCCAGGTTTGGCAACGGGTCCGCCGGTAAATAAAATCAAACCTTTCTCTATCACTAAGCCTTGTCCAAAGGCTCGATATTCACCATCTACAATATTGATCTTGCCATTACCTAGAACAGGCCCTTGTTCTTGTTTAATTATATTTAACGAGCCAGTGGTCGCGCCTTTAAAGCCAAAGCCGTCTATTGTTACTGCGTCGCCTAGAATGATATCAATATTTGCAGTAATACTTTGCTGGGTTTTATTGGCGGGTGCATTATTTTCTGTATCAACAATAATTTGATCTTCTGATGACGTAACAACAGAGGCAGGAATTTTATTAGGCGTAATGTTAGCTCTCGGAATTATAATGGAGCCATTAATATTAATTAAAGCGTCGATGGTTACAATTTTAAGGTCAGGTGAGACGAATATTAAAGCCTCTTTTGTATCGAAGATTTTAAATTTTTCACCTTTCAGAGAAAGATTCTGTTGAGGCGATTGTTTTCCATCGGGTAATTGCATCTTACCGTCTACCTTTAAAATGCCACCGCCTGAGTTAACGGAAGCCTGATATTCGATGCCTGATTGTTTATCTCCTGTTACGATGAGCGATATATTTTCTAGAAAAATACCGGGGCTAATTAGCAGGAGTTGGCCTTCACTTAGCGTTAATTTTCCATCAAACCATGGTTTTGCAATTGATCCACCTATGCGCCATTGGCTATCGATCTTACCTTTTAAATCTTTAGAGTCAGGTATAAAAGAATTAAAAGGTGCTAAATTATATAAGGCTAAATTTAACTTACCCTCAATCTCGCGCTCTATAAAAGAGGCGTTATTGTTACTTATAATTAACGAAGTTTCGAAGCCCGTTTGATTTTCAACGGGTAGTTTTACTAATGCTTTTATTTCATTTTTATTAGAAGTGATTGAAAAGCTACCGGCTTCTAAGCGGATAGATTGTTGACGTTTATTCTCATCAGGTGTTTCAGTGTCGCTAGCAGAGGCTTCAATTTCCCAGTTAAGCTTGCCTGCAGTCGTTAATAAGGTTATGTCAGCATCAATATCTTGGGATATTGATGACTTATCTTTGGCTACACTAATATTACCTTGGCCATTGATAATACTGTCTTGCCATGAAATGTTTTCGGGAAAAAAGGCTGAAAAATATTCAACGGATAAATCTGCAAGAGAAAAATTAATCTGACTTAAATCATCATTATTGTTGGCGTTAAGGCAAGCTTTGGCCTTTTTGACATTATCTTTAACATCACTTAACCAACAATGATTGTTAATGAGCTGCTGGTTTTTTGAAAGTTCTCCGCTTAGTGTATTTTGTAGATACCATGGCGCTAGTTCTAGGACATTTATGCTGGCATCCTGTACGACAAATTTCCATTGAAAATCATCAGGCTTTTCATTTAATTGTCCTGATAATTTTAGATCGATTTTCCCTTCACGATTCTTTAGATCGACACGTAGTTGATGACTTTCAGCATTCCCATTAAATATTGTCGATAAAGATTCAATATCTATTGCGTTAAAAGATATTTTTTGTGCATTTAATGTGATGTTATTTTTGTCATTATTATTTTGTAGATTAATGTTTTGCAAATCAATATTCTGCCAATTAAGGTCGGCAGTAGCTGTTAATGTTTCAATTTTGATATCAAAGGCATCAATATCAGCCGCGCTTAGCGTCAGTTCAGTTTTAATAGCATGAAGCATGTCTTGTGTTGAAGGCGTTTTAGATAAAGGAAACTTTATATCAATTGTCCCATTGGTGTTTATTTTTCCTTTGCTGTTTGGCACAAGTTCTTCTAAGTTGTTGCTCGATATCAACCATTTTGCAGATAAGGTTTTATTTACCTTAAACACAGCGTCAGCAGAAATTGTGCTATCACCGGAATTTAGCAGCAGTTTCTCGATGGTCAATTCATGATTTCCATTCTCATCAACGATAAAATCACCCGCTGTATCTAATGAGAAAGTGTGATTGCGCAAGCTACCTGTAGAATTAAGCGTAGTCTTAATTAGAGGAGCGCCATTAGAGGCTTTTGACGTATTAATTGATAAGTTAAGTCCAAGATCACCAGGCCAATTTGTAGATACTATTGCGGGATTTAGGTTTCCCCCCGATAGGCTTAATGTGGCGATAAGCTCTGGCTTTAAGATTATACTCCCTTGGCCGTTCAATGTTCCAATTGCTCCACTTAAAGAAATGTCAGCCAGTGTTACTCGTTTATTATTGCCAGTACCCTTTAGGCTTAATGCACCTTGAGTTAATTGTCCCTGCTTATCTTGTAAGTTTGTATTTAATAAAGTGTCTAGAGAAAAAATATAATTTTTTAAATTTCCTGTAATTAATAAATTTCCCCGTTGGCTAGATACTTTTACATTCGACTGCTGAGTTTTTTGCGAGCCGCTAATATCGATATCAATACGGCTTTCTGTGATGCTAGTTGTAGTATTAGCTATGGCATTGGTTTCTTTAGCGGTATCAGGGATATTAAGCTCTTCCCATTTTAAAGAAAGTGAAACTGCTTTACTATTTTCATCCTCTAAAAGCTTAGGCTGGATACTCCCTTTAAGAGCTAGTCGTTTGACTATGCCGGGAATATCCGCTAGCACGTCAATTGCAAGTTGATTATTTTTCCAGTCACCATTTGCTTGAGTATTAATACTCATATTTTTATCGAGTTCTTTTATTTCTAATTTGCTAGTGATATTAGCCGTATTTATATTGCCGCCTATATCTATCGCGCCTTTAATTTGATAGTTAGGCCACTGGGCATTAATATCAGAGACTCTAATATTTTTTAAATTTATGTCTGATAAAATATTTATATTATTAAATAAATCATTAACTGATAAAGCTATAGTTGAGTCGTAGGGTGGGGCTATATTATTGTCTATTTGGATACTTTCAAGATTACCCGTTACGGTTGTTTTACCATGGACAGTTTTGATATCTGGAGATTTAACGGCCCAAGATAATTGCCCATTAATATCATTTTTAGAGGCATTCGCTTTATCTAAACTTAAATTTAAATGACCTTTTAAATCTATGGAATCACTGCTTAGCTCAAGCTTTTTTATCGATATTGATTCTTTATTAGTGTTTGCTGTTAAGGCTAGACGTTGAATTCTTATGGCTCGATCAGCTTGATAGGCAGAAAAAGACCCATCGCTTATTTCAATGGTATTGATATTAATGTTGACGGGTAATTTTAATTGTTTAAATATTTCTTCAATAGATGGCGTGGGTTGTGCCGCCTCTTTTGGGGGAGCTGAAGCTGTGAGTTGTATAATATTTATAGCAGAGGCTTTAAAAGTATCTATATCTATAGTTCGAGAAAATAATTTACTAGGGTGCCATTTAAAATATAAATCCTTAATGCTTACATCAATTTCCTCATTTTTAAAGTTAATGTCTCGAAGTGTAATGACTCCAAGCAAACGCCCCTCATAATGATTAATCGTAAGTTTCGGGATAGCCGGCAATAGGTGTCGACTCATTATCGATTGAAAGCCCGATTGGCTGGCCGTTAACCAGCCTACAATTAATAATAGTATTAGTAGCAATGCAACAAATGCAGTAAGAGCCCAGCCCAGCCATCGCTTAATAATCATAAGTCTGGCCCTATACTTATATGAAAGCGAAAGGTTTCATCAGGGTCGTCAAAAGGATGCGCGAAATCGACACGAATCATGCCTATGGGAGAGCGATAACGAAACCCAATTCCAGCGGCTTTCTTTAGCTCTAGTTGAGAGTCTTTAGCGGCATCACCGGCATCAAAAAATACAGCGGCACCATAATTATTCCAAAATAAATAATCTACTTCAACACTCATGGCGGCTAAATATTGACCGCCAATGTTGTTGCCAAAACTATTTACTTCGCCTATATCTTTGTAGTCATAACCTCTCACTGATTGTCCTCCTCCCGTAAAAAAACGTTCAGATGGAGGTAGGTCATCAAAGTCACTAGTGACTATTAAACCAAGATCTAATCGATTAAGTAGGCGAGACTTATTGTTTAAAGGGATAACAGAACGGCCAGAGATACTATTGTGCAAAAAAGTAGTGTCAGAAATATTGGACTCAATGCCTCCATGCATATCAGCCGATAAGCTATAACCTTTGCGAGTGAATAGCGCATTGTCAGCCTTGGCATAATTAAATGTTATTCCTGGCATCAATAAATTAGCAGTCTGATCTAATTCATTATCAAAACTAAACTGTTCTTGTAGAAGTGTGATTGAAAAGCGAGTGCGACTACCCCATAAGTTTTTATTAATTGCTGACCCAATACTGTATTGAATCGAATCTATATTATTAATATTTTCTTGGTCGATATTGCTAAAAAAATCTAATGATTCTTTACTAATGTTACCAATAGGAATCTTATACTGAGCGCTTAGGTTATTTGCTACTGGAGATAAGCGCGTACTAAATTGAAGATTGTGTCCATATTGATTAACCCGTCGATTAAGCACACTAAAGCCAACTCGCGGCCCCGTGTCTGTGCCAAAACCTGCACGCATAGAATATTTTAATTTTTTAGAAGGCGTTGCCGTAATCGTAACGGGAATATATTGCAATATAGTTTTTTCTTTTTCGATATTGATTTCTGTATTAGAAAAATATCCAGTATCCATAAGTCGTAATTGTAATTCTATGAGTCGATCTGTATTGAATACGGTTTCTTCGTCAATGACGATCAGTTTTTCAACTAAAGAATCATTAACTACTGACTGCTCAATTTTTATTGGTCCGAAAAAATATTTAAGGCCGCTGTTTATATCGAGAAGAATAGTCGCCTGCTGATTTTTGATGTCGACACGCAATTCGCTTTTTATATACTCAGCATCTATATAACCTAGGTCGAATATAGTATCGAATAGTAGCTGTTTAAAATTGGTATAAGGTTGATGCAATAATTTATCTCCTTGCTTGAAGGGTAAATTATCGATTAACGCTTTAACGGCAGGTTCATTTTCGGCTGGCCCTAAAACCTTTACTGCAATCGTTTGAATTTTTACCTGTGGTCCCAATGAAATCGCATAGACTGCTTTCCACTGTTCGTTTTCTTTATTTAAAGACTGGTTAATAGTCGCTTCATAAAAACCGAAAGGCTGAATGGCTTGCTCAATTTGTTTTTGAGTTTTTTTGTGAAGTTGTTGAATTTTTTGATCTGATAGATCGGGCTTGCTTGGCTGTTGAGTTACTCCCACAAGAGAGAGGCCTTTGCGTACATTATCTACAACTTTATCTGTAGCGGCTGAAATCTCAGTCTTGTTGGTTTGATTAGCGGCCGTTATAATAGATAGGCTATTATTTATGTTTGCGAGAACCTCGCCCTCAACTCCAGTGATTTCTACTTTTAGGTTGTTAGCAGCAAATACTGTTTGAGCCGCTAATATCGATAATATAAAAAGTATGACTTTACAATAAATAAGCATGGGTGCCAGTGACGTGCTTTTGAACAATAATAACAATTTCATTAGATGAGTGATTTCTTGGCCTCACATCTTATCATCTGTATACTGCCTGCTACTATCATATACGTTCATCAACTAAGAATTATGTATTTTAATCATGTTTGAAAATCTTACTAGTCGCCTTTCTAAATCACTTAAAAATATCTCGGGTAAAGGCCGCCTGAGCCATGCCAATATTCAAGATGCCTTGCGTGATGTGCGTAAAGCTCTGCTTGAGGCAGATGTTGCCTTACCTATCGTCAAAGATTTTGTCGAAAAAGTGCGCAAGCGTGCTGTGGGTCAAGAAGTTGCGCGAGCATTAAGTCCGTCTCAACAATTTATTAAAGTTGTTCAAGATGAGCTCACCACAATGATGGGTGATTCGAATGAGTCATTAAACCTAGCGGCACAACCTCCTGCGGTCGTGTTAATGGCCGGCCTTCAGGGTGCTGGTAAAACGACATCGGTAGCAAAGCTAGCTAAGTTTTTACAAGAGCGCGAAAAGAAAAAAGTCATGGTGGTTAGTGCGGATGTTTACCGCCCCGCTGCGATTAAGCAATTAGAAATGCTAGCGACTGAAGTTGGCGCTGTTTTTTTCCCTTCTTCAATAGACCAAAAGCCTGAGACGATAGCCAAAGATGCTATTGCAGCGGCCAAAAAGCAACATTTAGATGTGGTGATTGTCGATACCGCCGGTCGCTTGGCAATTGACGATAATATGATGGCTGAAATACAAAGTCTTCAAAAGGCAATTAATCCTATTGAGACCTTATTTGTTATCGATGCAATGATTGGTCAAGATGCGGTCAATACCGCTCAGGCTTTTAATGAGGCATTGCCATTAACGGGTATTATTCTTACCAAAGCTGATGGCGATGCACGCGGTGGTGCTGCTTTATCGGTAAGAGTGACTACGGGAAAGCCCATTAAATTCTTAGGTATGGGCGAAAAAGTCGATGCGCTAGAGCCTTTCCATCCAGATCGTATTGCTTCTCGTATTTTAGGCATGGGTGATGTGTTATCACTTATAGAAGACGTTGAGCGCAAAATTGACAAAGAAAAAGCTCAAAAGTTGGTTGATAAAATTCAAAAAGGAACTCGTTTTGACCTTAATGATTTAAAAGAACAGCTGCAGCAAATGAATAATATGGGTGGCATGGCCGGCATGTTAGAAAAAATGCCGGGTATGGGTAATATGACCCAAATGGTCGAACAGGCAAATATGGGCGGCCAATTCAAAAAGATGGAAATTATTATCGATTCAATGACGCCCGTTGAGCGCAAAAATCCGGACATATTAAATGGCTCGCGCAAACGCCGGATTACTCAGGGTTCTGGAACACATCTACAAGACCTTAATCGCTTGCTAAAGCAGCATAAGCAAATGGCGAAGGTTATGAAAAAAATGAAAGGCGGAGGCATGAAAAAAATGATGCAGGGCCTTGGTGGAATGATGGGCGGCGGTGGTGGATTGCCCCCAGGCATGGGGCGATAAAGCCAAGAGGCTTTAATTTACTGCCTATATTTGATACCCGGTTGATAAAAAAGTTATTAGATTTCAACGTTATTGGTCTGTGCTTGAATTGCTTGATATTAGTTCTTCTGAGCTAATTTTACTGCACAAGCAGCATGCTTTAAAGTAAGTAGTAGTATAATAGGCTAAATTTGTTCTTAAGCCTATACACTCAGTTTTTTTTCCCGTAAACTACGTCGCCTTCTTAGCTAGATGCGATCGTCAGCGATGCTCTATGTCTAGGTTAATGAATAAGAATTTGTCTTGCCGTGAGGCAATACGTTAATCAAATATTGATAGGATAGAAGCCAATATGGTTACCATTCGTTTATCTCGTAGCGGTTCTAAGAAACGCCCATTTTACCATTTAACTGTTACCGACAGCCGTGTATCTCGCGACGGTCGCTTTCTTGAGCGTGTTGGGTTCTTTAACCCTGTTGCACGTGGACAGGAAGAGCGCTTACGCATCGATCAAGAGCGTGTTGATTTCTGGTTGTTAAAAGGTGCACAACCTTCTGGTCGTGTTGCTAAGTTATTGAAAGAGCAAGCTAAAGCTGCTGCATAATCAGCGTTATTTTATTAAGTCACCAATTTTAGGTGATTTTATAAAATAAACTGTGCTGATTTTTATTGAATACATGTTGATCGATAAAGTAGCCAAGTGACCTATATAAATGAGTTTATTTAACAGTTTGTTGTGTGATGAATAATCTTATAGATGTTGGTCGTGTTACGGGTGCTCATGGCATTAAAGGGTGGGTAAAAATACACTCTCAAACCGAGCCATCTGCAAATATATTTGACTACCAACCTTGGTATGTAAAAACGGCTCATGGTGTTAAAGCGATAGAGTTAGTAGAGTGGCGTAATCAAGGTAAAGGTTATGTCGCTAAGTTAAAAGGGATAGAAGATCGCAATCAAGCAGAAGCTTTTTGCCCTGTTGTCATTGCGATAGATAAAGATAGCTTGCCAAGTTTGCAAAAAGATGATTTTTATTGGTTTGATATAGAAGGTTGTCGAGTCATTAGTATGTTTGACAATATTAAGTCAGACCTTGGACTTGTTGAACGTATTATGCCAACCGGTGCTAACGATGTTTTAGTGGTCGTTGGTGATGATCAAAGTGTTGATCAAAATGAACGTTTAATTCCTTATGTACTCGGTCAATTTGTGACGCAAGTTAATATTGAAGCTAAGCTAATTCATGTTGATTGGGATCCAGATTTTTAAGGAATGATTGACTGTGAAAAAAATAGCCATAGTCACTTTGTTTCCTGAAATGTTTTCTGCGCTAACAGATTACGGAATTACCAGCCGAGCAATCGACCAAGGTTTGTTGGCAATTACTTGTATCAATCCTCGCGAGTTTACTGAGGATAATCACCAAAGTGTTGATGACCGTCCTTATGGGGGTGGGCCCGGCATGGTGATGAAGATAGAGCCCTTAAAAGCATCAATAGAGCAAGCAAAAGTTCTTTTAGGCGGTGACGCAAAAGTTATTTACTTGTCACCACAAGGCCAGTTAATCGACCAAGCAGTTATTAAGCGCTTTGCAACAACTGCAAGTTACGACCATATAGTCCTAGTGGCTGGTCGATATGAAGGCATTGATGAACGCCTGATTGAATCTGAAATCGATGAAGAGTGGTCGATAGGCGATTACGTTTTGAGCGGTGGTGAGTTGCCTGCAATGGTATTGTTGGATGCAGTTATTCGATTATTACCAGGGGCTCTTGGCCATGCAGATTCAGCGAATGAAGATTCGTTTAGCAATGGCTTGCTCGATTGTCCGCATTACACGCGGCCAGAAGTTTATCAAGATCAAGCAGTGCCAGCCGTGTTGTTATCGGGCAACCATAAAGACATAAAAGCATGGCGCGAACAGCAATCTTTAAAAAGAACATGGTTGCGACGACCAGAATTGCTAAACAGTGTTGAGTTAAGCCCAGCACAACAAAAATTATTAGTAGATTTAAAGCGTAGCGATAAATCTTCCTAATTTTAATAATTAAGACGACTCTAGCTGTGAAGCTACAGACCCAATGAAAAGAGCTAAATGTTATGACCAATAAAATTATTCAAGCGTTGGATAAAGAACAATTAAAGACCGATGTGCCTGAGTTTTCTCCTGGCGACACTATCGTTGTTCAAGTAAAAGTTAAAGAGGGCACTCGCGAGCGTCTTCAGGCATTCGAAGGTGTTGTTATTGCTAAGCGTAGCCGTGGTATTAACTCTGCGTTTACTGTACGTAAAATCAGCCATGGTGTTGGTGTTGAGCGTACCTTTCAATTACACAGTAAATTAATTGATAGTATTGCTGTTAAGCGTCGTGGTGATGTTCGTCAAGCTAAGCTTTATTACTTGCGTGAATTAACTGGTCGTGCGGCACGTATTAAAGAAAAGTTAGGTTAATACTTAATAGTATTAGCTCAAAAACCGGAGTTTGTACTCCGGTTTTTTTTTCTTTAAATTTGGCAATAAAGTACAGTTAGTATAATTACTATGGTGTTAGCATTGGCTAGTAATATAGACGTAATGACAAAATTATTTTACTAATTTCATTTGCTTAGCGCACACATTGGGCGACGATACATGGGGCTGTTGCCTTATTGGTTGGGTTATTTGTCGGTCAGATTTAAATTATTAAACTAAGACAGCTCCTGACCGTATAAACTGGCTATTGGGCAAGTTAAGATTTAGCTTTTTTAGAGATAGATGTTCTATAGTGAGCTCTAAAGATTGAACTTTGAATGTATAATGTCCTCTATAAGTGTAAATTCATTAATCAATTAAATGGTGAAACCTAGTGATAAATTTTTTGTATGGTAGCCGGCGCTTATTTTTAGGTATCCCAGCTTTATTTTTTTGCGTTTGTACGGCTAGTTTTGCGCAACCGCTATTATCCGATAAGCCACAAGCCGACGCTGGCGTAAGCGCCGCTGAACAAACTAGAATTATCGAAAAACTAAAACTGGCTCGACCAGAACTTAACTATACAGATATCGAAAAATCGCCAGTCGCTGGGTTATACAAAATTAAGATTAATGGCCAATTGGGATTTGTCACAGCAGATGGTGGTTATCTTGTAGCGGGTGAAATGTTTGAAGTCACCATTGGTAATTTAGTTAATTTACAAGAACAAGAGCGTCGCGAAGCTGAAGTTGCCTTTGAATCTCAGCGAGCTAAAATGATTAACGCTGTTAATAAAGAAGATATGATCATCTATTCTCCTAAAGGAGAGATAAAAGGCTACGTCAATGTCTTTACTGATATCGACTGTGGATTTTGTCGAAAATTACATAGTGAAATGGATGCCTTTCTTGAGAAGGGTATAGAGATAAGATACTTAGCTTTTCCGCGTGCCGGAATTGACTCAGAAAGTGCAGACAAATATATAACTGCTTGGTGCGCTAAAGATCCTCAGCTTTCGTTGACTCAATTTAAGTCAGGTAAAAATATGCCTATCGAGACTTGTGAAAATAATCCAATAGCCGAACAATATAGGTTAGGCCAAGAGGTAGGTGTTAATGGCACGCCTGCACTAGTGTTAGCGTCAGGGAAGATTATTCCGGGTGCAGTAAGCCCCGAATATTTAGCGAAAGCCATGGGCTTATAAATCATTTTATAAGTTAATTATTAACTGTTGTCGATGCCTTAAAAGCCAGTTCATGTGAATTGGCTTTTTTGTTTGTTAATTGATAATTGTGTTTGCTAGTCAGTGACTTAAACACCCTTAAACGCTGCCTAAAACACTCTTTATAACTGTTTTGTAAACATTAATTAACTTTGATTGACAGCTTAAGAGCGCCCTTGTAAGGTTGCCAATTTTTTAGTCTCGCGTGGGGAGCTTTCGTTGAAAAAGGTAAATGTAGGTATTTGTGGTTTAGGTACAGTGGGTAGTGGTACATTTAATGTGCTAACGCGCAATCTAGCGCAAATACAATCACGTGCTGGCTGTGCTTTACATATTCTACAAGTTGGCGCTCGCCGCGATAATCCGGCATGTGATTTATCATCGACTAATGTTACTCGTGATATTTTTGATGTCGTCAATAACCCCGACGTCGACATCGTTATAGAGCTTATTGGTGGCACTACCGTTGCCAAAGACATCGTACTAAAAGCGATAGAAAATGGTAAGCATGTCGTTACTGCTAATAAAGCATTAATTGCTCAATTTGGTAACGAAATTTTTGCAAAAGCAAAAGATAAAGGCGTCATTGTTGCTTATGAAGCAGCAGTTGCTGGTGGCATACCTATTATTAAAGCAATGCGCGAGGGTTTAGCGGCTAATAAAATAAAGTGGCTCGCCGGAATTATCAATGGTACCGGTAACTTTATTCTTACTGAAATGGGTGATAAAAAGAGAAGCTTTGACGATGTTTTAAAAGAGGCACAGCAAAAAGGTTACGCTGAGGCTGATCCGACTTTTGATGTTGAAGGTATAGACGCTGCTCATAAATTGGTAATTTTGGCATCCCTTGCGTTTGCAATGCCGCTACAATATGACAAAGTATTTACCGAAGGTATTAGTAAAGTCGAGACAAAAGATATTGAGGTTGCCGATAAACTTGGTTATAGGATTAAACACATTGGCATTGCGCGCCTTATTAATGATGCCGTTGAGTTAAGGGTTCACCCAACTTTGATCCCTAAAAAACGCTTGATTGCCAATGTTAACGGGGTTATGAATGCAGTGCTTGTTAGTGGTGATGCGGTAGGTCCTACCTTATATTATGGTCCTGGCGCTGGCGCCGAGCCGACAGCATCTTCAGTGATTGCAGATGTTGTCGATGTGGCTCGTCATATACATACGGGTGCAAGTGCATTTATACCTGCTTTAGGCTTCGATAGCGTTACTGATAAAAAGATTATTAGTATTGAAGATTTAGAAACCTCTTACTATCTTCGTTTAGTCGTCGATGATAAGCCTGGTGTCTTGTCTCAGCTAACCACTGCATTAAGTGATGCTGGTATCGGAATCGAGGCGGCCCATCAAGAAGAGCCTGCAGAAGGTGAGGTATACGCTGAAATTGTTCTGTTAACAGATAAGACCGTTGAATCAAACCTATTAAAAGCTGTAAAGAAAATTGAAGAGCTTGGCTGTGTCCAAGGCGATGTTAAAAAAATTCGTGTTGAAACACTGGGTTAAAAATTTAAGTTAAAATCCAAGTTATAAGCTTAAGTTAAAACCTTAAGTTAAAACCTAGGTCAAAAGATCAGGCTAAAAATTAGGTTGGAAGTTAATCCGTTTTTTATATGTTGTTAAATTTTAATATAAACCGATTAATTTTTTTATCTGTTTATAAAGACAAAAAAGAAAAGAGAAAAAAGTGAAATATATTAGTACCCGCGGAAAAGCACCCGCACTCAATTTTGAAGATGTAGTCCTAACGGGTCTTGCGTCTGATGGTGGACTTTATCTCCCCCAGACACTTCCCAAGTTTTCTAGCGAAGAGATCGCTTCGTGGGCAGGTTTAAGCTATGAGGAGCTGGCCTTTAACATTATTTCACCTTTTGTTGATGGTGAGATAGACGCTGCAGATTTAAAAGCAATTATTAAAAAATCCTATTCGACTTTTAGACATCCAGCTATTGCACCGCTTATACAAACTGGCCATAACGAATGGATTTTAGAATTATTTCAAGGGCCAACGCTAGCCTTTAAAGATTTTGCTTTGCAGTTTTTAGGCAATTTATTTGATCATATCCTTAACAAACGAGATCAAAAAGTTGTTGTTATGGGTGCAACGTCTGGCGATACAGGTTCGGCAGCAATTGAAGGCTGTCGCCATTGCGACAATATTGATATTTTTATTCTACATCCGCATAAACGCGTATCGGATGTGCAGCGTAAACAAATGACGAGCGTGCTTGATAAAAATGTCCACAATATAGCACTTGAAGGCAACTTTGACGATTGTCAAAATATGGTAAAAGCCAGTTTTCGTGATCAATCATTTTTACCCGACGGGCGACAGTTAGTTGCTGTCAACTCTATTAATTGGGCGCGCATTATGGCGCAAATTGTCTACTACTTTTATGCCGCACTCGCTTTAGGTGGTCCTCATAGGAAAATATCTTTTTCTGTTCCTACCGGTAATTTCGGTGATATTTTTGCTGGCTATTTAGCTAAAAAAATGGGTTTGCCAATCGATCAATTAATTGTCGCAACTAATTCAAATGATATTTTGCATCGCTGTATCTCTAATAATGATCACAGTAAAAAAGAACTACTACACTCGCTGTCACCGAGCATGGATATTATGGTGTCGAGTAATTTTGAGCGCCTGTTATTTGATGCTTATGATAGTGATGGCGAAGCTATTGCGCAGTTAATGGAAGATTTTAAATCGGGCTCGATGACGGTTGCTGACAAGGCAATGAAAACTGTACAAGCAAATTTCGATAGTTATCGTCTAGATGATGATGCAATGATAAATATAATTGTAGATGTGTTTGATAAAAACGAATATTTACTCGATCCACATACTGCAATTGGCGTTGAAGCTGCTCGAAAAGTACGTCGTAATCATAATGTGCCGATGGTTTGTTTGGCTACAGCACATCCTGCAAAATTTGATGAAGCAATTGCTAAGGCCGGTTTAGAAAGTCCAAAATTACCGCATCATATGGCAGATTTATTCGAGCGCGAAGAGCGTTTTGATGTATTAAAAGACGATATTAAAACAGTGCAAGAATATATAAAAACAAATATTCGGTAATGTCTTTAACACTAGACTTTTAAATTAAATTGTTTTTGTTGGCTTTACTGCGAGCCGCATTTTTTTACTGCAATACAGTGTGATCATTGCTGCAACAATAAGTAGTGGCACACTGCCTAAATTAACTTCTGTCCAACCGAATTTATTGAGTAAAACGCCTGAAGAAAATGCCGCGCTAGCGGCTAACAGACTCACAATTAATTCAGCCATTCCTTGTACTTTACCTTTTTCAACGACTCGATGGCTACTGGCGATCATGGTCGAGCCTGCGGTGTACATTAGGTTCCAGCCAATACCCAATAAAAATAAACCACTATAAAAATTAATTAAAGCAATGCCGTTTGTAGAAATAATAATACTAGTCATTAAAATAGACATGCCTAACAGGCTAATGTTATTTGCACCAAACTTATCGATTAATTTACCTGCAAAAAAAGAAGGTATAAACATACCTAGCACATGCCACTGAATTGCATAAGTCGCGTCGTTTACCTGATGATTATGAGCAAGCATAGCAAGAGGTGTCGAAATCATAATAAGTACCATGACCGCATGACTAATAGCTGTGGTACTAATTGCCATAATAAACATAGGCTGCTTAATAATGACATTAAGAGGTCGTGGTAACTCTTTATCGGTTTGCAGATTTTTTTGCGCTAGTGTTTTTTCTTTTGCGTTTGATGTTTTACTAAGTTTGGGTAAAAAAGAACACAACACCAATGTTAAAAAACCAAAGATACTAATTAAACCATAGGAGCCTACATATAACTGAGGTAATAAAAAATCTTTAGACCAGATAGCTAAAGTAGGGGCGACAAGTGCGGCCACAATTCCTCCAGACATGACTAATGCAATAGCTCTACCGCGATGTTGCTCATTGACATTATCTGTTGCTGCCAATCGATAATAAAGAGCACTTGCCTGAGCAATACCTAACAACATATTGCCAAAACAAAAAAGCCAAAAATCACCCTTAAAAATTGCCCAGCAACAAACAAGCCCACCCAATATAGTTGCAGTAGCGCCAATACTAAAACCAAAGCGTCTGCCAAAGCGTTGCATAATTAACGATAAAGGCAGTGTCGTTAAAATATTGCCAACGGTTAATAGCGCCAGAGGAAATGTTGCAAACGCAGGGTTAGGCGCAAGAGTAGCACCGATAATGCTGGCAATCGCCACGCCCACAATGACAGTCGACCAATAAAGAATCTGGCATAAAAATAAAAGTCGTAATGTAGGGTTTTGCATAAAATATTTTAATTGTCCATCAACAGGCTATACAGTTAATCGATATCGATAGTATAGCGCGGATATACATTTTATTGAGAGTTGTTTGAATGCTAGTATTGACAACGACTTAATTGTAATTAGATTTAGGCAAGAAAAATATAGGAAGATGGTAAAATACATCTATCTATATAAGGGGTCGCAAAGTATAAAAATATAGAGTTGAAATGCATTTTAATCACCCGCTTAGTTTTAGCGTGTATCATAATAAACTGATGTCTTAAGCGTGTACAATCACTAGTTTGTTAAAAGCGTAATATACACGCTTCTTTTTATCCATTAAAGCGCTCTTATTGATCATTACTATCCAAGGTTTTGTGCATATTAATTATGACGAATATTTTACAACGTAAAGATACATCTCAATCAGCCCATGTAAATTTCAGTGAGGCGGTCACGCCGTTGCTGCAGCGAATATATTCTTCTCGCCATGCCTATTGTGATGATGACATTGACTATCAATTGAAGAATATTGAACAGCCACATTCACTTAAAGGCCTAAACGAAGCTGTTGATCTTTTAGTAGTAGCAGTAAGGCAGCAGCAGCGCGTCTTAATTGTAGGTGACTTCGATGCAGATGGAGCCACTAGTTGTGCGCTTTCGATATTGGCATTAAATGCGATGGGTCTTCAGCAGGTTAGTTTTCTTGTGCCCAATCGCTTTGAGTATGGTTATGGTTTAACGCCAGAAATTGTTGATGTCGCAAAACAATATCAACCCGATTTGATAGTTACCGTTGATAATGGTATTGCTAGTGTTGATGGTGTTGCACATGCCAAGTCTTTAGGTTTTAAGGTGATTGTTACCGATCATCATCTGCCACCTAAATTATTGCCAGTGGCCGATGCTATCGTTAATCCAAATCAGCAGGGATGTGAATTTCCCAGTAAAAATTTAGCGGGTGTGGGCGTTATCTTTTATCTTTTAAGTGCATTAAGAGGTCGCTTAAGAGAATTAAATTGGTTTACAGAGGCAGCAATAGTTGAACCGAATATGGCGAACTATTTAGATTTAGTGGCGCTTGGCACTGTTGCTGATGTGGTACCGCTAGATAGAAATAATCGAATATTAGTTCAGCAAGGTATTCAGCGGGTTAGAGCCGGTAAAGCGCGTCCCGGTATATTGGCCTTACTAGAAGTTGCAGGTAAAAACTATCAACGACTCACCAGCCAAGACTTTGGCTTTATTGTCGGTCCACGATTAAATGCCGCTGGCAGATTAGATGATATATCTTTAGGTATTCAGTGCCTGTTGACCGACGATGTATTTTTAGCACGTGAGTTAGCTGCGCAAATGGATAGCCTAAATAGAGAGCGTCGTTCCATTGAGGCCTCTATGCAAGCGGAAGCATTGGCATCCTTAAATTCATTAACATTTGATGAGACAGAACTGCCTTGGGGATTATGCTTATTAGAGGATAATTGGCATCAAGGTGTAGTCGGTATTTTAGCGTCTCGTATTAAAGATAAATATCATCGCCCCGTAATTGCTTTTGCCGAGGTCGATGATAATATAATTAAAGGCTCAGCTCGTTCAGTTGCCGGGCTACATATTCGCGATGCGCTCGACATGATTGCTACGCAAAATCCCGAAATACTCCAAAAGTTTGGTGGTCATGCGATGGCCGCGGGTTTATCGATTGAACGCAAAAACTTCACACGTTTTTCTCAGCTATTTGATCAGGTGGTACGCAGTCTGTTAACCCAAGATCAACTGCAAGAAATATTATTAACAGATGGCGAATTATCTACCCAAGAAGTTAGTTTAAATAATGCCCATGCACTTGCTGCGGCAGGACCTTGGGGTCAACAGTTTCCCGAACCAGTTTTTAATGGTTGCTTTAATTTGATTAGTCAGCGCATTGTTGGCGAGAAGCATTTAAAAATGACCCTCGGTTTTGAAGATGATCCCCAAAAAATTATAGATGCAATTGCATTTAACGTGGATATAAATTGCTGGCCCAATGTTGATGCCAAGAAAATTAATATTGTCTATCAATTAAATATAAATGAATTTAGAGGCAATGAGACAGAGCAGCTAATGGTGCGGCATCTAGAGGAGGCTTAAAGGAGGCTTAAATATAATGATAAGCAGTCACTTTTAAGGTATTTCATGGGTATGTCACTAGAAAGAAAAGCCTAGAAAACTGCGTTTGTTTGTAATATTGAAAATTTTTAAAAAATGTTAATACTCTCGCGCTATAAAATTGATCCGATCAAGTTAGAAGTAGAGCTAAGAGTATTAACAATAATGGATTTTATTAGGCAGCTGATACAACATTTGCATTTGCAGGTGTAGTAATTTTGGTTTTGACTTTGCTAGTCAAGCCTACGGAGGTAATGCCAGCCGTATTCATTTCTTTCCATGGGTAAGCCTTGGCTCCCTTAATCAATAAATGACGCGACACACCGATATCTTTTAAGCTACTGTCAGGGTGTTTTAGTAACGCGTTAGCTGTCATATTTAAATTGATGTTAATACGAGCTTGATTGTAAAGTTTTGACACTTTATTTAGTAAGGTTTTCATTGGGCCCTCGATAGGTTATTGATAGTATAATTTAAAATGATTAATGGTGTTTAAAACTTGTGACTGTAAACTGTTATGCAGCTGATGAAATTACTTCATCATTAGCGGGGTAATCGGCATCTAAATTAATCGCTTTAGTTGCCACCGTATTCACATGATTAGTTTTGTTGAAGTTAAGCCCTTTCCAGTCTTGTGTTGCCATTATATTAATAATGGCATATCTGTTTAGACCTAAATCTTTTAATTGTTTGTCAGTATGGTTTAATAAATGTTTGGCCAATCTTCTGTAGCCAGAATTTATAAAAGCTTGATTGATTTTTTGTATAAGGGTACTGATTAAAAATTTCATTGTTGTGCTTCTAAATAAGTGTAGTGTGTGTGTATAAATCTATTATATCGATAGTAAAGAAACCAGACTGTTGTTACAAACGAATAAAATTCCTCTCATAAGTGAATAAAGCTAACCTGTCAAAAAGATTTGACTTTAGCGTTTTAAAGAATAAAAAAATTTAAAAATTGGGTAAGCAATAACTATTGTTATACCTATAAAACATGATGGGAAATAGACGGGTTTTAAGATTTAAATTGAGAGGTAATCGCCATGCTTATTAGCTAGTGGGTGATGTTTGTGAGCATTTATTATTCGAATCTAAGTTGCGCTTAAATATAAAAATTTTAATGAAGTATTTAAGACGGTTGTTATAAAAATAGTGCTTATAAAAAAGCTTGATTTTATAAACTTAAGCGTCTTAGTCTTGCATCCTCTTGGCTGTTTTTCCAGAGGTCATTAAATACCACTTCAAAACGCTTAACCTCTGGTCGTGCGTCGTAATTGGTAAAACCCGTATAAATATCTTCTTTATGCTGAAGCCAAATTTTATCGTTGTCGATAATGACAAACTCATAGTCATCTTGTGGCTCAGTAGTGATCCTTTGAATAGCAATTTTACTAGGCAGGCGTTGACTGAGGTTTAAAATTTTATGATTAACCTCAACAACAGCCTGGGGATGCTCAACAAGAATTCTAATATCTGAACGCCGAGAGCGCCTCGCAGTGATAGAGAGCGCCTCTAAAACACTATCGTTATTAAAAAAAATAGGGTTAAGGCATCGGCTAAAAATGTAGATGCGATAATTTGCTTTATTGAGTGCTTTGATTAAGTGCTCGGCTAAGTCCTCTTGCTTATCAAGAAGATAAAGATCATCGCTAGTGGGGGATTGTGAAGACATAGCATTATTTATAACGCTTAAATGCGCGCTCGTCAATCTAGAGGAACGATTTTTCGCACTATCATTAAGCGCTAGCAGGGGCTTTTGCCCGCCATCTTATTTGAAATCATTATATGGGCTCAATCTAAAGTTATAAATCTTGATGATAAATCCAGTTTTTTTAGTGTGGCTCTAATCGAGTAATCAAATTAGTTAAGTTTGTAGTTGAAACAGAATTCGTGCTTGCAGATTAATATTAAATAAATTAGTATCTTTTCTTATAAAAAAATCACTATTATGCCAAAAAGCTATAAGCTATAAGCTATAAGCTATAAGCTATAAGTTAAGCGTTTTGGTTAATAATGAATTATATTTTTAAAGGATTGCTACAACAGTATGGACACTGGGCTAAATACATTAGTTGCACTTGCGCGTTTTTATCAGCTTCCCGCCGAGGCCGACCAGTTAGCGCATGAATTTGGTCAGCCTGGGCAAGCGTTCTCGGATACCGAGCTTTTGCAAGCGGCCAAAGCGCTCACCCTTAAAGCAAAACTTCTCTCATTAACTATTTCAACCTTAAAAGCCAGTCTTCTACCCGCGATTGCTAAGCATAACGATGGCACTTATTTTATTATTGCACGGCTCTCTGATGCCGATACCGATGCCGATGGCTCAAAAAATCAAGGCAACGATTCAAGCGATCCTACAAAAGCCGGCGTTACTGATGCAGGCGTGCTTATTCATGATTTACGCGAAGAAGCCCCCCGCACGTTGACCTTAGATGAATTGGCGGGTAGTTGGTCGGGCGATCTGATTGCGATTACACGCCGCGAAACACTTGGCGCAAGCTTACAACAGCATTTTGACATTTCATGGTTTATTCCCTCGTTAGTTAAATACCGCAAACTCTTTGGTGAGGTCTTGATCGCCTCCTTCTTTTTGCAGTTGTTTGCGTTAGTGACCCCGCTGTTTTTTCAGGTAGTGATGGATAAAGTCTTAGTGCATCGCGGCTTTACCACGCTCGATGTTTTAGCTATTGGCTTTTTTGTGGTTGTTGTCTTCGAGGCCCTGCTAGGGGGTATTCGTAACTATACCTTTAGTCATACCACTAATCGTGTCGATGTCGAATTAGGGTCGCGCTTATACAATCATTTAATGGCCCTGCCGCTGGCTTATTTCGAAGCACGGCAAGTCGGGCAAAATGTGGCACGCGTACGCGAGCTAGATACCATCCGCAATTTTATTACGGGTACTGCCCTAACCTTAGTTATCGATTTGTTGTTTGTTTTCGTTTTTCTCGCGGTCATGTGGTACTACAGCCCCACCTTAACGTGGATTGTGCTGGCGACTATTCCATTTTATATTTTACTCTCTGTTTTTATTACCCCCGTCTTGCGTAAACGCCTTAATGAAAAATTTGAACACGGGGCAGCTAATACTGCTTTTTTAACCGAATCTATAACCGGCATTAGTACGGTTAAATCGATGGCAGTCGAGCCACAAATGCGCCGCAAGCTAGAAGACCATTTGTCGAGTTACGTTCACGCCTCTTTTCGTAGTCAAAACCTCAACAATGTTGCGAATCAAATAGCGGGTTTAATTAACAAACTAATGACGCTGGGTATTATTTGGGTAGGTGCGCACTTAGTGATAGATGGGCAGATCTCGGTGGGGCAATTAGTTGCTTTTAATATGTTGGCCGGTCGTGTCAGTGGGCCTATCTTAAAACTCGTACAGCTTTGGCAAGAGTTTCAGCAAGCCGGTATTTCAATAAAGCGTTTGGGCGATATTCTCAATGCTCCTCGCGAGCAAGGATTTAATCCTAATCGTTCACGTCTGCCATCATTGCAAGGTAATGTGACTTTAGATCATGTGCGTTTTCGGTATCGTACCGATGGCCCCGTTATTTTAGACGATATCCATCTTAATATTCGCCCCGGCGAGGTTGTTGGCATTGTTGGTCGCTCGGGCTCGGGTAAAAGTACCATCACTAAATTAATTCAACGCCTCTATACCCCCGAGGCTGGCAGAGTGCTTGTCGATGGTGTCGATCTGGCGATGATCGATACCGCCTGGCTACGAAAAAAGATTGGCGTGGTGCTACAAGAAAACTTTTTATTTAATCGCAGCGTGCGCGAAAACATTGCCATTACCGATCCATCCATATCTATGGAGCGGGTGGTTGAAGCGGCAAAAATGTCAGGTGCCGATGAATTTATAGGTGATCTAGCCGAAGGCTACGATACCCTTATTGGTGACAAGGCAGTAATTTATCGGGTGGCCAGCGACAGCGCATAGCCATCGCGCGTGCGTTAATTACCAATCCGCGCATCCTTATTTTTGATGAAGCAACCAGCGCGCTTGATTATGAATCTGAGCGTTTAATCCAAAATAATATGGCGACAATCTGTAAAGGTCGCACCGTATTTATGATTGCACATCGCCTGAGTACCGTTAGGCAATGCCATCGGATTATCGTGATGGATAAAGGTCGTATTGTTGAGCAGGGCAATCATGATCAACTTATCGAACTTAATGGTTACTACGCCAAATTGCATAGCTATCAAAATCATACCCCCGCACTGCACACCATAGAAACCTCGAAGCCACAAACGGTAAAGAATAATCCAGAGGGGATGCAGCCATGAGCGGAATAAAGGCCGAGAGCGTGATAACAGCCCTGAGCGAAACTACAGCCCTGAGCGAAACAACAACCATGAGCGCAAAAAAACCACGAGCGTTATAAGAGCCATGAGCACAACAAAAGCCCTGAGTAATATAAAAAGGTGGATAAAAATAAAATGAGTCTCAATTTATTCGCGAAATTAAAAAGCGCATGGCAAAACCGCGATAAATTAGGCGATGCCACTCAAACCCGCGAGTTAGCCGCTTTTTTACCGGCAGCGTTAGAGATTCAAGCAGCGCCACCGCATCCTTTAGCGCGTTGGCTAACCTGGAGTTTAATTGCATTATTAATAATAGGAATTATTTGGGCCTGTGTTGGCCAAGTCAATGTGGTTGCATCAGCCGAAGGCAAAATTATTCCTAGCTCTCGCGTTAAACAAATCCAACCGCTAGAAAAATCAATCGTTAAAAGTATCTTAGTCAAAGAGGGGCAATACGTAAATCAAGGTGATGCACTGGTTGAATTAGATAACACGCTAACCTCATCAGACCAAACACGCATGCTTGCCGAAGTCGAGACAATGCAACGTAATTTAATGGTTAGCAACGCGTTGTTACGTTTATTAACACTACCAAAAGAT
>JAWUWW010000038.1:0-48845 GCA_034111645.1 Cellvibrionaceae bacterium
TTGCCGAAGTGAATATAGGTAAGGCGGTAACAACCACGTTTGACCTTGTTGTTTAGTTTCTAAGTCTACTTTATATGCCGGCATTATTGCCTCCATTAATTAAAAAATGAGGCGACAACAATCCTGACACAGCGGGGGAATCAGTGTTCAGCTTCACCGGAATACGCACCAATAGGCCATTCTCACTCTGCGTCGAATCCAATGGTCTAGATCGACACAGCGTTGATAGCCTTTAGCGATACCAAAGTAATTGGTCCAGCGTAAACTGCTTGCAACACCCTAACGGGCTTCTGAAGTTTGTCCGTTAGTTTTAAAGCTGCAAGGTCATCATTTCTTCATGGAGCTCCCTTTGTCCAGTAGTGGGCGATTTTGCCACCTTCATGGCTAATGATTTTTCGATGAACACTTTTGACCAATTGGTATTCAAGTTTTTTCACAGATTGGGCACAGGTTTAACAACTACCAATTGGTATCGTGTTTCAAAAAATCAGTGACACGCCATTACCAATTGGTCAAATTTGATCGATTTTCAAACAGAAAAAATACTGGATGGGCACAGATTAGGCACTATTTGGGCACAAATTGGGCACAAGGCCAAAAAGAGAGGAATTACAGGCAATAAAAAAGGCTTACATTTCTGTAAGCCTTTGGTTTCCCTAAGGAAATTATGGTGGGTCGTGCGCGACTCGAACGCGCGACCAATTGGTTAAAAGCCAACTGCTCTACCAACTGAGCTAACGACCCAAAGCTTGTTAACGGTTGATGTCTTAAGAGGCGCACATGATAATGATTCGGCTGAAAAACTCAAGCTTTTTTTGTGTTTTTCGGGTTATTGGGCTTTATTAATCAATAGCCTATCCAATATAACGAGTCGGGTCCACAATACCTGCATCCATAAAACCTTGACGACGCAGCCTACAACTATCACAACGACCACAGGCATGACCATTATTATCAGCCTGATAACATGAAACTGTTTTTTTATAATCGACACCTAATGATAAACCTTGCTTAATAATTTGTGCCTTTGTTAAATCGATCAAAGGTGTTTGAATCGTCAATGCTTGACCTTCGACACCAGATTTGGTGGCCAAATTTGCCATCGTCTCAAAAGCTGCAATATATTCCGGTCGACAATCTGGATAACCCGAATAATCGACAGCATTTACACCAATAAATATTGTCTCTGCACCTAATACTTCGGCCCAACCAAGAGCAATTGATAAAAACACGGTATTTCTTGCGGGTACATAGGTAACAGGTATTCCAACTGCTAACACCTCGGGCACAGCTATATTATCGTCGGTTAACGCAGAACCGCCAATTGAACGTAAATCAAGCTTGATCGTTTTATGCTCGCTAGCACCCATTTCAGCTGATATTACGTTAGCTGCTTGCAACTCAATTCGGTGGCGCTGTCCATAATCAAAACTGAGGGTATAACATTCATAACCCTGATTTTTAGCGATCGCTAATACTGTTGTAGAGTCGAGCCCTCCAGAGACGAGTATTACAGCTTTTGGCAAAGCGGAATTCATTGACGCTCCTATTTAAATCGATGTTTGGAATCTTTATTTTTTGTGTATAGATTTTTGGATAATATATATTTGGGGGTTTAAGTTAGGACGTATTTATAATACCTTTTATCGATATATAATTTATTTTGACCCAACCATCATTATACGCCTGGCTTATCGCCCCATAAGGCCTTATGTAGTTGAGTTTGAAGCCGTATCGGCAATCTGTCCTCAATTATCCACTCGGCCAATGTGACGGGCTCTATTTGCTCATAGGATGGAGAGAAAAAGACATGCCCTACTTTTTTAACCAAATCGTATTCATTTAACTTGAATTTTGCCCAGTCATAATCATTTCGGTCGCAAATTACAAATTTTAACTGATCTTTAGGGGCAAGCTGCATAATATTTTCGTAGCGATTGCGTGATACTTCGCCAGAGGCAGGTGTTTTAAGATCCATAACAATACTTACCCGCTTATCAATATTGTCTATAGGCATTGCCCCACTTGTTTCGAGAGAAACTTGCAGGCCTAAATCACATAGATGAGATAATAATGTTAAGCAACCCGGTTGCGCCAAAGGTTCACCCCCAGTAACACAAACATACTGAGTTCGATAATCTTTTACTTGATTAAGAATATCGTCTATTTGATGTTTTTCTCCACCATAAAAAGCATACTCAGAATCACAATAGTGGCAGCGAAGAGGGCAACCTGTCAGACGCACGAATACCGTCGGATAACCAACACTAGCTGCTTCACCCTGAACGGATAAAAAGATTTCAGTAATTCGAAGAGAATCAATAATCATGGATCAAAACTAACTTGAGGAAAATAAACTTAATAATAAAGGACCACTATTATAACGAATCAATGTGTCAAAGAAAGGATAAAAGAAACTGTTAAAGAAAGCGTCAAAGAAAAAATAATCAATAACAACAAATAAGCTGAGAAAATTGGTTATTAGGAAGTACTTCTAGAGGCGCGATAAACGACTAGTATTGATTTGCCAAAAAAGATTTGGCAAGACGAGAAGCATCAGTGTTACTTGCTACAACTTCGTTTAACATTTTTTTTGCTTCGGCTTTTTTACCCTGATCAAAATAAATAGTGGCTAGTTTATATTTTGCGTCAGGTGTTTTTTGATGATCTTTGTATTGACTAATCAATGCTGTAAAGGCTTTTTCAGCCTCAGTTTTTTTGCTTTCAGTGAGATAAATTTGACCTTGCCAGTAATATACATTAGGTGCATAAACACCGTTAGGAAACTTATCTAAATATTCAGTAAAGCTAGCCTGTGCACCACTATAATCTTGCTTATTTAATAGCTGATCAATTGCTTTACGATAAAGTTTTTTACCTTCTTCATCATCGCTTACAGAACTCGTCGGCAGAGTATTTGATAAACCTGTAATAGTAGTCGCTTGATTTGACGAATTGTTTTGAGCGTTAGAAGTTTGATTGGTCGATGTTTGGATATCAGTAACATTATTTGAATTAGTAATTTCGCTTAGGCGTTTATCTAAGTCTAAATAGTCATCAAGCCGCTGTTGCTTTAAGCGTCTTAACTCAAAGGCTTGCTCTTCTACTAAGCCGCGTAGCTGAGATATTTCTTGCTGCAACTGCTGTATTTGATAAGCAGTGTTTGGCAAAGCGAGAGGTGGAGGTAAAATAGTTGATGGTGATTGAGTAGAACCAATTAAAGGTTCATTGGAGCTTGAAATAACTCCTGTAGCCGCTGCACCACTCGATGTAGCACCTTCACTTGTAACTGAACGTGAAGAGGGATTTGACGTTACAGGTGTTGATTCTCTTACTATTGCCTGTGAGGCTGCTAACGCAGAAAAAATCAAACTGCTAGCGCTCAAAACAATGACCGCAGCCATCTTGGCTGCGGTAATAAGAGAATATATTTTCATTTTAACTCTGGTTGTGATGGCTTAATAAATAATTATTTAAGCTCTACACGTCGATCTTGTGACCATGCTGCTTCGAAGCCACCAGTACTTAAGGGTTGTTCTTCACCATAACTAACAACTTCGATTGGGGTGGTTACACCTTCTGACGCAAGAAAATCGCGAACTGCGATAGCGCGACGCTCACCCAATGCCATATTGTATTCACGTGTACCGCGCTCGTCTGCATGACCTTCTAAGCGAATATTACGTGGATAAGTTTTTAAATCAGCCGCATGAGCAATTAATAATGCGCGTGTTGCAGCAGTTAACGTAGACTGGTCGAACTCGAAGTAGAATAGAGTACCAAGATCAGCTTCTTGTTGAGCTGCAGCTTGCGAAACAGTTGCGGTAGCTGTTTGTGTTGATGTATCAGTATCTGTCGGCTGAGAAGTACTCGCACAACCCGCTAAAAATAGAGTAGTGATTAAAACGGAAAAACCTAATTTGATGGTCTTACTTAACATGATTGTCTCCATAGACTTGTTTAAATTGTTATTGGTGAAAGAATGCATTTAGTGATTTAATAACTACTATAATAACACACCTGCTGTTATTAGCTCTAGCCCAGATGTAAAATACCCTATCTGCAGGAATTATCCAAATCTTATTTATTTTTAACTTCATACTGCCATTTATTAATTTTGGTAATCTTTGGCAATAACTAACTATCACTTAATATGATTAACGATTAAGCACTTTTTCGTCGATAATTTTACTTATAAAATATTATTTATCTATACGCTAATCAACTATTAACCCTACAACACTCAACCCTATAACTAGCCATTCATCATCGCTCTACTAAGAGTCGGTGCAACTTAATAAAATAATGTTTGCTGTATCACTTTGCCTTTGAATTATTTACATATTCTTAAATATTAAAGTTGTAGGGTTTTAGTTTTAAGCTATGGCTGAGTTAAAAAAGGTGACCACGACGGTTCGCGTACATCGCCAGATTTTGCAGGCAGCTTATATTTAATGCCTGCATCTAGTGACACTCCTGCCAAAATACCACGCTTATTATCTTTTGTCGCATAGAGCAAAATTGCCCCGTTGGGCGCTATAGTTGGCGACTCATCCAATGCGGTCTGCGTTAACACACGTATATTGCCCGTTGCTATATCTTGCACCGCTATGTGAAACACACCATCGAAGCGATGAACCATAACAAGACCCTTACCATCAGGCGTCATTTGAGGCTTAGCATTATAGTCACCATCGAATGTTAAGCGCTCTACCCTCTTATTGGAAAGAGTTATTTGATAAATCTGGGGTTTTCCTCCTCGATTTGAGGTGAACATCACAGCTTTTCCATCGGCAGACCAGTTTGGCTCAGTGTCGATACCGTAATGATTAGTAATACGCGTAAAGCGTTTACTGGCAATATCAAGAGTATATATTTCTGGATTACCATCTTTTGAGAGCACTAAGGCAAGACTACGACCATCTGGCGACCATGCTGGCGCACCATTTAAACCTCGAAAATTCGTCAATTGTGTGCGTTTGCCAGTGGCAAGTTCTTGCACAAAAATAGCTGGGCGACTTGTCTCAAACGAGACATAAACAACAGATTTACCATCTGGTGACCACGATGGCGACAATAGAGGTTCTTTCGAGCGCAGTAATACTTGCTCGCGCGCACCATCCATGTCGGCTAGCACTAATTGATATTGCCCGCGGGTTACTTCTTTGACATAAATAATTTGTGTCGAAAACACACCGCGAATACCGGTAATGGCTTCATAGACTTTATCACTAATATGATGCGCCATTTGGCGCAGCGCATCAGATCCAACACTAACTTGAAAATTATTGAGTATGACTTTTTGGCTTACAGCATCGATTAAAGAGTAATTGGCTGAATAGCCCGTGGGAACATCAGTAATATTGCCAATCACCACATATTCACTACCCAAAAGTCGCCAATCGCGATACACCACATCTTGTTGACGAACAGGAAAAGACAGCATATCTGCTGGTGCGATGGTTTTAAACTGCCCACTTCTGACAAGATCAGCCGATATAATAGCGCCTACATTTTCAGACATATTTTGGGCGCCGCTATAGCCAAAGGGCACTACGCTAACGATGGTTGGATTATCGACCCCTTCGACAATAGGGATAACTAGTTCGGCACGCACTATTACGCTAAAAACTATCGTAAAAAATACAAATACTGTTGTGAAAATAGATCTCACTGTCTTAAATCCTGTGGTTGAAAAGAAAATTGAAACTGTCTAAAGTTTCGCTCAAAAATACGCGATGGCATTGTTTTAATTTCGGAAAACTGTCCTATTTTGTTCACCGCATTAATCGCAGAGCGATCAAAGGCATCGTTACCGCTACTTCTTAATACAGCAACATTCACAATGGTTCCCGTAGGCACTAATTGTATCCGCAGATCAACCTTCATGCCATTACGTGCGGAAGTTGGTCGACTCCAATTTGCTTCAACTCGCCGACGAATAGCATCAGCGTAGGATAAAGCTGCCTTATTGTCTTCTTCTAGCTGAACAGCTGCAAGTTCTGCTTGTTGCTCGGCTTCTAGGCGCGCACGCTCTCGCTCAAGGCTTTCTTGAAGGCGCTGCTTTTCGAGCGCCTCTCTTTTGGCTTTTGTTTGCTCTTCAATGCGCTGCTTGTCTTTTTGTGCCTGCGCCTTAGCTTTTTCTGCTGCTAGTGCTTTTTCTTTAGCTAACTTTTGTTTATTTATCTGATCTTTTTTGGCTTTAGCTTCGGCTTCCTTTTGGGCGATCTGCTGCTTACGCTTATCCTCAGCAGCTTTCTTTTTGGCGGCCTCTTCTTGTTTTTGTTTTAAATTAACTTCTTTAGGAACAACTTTAGGTTTGGCCGTAGATTTAGGTGCGCTGTTTTCACCTTGAGTTTTTAGATCAACCAATGTCGCCTTTATAAAAGCAGGACGCTCAATAATTTTAGGCGGCTCATGCATACCCCAACCTTTAAACACTAGGATAATAACGATGGCGTGCAGCAATAAGCTGATAATAATTGCTGGCAAATAGGCGGCTATACCCATATTAACGCGGCGGCTCTGTTACTAGCCCTACCGATTCAGCACCGGCTTGGGTTAGGCGTGACATTAAATCAACTACCTTGCCATAAGCTACATTAGTATCGCCCCAGACCAATATTGGCGTATCTGGTTTTTGTTTAACAACTTTAGCAATTTGTACGGCTATTTCGTCTAAAGGTTTAGCGAGCTCTTCATCTTTACCCAACTTTATATAATAACTACCATCGGCTTTTATAGAAACAATTAAGGTCTCTTGGTCTTGATTATCAATGGGGGCTGAGGCAGCCTGAGGCAAATCTACTTTGACGCCCTGGTTTAACAAGGGCGCGGTAACCATAAAGATAACCAAAAGTACCAACATCACGTCAATGTATGGAACTACATTGATTTCTGCCATTGGCTTTTTTTTCATCTTTTTATTTGGAGACATGTTATACGACATAACAAATTGGCTCTGATTTTTGTGAGTTTTTATTTAATTACGCAAGCTTAAATAAGTTAGTTTAGATGCATTTATTACAACAATCTTAAGTATCAACAACTTAACTGTTAGCACTATATCAGCTACGCATTCATCAACTACATTCTTCGTGATAACCTTTTAATGATGTAACTGCCGTTGCAATATAGCGGTTAATTCTTCTGCAAAGGTTTCATAGTTGCTACCTAGAACATCAGCGCGTGCAGCATAGCGGTTGTAGGCAAGCACAGCCGGGATAGCGGCAAATAAACCCATTGCCGTTGCAATTAATGCCTCAGAAATACCAGGGGCAACCGTTGCAAGCGTCGCCTGCCCGGCTGTAGCCAAGCCTCTAAAAGAATTCATAATGCCCCACACAGTACCAAACAACCCCACATAAGGGCTAACCGATGCAACGCTCGCTAAAAAAGGTAAGCTTGCTTCTAACTGTTCTTGTTCGCGCGCAAGAGCTACACGCATTGCGCGTTGAGTACCGACCATAACAGTATCGTCGTCAATACTTTCTTGTTGTCTTAGACGTGTAAATTCTTTAAAGCCAGCTCTAAAAATATTTTCTATTCCAGAGGTTTGACCGAGTCCTGCTTTCTCGTTGCCTTGTCGATAAAGTTGGGTGAGATCTACACCCGACCAAAATGTTTTTTCAAAATGGTTAAATGATTTTTTTGCCTTGCGTTGATAAGCACCACGCTGAACAATCATTACCCAAGAGACGACTGATGCCAATAAAAGTAATAGCATCACCAATTGCACCACCAAACCTGCCTGACTAACAAGTGACCAAATAGTTAAGGTTTGTTCTTCTTTAATCATAATTAGTAGAGCCTATTTATAAATAATATTAGTCATATAAAACTGATAATTAACACTAGATAATTAATACTAATAGTTAAGGTGGAAATTTTTAGACCAAGCATATCAAATATTGTTAAATCATATTCGTATATACATTAAATTTGGCGCAATAATAACACTTCTGTTTGTGACTGCCATTGAATAATAACATTGATGTGATCAGGGTCTTGATATATTTTGAGGGCACTTATACAGACAGCCAACTATTATTTGAAAAGCTAAGAAAACTATTTGGATAAAAGTAGACGCATAGAAATGAAATTTGCATAAGGTTTTGTTAAAGGTCACTACAAAAAAATATCAGCAATATTGACATCTGTTTAAAATATTTATGTCTAAGTGTTATTAGACGCAAGCGCTAGAGCATTTTGTGTAAAGATTGATATATAGGCTCAGGTATTCGAACTGGCCTCATTTTGTCATTTACGGTTTGCACACAAGCTATTTTTACTATTCCCTTGCATAACAATTGTTCAGACCTCCGCACTTCCTGATAAAAAACGACATAAGTTTTTGCCACTTTTTGCACTTCTGTAGTCGCTATAATTTCATCGTCTAACCTAGCTGATGCAAGGTAATCTATATCGGCATGACGAACTACCAACAGTAAATCATCATCTAACACTGCTGTTTTACCGTAGCCCATTGACCGCAATAATTCTGTTCGGCTGCGTTCCATATATTTTAAATAATTAACATAATAAACAATACCGCCTGCATCAGTGTCTTCAATATAGACGCGAATCATAAGGCTGGATTTAGCCTTATTAAAATTGCTGTTGGGGGAGTGATTCATTGATGACAATCCAATAAATTTAAAGAGATAATTATTATCCTTTCAACATGTAATACGTGGTTAACATAGAGATAATAATCATTGTTTAACGGCTATGCTATTTTTTCATGCTGCTACTAGCATGGATTATTAACTAGTATTTTAGGCACATTTATTAACTAGCATCGTTAGCTTATTGGTTAATAAATATAGGCATTTAGTCAGTAAAAAAACGCTTAGCTTATGATTTTTTTGAATTGCTCGTTAAGTCAGGCAAACCAAAATGTTCGTAGGCCAAAGCCGTTACTACTCGCCCCCGTGGCGTTCGATTTATAAAGCCTTGCTGAATTAAATAAGGCTCTAGCACATCCTCAATCGTGTCGCGCTCTTCACTAATGGCTGCAGCTAGGCTGCCTATACCTACTGGCCCTCCGCCAAACTTATCAATCATTGCTAACAGTAGTTTTCGATCCATGTTATCAAAACCACTCACATCTACATTTAGCATATTGAGGGCTCTATCGGCCATATCATTTGTAACATGTCCATCACCTTTGACCTCAGCATAGTCGCGAACTCGGCGTAAAAGACGATTAGCTATACGTGGAGTACCACGCGAGCGTTTGGCTATTTCATAGGCACCTTGGGCATCGACAGACACACCTAAAAGTGCTGCAGACCGACTCACAATATGAGTAAGATCCTCGACATTATAAAATTCAAGTCGCTGCACAATGCCAAAGCGATCTCGTAATGGCGATGTTAATAAGCCCGCACGTGTGGTCGCGCCTACTAAGGTAAACGGTGGTAGCTCTAATTTAATAGATCGTGCCGAAGGACCTTCACCAATCATAATGTCGAGTTGATAATCTTCCATGGCAGGATATAGAACCTCTTCTACCACAGGCGAGAGGCGATGAATTTCATCGATAAACAGTACGTCACCGGGCTGAAGATTAGTCATCAATGCAGCAAGGTCACCAGCCTTTTCTAATACAGGACCCGAGGTGGATGTCATTTCGACACCCATTTCATTGGCGATAATATTAGCTAACGTGGTTTTACCAAGGCCAGGAGGGCCAAAAATCAAGGTGTGATCTAAAGGTTCATTGCGTTGCTGCGCTGCGCGAATAAAAATATCCATTTGCTCGCGCACTTGCGGCTGACCCACATAATCGACAAGATGTTTAGGACGAATCGCTCTATCCTGTCGCTCCTCTTGGGGCATTGCCAAAGGGGTAATCATACGCTCTGATTGTAAATTATCTTTAGTGATCATGTTTTATCCCGCCAAACTTTTCAATGCCAGCCGAATTAATTCTTCGCTAGTTTCAATGGTTACACCTTTTTGTACACTGGCAATTACTTTGGCAGCATCGGTGGGTTTATAACCTAGAGCAATCAATGCGCTCTCTGCATCGGCAGTGATAGAGGAGCGCGATGAAGATTGAAGGTTACTTCCAAAAGTTGCCATAGTAGAGTCGAGCGACTCCCAGCCTTTAAGGCGATCTTTGACCTCTATAATTAAACGCTCGGCTGTTTTTTTACCGACACCCGGCACCCTAACTAATGCTGCACTATTAGCCTCTACGACACATTGAACAAACTCATTCACAGGCATACCCGATAAAATAGCTAATGCCATTTTAGGTCCGACACCGCTGACTTTTATTAAGGTCCGAAATAATTTGCGCTCGTCTTGGGTATAAAAAGCAAACAGTTGATGAGCGTTTTCGGATACCGACAAATGCGTATGCAGGATAACCTGCTCGCCGACCGCTGGCATTGGATAAAAGCTCGTCATGGGGGCTTGCGCTTCGTAACCAACTCCACCGACATCGACTAATATTTGTGGCGGTTGTTTTTCTAAAATGGTGCCTTTTAGCCGACCAATCATAATACTTACCCATCACCTTCTTTTTAAGAATATTTTTTACTCAAGTACTTTTTTGCCTAAGTTTTTTACTAATATACTTTAAGTTAATAAATATTAAACCATTCTACCGCGTCTAAAACGTTTTCCATTTGCTGTCGCAATTAAGTATTGCTGTGTATTAGCATGACAAATTGCAACAGCAAGCGCATCAGCTGCATCTTCTTGAGGTGTTGCAGAGAGCTTTAGTAATTGCTTGATCATATGCTGAACTTGAACTTTATCAGCCGCACCCGAGCCTACAACAGATTGCTTAATTTTTTTAGCTTCGTATTCGGCAACTGGCAACTGGCAGCTAGTGGCTGCAACGATGGCGGCGCCACGAGCTTGTCCTAACTTGATGGCTGAACCTGCACTCTTTGACATGAATACACTTTCTATGGCCATCTCTTGGGGGGAATATTCTTCTATGACTTCAAGCAAGCTAGCAAAGATGACTTGAAGACGTTCGGGTAATTCAGCTTTTGGCAGCCGAATTACCCCGCTTGCAACATATTCAAAGCGTCCACCGAGGGCATTAACAAGTCCAAAGCCTGTTTTAAGCGAACCGGGATCGATACCTAGAATGATAGCCACTGTTATTATATCCAGTATTTTCTACTAGTATGTGGGGATGATTACAGGAAATCAAGAAATCTTTAAGACTTAATAAGTACAATCTAGAAATATTAAAAGTAAATCATGCTTAATCTAGCCGATCAATAAGCAGCAATAGCCCCATCAATTCTTTTTTCGGTACCGCCACAGAGAACACCGGTCTCTGGATCTCTTATGATGATTTGCCCGCGCCCGTATATAGTGGGGTCGGTCGCAACCGTCGCATCGTGACCTTTATCTTGTAGCTCTTTGACAATACTAGGGTCAAACTCTGGCTCTAAACCAACGGTTTTATCACCAAACCATTGCCAACGCGGTGCATCTAAAGCCGCTTGTGGATTCATACCATAATCGATCATATTGCTAATGACCTGCAATTGACCTTGGGGTTGCATATAAGCACCCATCACACCGAAAGGCCCAACGGCTTTATCGCCCTTCGTAATAAAACCTGGAATAATTGTATGGAAGGGTTTTTTGCCGGCTTGTAAAAAATTAGGATGCTCAGGGTCGAGCGAGAAGTCTGCACCACGATTTTGCAAGCTAATACCGGTGCCCGGGACAACTACACCAGAACCAAAACCATGAAAATTACTTTGAATATAAGAAACCATATTGCCTTCGCTATCGGCAGTTGATAAGTAAACAGTGCCACCTTTTTGTGGTTTACCAGTGCTCGGAATGATTGCTTTTTCGCCTATTAGATCACGACGAGACGTTGCATAATCCTCGGTTAATAAGTCATCGACACTAAAGGGCATGCAATCTGGCTGAGAAATAAAGGCTTTACCATCAGTATAGGCAAGCTTCATTGCCTCTATTTGTTTGTGGATGGTCTCAGATGAATCTCGGCAATCACCTTCTTTGCCAAACTCGTAACCTTTTAAAATATTCAAGGCCATCAATACCACCAGACCTTGACCACTTGGCGGGATTTCCCACACATCATAACCACGATAATTAACTTTGATTGGGTCTACCCACTCTGACTGATAGCGCGCAAGATCTTCTTTACGAATTAACCCACCGCTTTGACGTGCAAACGCATCTATTTTTTCGGCTAATTCGCCTCGATAAAAACTCTCGGCATAAGTATCAGCAATCGACTGAAGCGTATTCGCATGACCTGATGATGAGAAAAGCTCACCAGGATTAGGGGTTCTACCGTCAAAAGAGAATGTATCAAACCAACTCTTTTTTATTACCTCGTTTGTTAGCGCCTTATCCATGAGTCGAGCTTCTCTTGCCCACAGATAACTTATAGTAGGAGATACAGGAAAGCCCTCGCGCGCTAAGCGGATAGCTGGCGCTAAGACTTCGCTAAAGGGAAGCTTACCCCAGCGTCTATGAAGAGTCGCCCAAGCTGATGGAATCCCCGGAACAGTGACCGGAAGCCAGCCATGTAAAGGCATTTTGGTATTGCTATGTCCAACACCGTAGCCATGCTCACTCATTGCCTCTGGTGTTAAACCAGCGGGAGCAAATGAGCTTGCATTTAAACCATGCAATTTATCTTTCATCCACACAATAGCGAAAGCATCGCCACCAATACCACAACCCGTAGGCTCTACAACAGTCAGGGCTGCTGCGGTTGCCACGGCTGCATCTACGGCATTCCCGCCAGCTTTTAGCATAGATAAACCAACTTCTGCGGCCAACGGTTGAGAGCTTGCAACCATTCCATTTTTAGCAAAAGTTGCAGTTCTTCGTGAAGCATACGGATAATGAGATGAGTCGACTTTAATCATAAAAATATGGGGCCTTAATCAAACTAAATAGAAGGTATTGGGAAGCAAGTAATGAATGGAGAGATTACTTTTAGAAAATAAATCTCATTAACAAACTTAAGTCGAATTAACTAATAAAGAGTTTAATCAACTTTGTTTTAATTATAATGAGTATAAGCGCTATTTATTGGCTGGCAATCCAAGTAATACAAACAGCAACAAATACGCTGACAATAATAACAGCAGCAATAGCATCTGCTTTTGCATCGCCTGTCTCACGCTTATAGACATTCATAATTGTATTTTTTACATCTTCCCAATTTGCATTGTCATCTAGCTGATTTAAAAGGGAAGTGGCTGTTTGTTTAGCGCTCATGATTATACCCTCAAGATAGTAATTTAATGATCGTATCATTATTGATTAATTGCAATTTATAAGGCCAAAATGTCACCAATAACATCAGTAGGACTCATGGAAAAAAAAATGTAGATGATATAAAGCAAAGACCAATAAAGCAACTTATCAACTCCTTCTAGCTAATATTAACCCAAAATTTTGCTAGAGATTAACAATAATTATAACTATGGTCGCTGCAAAATCGATGCAACAGATTATTTAGGACCGCTAATACTATGCTTTGACCGAATTCTGGTGCAGCTTTTTGTCTAATTTTTCGTAAACTAAAGCGATATGCGAGCGCAAATGATATAGCTCATCGGTATACGACAACGGAGCTGGCTGCCTTGTGACATCCTCTTGCAACAGAACTAATTCTGCCATTAATTTTTTCGACGACTCTTTATCGATATCATCACTTATTTTTTGTTCAATATCTCGAAGATCTCTGTACCATCGATAAATGCGCGAACGTACGCGCCATCGATATATTGGCGGTAAAATCTTCATTAAAGGAATCATCAATGCCAACAATGGAATTAAAAATATTTTTAACTGATTGACCAATACCGCAGCCCAAAAGGGCAAATAACGCTGTAATAAAGGTGGCCCGTAATCAAAATATCGCTTAGCTCTGATATCCAATGGAAAGTCAACAAAGTGCTGAGACGGAAACTGTCCAGGCTCTTCTAGTATGCCACCCTCGCCGTGCACTTCTTCTAAAACTTGCATCAATAAAGCAACTAAGGCTGGATGAATATCATCTCTTGCGGCTAGAGTCGCTGCCGCTGATAATAAATTAATATCATTCTCAGGAATATTTCGACTGAAATCAATAACGCCTTGAGGCAACTCAACCGAAGATAAAAATCGATAGCGTCGTGTATAAGCTTTTGCACGATCAAAATCAAAGGTCGCGATATCATTATTTGTTAGTAATGACTGAATCAGCGCAGAGTTCATAGATGACACCACAAACATATAATCAATTTCGCCATTCAACAAACGGCGAGCGCTTTCGTCACCATTTACTGCAATCAAATTTGTGTTACTTGCATTAATGCCATTATTTTCGAGCAAAAGGCTAACGAGTGCTCGTGTGCCGCTACCTTCCATACCAATTGCAATACGCCGACCTCTCAAATCGGCAGTTTTAAAAACTTTTTTTGATTTCGGCATAAATAACCACAGCGGCTCATAGTAAATGCTCGCTAAAGAAACTAAGTGCTCACTATCGGTTCCAGAATCCTTTATTACTTGACCCGTACCACTTTGTACAAACGCTAAATCAACTGCTGATTTTTGCAGTCGCTCAATATTATCAATCGAGCCTGATGTGCTCACTATATTGAGCTCGATACCTTTCTGGGCGAGTAATGTTTTATATTCTTGCGCATAGGCATAATAGGCCCCCGATAAACCGCCCGTCGCAATTGTTATACTACGCGGCGGGCTTGGCTTAACAAAATTATTAGCTAATAAAAAACCACCAACAATAATCAAGAGACCTAAACCGTATATTTGTATATTTTCTTTCATTATTCTGCTTCTTAAACCTTAAACTCATGTATTTACGAAACCAACAAAACACCACTAACGTATAATCTACACTACTAAATAGGGGTTAAATTATGTTAATCAAACAAATATTACAAACAAAAAATGCCATAAGTTTACTGTTTTTGCCCTCTATAATACTTGGTTTATTAGCTACTTTTAGCGTCAATGCTAGCAATGTCGACAAATCTAGTGGCAGCGACGCATCCAGCTCATGTCCTGCCTGGCTGAATGAAACTTTTCGCAAGCTTCACTCTACCGAAGAAATAAATGTATGCAAAGAGTTTGCAGGCAGACCATTACTGATTGTTAATACGGCAAGTCATTGCGGTTTCACCTATCAGTTTTCAGGACTTGAGTCTCTTCATCAGCGCTACAAAGATAAAGGCTTGGCAGTTATTGGATTTTCGAGTAATGATTTTAGACAAGAAAATAAGTCTGAAGAAAAAGCAGCAACTATTTGTTATGAGAATTATGGCGTCACCTTTACGATGATGTCTCCTACTTCTGTCAAGGGTGAAAATGCAAACCCCATATTCAAAAGACTGGCTCAACAATCACAAGCACCAAGTTGGAACTTTAATAAATTTTTAGTCAGTAGCGATGGTAAAAAAATTACTCACTTTGGCTCTTCGATAGCCCCTGACTCTACTGAAATATCATCGGCAATAGAAGCCGTTCTTTAATTAATTTAAATCGATTTTTTAGTGCCTATCATTTTGAAATGATAGGCACTAAGAAATAGATTGTACTGTTTATTTTATGGGTCAATTTACAGGTTATTTTATGGCCCAGCTTAATTTTTGCGTCTAAAAATTTACTAAAAAATAAACTGCCATACAAAATTATCAAGCTTTATAAAAATCCACATCAACCTCTAAAATAAAATCTCTTAAAGAATATAACTTTTAAGCTCTTCAATATAATTAAAAAAATAACAATAACATAAAATATAAAACAAAAAAAATGTCTTAACTCTTTTAAAAAATAGCTAAGACATTTTACTTAAGGTAACAAATTACTATTGCAGACATCACACTTTATAAAACTACTTCTTAATAAGTCAATCTCCGCTAACAAAATCTATTAAACAAATTTATAAAGAATAGTTATAAAAATTTTATTACTATTGAAAAATATTATTCCCCAGCAGGCTTTTTATCTACCAGTCTTATATGTAACTCACGTAATTGTTTACGATCAACCGAACCGGGCGCATCAGTTAAAACACAAGCTGCTGTTTGTGTTTTAGGGAAAGCAATGACATCGCGAATAGACGCGCTATTAGTCATCAACATCATTAGTCGGTCAAGACCAAAAGCTAAGCCACCATGTGGCGGCGCACCATATTTTAATGCATCAAGTAAGAAGCCAAATTTTTCACGCTGTTCGCTCTCGCCAATACCCAACACTTTAAATACCGCCTGCTGCATAGATTGATTGTGAATACGAATAGAACCGCCGCCTAATTCTGTTCCATTAAGAACCATATCATAGGCAACAGACAACGCTTCCCCTGGGTTGGCAATAAGCTCTTCTACTGTGCAAGCAGGCGCAGTAAAGGGGTGATGAATGGATGTCCAACCATTTTCTACTGCTTCGAACATTGGAAAATCGACAACCCAAAGCGGTGCCCATTCACAGGTATAAAGATCGAGATCTTCGCCTAATTTACAACGCAGAGCGCCTAAAGATTCAGAAACAATATTAGCTTTATCTGCACCAAAGAAAATCAAATCACCGTCTTCGGCATTCAAGCGTTGTAAAATCGCGCCACGCACATCGTTAGGTAAAAATTTAACAATAGGTGATTGCAAACCATTTTCTAAATCTGACTTATCATTAACTTTAATATACGCCAAGCCTTTTGCACCATAAATGCTTACAAATTTAGTGTAATTATCGATTTGTTTGCGCGTTAGCTTTTCGTTACCGCCCTCTATTTTTAAAGCTGCAATACGGCCTTTTGGATCGTTAGCAGGGCCAGAGAAAACATTAAAATCAACGTTGGTCATTAAATCTTTAATATCAACCAACTCTAAAGGGATACGTAGATCAGGTTTATCCGAGCCATATTTTGCGATTGCATCACTATAAGACATGCGCGGAAAGCTGCCTAAATCAATATTTTTCATCAATTTAAATATTTGAGTAATCATGCCCTCAGCCACCGACATGATTTGATCGTCACTCATGAATGAAGTTTCAATATCGATTTGTGTAAACTCAGGCTGCCGATCAGCACGAAGATCCTCATCGCGAAAACATTTAGCAATTTGATAATAACGGTCAAAACCCGCAACCATCAAAAGTTGCTTAAAAATTTGTGGCGATTGCGGTAATGCAAAAAACTGACCTTCATGAGTACGTGACGGCACTAAATAATCGCGTGCACCCTCGGGTGTCGCGCGCGTTAAAATAGGTGTTTCGATATCTAAAAAATTACGCTCATCAAGATAGTTACGAATGGCGCTCGTCACTTTAGAACGAAAACGTAAATTATTTTGCATTTCTGAGCGGCGTAAATCTAAATAACGATATTTAAGACGAACATCTTCGCCGACGTTACTATGCTCGTTTAATGGAAATGGAGGTGTCTCGGCTGCACTGAGTATTTCTAACTCTGTGCCATAGACTTCTATCTCGCCAGTCGACATATTTTTGTTGACCGTTGCGCCATCGCGAGCACGAACTTTACCAGTGACTTTAAGTACATATTCACTGCGCACTTTATCGGCTAGAGCAAAATTTTCTTGCGCATCTGGATCAAACACTATCTGTACAATTCCATCACGATCGCGAAGGTCGATAAATATAACTCCGCCGTGATCCCGACGACGATCAACCCAACCACATAAAGTGACAGTTTGATCGATAAAAGTAGCGTTTAGTGCACCACAGTAATCACTGCGCATAATTTTTCCTTTAATAATAATGGAGTCAAGCTATTAGTTGAAACGTGACTCTTACTGTTTAATTTTTATTGAGACCTTTACACGTTAGATACTGATCTCAGTACCGGTCTTACTTCACAACTTAGCCGTGAGGCAAATTGTTATCGGTCATGTAATCTGTAAACTTTATCTTGGCCTACATTTTTCTCTGCGTCTAATAAAATTGCAGCCTTTACAAAGGTCACTCTAAAAATATTAATACCGATTGTACTTAACTGGCCGCTTTTAATCGGCCTTTGCAGCTTTAGCTGGCTTTGAGTCTTTCGACGCTTTCGAATCTGACGACGCTGTTGTTGTAGCTGCAGGTTTAGCAGCAGGAGAACTAGCATCACCCGCTATGTTCTTCTTGTTACCCGATTTGAAATCTGTCTCGTACCAACCACTGCCAGAAAGCCTAAAACCTGCTGCAGATACTTTTTTAATCAAGGCTGCTTTCATACATTCTGGACAATCAATTAAAGCATCATCGCTCATCTTTTGAAGTGCTTCGAACTCGTGCGCACATTCACTACATTGGTACTCATAAATTGGCATAAAGAATAAATCTCACAGGTTAATAACTAGTTAACTACTTACTTTAAAGATGCACTATTTTGAACTTGAATCATTTTAGATTTAACAAAGCCGGTCAATTACAAAGTCACAAACAAACCCCGACAACTTTGAACCGCCCGTCACATAGATACCAACTTACGTAAACTAGCTTCAGCAAACTATCCGCACTTTTGTCGCTCTTAGCCAAGCTATGGCCATAGATTAATCAGCTAATATTATCTTAAGCTAATTAATTTACACCATTTAAGGCTATGTAAGTTTTATACCAAACAACTGAGCATGAAACTAAAGACGCGGGATTATACAGCAGCCACCATCGAGTCGAAACCCAAATTTACAGCTATTACTCAGCCATTAAGACTAAATCATCGCTAATTTTGTCAAGCTTAAGGAATTTCTTGATTTTATTGCACTAGTATTGATGGCGCATATAAAAAGCACTAAATTGTGTTTAATTTGCGAACCATTTTGTTGGAGCATTATTCAAAAAAGACTACGAAACACCTAATATAATAGTATTTTGCTTGAAGGCTGCTTTTATATACTATATATATAGCACCCGTTGATGTTTGTTCTACAATTTTAGACTCTCTATCAACACTTACTTTTAATACATATTAACTACAAAAGGGTATTCCTATGGCCGCAGCTAAAAAGAAAGCGCCTGCAAAAAAAGCGCCTGCAGTAAAAGCAGTAGCAGCACCTAAAAAAATTAAAGTGATCGCTGAGCGTTACACTAAAACTCAAATGGTCACGCAAATTGCCGAAAACACCGAGTTAACTCGCAAGCAAGTTCAGTCTGTTATTGATGAATTGAGCGATATAATTGAAGGCCACATCAAAAAACGCGCCTGCGGTGAATTTGTATTACCTGGTCTAATGAAAATAGCGACCGTTAAAAAACCAGCTAAAAAAGCACGTAAAGGCATTAATCCTTTTACGGGTGAAGAGACTGTTTTTAAAGCAAAGCCAGCTAGCATTGCTGTTAAAATACGCCCATTGAAAAAATTAAAAGAAATGGCTGAATAGATTTAGCTTTTCTTAGAATAGCGGAGTGCTAACCTATGAGTGAAATAGGGTTTAAAAGTACTTCGCTATTTTTTTCAAATGATCTCAACAATCCCTTTCTTGTCCTAGCCTATATCTTCATTGAAGATAACAAAACCAAGCATCCTTTTTAGCAATAGCACAGTCATTAAGTCTCGGCTATTAACACTCATTGATTAGCACTCAAAGTCAACTTTACTACTTAAAAGCTGTTGTCTGAGCGTTTGCAGGCGGTTATCTAACAATTCAATATTATATTTTTTAGCGGGCACTTTACCCCAGATAGGTGCCGGCCAAGCCGCATCGGTTTCAAATCTCGCAATATGATGAATATGTAGTTGAGGAACCATATTGCCAAGTGCTGCAATATTCATTTTTAGTGGCTTAAATAACTGTTCCATAGACTTCGCTAGTGCACAAGACTCAGCTAACAATACTTGGCTATTGTTCACACTTAAATGATGAATTTCACGTACACCGACAAGCTTAGGAACCATAATACACCATGGGTAATTAGCATCTTTAGCCAATAACAGTATACATAATGGAAAATGTCCTACTTTATAAGTATCAGCTTGAAGCTGAGGATGTAATTGAAAACTATTTTCTGACATGATGAGCTAAAGCCTATTTGGTTAAAAACTTAAGTGGCAACAAGTTATTTTTGGTATCAACTTTACCATCAACTTAAGCCCTCAACTACTAACAATCATTTAGTAATTGAACCTTATTAACTTTTAATACAATCTTTAGTGGTATTTTTTAGTTAATTTGATGAAAATACATGTTCTTTTGAACACAATTAAATTTATTCTTCTCTTAGGAACACTATTCAATGCGCGCCAGTCGTTTTTTAATCGCTACACTTAAAGAAACTCCCGCCGATGCTGAAGTTATTAGCCATCAATTAATGCTTCGTGCTGGTTTAATCCGTAAATTAGCATCTGGCTTATATACATGGTTACCGCTAGGTTTACGGGTACTGCGTAAAGTCGAGAATATTGTTCGCGAAGAAATGAACAGAGTAGACGCACAAGAAATGTTAATGCCGGTTGTGCAGCCAGCTGAACTTTGGCAAGAATCTGGACGCTGGCAGGAATACGGCCCTGAATTATTACGTATAGCCGACCGTCAGGGCCGCGAATTTTGTCTGGGACCTACCCACGAAGAAGTCATCACCGAAATGGTGCGTAACGAGATCAGCAGCTATAAGCAATTACCCGCTAATTTTTATCAAATTCAAACAAAATTTCGCGATGAAATACGCCCGCGCTTTGGCGTAATGCGCTCACGTGAATTTATTATGAAAGACGCTTACTCGTTTCATGTTGACCCAGAATCTCTGCAAGCAACCTATGACGATATGCACAAAGCATACTGCGCTATCTTTGATAGAATTGGTTTCGATTATCGTCCCGTGCTTGCCGATAACGGCTCTATAGGTGGCTCGGCATCACATGAGTTTCATGTATTAGCCGATAGCGGAGAAGACGATATTGCTTTTAGTACCGAAAGCTCTTATGCGGCCAATATTGAAATGGCAGAAGCAATTACAAGTAACGTGCGCTCAGCGCCAATAGAAGAATTAAACGAAGTGGTTACACCCGGCCAACATACTATCGAAGCTGTCTCTAATTTTTTAGGCAAACCCGAGACTCAATCTGTTAAAACTTTAATTGTATTAGGCACAAAAGATGAGCATGGACATCAACCGTTAGTGGCATTAATTCTTCGCGGCGATCATAGCTTAAATGAAATTAAAGCAGAAAAGCTGGCGTTTATTGCACAACCACTTACCTTTGCACCTGAAGCGCGAATAGAAGCCGAAATAGGTTGTAAAGTTGGCTCTCTTGGGCCAAAAGGCTTAAAAATTAGGGTTATTATTGATCGTGCAGCAGCGGTATTAAGTGACTTTGTTTGTGGTGCTAATAAAGAAGATGTGCATTATACGGGAGTCAATTGGGAGCGTGACATTGATACAAGCATTAACAGTGCTGAAAACATTATTGATATTCGTAATGTCGAGGTCGGCGATCCTAGTCCTTGTGGACAAGGCACTATAGAAATTAAGCGCGGCATTGAAGTTGGGCATATTTTCCAGCTTGGCACTAAATATAGTGAGACCCTGAATGCGGCTGTACTGGATGAAAACGGCAAAAAAACGATAATGTCTATGGGTTGTTATGGCATTGGTATCACCCGTGTTGTTGCCGCTAGCATTGAACAAAATCATGATAAAAATGGAATTATTTGGCCGGCGTCTATTGCACCTTTTGATATTGCATTAATACCAATTAACCCTCACAAATCTGCAGCTGTTCGTGAAAAATGCGACGCTTTATATGCAGAGCTTACGGCAAAAGGTTTTGATGTACTTTATATGGATACACCTAAAGCACGCTTAGGGGTAATGCTTGCAGACACCGAATTAATGGGCGTTCCCCATCGTGTTGTTGTTGGTGATCGCGGTTTAGAAAACGGCAACATTGAATATAAAGGCCGTCGCGATGAAAATAGCCAAGATATCAAAGCAGATGCATTGATGGATTTTTTAATAGCACTTTGATTGCCTAAAACAAATAACAACACAGAGATAAAGTGAATAGTCTTAATAATAAATATGAAAAACTGGTTTAATAAAATAACAACACAGGGATGTTCGTTTGTTTTAATAAAGTCTAGATGCGTACAGCAGTTTGTTGTATTCATGGCTTCATTTATTGTGCTTTTTATTGGCCTAGCACTGTCGCAACAAACACTCGCCAACACACCGATTGAAGTCCCGCGACAGGCGGTTGATGAAGAGTTAAAAACTGAACTCAAACAAGCTATTTTAGCGGCCGATAGTTTTAAAGATCGCTTTGATGCCGAAGTATGGCTTATCGCAATGTCACATAAGCTCAAACGTTATATTAAAGATCCTAAAGAACGTCTAGATGTTTTACGCAAAGTCCATAAAGAGGCCACACGCGCAAGGCTTGAACCAGAGCTTGTATTAGCAGTAATACAAATAGAAAGTGCCTTTAATCCCTATGCGGTCTCGGTTGTTGGCGCGCAGGGGATGATGCAAGTGATGCCTTTTTGGAAAAAAGAAATTGGACGAGCTGAAGACAACTTGATTAATTTAGACACTAACTTGCGTTACGGCACCACGATACTTAGACATTATATAGATCGCGAAAAAGGCAATGTTGCCACTGGCTTAGCCCGCTATAATGGCAGTTATGGTAGTTATAAATATTCCCGCAAGGTAATGGATGCTTGGTTTGATCGTTGGCGATAATTACTCATCACTAATGGTAAGCTTTAGACACTCGTTAGATTTCTTGGCTTCAAGTAACTATCGTATAGCTCTATAATTAAATTAATGCAGCCCTTTTACTTCTTCTATTAAAACATCGATACCCTGCTTTATTTTATCCATTGGCTGACAAAAATTTATACGTAAACACTCATTTTGATGGCTCCAACTTTGATCATTTAGTGGCTGAAAAAAATGATGCCCCGACAACACTAATAAGCCTTTGGCTTTAAGGCGTTCATATAATTTTTGACTCGTAATTGGTAAATCTTGAAACCATAACCATAAAAAGAAAGCGCCCTCTGGCTTATGTATTTTCATTGATACGCTCAACAACCCTGACTTTTTATGGTGTGCTTGGTTTAAGCCATTTACTTTAATTTTATCTAACAGATATTCTAGAGTTTGCTCTAATTGCGACTCATAAAATGGTTTTATTACATCTTTCATCAAGGGTAATAAATCGCCCGACTGTATCAATGATTTACATAAGGCAGGCCCCAAATTACTGGGCGCTAAGGATAAGCTAGCGGTCGCACGAGAAAAACGCTTAATCATATCTTCATCAGCAATAACAATACCCGTCCTTACACCTGGCAGCCCCAGCTTTGACAGACTAACGATTAGAATTGTGTCTTCATCCCAGCGTAAATCATGCTCGACAAAAGTCACATTTGGAAATGGTTTTCCATAGGCAAGATCGATAATGAGCGGAATATTGTAAGCGCGACAACGTTTTTTTAATTCAATAATTTCTGCATCAGTAACGATATTGCCCGAGGGGTTAGTGGGCCGAGACAAACACACAGCGGCTACATTTTTATCTATTTCTAGCTTATCAAAATCTATCGCGTATTTAAAAAATGTATCATCTAACTGATTAATTTTTGGTGGATATGTTTTAAACATATCCGCATGTAATCCTGCATCGACATAGCCAAGGTAATCTGGAACCATCGGTAATAATATTTTTTTATGATTTTTATTACCCGTATCATCATCTCCAGCCAACATGTTAAACAAGCTAAAAAAAGCTGACTGACCACCATTACTAATTGCTATATTTTCTGCATTGATTGGCCACTGGTATTGAGCACGTAGAAACTCAGCCAGCACATGCAAAAAAGCGGGATCTCCTTGGGGCGGTTGATATTCACCCACTAATTTATGTAAAGCCGTTGGATCTTGCGCTATATTTTGTAAATGTTTAGCAAAGCATTGCTCAGCTTCATCTATTTTTGCAGGGTTACCACCACCCATAAAAAGTAGTTCTGGATTATTATTAAGAGCATTACCTAAATCCTCCATTAAAGAGGCTGTACCCGAAAATCCAGTAAACCGTGCTGCAAAACGACTCATTCGTCCATCCATTTAATGTTATTCATCATTAAAAAATTAATACGTTGATGATAACGTTTAATAGCAATATTAAACACAGCAAATTATCAAGACTAGTTTATTGATAGAAAAAAGAGAAACATACACGATAGTTAACATTAGTCAGCATAAATTTGCCGACATAGATAAGAAGCAGTTTAGTTAAGTAATATGTCGAGCTGATCTGCTAACTTTTTAAATATGTTATCGGGAAATAATAATAACAAATGGCAGTCAAAATTATTTGCATCAATCTTATAGTTGATCTCAACAGCAATGGTGGTGGGTGTTTTTATAATCGATTTCATATCAAACAACTCTGGCAAAATGTGACAGGCCTGAATAACAATATTTTGTCTCTCGATAGGAATTTCAAACATTTCGCTTAGCTGCTCAAAACATCGATGCGTGATAGTGTTGAATAGCAGATTTAGAAGTTCTTCGTTATCGTCTTCAGAAATTAACTTATGCTCAATAATATCAGCTAAAGTTTCAATACTGGTATCGCCCACAATCATTAAGCCACGAAAAGACACCTCGCCTATTGTGCAATTTTGACTAATGACAGCAGCCGGTAAATTTTGAGCTATTTCTTCAAAGGAAGAAACAAGCTTCGAGGTGGCAACACAGCGAATGACTGGGATGGGCAAATGCACGAAACAACGTGTCAACTTTGCTAATGACTCAGCGGCTGCACCCATTGCCACATTGGTTAATTCTTGGAGACAGTCTCGCTGATCTTCATTGAGCGGCAACGTAAAACTCATAACTAAGGAACCTCTGATCAAGTCATTGCTTGTTTTTTGACGGCTAAAATAACCGTATTTTTCGTTGATAATTTCGCCAATAGCTCGCTATTACCTTTAATGATAGCCTCAAATACAATTATTTTATCTCATAAAAAATTCAACCCAGACTTAATCAAAGATTCCCTAGATCTTTTATTATTCACTATAAATAAATAGGTATTTTGTTGACATTATCCAGAGGATTAATACAGATTGAGAATTATTAACATTTATGCAAACCATAAGCGTTTAATACTTGGTTTAATTTTTCTTTATTGATGGGTTTTTTAATGAATTCTATCGCGCCTAAATTTTTAACACGCTCATGGGCCTCTGGCTGTATATCACCAGAGATAACCACCACCATTGCATTTAAGCCTTCGTTATAGACATGTTCTAGAACTCCATAACCATCCATTTCAGGCATCGTTAGATCGAGAAATGTCACCTCACCCTTACCTTCCCGGATAGCTTGCAAACCCTCAACACCATTAGTTGCAAAGGTTATATCTACATCCCAGTCTGACGGCAGTGAGCGGGCCACTTGCTTTCGGGCCATACTTGAGTCATCGCAAATTAGTAAAGGTATTCCCATAAAAATGTTTTATTTCAATTAGTTAACCTCAAAAGCGATGCCGCAATATAAGCAAACAACACTGGCCTTGCATTTAAGTATAGACAATTTTTTAAAATCGCCAGCATTTAATAGCCAAAACCCATAAATTTAAAACACACAGCGGCTCATATTGAATATCTAAAATTGTTTATTATCGCAATAACCCTCAAAGTAATAAGCAAGCTAACAAGACAAACTATTAGCTAACACGTAAACTATCTTTAGTATTATCTTTCTAGGCATTAACAACACACTTAATCGCTGTATCTTTTACCCTTGAAACATCAAAATTTGTAATATTTAAACATTAGAAAAGAGCCCTATGATTATCTACCACAATCCTCGCTGTTCTAAATCACGGCAAACACTTGCTCTTATCGAAGAAAAAGGCATAAAACCATCTATTGTTAAATACTTAGAAGCATCATTGACTAGCGCAGATATTAAAGACCTGCTGAATAAATTAGGCTTAGACGCACGCTCCATTATTCGTAATGGTGAAGACGTCTACAAAGAGCTCGGCTTAAGCAATAGCAATCTTACTGAACAACAGCTTATTGATGCCATTGTCACGCATCCTAAACTTCTTGAGCGACCAATAGTTGTTAAGGATAACGATGCTATTATAGGCAGACCTCCCGAAAATGTTTTGCGTCTACTCTAAGCAGTGTATGTTGAGAGTATTGCCGATGATCAGTTATCTAACATCCAACAATCAAATAGCTAAATTATGAACAAACCTTATATTCTCGTTCTTTATTACAGCGTTAATGGCGCGACAGAACAAATGGCTCAACTCGTTGCCAGTGGTATTGAGCAGGCAGGCATAGAGGCGCGTATACGCACAGTCCCAAAAGTGTCCGCAGAATGTGAAACTGTTGCCGACACAATACCCGCAAAAGGGCCTCTTTATTGCAGTCTTGACGATCTTAAGTTTTGCTCGGGACTGGTATTAGGTAGCCCAACGCGCTTTGGTAATATGGCAGCAGCGATGAAATATTTTTGGGATAGCACCAGTAGCCAATGGCTAAATGGTGATCTTATCGACAAGCCCGCTGGATTGTTTACCTCAACAGGTAGTTTGCACGGAGGGCAAGAAAGCACTTTATTAAGTATGATGTTACCACTACTTCATCATGGAATGATGATAATGGGGCTGCCTTATAGCCATTCAGAATTAACGACAACGACAACGGGCGGCACACCCTATGGTGCCTCGCATTTTGCTGGTCACGATGGTGGCAATGCTATCAGTGATGATGAAAAAGTACTTTGCAAAGCCTTAGGAAACCGCATTGCCTCAACTGTACTTAAGTTATCATCTCAGTAAAGAGCATAACTTATTTTTACCTTAGGATTATTTTTAAATAACTTATTCTAAGACCTTATTTTTATAACACTACTCTCGATTTATTATGCGTTGAGAACAAGCTTAGAGACTCATCTAGAGACATTAAAACTATGGCATTAATGACAAATGATAAAAATATAAATCACACCTTATGGTTAACCTTTATGGGGTATATCATCTTATTAGGTGTAATCGCGCTAGATTCATGGGTTTCATCCGAGTCATTTTGGGCTATATGGATATTACAAACTATTCCTTTATTATTGATTTTACCGGGTCTGCTGGCTAAATATTATCGCAGTTACAGCTGGCTATGTTTTTTAATGTTGGCGTATTTTATAAGCTATGTCGTGCAAGTCTATTCTCCGACTCGTGATTTTCATGATTGGTTTGGTCTTGCCGCAACTATAGTTGTATTTATGGCGGCGATGTTTGCGAGCCGCTGGTTGCAACGACTGAAAGTGGAAGCAGTATAATTATAGCGAAAGAGTTTGTTTTACAAAGGGAATCGTTAACTTACGTTGATCGATAAGTGATGCTTTATCAAGTGCTGAGATGACGGCGAATAAGTGACTTGAAGACCGCGTAACACGTTTAAATAAAAAGTTAGCGACCTCATCAGGCAACTCTAAACCTAATTGCGAGGCGCGCATTTGAATAGCAGCTTGTTTGTCACTATCGCTTAGTGAATTTAAATGAAGCACTTCGCCCCACTGTAAGCGTGAGTGTAAATCCTTAAGGTTAATAGATAGCTCTCTTGGCGATTTATGGCTAGCAATCACTAAGTATTTATGTTGATCGCGAAGCCGATTAAATAAGTGAAATAATGCCTCTTCCCAATCAGCTTGCCCTTCGATTGCCTCAACATCATCAATACAAATTAATTGCAGCTCATCGATACCGTCTAAAATTATTGCCGGTGGATAGCTTGATAAATCTTTTAAAGGTAAATACTGCATAGTTAATGCAGATAAATTGTTTTGCATAGCACTCAGCAAATAGCTTATACCACTTCCCGTATCGCCCCATAAATAAATAAAATTATCTGACAATTGTTTGGACGTTGGTGAAGTGCCAAAATTTTTTAATGTCGAAATCAATTCACGGTTATTATCAGCAATAAAATAATTATCAAAAACTGCTGAACCTTCGAGTGATATAGGTAAGGGGATTTGTTTAAGCACAGCGTTTATTCTTGCCACACAAACTCGTAAAGAGTCTCTACTGATGGGGACAATGCTCTAGCTTGAGAAGAAGAATCAGTCATTGACTGATTAACTGGATTAACTGGATTAACTGGATTAACTGAAGGTAGAGTATTCACAGATCTTGAATTTTCAACCAGCGTTAATTTTCTATCTAAATTGATTGTACTCATTAAACGATTAATGCTTGAGTTTAAATTGGCCTTTACTAATAACTGACCACCATTGACTTTTTCTACATCAAGGGTCTCGATTAAAGGCAATGACTGTAAATAAGCAATCACTGCGGCATAATCATTAAAATTACCTACATTATTAATTTGCAACTTCGCAAAGCGCACGTCACCCGATAAGTTGGGCGCGACCGCATAAATATTTGCCAGGAAATCAGTGACTTTATCTATAATTAAGCTCGCAACCTCATTTTGACTATTGCCTGTCGCTGAAAAATAATTAGTTTTGCCGCGATGGAGCAGCAAAATATTACCCGTCCACTCGCTTGAGCTTTTAGCAAATCTACCTGCTAAAATTGCATCGGTATCATAACGGCTAGAGGCAGCTTTGATAGCGCCTTCATCGAGAGCCCATAGACGCGAAACCGATAAATTATTGCGATCATTTAAATCTAGTACTGGGCTTGTAATTGGCAGCCCACGTAAAGATGCAACATTCTTTAATGCGCTAGCCATGGTTGAATCAGCATTCATGTAACTTTTTCCACCGCTATTAAGCGCGCCCCACACTAAAATATCGGGGCGATTCGATAACCATATAGGCAGTTGGTTTTTCTTTAATATTTCTTCAATAGGCGATTGAGCAAAACGCATCAGCAAGAGATTTGCTGGCTGTGTGGCACCAGCAATAGTGATGGATTGATCTGTCTGTTGGTAGCCAAATTCAGAGACATAAATAGAGGCTTCATCAATAGCCGCGCGCACGGCGGGAGCCTCTAATACGGTCTTAGTACCTGCCAATCTAACAAATACAGTGGCTAAAGCACGTGTCGCAGCCTCAATTCTCACCTCGTCAGATTGATTAATAACAAGTTCTTCTATTGTGAAGAGGTCTAGGTTCTTGGCGCTATAGCTGCAAAATGATGCCAACAAACTGCCTATAAAGACGGCGCTTAAAAGACTCGATTTAAACAACTTGCGTCTAAAAAGCTTTGTAGTGAAAAAAACTGATAGCGACAACACCAAAATATTCTCTCTTACACAATGATCTGATCAAATTAAAATCAATTAATAAGCTTAGTTTGACATAGATACGCGGTAAAAATCCATACTCATAATCAGTAGTTATAGCCTTATTGTCTTTATGTCCTTGAAAGATGGACAAGATCACTCAATAACTCTACAGCTGTGAATAACAAACTGATAGAATATGCTTTTTTAAATTTTTGAGAATATCGCCACTTTTTATGTATGAGCAAATCTTATTCATCAAATCAAGCATCCACCAATATCTCTACAGCTGTGTATAACAAACTGATAGAATATTCCTTTTAAATTTTTAAGAATATCGCCACCTATTATTATGAGCAATTCTTCTGACAAACCTTTTTCATCAAATCAAGCATCCACTAGCGGTGTATCATTAAGCTATAAAGATGCAGGCGTTGACATCGATGCAGGCAATGCGCTCATTGAACGCATAAAAGGTGTCGCAAAACGAACTCGTCGCCCAGAGGTAATGGCAGGACTTGGTGGTTTTGGGGCACTTTGTGAAATACCTGAGGGCTACAAAAAACCGGTTTTAGTCTCGGGTACTGATGGCGTAGGCACTAAACTTCGTCTTGCAATGGATGCTAATAAACACGACACCATTGGTATCGATTTAGTGGCGATGTGCGTTAATGATTTGATCGTTTGTGGTGCCGAGCCTTTATTTTTTCTCGACTATTACGCGACCGGCAAACTTAATATCGATATCGCCACCGATGTTGTTAGTGGCATTGGTCAAGGCTGCGAACTTTCGGCATGTTCTTTGGTAGGTGGTGAAACAGCCGAAATGCCCGGCATGTACGCAGGTGAAGATTACGATCTCGCAGGTTTTTGTGTGGGAGTGGTTGAAAAGGATGAATTAATTGATGGCAGTAAAGTTCGCTCTGGCGATGTATTAATAGCCCTCGGCTCTAGTGGTCCTCATTCAAACGGCTATTCCTTAATTCGTAAGGTGATTGAACATAGTGGTGCGGATTTCAACCAAGCAGTAAGTGCCGATGACCCTAGACCTCTTATTGATGCACTGCTGACACCTACACGTATCTACGTTAAATCCGTTCTTAAGCTGATCAAAAGCTTACCCGTTCATGCTATTTCGCATATTACCGGTGGTGGCCTATTAGAAAATATTCCCCGCGTATTACCCGATCAAACGGCGGCGATTATCGATACAAAAAGCTGGCAGTTACCCGCTGTTTTTAAGTGGTTAAAACAACAAGGTAATATTAATATTACCGAGATGTACCGCACCTTTAACTGTGGTGTCGGCATGGTTATTTGTGTCAGTAAAGATAACGTAGAAACCGCCCTAAAAATACTAAAAGACAGCGGCGAGCATGCATGGATTATCGGTCATATCGAAGATAAATCTCCATCAACTGATGCCGTTATTCTTAAAGGTTCTGATTGATGCCCAAGGCTGTTAACTCAACACCTCAATGTCGTATTGTTATTCTTATCTCTGGTGGCGGTTCAAACTTACAAGCTCTAATCGACGCTCAGCTTTCGGGTAATTTACCAATCAGCATCGAAGCTGTTATCAGCAATCATGCGAAAGTGCTTGGACTTCAACGTGCTGAAGCAGCCGACATTCCTAATCATGTGCTAGATCATAAAAGCTTTACAGATCGAGTTAGCTTCGACTCAGCGCTCAGCAATTTGATTGATAACTATCATCCTGACCTTGTTATTCTTGCTGGCTTTATGAGAATACTAACGCCTGAATTTGTGCGTCGTTACACGGGTCGTATGCTCAATATACATCCATCGTTACTTCCTAAATATCAAGGCTTAAACACGCATCAGCGTGCGCTTGACAACAATGATGACATCCATGGTGTTAGCGTTCATTTTGTCACGGAAGAACTCGATGGCGGTCCCAATGTTATTCAAGCCATCGTACCTATCTTGAAGGATGACGATGCTGATAGTCTCGCTAAACGTGTTCAAACTCAAGAGCATATTATCTACCCTGTGGCAGTAACTTGGTTTGCAGAACAACGTTTGGTGATGAAAAATGATATTGTTTTACTTGATAATGAACCTTTACCCAAAAATGGGTATCAAATAGATTCACGCAACGCAAAATGACTCTGAGGATTCTATTTTGATGATCATTAATAAAACGATAATAAATCACTTAATAAGTCTGTTTATATTTGTCATCATTTTATCTCAGGCTTTCACAGCATCAAGCCAAGAGATCGCATCGAATAAATCGACACTGCCTTTTTTTAAGGCCAATTACGATGCCATTATTGAAGGTTTTTCTGTAAAAGCTTATCGAGAATATAAGCCCCTAGCTGATGGCCTTTTCGAACTTAATTTTACTGCCACATCATGGCTTGCGAGCTTATCAGAAACATCTCAGTTTTCTTGGAGCGGACAAAATATTGTTCCCAAATATTTTACCGCAAGCCGAAATATTTTAGGCATCAAAAAGGTAAGTCAACTCGATTTTAACCATAGCAATAAAACATTATCTCGCACGGTTGAAAATCAACAAGAAGACTTAAACTATTTAGAGAACTCTTTAGACCGGTTAAGTTTTCAATTACAATTACAACAAGACTTATTCTTAAATAAACCCAATATCACTTATAATATTGTACATAATGACGGCATCAAAAAGAATCAGTTTGAAATTGTAGGTAAAGAGACAATTACGACCAAAGCTGGTGACTTCAAAACATTAAAAGTCAAAGTCGTTCGAGAGAATACAAGTCGTGTTACTTTTATCTGGGTCGCTATCGATTGGCAATATTTGCTGGTTCGACTTATACAATTAAAAGATGATAAAGAGCAATTTAGCATTGAAATAACCGATGCCACTGTAAACAATCAACCCGTTGTCGGTTTACAACTGTAAATGTCATCAGTTAACATAACGCCACTATAGAGATTAAAATACTAAAATTTTAATCAATACCAAGCTGTATTAACCAAAGAGGAACTTATGAGCATTTCTAAAGACAGCGTAGCTAGCTTTCACTACACTCTTAAAGACGATGATGGCAATACTATCGATTCATCAGCTGGACAAGAGCCCCTACCTTACCTGCATGGTGCTGGCAATATTGTGCCGGGTCTCGAGCGCGAACTCGAAGGTAAAACTACGGGCGATAAATTATCAGTTATTGTGAAGCCAGTCGATGGTTATGGCGAGATGAACGAGAGCCTAGTACAAGAGTTACCAAAAACAATGTTTGCAGGGGTCGATGATATTAAAGCCGGCATGGATTTTCACGCAGAAACCGACAACGGTCAACAAATGGTCACTGTTACAAAAGTAGAAGAGGATACTGTTACTATAGATGGAAACCATCCACTTGCTGGCAAAAACTTACATTTCGATATAGAAGTTACTGAAGTTCGCGAAGCAAGCCCCGAAGAGCTTGAGCACGGACACGTGCACGGTCCAGGTGGCCATCACCATTAAACCTAGATAAAGGGTGAATGCCAACAACATAAAAAAAGGGTCTCCTGTGTGATGTAAACACGGGAGACCCTTTTTTATTTGTTTCTATTTTTATCGGAAGAAAGCTAGAGGCTTTTAAAAATTAGCCATCTAAACCCAATTCTAAAGCATTATCTGCACAGCTTTTTAGATAAAGCTTTTAATAATTTATAAAAACGTCCACTGTGTTTTTGATTCAAAACTTTATTAATATAACACTTAAATTTATTTTAACGTTTTTTAGTGATACCTCTAAAATAAGGCCGCATTGATCCACAGGTGACAGAAAATACTCGCTATGTAGCCAATTGCAATTACAGGGGTCCATTTTAAATGGCTGAAAAATGTATATTGACCTTTAGATTGCCCCATCAAAGCAACACCCGCTGCCGAACCAATCGATAGTAGGCTACCACCAACTCCTGCGGTTAAGGTGACTAGCAACCATTGTCCAAGCACCATGTCTGGGTTCATCGTTAGCACTGCAAACATTACCGGAATATTATCAATAATTGCTGAGAGTAAGCCTACCGTTATATTTGCATATAATGGATTCCATTGGGTATACATTAACTCGGACACTAAACTTAAATAACCCAAAAAGCCTAACCCACCAACACACATTACCACGCCATAAAAAAACATCAGCGTATCCCACTCTGCGCGTTGTACATGACTAAAAACATTAAATTCTGTAATGTTGTTAAGCTCGCTGAGTTTTTCTGGGTTATCTTGATAAAATTTACGTTTGCGGTCCAAAGATCCCGGCAATGTTCTTTTGAGGAAGTAACCAAAAAATTGTAAGTAAGCAAGACCCGTCATCATGCCAAAGACAGGAGGTAGATGCAGAAAGCTATGGCCTAAAATCGCTGTCAGTATAGTTAATAGAAAAAATATTCCCATGCGTTTTGCACCACGCTTCATTTCTACATGTCTTTCACTCTCATCAAGAACGGGCTTATCACTAGAGATGAAAAAGCTCATTATCGCTGCAGGCAACACAAAGTTAACAACAGCCGGAAGAAATAGGGAAAAGAACATCCCGAAAGGAACCATACCTTTTTGCCAAACCATCAGCGTTGTAATATCACCAAAGGGGCTAAACGCACCCCCTGCATTTGCAGCAACTACAATATTAATACACGACAAACTAATAAATTTCTTATTGTTAGCACCAACCGCAAGCACAACTGCACACATCACTAAGGCAGTGGTTAAGTTGTCAGCAACTGGTGAGATAAAGAAAGCTAATAAGCCCGTTGTCCAAAATAACTGACGATAACTCAGCCCACGACAAACTAACCAAACACGCAACCAATCAAACATTCTGCGCTCTTGTAGTGCAGAAATATAAGTCATGGCAACGATCAAAAAAAGTAATAACTCAGCGTACTCTAATAGGTTATCACGCAAGGCTTCTCCGACGACTTTATCGTAGCCTAAGTTGGCATAATAAATAGCAATTAACGTCCAAATAATACCTGCAGCTAATAATACTGGCTTTGATTTTCTGAGATGCAAATACTCTTCACCGATAACTAAAACGTAGGCAATCACGAAAACGATTACGCAAATATAACCGATTGGCGAGGCGGTTAAATTGAAGATCACTTCTTCTACACCTGTGGCAGGATCGGAGGCCAAAAGTAGTGATGAAAAACTTAAAAGTAAAAAAGCAGAGGCTAATGAAGCAATAGTACGGAGCATAAACATATCTCGTAAAAATTTGGCTAAATAGTATTTAATTAAGCAATAATTGACTAAGAATAAGAGGAACTATGAGGCCGGGAAGTATACAAGAAAAACTCTGAGACTAAAAACCCTATTAGCTCATCCACTCAAAATAAATTCAATAATTAAAGAAGCGCTAAAGCTTTAACGCTAAATAAACAATATAACTTTCGGTTAATGAGATTCCATCTCTTGAAAAACAGAATATCAAACAAAAAAAATTTAATTATTTTGCTAATCAAACTATTATTTAATTAACATCGCCGTTGCTATTAGAATTTAGGGCCTATACGTCACCAATAATCGAATTGCGCTCACTATCGGTTTACAAGAAGAGTGTAATGCCTCGCGTACATTTGCGAAATGCTCGCTGAGTTGATCAATATCTTGATCACTAATATCACTATTTCGTTGCTGTAAATGTTTAAGTCGAGCAAGCTCAAGCTGAGCACGCGCATTTAACTGCGTTAGCGATGACTTAATAATTTCTTGCGTTTCGCTTTCAGCATGTAACTCAGCCTGATCAATCAATTGAGATATTTGTGTCCTGTAATCGCTAACCACCGCTTTACGGATCTTTTTATCTGCCCTCTCGACAATTTGTATCAGTTTTTCTGAAGGCAGTGCTGTACTAATATTGTTTGCATTATTTATGGTCACAACAACTCGTAGCCCAGATTGTGTTAAATAGGGTTGTATCTGTTTGGTATGTGCTGATTGAAGAGACAGAGTAAATAACACCTCGGCAAATAACATCCCTGGCTTTAAACTTTTATTGGGTAATAGACCAATACTGGCTACGCCTAAGTCTGACAGACTTATCATCTCGAACAAGCCCTGCATTAGGGGGTGATCCCAAGTGATAAACTCTATATCTTCACGAGCAGTTGCAGTAATACGATCAAAGGTAATCTCACAACCGTCAACGGGAATACCAGGTATCATCGGCACCAACATTTGCTCAGATGGCACCAATCGATAGCGTGTATCATCTAATTGCTCATAATGAATATTCAGCACATCGGTAATTATTTCAAGTAACTTTTGAGGATGATTGTCTACTTCATGTTGCTTAACGGCAGCTAGTAAGTGCTTGGCATCGGGTTGGCGACAACTGTTCATCTCTAGTAGGCGATCGCGTCCTTGCTCTAACTGCTGTAGCCATTTTTTTAGCTGACTTCGTACTTCGGCCTCAACGGCTTTCGGATCTTCACAATACTTCTCATACCATTGATCATGGATTAAACCTGCGGCAGGATTAATTTGTTCAATTGAAGCTAAAATATCATGAAACCAATGCAGTCTTTGCTCAGCTAAGGCTGATTCAACGCAAACGTGAATTTCGATATCTTGTGTCTGACCAATGCGATCTAGGCGACCAATACGCTGCTCAAGAACATCGGGATGATCGGGCAAATCCCAACAAACTAGGCGATGGCAAAATTGAAAGTTACGCCCTTCACTACCAATTTCTGAGCACAATAGTAATGGTGCGCCTTCGTCGGCGCTATCAGCAAAATATGCTGCTGCACGGTCGCGCTCGACTAAGGTCATCGCTTCATGAAATACAGGGCAATCAATACCGGTTTTACGATATAAGGATTCCTTTAATTCAAAAACGTCATCCTTATCATGGGTAATTAACAATAATTTCTCGCTTTGATGACGCTTAACAAAACCCACTAGCCAGGCAAACTTTTCATCCTCACCATTAATTTTATGCGTCACTAATTTTCGCTTAGGAAAACCTGCAACCCCATGACGCGTATTACGATAAACCATACGACCGGTGCCATAACTATCAAGCAATAATTCGGTAAGTGCTTTTTTAGTGATAGCGGCTGCGCTGGAATTAGATGCCTCACCTGAATGTGAGACCTCAATAGAATTAGCAGAAGACTTTATGGCATCATCTAGGTTAAATGAAAAATGCTCGGCAATCTTTGATAATTGCTCATGACTAACAAGCACATTCTTATCATCATCATCGGGACTTAATAACTCTTGCAGGTCATCTGCTAGGGCTTGATAACTATCATAAGATGCTTGAAACTCATCGAAAAAATGAAACTTTTCATTGTCTAATAACTGTAAACGCGAAAAATGACTTTGCAAGCCTAAACGCTCGGGTGTTGCCGATAACAATAACAAATGTGTAGTGTGTGCGGCTAATTTGCGCAATTGATTATTTTGATGCGCCTGCTCTTGGCCATCGATTAAGTCAGGAGAAAATTTATCGTCATTATCCGGTGAGGCCTCTTTATTACAAGGTGAAGCCTCTTCAGATAGAGATAGATTAAAGTGATGGGCTTCGTCGACGATTACCATATCCCAGTGATCGGCTTCCAATAAGCGATCTTCATTTAAGAATTCGTGAGAGGCAATAAATACGCGGGTATCATTGAGATCGGTATAACTCTCTGGATCAGACCCAATGTCAATATCATTGTCAGTATCAATAAGGCTGCTAACAATCGAAAAGCAGCGGAGCATCTCGACAAACCACTGAACACACAAAGCCTCTGGCACTAAAATAAGCACGCGATTAGCATGGCCCTGCAACTGTAAGCGCTGAAGAATAAGGCCCGCCTCAATAGTTTTACCTAAACCGACTTCGTCAGCCAATAAAACTCTTACGGGTAATCGACTCGTTGCAGACTGAGCAACATATAATTGATGAGGTGTAAGACTAATACGTGCACCCATTAAACCGATGACGTCAGAGCGCAGCCACTGCTGATAAGCTCGTGATAATTGCTCGCGTACATCAAACCAACTGGGCTTATCAAGCTGTGCAGCTAGCAATCTTTTTAATGGATGGTTGAGTTGAATGCTAGCCGCTAATTGTGTTTCGGGTATTGGTTCACCGGCCTCATTAATATATATCAATAAGTTATTTATACTTTCAACACGGCTAACTCGATGGGTATCGCCATCTTCTGTCTCAATAAGTTCGCCCTCAGAAAATATGGCGCGCGTGAGCGGCGCATGTTTAATCGCGTATTGGCGCTTATCGCCGGTTGCTGGAAACTCGAGCGTAATGCTACGACCTTCACATTCAACAACAAGACCTAGACCTAATGATGCATCAGTGTCGACTAACCAACGCTGACCAATTTGAGGGGTTTCCATAACTGTATTAAACTGCCTTTAAACTAAATAAGTGTATCAATGTGGCGAGATGCGCTCACATATCGATAAAATTTGGCGTGCATTCTACCAGAGACCAGACTGCTTGTTAGGTTCTATTTCAATTAAAATGCCAGTTCAATAATCAGGCATTAATTTTTAATAACGTCCTTGTTAAATTCGATAACTACCAGATTTAATAGAGCTTGCTAGGTGCTTGGCTAGGTGCTTGGTTAGGTGCTTGTTAGGAGCTACTTAAGCTAAAAAACCACTTTAATCATCAGGCATTAATTTTTAATGACGTCCTTATTAAATTCGATAACTACCAGATTTAATAGAGCCTGCTAGGGTGCTTGTTAGGTGCTGGTTAGGTGCTACTTAAGCTAAAACGCCAGTTTCATCATCAGATGTTAATATTTAATAATATACTTGTGGCGTTCGAAAATAAGGTTAAAACATTCAAATCAGAATGGAGCTTTTGAATATATATCAATCGATTGATTAGATACCGGATGCTGAAAGCCAAGTTGACTTGCATGCAGTAACAAGCGAGGACTCTTTTCTAGCACTCGCCGAGGCGCATAAAAATAATCGCCAACAATGGGATGACCAAGCGATAACATATGCACGCGTAATTGGTGAGAGCGACCTGTTTTAGGCTCAAGTTTTACTCGCGTCCAATCGTTGATGCTATCGTACTCAATACTTTGATAATTAGTTAACGCCGCTTTACCTGACTCAAAGCAAACCTTTTGAATCGGTCTGTTTTCCCAATCACATATTAGTGGCTTGTTTATTTCTCCACTTAATTGATTCATTTTACCATCGACAATAGCCGTATAGGTTTTACTAATTAAGCGTTTTTCAAATAAGTGCCCCATTGCTACTTGAGCAGTATGACTCAGAGCTATAATTACAATCCCTGATGTTGCCATATCAAGTCTGTGAATAATTCTCGCATTAGGAAATTGGGGTAGCAGACGATTGATTAAGCAATCTTGCTTATCGGGGCCGCGCCCAGGAGTTGTCAGCATATCATGTGGTTTATCGACCACTAATAGCGAGTCATCTTGATAAAGAATAGGAATCATAAGAGCTTGCTATATTACTATTTTAAAAATTATGTATTTAAATTGAGCCTCTTAAAAGACAGGATAAGCAAGAGGCTCAATATATTAACGCGACATAATATCTGTTAACTCTTAGTGGCTCTTAGCATCCATGCTGTTTTTTCATGAACACGCATGCGATCAGACACTAATGAGGCCGTTGATTCATCATCAAACTCTTGGGCCGTTTTTAATACTTTTCTAGAGGTCTTAATAACCTGCTCGTGAGCTTTTGTTAATAATTCAACCATCTCTTTAGAACTAGGCACACCTTCGACCTCTTCTATTGAGCTAAGCCTTGAAAATTCTTTATAAGTTCCGGGGGCGGCCACATCTAAGGTGCGAATACGTTCGGCAATTTCATCAACAGCCGTCGATAATTCTGTGTAATGCTCTTCAAACATTAGATGTAATTCACGAAAATTGATTCCCGTTACATTCCAATGAAAGTTATGTGTCTGCAAGTATAAAGTATAAGAATCAGCTAATAGTTTTTTTAAGCCCTCTGCTATCTTCAATCTACCTTTTTCGCTTATACCAATATCTATTTTCGTCATTTTAAATCCTCTATTATTAAAACCTCATCAAATCAAAAAAATTGATTACAACTAAAAAACCTTACTCACAAAAGTTTTACTTTTTCTTTTTGACATCTCTCACATTGATACTTAGTGACTAGCTTTCCCTGTTTAACATCAAACTGCTGCTTAACAACAATTTTCCATTTATGAAAACCATCGCGACATAAGCTTTTACCTTTATGCTTTTCCCATGGACTCTTTTTTTTAAATATAATTACATCGCCCATAGAAAATTACTCTCGATGAAGTTCAGAGCTTGTCTGCCACTGTTGTCGTACCCATTTTACATGCTACAATTTTGAACGATTTTCGACATATAATTAAAAGTGATTATAACCATTATGGGCTTGATTTTTAAACCACAAAAATTAATAACCGAATAACTTAAGTACGCTCAAGTTTCTTGATTAGAAATATTTGCATCCCTCTTCCATCAAGAAAAACCCAATATCCACTCAATAGCTATACATCTATTAGATACATTATTGGGACAACTGATGTTGATATAAAGACCAAAGATGCCTGGTTGTAAATAAATGGTGATATTGAGATATTAGGTGACCGATAACACCAAAAAAGAAGTATCTATTCCATTCTTACGCTTTAGATTAGGTTTAAGTCTAACAGGCTCCTAGCATTGTGTTTAACACCTAGATAAAATACTCCATTAATTTTCCTTATAAAAGTTTTATTACTCATGACATTAAGTAAGTCAGACTCATCATCAATAAAAGCTATTTTATCTGAGCATTTTCAGCGAGCTATGCAATCTGCGGGCATTCCTTCCGAGTGCGAAGCACATATTGCTCCAAGCAAAAAAGTTGGTTTTGGTGATTACCAGGCTAATGGAGCTATGGCTGCGGCTAAGAAAATGGGCAAAAATCCACGCGAACTTGCTCAATTAATGATTGATCATTTAGATATCGATTTTATTGCCGAGAGCACTGAGATAGCGGGTCCTGGATTTATAAATATACATTTACGCAATGATTGGCTTGCCCAACAGCTACAACTTTCGCGCAAGAACCCAACTGAGGCCCTTAAAACGCAAACGCCGCAGACAATTGTTGTAGATTATTCGGGACCTAATCTTGCCAAAGAAATGCACGTGGGGCACTTGCGCTCGACTATTATTGGAGATGCATTGGTTCGATTATTAGAGCTACAAGGTCATAAAGTGATTCGTCAAAATCATGTAGGGGATTGGGGCACACAATTTGGTATGTTATTAGTAGAGCTTGAAAGTCATTTGCAAGGCGGCGAGCAAGCAGAGCTTGCATTAAAAGATCTTGAAGGCTTTTATCAGCGATCGAAAAAACATTTCGATGAGTCGGAAGAATTTGCCAATAAGGCTCGCGATTATGTGGTTAAGCTGCAATCTGGTGATGCCGAAATGCTTAAGTTATGGAATGCGTTTCGAGATACCTCTCTCGCTCATAGCCAAGAAATATACAATAAACTCAACGTCACTCTAATGCCTGAGGATGTGCGTGGAGAAAGTGCCTATAACGATGACTTATACGTTCTAGTTGAAGAACTTAAACAGAAAAACCTTGCGAGTGAAAGCCAAGAGGCAACCGTGGTGTTCTTAGATGAACTCGCCGATAAAGACGGTAACCCAAGCCCTGTGATAATCCAAAAACAAGGCGGAGGTTATTTATATGCAACGTCTGATCTCGCTGCACTACGCTATCGCTCAAATATATTAATGGCTGATCGATTATTATATTTTATCGATGCACGCCAATCTTTACATATGCAGCAAGTTTTTACATTAGCGCGCAAGGCTCAGTTTGTTAATAATACTGCCAGCCTTGAACACCATGCCTTTGGTACCATGATGGGCAGTGATGGCAAGCCTTTTAAAACACGTACTGGTGGCACCGTTAAATTAGCTGACTTACTTGATGAATCTATTGAACGTGCCGAAAAACTTGTCCGCAGTCGCTCGGAAGAAAAAGGGGTAAGTCTGAGCGAAGCCGAGTACAAGGAGATTGGTCGTAAAGTAGGTATTGGTGCAATTAAGTATGCCGACTTATCTAAAACTCGAACCAACGATTATATTTTTAACTGGGAAACCATGCTCAGTTTTGAAGGCAATACTGCGCCTTATTTACAGTATGCTTATACACGTATACAAAGTATTTTCAGAAAAGCCAAGCTCAAGCCCGAACAAATGACAGGTGATATTTTTCTAGCGCATGTCGATGAAAAAACTTTGGCGATAAAGCTATTACAAAGCGCCGAAATCATCGAGCAAATAAGTCATGATGCCTACCCTCACTTATTGTGTAACTATCTTTATGATGTCGCTAGTCTTTACATGCGTTTTTATGAGTCTTGCCCAATTTTAAAAGAAGGCATTAGCGAGCAAGAAAAAAATAGCCGCCTACAAGTATGTGCTGCGACTGCCGCGACATTAAAAATGGGACTAGAAATATTGGGCATCGAAGTTATGGAGAGAATGTAACCTTAAGTAAGCATATAAGCTTAAGCAAGCATATAAGCTTAAACAAAATTCAGCTAAATAATCGCTGGCAATAATGAGTAGAGACATGAGTGATGAGCTAGCCTCAAAAATAATTTTATTTGATGGCGTCTGTGTTCTTTGTAATTACTGGGCACGGTTTATTATTAAATATGATACACATAAAAAGTTTAGACTTGTCTCAGCACAGTCATCAGCTGGTCAGTGCCTTTTAAGATATTACGGCATGTCAACATCAAGTTTTGATTCTTTAATGTATATCGAGGGATTATCACTAGAAGATCTTAAGAAAAATAATCTGACTATAAAAGATGTTGAATCTAAAGCTAGCATTGATGACACAGAATTACTCATAACTGAAACACAACTATCTGGCAGACTTTTTTTAAAAACGACTGCCATTTTCAAAATACTCGCTCAACTTTCTTACCCTTGGCGATTTTTTAGTCTCTTTAAAATTATTCCGACGTCATTAAGCGACCGAGCCTATAGTGTTATTGCGCGCAATAGATATAAAATATTTGGCAAAAACGACAATTGCATCCTGCCTAAAGCAGACCACGCCTCGCGTTATTTTTCTGATCAATAAAGCTCTGTAAATAAATGGTACTGACTCAATCGTTAACTCTGTTCTATAATAAAAAGATTATTGCCCCAACTCTACTTGGTAAGCAGGCAGACAACTTAACAGCAGTTTACCGTAACGTTTAGTGATTAAACGTTTATCTAAAATCGTTATCTTTCCTGTATCCGACTCTTTACGTAATAGACGCCCGCAAGCTTGCACTAATTTCATTGCTGCATCAGGCACGGTAATATCCATAAAAGCATTGCCGCCTTTTGATTCTATCCATTCAGCTAGCGATGCCTCTATTGGGTCGTCGGGCACAGCGAAAGGAAGCTTAGCAATAATTACATGACTACAAAAATTTCCGGGTAAATCGACGCCTTCTGCAAAACTTGCTAAACCAAATAACACACTACTATTACCGGCAGTAATTATTTTTTTATGTTCGATCAACATTGCCTGCTTTGATAACTCACCCTGCATTAAAATTTTATCGCGTACAGACTGACGCAATTGATAAAACACTTCTTCCATTTGTTTACGTGAAGAAAATAATACTAGAGAGCCCTGCTGTTCTTCTAATAAACTTGGTAAATATTCAACAATATTTTCTGTATGTTCGCGAGCATTATTAGCCTCGACACAAAATTTAGGAACTTGTAAGGTGGCGCGAGAAAAGTCAAAGGGGCTTGGCATCACGCTATAATGTTGATCTTCTGTGGTCCCCGAACGCATCATAAAGCGATCAAAGCGACCCAATGCAGTCAATGTTGCCGAGGTAACTACCGCACCAAAACACTCCTCCCATAATCGATATCTTAAGGTGTTGGCAGCAAGTATCGGACTAGAACAGACTTCAAAATCAATAGCTCCTGCGAACTCTACAAGTGTTACCCAACGTGCGACCGGTATTATTTTATGTTTATCAGCATCCGCTATAACGGTAATATTACTATAGGATTTCCATAACGCTAAATTTGCCTCTGCTCGCGATTGCCAGCTACCAACGACAGGAAACCATGTTTCTAAATCAATTTTTGGGACAGAGCAGTAGCCATCTTCCATGGCCTCTTGAATTTCATCCGATACCTGTCTCAGCAAGCTATTTAGGCGATCAAATTTTTGATAGAGAATTTCGGCTAAAGTTATAAATTCAGCAGGAGGAATACCACCCTCAAAACGATAGCGCCTCGAGTCTTTATTAAAATTATTATTATTAGCAAAATGACTTCTATCATTTTCAGAGGATGATTGTTCATCCATTAGCTGCTGACATTTGGGGTATATCTTTTCTAAGCTTTGTTTTGTATCTAAAAAAATAGACGGTAACTGTTCTGCATAATGATCAACATTACCGGCACCGCTAATATCACCTAACATGCTTGATAATACTTTGTGACTTTGATCTAACCATTTACTCGTAGCGGCAACACGAGTGTGGCAAGCAAAATGATTTAATGCTTTATCGGGTAGGTGATGACCTTCATCAAAAATATAAATAGTATCTTCAGGACTTGGAAGAATCGCGCCACCCCCAAGTGCAAGATCAGCCAACACCAAATCATGATTGGCAACAATCAAATCATATTTATCGATTGCATCGCGGGCTTTAAAAAAGCTACAACTATTAACATTAGAGCATCTTCGCCCAGTACATTCTCGATGATTTGTCGTTATAGGAGCCCAAACATTGGGCTCTATTTCTGTCGGCCAACTATCGCGATCACCATCCCATTTACCCGCACTCATGGCATCAACCATAGAATTATAAATAGTTATTGCTTGCTCATCCGCCGGCCCTGCATCATCTGCTAAAAAAGATTGCGATAAATCAATAGGCGAGTCGTTGCTCATTAAAATTCGATCAAGTTTGCTCAAACACAAATAACGCCCACGGCCTTTCGCTAAGGCAAAATTAAACGAAAGACTTGTATTATTTTTTATCTCAGGTAAATCTTTTTGAATAATTTGTTCTTGCAATGCAATGGTTGCTGTAGATACGACTAATTTTTTTTTCAGCGCTTGGGCGATTGGAATTGCTGCTAATAGGTAAGCAACCGTTTTACCTGTACCTGTTCCGGCCTCGATAATGCAAATATGAGAACTGCTTGTTGACGTTTTATCTTCAAGAATTATATCTTTTTTGGATTCAATGCTACTTTCATTTTGGTCTTTATTATCTTCTTTTTTTCCTTCTTTATTACTTTTAAGATCAACATCTGACTTAAAATTTATTCGTAGACCTTGATTATCTGATTTAATATTTGCCAAAGTATTTGCAATATTAGCAATCATTAACTTTTGGCCATAACGAGGCGTTAGTTCTCGAGAGTCTAGAAACTCACGATAAACGGACTGTATGGTCGACTTAAGCTCATTAGTTAACATCGTCTAGATTGTCTGTTGAGTTGATTGCAAAGTTTTTTGTGATTGCTGACAAACGATAGGATTTGCATACATATTTAACAAAATATCTCGATAGGCTTCATCACAGCGTGCAAGATGTTGGCGAAATTGTTGTATTTCAGTTAAAAAGTGATCTTCCCTAAAAGGAATTCGTTGATGGGTAACCACAATATTATCCGGTAAGCTTCCATATAATTCTTGGTAGGCAACGCAATTACTAGGTTGTAACACATAATTTGAAATAATTTGTTTATCAATTTCAGCAACAACTTCATCCGTTGAATTAAAGTTACCGCTTAAAGGCTCACCAAAAGCAACATGAATACGACCTTTAAAACCAGTAATACCTGTAGCAATACTACTTGCATCTTCATGCTCTTGCTTTAAATACACTCCATGTTCTTTATGTGCATATAACTCTTTTGCTTTAGCAATATCACATGGATCACGCTCGTAAGATATAGATACGGGGACTATATTAAGGTCGCGAATATAATCGCTTAGCAAAAGTGCCTTGGATTTATTTAAAGCAAGCATTCCAATCACCGCGCTGTTGGTCTTATCAATGCCATTCTTTGCTCGACCTTCTCGCTGAGCTATCCAAAGATTTTCTTTTAGCTCTGTTACCACATGATATATATAGGCTGATAATAATTGTGCCGCTTTAAATTTTTCTCTGGGCTTAGAGGCAGAACGATTAACAATAAAACTTTTATTAATGCGCATTAAGTCTGACACATAAGACTTTGTAAATAAATTGTCTCCTGTTGCTATCTGAAGCGTTGTGAAACCACATTCGTATATTGCTAAATTTATAATAGCCGGGTCGACAGCTATATCACGATGATTACTAATAAATAAATAATTTTTATTAGTATTTAAATATCTTTTACCCGTCACCGTTAAACCACTACTCGTCTCCCTGAGCATCCGATCAAGATAACGTTTTATGAGTACTTGAAAATCTTTAACCGTCTTTACTTGGTCAACTTGCTTAGCCACAAATATACGCACAAAAGGAAGCATCAGCTTTACTAAAAAGTTAGGCAGAGATGGAAAACGAAAGCGTGTAATGACTGCTAAAAGTTCTTTATTTTTTAACAAGCGATCAATAACAGGGGCAATTTCTTCATCGCTATAAGGACGAATATCATCAAACTGATTCATGGGACAATTTTTTATTAAGTGGGTAAAGTCTTTCTTTAAGAATGACGGTAACTGTTATATTTTTATTTTACTACAAAGGCTTTTATTTTTATAAGCAGATGAAAATATTTAACGACCAATGCCTGGAAACCAACGCACATCATGCATATATTTATCCACTAGATGCACAACATCTAACACCATTGCAAACAGTGCCATACGTACAATGACACCGTTATCTGCTTGGCGAAAAATAGCTAAATTAGGATTCTCGTCTAGATCAATATCTAATTCATTCGCTTCAGAACGAGAATCCCTTGGAAGCGGATGCATAATCACCGTATTTGGCTCGCAAAATTGCGTATAAATACTTTGATTAAGTCGGAAACGCCCACGATATAAGTCTGCTTCTTCTTTGGTTTGAAAACGTTCTTCTTGTATACGTGTTGAGTAGGCAATATCCACATTACTAATACTTGAAGTAAGCTCTTCGGATATTGAAACTTTGTGACCACGCTCAAGCATCATATCAATTAATTCTTCTGGCATTGATAGTTCTTTTGGTGACACAAGACTTATATGACAATTTTTATACAGACTTAATAATTTACACAGAGAATGTACAGTTCGACCGTATTTTAAATCGCCAATCATCGCAATACGGGCACCATCAATATCTCGGCCTTTCGATGAGAGCTCTTTACGAATAGTATATAGGTCTAATAATGCTTGTGTGGGATGCTCGTTAGAACCATCCCCACCATTAATGACGGGAACTCGGCTTGCCTTGGCAAATTCTGCAACCGAACCTGACTGCGGGTGTCGCATACAAACCACATCGCTATACCCAGAAAGCACACGGGCCGTATCATAAAGAGATTCACCTTTGGTAATTGCAGAGCTTTCAAAACCCGTTGTCTCGCGTACATTACCGCCCAAAAGATTAAATGCGCTACCAAAGCTTACGCGCGTGCGCGTGCTAGCTTCAAAAAACATATTCCCCAAAATAGCGCCATCTAAAACTCGGGTTACTTTTTGACGTCTCGCAAACGGTAGCATTGCATCAGCAACCTTAAATATTGCTTCTATATCATCTGTTTCGAACTGTTGGATCGATAAAATATGAGCGCCAGTAAAATTCACACAATATCCTTAATCGTTAAAACCATATATAAAAATGCTCTTGTATAAGCACTACTATTCAACAATCGTTATGATACTCAATTTAGAAGTTGATGTCTTAATATATCTATGAGCTTACGTATCATTATTAGCTTTAAATAAATCATGATTTAGTTGCGAACTTTATCATTAGTTTAATAGACCGTCTCCATAAGTTATTAAACTAGCGACAATTTCTGAATCAACCTCTTTACTATATTTAAGTGCATCTAATTCGCTAAAAAATTGAGCCAACGTTAGACTTGCACCCATAGTTTCGTCGGTTAATCGATAATAACGCCATTGTTGCCATTGATGTTGCTCAACATCAGTTAATGTCTCTGGGTAATACCTAGCTCGATATCTAAACAATAGTGTTTTTAAGCGTTTATCTTTCAATTTTTCAGCAAAAAGACTTAAAGACTCCGGTGAGGCTTGGCGTATATCTGTCATCAGTGCACGATCACTATCGCTAATAAATCCATCATAAAGATTTTGCTCAGCATCAGAATTAGCCGTAAATGATCTATCACTATAAACCGCCGTTAATGTGTCTGTTAAGCTTGCATTGCATAATTGCTGCCAATGCAACTCACATTGTTGTTTGTTAATATTTAGGCGCTGAGCTGTTTCATCATCTAACATTTTAGCGGTTATCACCATGGGTGATTTATTGATATGCACTTCTTTTAAGGCAATACGAGTAATTCCCTCGGTCAAATCTGACTGTTTTACGTAAAGTCGCTCAATTATTTCATCGCTACTTAACGCTAATAATGGCGACGGATCTTCTGATAAGTCGTAACAAATAATACTATTGTTATTTTTAGGATGCCTCATTAATGGTGCCATTAAGGCTGCACAGCCATTGATTGCCGGAAAGCGCGAAGAAATATGCAGAAAGGGTTTACGTTCATCGATATTAATATGCTCTATCACGCGATGCTTGTCACGTAACTGATAACAATAGTCATAGAGTTTTGGCTCTTTGGTTTTAATTAATTTTGCAAGAGCAATGGTCGCATGAACATCCGAGAGCGCATCGTGTGCCGACATATGCTCTATGTCATTAGTTTTGCACAGCAACTCTAATTTAAAGCTAGGGGAGCCATCTTCTCTTAACGGCCACTTTAAACTATGAGGCCGAAGTGCATAAACTAGCCTCACAACATCGATAATATCCCATCGACTATTACCTTGCTTCCATTCGCGCTCGTAGGGATCATAAAAATTACGGTACAAACCAAAGCGTGTGACTTCATCATCAAAGCGGATACTATTGTAACCAACGCCACAGGTCCCGGGTGTTGATAACTCTTGATGGATCAGCTGGAAAAATTCATTTTCAAGCTTTCCCTTTTGTAAGGCTACTTGAGGGGTAATCCCGGTAATTAAACAGGCTTGAGGCTGAGGAAGACAATCATTATTGGGCTTACAAAAAATAACTAAGGGCTCACCTTTTATATTTAAATCTTCGTCGGTGCGAATACCTGCAAATTGTGAGGGCTTATCAACGCTTGGCTTTGCGCCCCAAGTCTCATAATCGTGCCAATATAAGGTCTTCACTATGTCTTCTCTTTTATCAGTTAACCTATAAAGATTTACAAAAAAGTCCCGCATGTAGCGGGGCTTTTTCGTTACTAATAATGACTTCTCATTATTTAAAAGTAATTTTTTCACCGCTCAATGATGCATCAACACGACGGTTTTTAGCACGACCTTCGCGGGTATCATTTGATGCTACTGGCTGAGATTCACCAAGGCCAGAAGCAGTAATTGAAGAAGCATTAATGCCTTTACTGACTAAGTATTCTGCAACTGATTGC
>JAWUWW010000039.1:0-131204 GCA_034111645.1 Cellvibrionaceae bacterium
CTTCTTGTGGGCCCATTCCATTGTGAAGCAAGATAATGGCTGCATCTGGGTACTTCTCAACTAATGTTGTTGCGACTTGTTCCGCATTAAATGCTTTCGTACATATCCAAATAAGGTTTGGTCGAAATGCAGGAGAGGATGACTCGAGTGACCAATCAAGCTTTGATATTTGTTCACCACGAACAATTGTTTTAGGCAATAAGATTCCAGCACGATGGGGAAATACTGCGACCTTGCCTAGGGTTTGGGCATGTAGGCATGCTAACGAGCCTATGGCTCCGGGTCCTGCAATTAATGAATTTAGTGCCATGGTAGATATGTAATTAGCGACATAGTTAATCTCAGTAAGCCCTAGTCAGGAGTATATCCTAAGGTAACCTCATTAAAAACGAGTGTTAGGGATAAAAAAGGTCAGCATGTAAAGTAACTCATATGAAAGTTAAGAATTCAATTCTCAACTGTTCTGTTCATGAAATTTGATGTCTAAAGCACAGAGCCTTTCCAGCTAGTGCGCCGAATCTCTGTGATTATGTAATAGCTGCCTTTTACGCAGCGACTATTCACCAAATTGCCGGAAGCTCAATCAACCCAAGCTTTAGAACATCGTTATGTTTATTGTTTTATCGTGAATGATGACAATATTTGAATCTTGCAAAATACTAGACCATTTAAATATAAAGGTCACAAGACCTCATGTATATTTGTCGTGGGATTCTAGGAGGCAATGAATAGATATTGCCCAAGGTTTCAGCTGTTAGCCGCGCGATAAATGAAAAGCATTCAATTAAGATTGGAGTGGCTTTTTGTCTTTGGTATAAACGTTTAGGAAAGTTTTTTTTAAATGGTCAACGCATACTTCGTGCGATGTGAACATTGAAAGGAAGAATGTATTTGCTGGCTTCTCCGCAGTTTTTTATTAGTCAAATGAATGCACATCAATCACTCAATCATCGTGAATTAAGCTCGGTTTTAGTGCATTATTTTGGTAAAGTGACGTCTGAAAAGTAGCTTAAACTCGGCACTCAAAATGGTTTCTGAAGTGCTCATTGGATAAAAAAGATTAGATACAACGCTGTTTAAAGGAATGCAGCGTGCGTAACGCTATAAAACGTATGACTTGTTGGCTTTGAGCTGAATAGAATAAAGCTCGCCAACTGGATGATCAAGATGATTAGTCTTGTCTAACCGTTGTTTGAAACTCATTTGTGCTGGACAAAGTACTAGATATAGATGGAAACAACGGTTAGGTGCTTAATGAGCTATGCCCCCTACAAGGTCAAGCCTACAAATGCTAACGCACATTCAAGCTTACCGATTGTTCCTTATTATTATCGTGCGGGTGTTACCGGTAATATAGACAGAGAGTTGTGGGCTCATTAAGAAATGTAAAACAGATAAGGTTTATGTTGTGCTAGGATTAGTTCTAGAAATGTATGCCGTAGCGAAAAATCAGTCGACAAGCTTGATGTCATTGATGAACCAAAACAATAGTTATCAAAGGCACTGAAAATATGCCGCGAAAAAGCAGCTAAGGTAACGTCAGTGTTTGTCTGAGCAATCAGATGTCAAGGCTTATAGCCTAAAAAGTAGACGGCAGCAGGTCTATAGCGAATCACCCTACTAGAAACGCATTACGCTCGTTTGTTATGGAAGAAAGAACGGACTGTTTCTAGTAAGTAATCGGACACAAATAAAAGAATAAATTTATACAGCCTGATTGAAGTGACCAAAGCGAATAACGTAGAGTTTTATGTTTATCTGAAAATGGCGTTTAACTTGTTACAGCAGGTTGAACACATTGATGATATTAATGCGTTCCTTTTAGTGCATACCTTATTAGTGCATACCAAAGGCATGGTTGCTTAGCTGCTTACTTTAAAACGATGAATAAGTTTTACAGTTCGCAGTCAAATTATCTGGTCAATACCAGCTCCATAAAGTGTGTAATGAATGCGATTGAAACAAAGATAAATGTCATCACTATTTGTGTGACCCAAAATCTATGCCTGGTGCCAATAAATAATGTTATCTGATCCCTCCCTTTATTTGCTATTACTATTAGTGGGCGCTTTCTTCGCTGCATTCGTCACTGGTGCTGTTGGATTTGCCGATGCGATGATATTAAATGCAATTTGGTTACACATAATGGATCCCATTGCGGCTATTCCTTTGTTGGTGTCCTGCGGTGTTTTGATGCATATGCTGCCGCTTTATAGGTTACGCAATACGTTGAATTTTTCGAGGCTACTGCCTTTTGTTGCGGGCGGTGTTTTAGGTGTACCTTTTGGGGCATGGATACTTGGATATATTGAGCCAGATATATTTCGCACTGTAATCGGTGTGTTGATGGTGGTTTATGGGTGCTGGATGTTTTTACGTCCTCATACATCCGTTGGCGAGGTTGGAGGTGGTCCACTTGATGGCCTGGTAGGGTTAGGCGGTGGCATTATGGGAGGTTTCGCCGGCTTATCAGGTCTGTTTCCGACAATATGGTCTGGTGTGCGCGGCTGGACTAAACACCTTCAGCGCGGTTCTTGCCAACCCTTTGTGTTGATTATGCATGGTGTCGGCGTTGTTACATTTGTCTCTACCGGGAAGTTCACACAGCAAACCGCAATAGATCTAATATGGTGTATTCCTGTGCTCGTTATCGGATCTTGGCTTGGATTGAAGGTCTATCCATATCTAAACGATTTATTATTTAAACGTATTATTATCGGCTTGAACTTGATTGCAGGAATTACACTTTTACTCTGATTATCCTTTCATTAACTATGTCTTCATTGGCTAGCGCTAAGATAACTTCGTTATTAAAAAGACTGGCGAATGATATCGCGATAATTTCTGATGCGTTGCACATAGAGTACGGGCTCGTGTCCGCGAGCATAACCATGTTTCATTTTAGAATAGTATTTTTTATTAGACTTCAATGGCAACAGCTCTCTAATCTCTTGCCAAGAATCGGGGTTTTTACCCATCCTTCGAGCTAATACCCTAACATCTAAAACATGAGCGCGTCCTATATTGTAGCTTGCTAAAGCCTGAAACCAGCGGTCTTCCTCTGGAATACTATCGGGTAGAAGATCAAAACGGTCTTTTAAGTAATCGGCGCCCGCTAAGATAGCTTCTTTGGGATCATTGCGATCACTGACACCCAAAGACTCTGCAGTATTTTGAGTCAGCATCATAATGCCACTAACACCCGTTGGAGATACAGCCTTAGGATTCCAATGAGATTCTTGGTATGACAGGGCTGCTAGTAAATCTGCCGGTATTCCTGTTTTTTCTTCAGCTTGGATAAAATATTTTTTGTACTTAGGGAGGTGCTCATCAATATTTCGGCTCAAGGCACGTAAATCTACGAAATCAAAGTTATTCAGATACGCATAATGCGTCTGATTCATTGCGTTAACTGCTAATTTCCCTGATGATGACTTAATCCAAGATTTGGTTAGAGCAGCCATTTCGTTAGATTCTTTAGGTAAATACCAACCAAGCTGACTCTTTCCTGGAAGTGTCATGGCGACTCTTAATTCAGGAAATAAGCGACGAGTTTTATCGGCAATGTTTGAGTCTGATACGACGCAGATGTTGTCATCAATAGCTCGAGATAGCAGCATCTCAGTGGATTCATTTTCACTTTGCTCGAATTTAAGATCCGGAATCTTTTGTTTTAAGTACTCTAATGTAGAAATGTAGCTAGTTCTTGCGGCCACAACCAGATCGATCATTGGCAGGTCTTTTAGTTTTTTGGGAAAGTTCTCAAGTTTTTGTGGACAAACAACCTGCTCAGTCACATTTAGGTAAGTAGCGCCGCGGGTGAATTTTTCATCTCGAATGTCGGTGAAAGTTAAACCAGAAGCGGCAATATGCGCCTTACCTTGCTCGAGTGTTTCTAGCACTTGAGCAGTCGATTCTTCGACTATCCACACTACGTTCCAATCATTTTCTGCTGCAAAGCTATTGATTAACAACACCTCGGGCCCGGCTGGTTCTTGATCGCGTCCTTCCAAATAAGTGGTTCCCCCCATTCTGGTCACGACTTGTAAATCTTCTCCGGGTTTTGGAAGCTTAGCAACATTAATGTCAGCAATTTTCACTTCACCGCAGGCATTCAAAACCAATGAAATAAGACAAATTGGAACTAATTGTTTGATCGACATAAACTCTCTCTTACATTTACACAGAAATTTATAGGTAAAAACCTCGATAACGGCGTCAGCTTAATAAATCGCTTCTAAACAACATTAAATCCCCTATTATTTTCACTTATTTAAAGGCTTGTTTAATGATATTGCACGTTGTCTATAAAATAGCCTATGAGAGTATACTATCAAGAATCACATAAGAAAGACTCTTTTTTATGTGACCAGTTTTTATCCTCTTTAAACCTATAAAATATTCAGAGCTACTATTAAATCAAAAATAAAGCCGTGTTCTTTAGTTGGGAGGATACTTGGTGATAAATTTAAGCTTTGGGTGATATTAAGCCTTAAGGATAATTTATCAACAGTACTGCAGGGTCTAATTTGATGGGCTCAAAGGAGACTCTGCATTAAAGAAAGTGAATGTTAGCTTACAGATGCCACAGTCTTGGGCAGAGCTATGCTAGGACTTATCTGCTAGTGCACAGAGAATTTTTGCACCTGCAAGCAGTTTTTCATTGGGAACTGTATAGCAAATACGAAAATGGCTATCGCGTTCGCTGAATACCGAGCCCGGTATAATAAGAACATTATTGTTGATAGCAAGTTCAGTAAAGCTATCGCCAGTATGGCCCTCGGGCGCTTTAACAAACAAATAAAAAGCACCGTCTGCCGAACCAACTTCAAAACTACCTGAAAGCGCTTCGAACATAAGGTCTCGTTTTACCGCGTAATCAGATAAGTGCAATGACATATCTGTTTGCGGGCAAGCTAGTGCTGCAAACTGTGCAATACTCGGCGCGCAGACAAAACTGTATTGCTGCAACATCGCCATTGCATCAATAATCTCTTTTGGCCCCGCAGCGTAGCCAAGCCGCCAGCCCGTCATACCAAAAGATTTACTATATCCACCAAGCAATAGACAATTTTCGGTATATTGCGCTATCGACTGCATGGGGGTGTAGGCAAAGTCGCGATATATTTCATCGGTAATAATTAGCACACCATGCTTATCGCATACGCGGGCAATCGCCTGTAACTCGGTTGGATTAAATATACGACCCGTGGGATTACCGGGGCTGTTAAGTAACAAGATTTTTGTTTTAGGTGTGATCAATGCAGACAGTTTATCCGGATCAATAGAAAATCCGTCTTCGTAGGTATCGAGATAGACAGCTTTACCACCATTCATGTTCACTAGGTGTTTGTACATGACAAAATAGGGGTCGGGAATAATAACTTCATCGCCATCATCGACTAGCGCAAGCAATGATAAAAATAGACCACCGCTGACACCCGAGGTGATGAGCATTTGATTGAGCTGGTAGTCTCTGCCGGTAAAGACTTTTTCATCGGCAATAAGTTGTTCCCGTAATGGCACAATACCATTGGTTGGTGTGTAGCTATTATGTCCCTTTTGAATAGCGTCGATGGCCGCTACTTTAACCAAATCTGGTACGTCGAAGTCGGGTTGCCCGATGCTCAAATTAATCGGGTCTTTCATGCTGCGCGCGAGCTCAAAAACTCGGCGAATACCGCTAGAATCAACTCTGCTGGTACGTTTTGCCAATAGTGACATGCTCACTCCTTTGTTAGTGATATTTAATTGCGCCTATAATAGACGAATAATACACTTAAGCGCGAGTCAGCGAGCTATAAATTAATCCGAATCTTCATCCCTTAAAAAGTCAGACGTGTTTTCTTTAATAGGATGATTTAGTTCAGGCTAAGCAAGGTGAGAAATAAATACTTTAAGGCAAAATCAGCGTCTGAGACATTATAACTATGATTAATATTTTAAATTATATCTTCAATACGTGGAATGACTTCGGGTGGGTTATTGATAAATTCAACACCGCGCATCATAGAAATTACTAATTCTTTCGCATCGAATTTTGTTAAGGCTTCATTAGCGCCTACTTGCTGAGCTTGATTGACACTAATCGCACTCGATAAGGAGGTGTGAAGAATGATATAAGTTGCTGCTAAATCTGGTGAATTACGGACTTCAAAGGTTAACTCATAACCATCTAAACCAGGCATCTCAATATCAGAAACTAACAAATTAACTGGATGCCCTTTGGCAGCTTGTTCATGCATATAAACCAGTGCTTTTTTGCCATTATCGGTCACGTAGAAAGGCACATTTAGTAGCTCTAAAACATCGGTAAGTTGCCGCCGAGCAGTAAGTGAATCATCAACAACCAAGATATTCATTGGCCTGAGTTGCTCGCGTTGCAAATCGGTAATGACTGCCAGTGCTGCACGCGGATCTGGTGGATAAATTTTATTGAGAAGTAACTCGACATCCATTAATTGGATAAACTCGCCATCGACCTCAACAGTCCCTGTGATAAAAACACTGGAGCCTAACATTTTATCGGGCTGTTTGATTTCTCGCCAATTGGTCTCCACTATTTTCTCGATTTGGCTAATAACAAAGCCGACGACTTTTCTTTGGCAATCAGTGACAACAATAAAAGACTGGCTAAGCTTACTTTCAGAAATTGGACCAAGACCTATCAACTGCGCCATATCGATGACCGCAATCGTTTTATTACGAATTGATAGCACACCCTTAATGCCAGGCTCTGACTTCACCATTGGTGTAACGGCTTTATAAGGAACAATTTCTTGAATCTTTAGTGTACCCAAGGCAAATTTATGGCCATTCTTGAGGCGAAATAGTAAAAGCCCTTGTGAATAGTGAGATTTAGAGGTCAAGACATGCTCCGATAAGTAAAATACTCAATAAGTATAGAACGAATCTTCAAATTCGTGTTGAAAATGAGTCGTTATTTGAAGTAACTCAAATTAAACATTAGGCATGCTGGTGTAGCTCGGAGAAATTAGCCGCCATCGCTGCTTTAAGCGTTGGATTTTTGGCCAAAAATTATAACCAGTTTTTAGTGTATATCCTGCTGCTTCAATTGACGCCAAAAAGTCAGAAAAACCTGAAATCTTTATGGGCAAATTTTAACGATGATGAAGGCAAAGTTTGCAGTTTTCCGCCTAAAATTTAAAAAGCGTCTATACTTTTAGTGATTTTATAAAAAGTTTTAAAACGTTAGACCATAGCTTATGAAAGGGTAGTGGCCTACAGATAAACTCGTTGATTTGCCTAAGCAAAGGCGCCGTTAAAATGACTTAAAGTAGTGAAGGCAATACAAGAAACTATTTCATAAAGATAAGCTTAGGCTAAATGAATATCGGGTAAAACAAGACTGAGGTTAAATGTGTTAGCAAAATTATTTAATAAAAATACCGAAGTTCATCGCCCTATAAAAAAGGTTGTTCAGCGTAAAGAGAGCATCACTGTTAATAGTCAACAGCTTGGCGATTCCTCTTCTACGGATTGGACTGAAGTAGAGCATTCATTTACGGGCATGCTGTTAGGTGTTAATTCTCTGCTTGATGGCCCGATGAACAAACAGGAAAAGCTGGCGCTTGACGCGATCAACAAAAAATATATTCAAAACAGCTCGGTTGAATATCAAATTCCTAGATTGCCAGAGGTGATACCAAAAGTTCTGCAGGCTTTGCGCGATAAAAATGTCGATCCAAGTAATCTAGCAAATATATTGTGCGAAGACATGGTGTTAGTAAAAGAAGTCATTCGCTTAGCTAACAGTGTTCACTATGACCGCACTCGAGCCTATAAATCACTAGAGCAGGCAACAATTAACATCGGTTTTAATGGCATTAGGCAATTGATAATCAGTGCGGCTCTGAAACCAATCTTAACGAAGCAGTCAGGCCGTTTCTCAAATATCACTAACCGTTACCTGTGGGACAAAAGCATGAAAACAGGTTTGTTAAGCGATAGTGTTGCACATACGTTAGGTGAAAATCGATTTTTTGCGTATCTTGCCGGATTGGTCGTGCAATCGGGAATGAGTGTCATTAGTAAAGAGTTCGATCATTGCTTCAGTAATAACGAGGCGCCTAATAACAGATTGTTCATTGATGCGGTAAGTCACTATACCTATAAGGTATCAGCGAGTATAAGTCAGCAGTGGAAATTTCCAGAGGAGGTTAGCCGTGCATTAGAAGAGCAAGTTATTTATGAAGACCCAGATGATATGGCAGCCATTGGGCAAATAACCTATTTGTCAGACAAAATGGTGAAAATCAATTCGCTAAAGGCAAATGGCCAATTGAGTGCTGCTATAGGTGATGTATCTAAACTCATAAAAGGCGATATGCGTAAGGCTTATACTGAATGCCAGAAAAAAATCGGTATCAATACTTGGTATTTATAGTTGGTAATAACTAAATGGCAATTACAGTAAGGCTTAATAACGGGACTTTTATAATTTTTGAGGATTAAATTTAATGTCTAGGGTCATCTAACATTAAATAAAGATCATACTTGTACTCACAAATAAAAAGTTCTAATCCACTAATCGCACCGTAATAGCTCAAATAACTTTCATATTTTAAATAACGCCCCTTTATGGCAAAAAAATAAAAAATTAACAGCCTCTTAGGCCAATCAAGCGGGAACAAAACTTGCAAAATCTCTACGACAATCAAAAATTATTTTGGACATATTGCTGATAATTGACCATCTTTGGTTACTTATTTCTACCTTGTTTGTATTTTTAATGCAGGCGGGGTTTTTATGCTTGGAAAGTGGACGAACTCGCAGCAAAAATAATATTAACGTTGCGGCTAAAAATGTTAGCGATTTTATTATTTCAGCAATTATATTTTGGTTGTTTGGTTTTGGCTTGATGTTTGGTCCAAGTCTTCATGGTTGGGTTGGCGGTGGTGACTTTGTCTTTGGTGAAAACAACAGCCCCTATCAGCTGCTATTTTTCATGTTTCAGATGATGTTTTGTAGTACTGCTGCTACCTTGACCTCTGGTGCCGTGGCTGAACGTATGCGCTTTTCTGGCTATATCTATATCACTATTATTCTTAGTGCTTTTATATATCCCGTGGCGGGTCATTGGGTTTGGGCTAGCGTTTATTCAGAGACAAACCAAGGCTGGTTAGAAAAACTTGGCTTCGTCGATTTTGCTGGCTCAACGGTGGTGCATTCGGTAGGTGGATGGGTTGCTTTGGCAGCGGTATTAATTGTGGGTCCGCGACTTGGTCGATTTCAGAAAAACGTACAATTTCCATCTGGCAGTAACCTACCGATGGCAGCCCTGGGCACCATGCTGATTTGGTTTGGATGGTTTGGATTTAACGGTGGTAGTGCGCTCAGTTTCGATGAGTCGGTGCCAACAATTATTCTTAATACTTGCCTGTCTGGTATTTGGGGAGGATTAACCGCAACCCTTATTTATTACTACAGCAAAGGTTATTTTGATGTAGGCGCAGGTCTCAATGGCATTATTGCGGGATTAGTCGGTATTACTGCGGCTTATGCAGTTAGCCCTATAGAGGCGGCATTAATTGGCATTGTTTCTGGTGTAGTTGTTCATTACGGTTCTGAGCTACTGGATTATTTTCAAATAGATGATGCACTAAAAGTTATCCCCGCGCATTTGTTTGCCGGCATATGGGGTACATTAGCTGTGGGTATATTTGGGGATCCCGCTATATTAGGTACGGGCTTAAGTGTCTCGCAGCAGATCATCATACAATTGTTTGGTGTAGTAGCGATTGGTTTGTTTAGCTTTTTACTAAGCTATGTTTTGATATCAATTTACAACAAATATCAGCCCTTACGAGTGTCAAAAAAAGACGAGTTGAGAGGGCTTAACGTCAGTGAGCACAATGCTAATACTGAGCTAATTGAACTCTTAGATGAAATGCACGCGCATCAACAAGACGGTAATTGCGATATACCCGTAAAAGAGGAACCGTTCACTGAAGTTGGTCAGATAGCTAAAAAATACAATCAGGTGATATCGAAAATTACCGATGAAATTCAATCTAGAGAAAAAGCTATTGATCAGTTTAAGGTAAGCGAAAGACGCAAGAGTGCCATCTTAGATGCCTCAATGGATTGTATTATTTCTATTCATAAAAAAGGTGATGTGATTGAATTTAATCCGGCGGCAGAGCGGGCACTTGGCATACTAAAGCACCAAATAATTGGCAATAATTTCATTGAATATTTCGCTCTCGATTCAGATAAAGAAAAATTTCATGATAGTCTCTTACATCAATTTTCTAATGCTGGCGGTTTAATTTTAAATCGACGCACAGAAATCCAGTTAAAGCGTGCATCAGGGCAGACGTTTCCAGCAGAAATTACTATTAATAGCGCCAACTTGAGCGATGAAGAAAGGCGTGAATATACCTTTCATATTCGCGATGTTACTCAAGAGCAAAAAATTCAAGCGCGGTTAAATTTTTTAGCTTTTAAAGATCCATTAACGCACTTATCAAATCGTACCCATTTGATGCGTCAATTGGAGCTAACGATCAACAGAAGTAAGCATAATAATGATATTGTTGCGTTATTTTTTTTAGATTTGGACAACTTTAAAAATATTAACGATACCTTGGGCCATAAAGCCGGTGATATTTTATTATGTGAAGTTGCTAAAAGACTAAATAGCGTATGTCGAGATGATGATATTGTCGCGCGCTTAGGTGGCGATGAATTTATCATTGTTATAACTGGCCATTTAAATAGCCCAATGATTTGTGAAAAAGCTCAACAAATATTGGACACAATGCGTGCAGCTGTCACTATAAAAGATAAAACTTATGTGATTCCAACCAGTATCGGTGTTTCGGTTTCTATCGCCGGAATTAGCGACTCTGATGAAATGATTCAGCAAGCTGATATTGCCATGTATCATGCAAAATCCGAAGGCCGCGATAATTATCAACTTTATACACAGTTGATGGGAGAAAAGGCGCAAGAAAAAGGTGAATATGAAAGACGCATACAAGCAGCTTTAGAGGAAAAACAATTTACGGTTGAATGCCAGCCAAAAGTTGATGCTCAAGCAAAAATGTATTCTATGGAGGCACTTATTCGTTGGCATCATCCATCTGAGGGGATGATTTCACCTGCCGAATTCATTCCTTTTGCCGAGCAAAGTCATCTTATTATTTTAATTGGTGAGTATGTCATTACTAGAGTGCTCGAGACCATGAGAGCATGGCTTGATAAAGGTTATAAAGTATTACCTATTTCAATTAATATTGCGGGGCGTCATTTATTATCACCTGATTTAATACCCTTTCTTCGCGCTCAGTTAGTTAAATATAATATAGAAGGTAAATTTATAGAAATTGAAATTACTGAGAGCATGCTTATTGACGACATTAAAACCTGTGTCTCAATACTCAATGAAGTAAAAGCTTTGGGTTGTACTGTATCAATAGATGATTTTGGAACAGGGTATTCTTCGCTGAGTTATTTAAAAATACTGCCTTTAGATGTGTTGAAAGTGGATCAATCCTTTGTCGCCGAAAGTGCCACTCAAAATGAAGATGCGCAAATATGCGCCACTATAATAACTTTAGCCAAGAGCTTAAATTTAAAAACAGTTGCAGAAGGTGTCGAGGCTATTGAGCAGCTAGAGACTTTAAAAGATATGGGCTGTGATTTTTTTCAAGGATATTATTTTTACAAGCCACAAAAGTCTGACGTCATTGAGACTTTGTTAGAAAAAAGTAATTAATTTTTAAATAAAGTTAGTTATAAATTTATAAAAAACAATTTATTTTTAGCGCAAACGGTTTAATAAAATTATATTATGCCGTCAGCAATACTTAAGCATTAAAAATATAACTTTAAAAAAGGATCAAAAGCTTTGAAATTATAAATAAATTTTTCTTAAATATATATCAAGTTAAAAATCTTCTCAGTAATTTTTATTTTGTTAAATGGGATGAGTTTTTGTATTGATGCGGTTTCATTGTCTAAAAATATTGCTATATATAAATAGCCCTTAAGTCTGTATAAGTTTTCCAAGTCTTTGCTTTATGCATAGGAAAATATATGAAATAAATTAACTTTCGATCTCAGTATATAAAGTTTAATCGTTTAAAAATCCTTAAATAAATCAAATAGTAGTGTCTTTTATTTATTTCTTTTGGCTTCTTCAAAAAAAGTGTTAATTTCAAATTGGTCTCAAAAAGTTAAACTTTTAGTCCTTCCTTAGAGTACAAAGTTGTAAGATTATAAAAAAGGAGAATATTATGAGACGGTTATATTATCTAACAGAAAATATAAATTCAGCAGAGAAACTTTCAGATTGTTTACATGCAAAAGGCATTGCAGACAGAAACTTTCATGTTTACGGTAAAGATAAAGCTCAAATTGTAAAGCGCCATCTGAAAGCTACAACGCCATTGTATGAATTAGATATTATTCGTTCGGGCGAGCGCGGTACGCTAGCGGGGTTTTTTGTCGGTGCAATTGTCATCGCTGTATTAATGGCAGTCACAAACTTTGCGCAAAGTTTGCATTGGGGGTGGATTGTCGGCGGTGTTGCTTTGTTCACGCTCTTTGGGGCTTGGATTGGCGGTCTTATAGGAGTTTCTACAAAAAATTATAAAACTAAAAAATTCCAAAATAACATAGAGGCAGGACAATTTCTGTTAATCATCGATGTTAATATGAGTCAATCAAAATTAGTCAAAGCCATAGTGGCAGAACAATTTGATGATATAAAGAGAGCTGGTGAAGATACAACTATTGTCAGCCCTTTCGAAACTGCTGAATCATAAGAACTGTTTTCAAGCAACGGTGAATAGCATAAAGATGACACTCACCGTTGCCTGCTTGAGTTAATAACCCTCCTCGTATATTCACCATCGTGATTCCTGTATAGTTATAGTATTCAATCAATTGATCGATTTCGTTCGACAGCTGACATAATCATATTCTGACCATTAAATTGAAGATAATCATAAGTGAAACCAACTAAAGATCCACACGCGAGTCGCGAGTCTAAAAAATATGCCAAACCTATTGCGAGTCGAGAACTCATTCTCGAAATACTAGCGCAATCAACGGGCCCTATGCCTCACAAAAATCTAGTAGAGGCTTTAGGTGTTAAAGACGACGATGACTTCGAAGCATTACGCAGGCGCTTGGGCGCTATGGAGCGTGATGGACAGATTCATAGTAATCGTAAAAAAGCCTATGCTATTGTCGATAAGCTAAATTTAATACGTGGCAAAATACAGGGTCATCGTGACGGTTATGGCTTTGTAATAGCGACTGATGGCGAAGACGTATACCTTCATTCCCGTCAGATGCGTAAGGTGTTTCATGGCGATGAGGTTTTAGCGCGCCAAGCCTCTACGGGTGTTCATGGTCGTCGCGACGGTGTTATTGTTGAGGTGGTTGCGCATAATACTAGACAACTAGTGGGCCGGTATCATTTTGAGCAGGGTTATGGTTTTGTTCGTCCCGATAACGCGAGACTGGGGCACGATGTATTAGTCACCAAAGACAATACAATGGGCGCCACACATAACCAATTTGTGACGGTAGAAATCACCCGACAACCCTCGCGCGATAACTTACCGATGGGAAAAATTATAGAAGTGCTAGGCGATCATATGGCGCCAGGCATGGAGATTGATGTCGCTATTCGTGCTCATGATTTACCTCATGAGTGGCCTGTAAATGTTCAGTCCGAAGCGTCTAAGCTTGCGCAAACTGTTGCTGCCAAAGACATTAAAAACCGTATCGATTTACGCAAGTTACCATTTGTTACTATTGATGGTGAAGATGCTCGTGACTTTGATGATGCCGTATATTGTGAAGCAAAAAAAACAGGGGGTTGGCGCTTGTATGTGGCAATCGCCGATGTCTCGCATTATGTCACTATTAATAGTGCCTTAGACGATGAAGCTCAAGTTCGCAGTACTTCGGTTTATTTTCCAGATTTTGTTTTACCAATGTTGCCCGAGGCACTATCAAATGGATTGTGTTCTTTAAATCCAAAAGTTGATCGTCTTACAATGGTTTGCGAGATGACAATCAGTGCTGCAGGTAAAGTCAGTGGTTATCAGTTTTATGAAAGTGTTATTTATTCTCATGCACGTCTCACCTATACTAAAGTCAATGAGATCTTAAATGCCCATGAAAGTAACCATGCTTTACGTGAAGAATATAAAGACGTGGTTGCTCATATTGACGAATTATATTTACTATATAAAGCTCTGCGTAAAACGCGAGAAGCGCGCGGGGCTATTGATTTTGAAACAACAGAAACGCGAATTATTTTTGATGATGGTCGCAAAATAGATAAGATCGTTCCCGTTATACGTAACGATGCACATAAACTTATCGAAGAGTGTATGTTGTGTGCGAATGTGTCTGCGGCTAGGTTTATTGAGAAGCACGAACTCAATGGTTTGTTTCGTGTACACAATGGCCCTAAAGAGCAAAAGCTAGCCAATTTAAAAATATTTTTAGGTGCATTAGGTCTAAGCCTACCAAGTAGCGCTCCAACACCATCCGACTACCAACGTCTACTCGAAAAAATATCTGACAGGCCCGATTCAAAAATTATTCAAACTGTGATGTTGCGAAGTTTATCTCAAGCAATGTACCAGCCCGATAATCAAGGCCACTTTGGTTTAGCTTATGATGCTTACGCTCATTTTACATCGCCAATTCGACGCTATCCCGATTTGCTCGTGCATCGCGCTATTCGCTCAATAGTAAGAAGTAAAAAACAAACATCATATGTAAAGCGAGCTGATGGGGCAACTGACTTACCAAAAAAATCTATTTACCCCTACACCATTGAAAATATGATTATGCTCGGCGAGCATACTTCGATGGCTGAACGTCGCGCTGATGAAGCCACACGAGATGTCGTTAGTTGGCTAAAATGTGAATATTTACAAAATCATGTCGGCGATATTTTTCAGGGTGTTGTTACTGGCGTGACCAATTTTGGTTTATTTGTTGAGCTATTAGATGTTTATGCTGAAGGTCTACTGCATATTACGGGTTTACCCTCAGATTACTATCGTTTTGAGGAAGCTCATCATAGATTAGTAGGTGAGCGAACCAATAGAGTTTTTTCTCTAGGTGATGTGTTAACGGTTCAAGTTGCTAGTGTCAAATTAGATGAGCGCAAGGTTGATTTTGAATTAATAGAAAGCCCATCTCAGAAAAAAGACAATGATGCTCGTCGTAAAAAATATTCGGCGCAAGATAAAACGTCTAATAAAAAATCAGACAAGAAATTCAAGTCATCTAGAGCCAATAAAAACAAACCCTCTAAAAAAATACAACCAAATAAGTCAGCTTCAGGTAAGGTTGCAAATGAAAGGCTTGTAAAAAAAGTTGAACTTAAAAAAAAGAAGACGACAACACCAAAGGCAAAGTTAAAAGTTGAGAAAAAGAAAAGAACAGTAAAAGAAAAAATTGAAAAAATGAAAAATGATATTTCAAACTTCTTTTAAAACAAATTGACAAGTAGAAATGGCAAAGTAGATGGCTCAAAACGATAAAAAAATGGACAAAACAATTGTCTATGGATTTCATGCAGTAGAAGCATTATTAAAAAATCCTAAAAGCACAACTACAGCACTATACTTATTATCAGGCCGAAATGATAAGCGCTTAAATCTGTTACAAAAAATGGCAGACCAGTCAGTCACAATAGAATGGGTGGCAAGGGATGTCTTAGATACGATGGTCGATGCTAATCATCAGGGAGTTGTGGCAATATCTGCCTCAACTACGGAAAGTTATGATGAAGGCTATTTAAAAAGCCACTTGCCAAAATTAATCGAGGCCGGAATAAATCCTTTTATTTTGGTGCTTGATGGAATCACTGATCCGCATAATCTTGGCGCTTGCATGCGCTCTGCCGATGCTGCTGGCGTGCAATTTGTTGTTGTTCCTAAAGATAATTCTGCGCCTCTTAATGCTGTTGTCTCTAAGGTTGCTTGCGGCGCTGCTGAAGTTGTTCCATTAATACGCGTGACTAATTTGGCGCGAACACTGCAATGGCTACAGCAGCAAGGGGTATGGATATTAGGCGCGGCAGGTGAAGCTGAACAGCATCATTTTCAAGCAGACCTTAAAGGCTCCTTAGCTATAGTAATGGGTTCTGAAGGTAAAGGTTTGCGCCGATTAACTCGCGAATATTGTGATGGACTTATCCGTATTCCAATGGTGGGTAGCGTCAGTAGTCTAAACGTTTCTGTCGCAACGGGTATATGTTTGTTTGAGGCTTTGCGGCAAAGACAGTAAGCCATAAAGACGTAATATAGCGCTATGATATATGTTATTTTTAAAAAAATTGGCATAAGATTTTTATTGTTAAGCTTAGTTCTTGTAATACAAGCCTGTTCATCTGTTGGATATTATGCGCAGAGTGTGGTTGGTCATACAGCATTAATGCTTGCTCGTCAGCCCGTTGAAAATATTATTGAAACTGCGGACGATTCCCTTAAGAAAAAACTAATTACCTCGAAAGAAATTAGAAAATTTTCTATCGAAGAATTAAACCTACCTAATAATAAAAGCTATACAAGCTATGTTGATTTGAAAAATTCACCACCTGTTTGGAATGTTGTCGCCGCAAAAGAATTTTCATTAACACCTATGCAGTGGTGTTATTTATTGATTGGCTGCGCTAGCTATCGCGGATATTATAATAAGCATATAGCAGACAGCTACGCAGCAGGATTAAAAAATAAAGGTTTTGATGTGTATGTTGGGGGTGTTGGCGCATATTCTACCTTGGGTTTTTTTGCTGACCCTTTAACCTCTATTATGCTTGATCGAGATGATGCCTCTTTAGCTGAGCTAATATTTCATGAGCTTTCTCATCAGCAAATGTATATAAAAAACGACACACGCTTTAATGAAGCCTTTGCAACTGTTGTTGGTGAAAAAGGCGCAGTTTTGTGGTTGAAAAAAACTCTGCGCAGCAGTTTATTGAAAGATTATAATGAGCGTTTACTGGTTCAGGTCGACTTTGTTGAACTAGTGAATGAAACTAAAAAGAAATTGAAAGTTTTATACGAAAAGCAATTGCCAGATGATATTAAGCGTAATAAAAAGCTACTTATTTTTGATGATATGAAAAAAGACTATGAGCAATTAAAGATAACCAAATGGAATGGAAAAGATTGGTATAAGCGATGGTTTGATGAACCTATCAATAATGCTCGCCTAGTATCAGTTGCTACTTATTATGATTTAGTGCCAAATTTTATCAATTTATTTGAAGCATGCAGACAAGATTTTTCAAGATTTTATCTTAAAGTAAAAGAAATTTCAAAAACAAAAAAAAGAATAATCAATCCTGACTGCGAAATATAAACTAAACTAGTTTTCATTTTATGTAGCTTTAGCTATAGCATCTGAAAATACTGTGAGTTGGTTTCGGCCATTCACTTTTGAATGATATAATGCTTTGTCAGCACGGTTTATCCATTCTGTTGCTGATGTTAGTGATTCTTCATATGTGGACAAGCCAAAACTCGCAGTCAATTTTATAGACTTATCTTCGTAATTGACTATCTCCGCTTCAATTTTTTTACGTATTCGATCAGCTAATACCTCGGCAGAAAAAAGTGGAGTGTGGGGTAATAAGATAACGTACTCTTCGCCACCGTAACGTCCTGCAACATCTGTTTTGCGGATACATTTTTGCGTTATTTCTGCCACTCTCTTAATGACTTCATCACCTGCAGGATATCCATAACTATCATTTACTTTTTTGAAGTGATCGACATCAAAAATAATTAACGAGCATTGTTCTTGATAACGTTTTAGTCGATCAAACTCTTTTATAAGTTGATCTTCCCATGTTTTACGATTAAGTAATTGGGTTAAGCCATCAATACAACTAATAATTTCTAATTTTTCGTTAGCTGCTTCGAGCTCTATTTTATTAATGGCTTGTTCTGTTACATCATAGATAATTAAACAAATACTAGAGATTTCTCCCGTTAAACCTTGGATAGGAATGAAGGTGCTGTTTTGATACATAAATTCAGCTCGACCAGTAATTGGTCGATAATTATTAAAACGGAATAAATAGGGTCTTTGTTCCCATGTTGTAAACGCAGAATTTTTAAGTAAATAAATCGACTCAACTTTCCGATTAAACCATTTCTCATCTATTTCATCGAAGCTTTCGAATAAATTTTTTCCAATAACTTCCTCGGCATACAAGGAGCTATGATTTTGCATAAAGCTATTCCAGAGTTGGATATTGTAATCTTTGTCGAGCAATACAAGACCTACATCAACATTCTGTACGACATCCATAATCCACTGAAAGTCATCCGTTATGTGCATCTTGTCTGAAAGTTCGGCCATGATTTAATCCAAAATTACTTAATCTAGCAGGTAAGCTAATTTGCCAAAAAGTCTGGGCAGAGAGCTTTCTGTAAGAACCAATAATAAATCGCACTGAACATTATAACCTTCGATTTTATAATTCATTTCGATAACTAAAGTGCGATTCCAGCGCACGTTTTTTGACATCAATATCTTATCTAACTGTTGATGTTGCCCCATGATTGCAGGGGGCCCAAAACTAAACTCTATATCGAGCTGCTCGGCTATTCCGCGCAATAGAGCACCGACTAAAATATTTGTAGAGTCGATAAGTAATTCGCGCTCAGTGATGGTGTTAAGCTCTTCTTCGAACTTCATTAATTTAGCTAAATCGATAAAACTTGTATCATTAAATAGCAGCATGGCTTCACCGGCAATGCCCCCACCAATAAATCCCTGACAAATCCCCGAAACACTATCGTCTTCAATAGTTTGTACTGCCATTGCAATTTCGGCTGGCGTTAAAATAGCAACATGGGGTACTGATAAAATAACGAAAGAATTTAGTAGGCGAGCAAGATGATCGCCTGCTTGCCCCATAGCGACATTACTTATTTCTTGTAGGCAGTCGCGTTGATCTTCGCTGAGAGTCGTGATTTGCATCATGTAGTTAAATTGATCGCCTGATGATCTAATTGATGAATAGTTAACCTTAATCTTAGTACAGCTAGTCGAGTTTTGCCGAGATTTAGGTTTTTAACGTTTAGATCATCATCTATTGTATGAAATAAGAACAAAATACACTGCCCCAATAAATATTGTGTGATTTATGGGGCGTGTTGATTTAAAAATATTTTAATGAATAGAGAAATTATGATGTTTTATTTGTTTTTTCCATTGCTGCCTGCATAAGACCTGCCATAGTTCCTGTTGCCTGGATTTTTGGCTGGTTACGATTATTATATTTTTCGGCCGAGCGCTTATTGGCTTGCGCTGAATTATCTGTTTTTTTGGTCGATCCTGTTTCATCATTGAGGCGCATGCTAAGTGCAATACGTTTTCGATTAACGTCGATTTCTATGACCTTAACTTTGACGATATCGCCAGCTTTAACAATAGTGCGAGGGTCTTTTACAAAGGTATTTGCCAGCGCAGATATATGCACAAGGCCGTCTTGGTGTACTCCTATATCGATAAATGCTCCAAAATTAGCGACATTGGTTACAACTCCTTCTAAAACCATGCCCTCAGTTAAGTCTTTTATTGTCTCTACACCCTCTTTAAAGGTTGCTGTTTTAAACTCCGGTCTTGGATCGCGGCCGGGTCTCTCTAGTTCGCGAAGAATATCTTTGATGGTTGGGAGTCCAAATTTTTCAGTGATAAAGTCCTCTGGTTTTAAATCTCTCAATAATGCGGAGTTACTTAGTAATGCTGAAATTGCTTCACCCGTGCGCTTGCTAATAGTTTCTGCGATTGGATAGGCCTCGGGATGCACCGCGGATGCATCTAAGGGATTCTCTCCATTGGCAATACGTAAAAAGCCAATAGCTTGCTCATAGGTTTTGTCGCCCAGACGAGGAACATTTTTAAGCTGTTCACGTCGGCTAAAAGAGCCATTAGCATCTCTAAAACTGACAATGTTATTGGCAATCGTTTGGTTGAGACCTGAAACCCGAGCAAGCAGCGGTGCTGATGCAGTATTTACTTCTACACCGACGGTATTTACACAGTCTTCAACGGTTGCATCGAGTGCACGCGCTAACTTACTTTGCGATACATCGTGCTGATATTGGCCGACACCAATTGATTTAGGCTCTATTTTTACCAGTTCTGCCAGTGGGTCTTGCAGACGTCTTGCAATGGATATCGCGCCGCGAATGGTGACATCAAGATCAGGAAATTCTTTAGCGGCAAACTCACTCGCTGAATAAATAGAGGCGCCCGCTTCATTGACCATAATACTTTGAGTGCTTAGTTCGGTATGACGTTTGAGAACATCTTTTACAAAACTCTCAGTTTCTCGCGAGCCAGTGCCGTTGCCGATTGAGATTAAATCGACATTATATTTTTGGCATAGGTGCACCAATGTCGGCTCAGCTGATTGGCTCTGAGCTTTACTAGCGGTTGGCAATGTCGGTGGATACATTACGCCATGATCGAGTACCTTTCCCGTTGCATCAACGACGGCAAGCTTGACGCCAGTTCGGAGACCGGGATCTAAGCCAATCGTGGTTTTTTGTCCAGCGGGAGCGGCTAATAGTAAATCTTTCAAATTGTTAGCAAAAACTTGAATAGCATCGGCCTCAGCTGAATCTCGAATCTGACCAAATAAATCTGTCTCAATATGAGAGAGTAGCTTGATGCGCCATGTCCAACGAATCACCTCAGATAGCCAATCATCAGCACAACGCCCTTGATGTCTTATATTCCAATGACTAGCAATCATACCTTCGCAGGGATGCGGGCCAGCCAGTTTTTGTTGTTCTGGTGTTTTGCCGGCATCATCAATTAAACCCGTCGATAGCAATAAAAAGCCCTCGTTGCGTCCTCGAAATAATGCAAGCGTGCGATGCGAAGGTATTGTTTTTAAGGCTTCGTCGTATTCAAAATAATCTTTAAATTTTTGACCCTCTTCTTCTTTGCCGGCAATGATGCGTGAGGATACACTTCCGTGTTCATTAATAAATTGTCTAAGAGTGCCTAAAAGTCGCGCATCTACGCTAAAACGTTCCATTAATATATATTTCGCACCGTCTAGTGCGTCTTTAATGGTGTTGATGGCTTGATCGGTGTTTAAAAAAGCCATCGCCTCTTTCTCGGGCTCAAGCGTTGGATCAGCGAGTAATTTTTCTGCTAAAGGTTCAAGGCCTGCCTCGATAGCGATCTGACCTTTAGTGCGACGTTTGGGTTTATAGGGTAGGTATAAATATTCTAACTGTGTTTTAGTCTCCGCCGTTTGAATAGCGTGAGCAAGTTCGGGAGTTAATTTCTCTTGCCCATCAATGCTTTTATAAATAACCTCTCTACGCTCCTCTAGCTCACGTAAATACCTTAAACGCTCTTCCAAATTACGCAATTGGGTATCATCTAGGCTGTCGGTGACCTCTTTACGGTAGCGGGAGATAAAAGGTACTGTTGCGCCTTCATCCAATAATCCGATAGCGGCAGTGACTTGTTTTTGCTGTATCGAAAGCTCCGTGGCAATGCGTGCAATAATAGTGTTTTGAGTGCTGTTATTGTGACCAAGGCTGTTATCCATAGGAAATAAGAATCTCTGGTTGGTTAATACGGGAGTGTGGCATTATGCGTAAAACTTTAAGCTTCTCCAGTCTTTTTTTAGATTTTTTTATGAAGCCGCTGTTGCTGAATAAAAACGATCATAAATTGGGCCTGTTAATAAATGATTCGGTTGCCAGTATTCAATTAATTTTGTGGTAACAATTGTCCCCTTAATTGGTCTCATCTTTAGGTATAATACGATTTATAGCAAAAACAAAGCCGAAACTTTAGGGCTAACTACTGATTATTTTAGCCTTAATATTTTTAAGTAAATAAAACAAATTATTATCGACTATAAAGGAAGTATCGTGAGGCAACGCTATCAGCAAGGCAGTATCGGAGTGTTTCTGATTGTTGTCGTTGGAGTGGCTATTATGGCGGGCCTTTGGTTTTTTAAGCCAAGCCCTACACTACGACCCAAAGTAGAAGCAAAATTACCCATCGTAGATGTCGTCATTGCAAATCCCAGCCAATATCGTGCAACTATTATCAGCCAGGGCATTGTGGCGCCTAAACGCCAAATCAATTTGATAAGTGAAGTCTCAGGCCGAGTTGTTGAGGTCTCTGCTAATTTCGAAGTTGGTCGTTTTTTTAAAAAAAATGAACCCCTTTTACGTCTAGATGATCGTGATTACCGACATAATGTAGCTATTGCCGAGGCGCAAATTGTTGTTGCCGAACGAGAATTGGCGTTAGAGCAGGGTCAGGCGCGGCAGGCAAAACGCGTTTGGCGAGAATTAGGCTCTGAGGAAGCAAATTCGCTGTCCTTAAGAGAGCCACAACTTAATGCTGCAAAAGCAGGGCTTATCTCAGCAAAAGCCGAGCGTGATCGAGCGCTGCTAAATCTTGAGCGTACAGCTATCAGAGTACCTTTTGATGGGCGTATCCAATTGAAGTCTGTAGCACTGGGTGAGTTTGTAAGCGCAGGCGCTAACTTAGCAACAGTTTATAGTAATGAGGCTGTTGAAATACGTCTGCCATTAAATAATCAACAGCTCGCATTAGCAGGGTTAATTCCGGGCAAAAAAATTGATAGCGGGCAGAAAAGTGATGATGTCGCCAGGGTTTTATTGTCAGCGACAATTGGTGATCATTTGTATCAATGGTCTGTAACGAGTGTAAGAATGGATGCCGACATCGATTCGGCAACACGTTTTTATTCTTTGATTACAGAGGTAGTGGATCCTTTTAATACCGATAAATTTGAGCAGCCACTATTAGTTGGTTTATTTGTGCAAGCAAAAATTAGCGGTAAACGGTACGAAGATACTATCCAGCTACCTAAAAAAGCTTTAATAGATGACAAACATATATTTATCGTTAATAGTGAAAATAAATTATCAATGCGCTCTATATATATTATAGATCGGCAAACAAATAATGTCGTTGTAAAGTCAGATATTAAGGCAGGCGAACAAATTGTTGTTAGTGATACGCGAGTATTGAAAGAAGATTTAACTGTTGAATTCAATATAATAAAAGATACTCCCACAGATAAAAATAAAAATGCTGAGCTTGAAAAAATAAGACTCAGCGATGAATCTAAGAGTGACAAAAATTAATGCGCTCGATCGTTCATTGGTTTATTGACAACCCTATTGCCGCAAACTTATTAATGGTTGTCATTATTATTGGCGGTGTCTTTAATTATTTTTCTATCGGTAAAGAAGTTTTTCCTTTAAGTGAAACTAACACGCTTTCTATTACCGTTGCTTATCCTGGTGCCAGCCCGAGCGAAATAGAGCAGCAAGTCGTTATTCGCATCGAAGAGGCAATTGCTGATTTAGAGGGTATTGATGAGATAATATCGATAGCCCAAGAGAGTAGTGCAACAATCACAGTCGAGACTATCAAAGACTATGATACACAGCGGCTATTAAATAATGTTAAAAGTCGTATCGAAGCATTAACAACATTGCCAGATGATGTTGATGATGTTCAGGTGCGAGAGCTTATCGCTAGATATCGATTAATGAATATTGCAATTTATGGTGATGTTGCAGAAGATGTATTGAAAGAAACTAGCGAATGGATTCAGCAAGAACTGTTACTGCTAGAAGATGTATCGAATGTAGATATAGAGGGTATTCGCGATAGAGAGATGAGCATTGAAGTCTCAGAAAATACGCTTAGGAATTATAATTTACAATTTGATGATATAGCTTCTGCCATTAGAGAAAGTTCAGTAAATGTCGCAGCAGGCTCTATTAAAAGTGACGTTGGAGATGTGCAATTACAGACGCGTGGACAAGCATTTACGCAAGAAGCATTTGAAAAAATTGTTATCAGTACTGGTAATAATTCCTCCCAACTTACATTGGCAGAGATTGCAACAGTCAATGACGCTTTTGCTGAAGTCGATCAACGTACAAACTTTAATGGACAACCCGTTGCCTACTTACAAGTTTTTACTGGCACTCCTCCCGACATTGTTAATGCATCTGATAATGTTCGCCAGACTCTCGAAAAACTAGACAATCAATTTCCTGCGGGTGTGAAAGCAGAAATTTGGTTTGATTGGGCTGTTGTCTATAAAAGTCGAATGACTTTACTTGTAGATAATACATTGATGGGCTTAGTCTTCGTCTTTATTATACTTATGTTATTTTTAAGACCTTCTCTAGCAGCTTGGGTTTGCGTGGGTATTGGTACAGCATTTTTAGGAACTTTTGCCTTGCTGCCTTATACCGGCGTTACACTTAATATTATTTCTATGTATGGTTTTTTATTAGTGCTAGGTATAGTAGTAGATGATGCCATTGTTGTAGGCGAAGCTATTTATTTTTATCAACGTAAAGGTTTGAGCGGAAAAGCGGCAGCAAAAGCAGGCGCGATGTGGGTCAATAAACCCGTTGTTTTTGCGGTTATCAGTACCATGATATTCTTTGCGGTAATGTTTGCTATTGATGGCCCATTGGGGGCTCAAGCGATTCCAATTGCAACAGTTGTGGTTATTTGTTTATTGTTTTCATTGATTGAATCTTTGTTGATTTTGCCTTCACATTTATCGCGAGCAAATGTAAATTTAGCTGGGCAGCCAGAAAATATGCTGACAAAAATACGCGCTTTCTTCTCGGGGGCACTCGAGTCTCTTGGAAATAAATATTATCGAAAATTTTTAGAAAAAACTTTATTAAAAAATGGAAGTACGCTGATTTTTTTCTTAATGATTTTTTTAATCACGCTCACAGTATTTTTAAGTACTGGGTATCTTAAAAAAGCATTCGCGCCAATTGTTCCATCAACAAGTATAAGTATTAATGCATTTTTAGCAGAAGGGGCTAGCTTCAACGATACAAAAAAAATACAAGAGCAAATAGAGGCAGCAGCGTATCTTTTACGTAGCGATAAAGATATGTTAGATATTAATGGCGATGGTTTATTTATTAAAGCGATACGTTCATCCGCCATAAATAATGTAGTACGTGTTGATGTTCGATTAACACCAAGTGACGAACGTAAAATTAATATAATTCAAGTTAAAGATCGCTGGCGAGAATTGATTGGGCCGCTTGCTGGTGTAAAAGAATTAAGCCTTAGATTTACGATCAATCAAAGTCAAAAAGATTTACGTTTTCGAATAAGCATGCCTGGCAATGATGTTGAGCAGTTAAATAATATTGTTCGTGATGTTCGTGAAGTTTTATCGAGGTATGAATCTATTTATCAAATAGAAGATAACCTCGAAGGTGCAAGAACAGAAATAGAATTACGTTTAAAGCCTAATGCAGCGTTACTAGGTTTGAGCTTGTCGGATATTGCGCGTCAAATGCGACAGGGTTATTTTGGAGAGGAGGTTCAGCGAATTCCTCGAGGGAACGATGACATTAAAGTGATGTTGCGCTATCCCTTAAGCGAGCGTAATAGTGTCGATACGATTCGACAAACTTATATCCGCACAGGTGATGGCCGATCGATACCTTTGACTGAAGTTGCAGATATAATAGAAATTCCTGGTTATACAAAAATACAACGCGAAGATAGGCGCAGAGCTATAGCTGTCACTGCTGAAGTCAACAAAGGTGTTGATACTTTAGCGCTAGCTAATACTATTATCGATACTCACTTGCCTGATCTTCAAAGAATTTATCGCGGTTTAAATTTAGAAATAGACGGTGCTGTCGCTGATGAAAGAAAATTTAATGCACAAATTTTGCAAAGTTTTATATTAGCTTTTTTATTAAGTTTTGGTTTAATGGCGATAGCTTTTCGCTCTTACTGGCAACCGGTATTAATTTTAACTGCCGTACCTTTTGGTTTTGTTGGCGCAGTATTTGGTCATTTATTGTTAGATATTACAATTACTATGAATTCTTTATTGGGGTTTGTCGCCTGCGCCGGTGTTGTTGTCAATGATAATCTTGTCTTGCTCGATAGAGTCCATCAGCTTAAAGATGAAGGAAAATCTGTCCATGAGTCTATTATGCAAGCAGGTGCCGACAGATTCCGAGCTATCGTTTTAACATCCATTACAACTTTCGTTGGCCTATTACCTATTTTGTCAGAGACGAGTATTCAGGCCCAGTTTTTGATTCCAATGGTTGTCTCACTAGCATTCGGTGTTTTGTTTGCGACACTTGTAACGCTGATTTTTGTACCCAATCTTTATTTATTTGGTGATCGCTGCCAACGTTTATTTATAAAAACTCCCGTTTAAATATTGGATGCTTATTTAACAGGTGATTAAAAAGGGTTAAATAAGCATTTTATTGCTATTTAGTGGTAGTATTTATTGATTACTTATAATAAATAATCAGGTCATAAGAATTTTTATAATCTTTATATCTCATTTGTTTAGATAAGTACTGCAAAATATAATCAATAGTTTTTGTCTGAGCTAATATGATTGTTTTATTTTTCATAGTTATATTGATTGGAAGGTCTAATGAAAGCCGTAATTATAGAGCCAAGTCGATTATATCGGCGATTAATCACCAATATATTGACTTCTCTTCAGTTAGAGGTGGTCGCTTTTGATCTGGGCCAAGAAGCGCTTGACTATATTGCGATGGAAAGACCCGATGCCATTTGTATATCTATACACCTACCTGATATTTCGGGTATTGATGTTTGCCAAAAAATACGTGAGATGGGCGAGGTTTATAAAAACGTTCCTATTTTAATGATTACATCTAAAGATAATCCAGATACCTTAGCAAAAGCATTGGTTGCTGGAGCTACGGATATTTTACAAAAAGATGAAGTCGATAATATTGAAATACGTTTGCAAACATTGCTGCCAAATCGCTTGCTTAAACGCCATAGCGGGCACGTACTGTATTTAGAAGATAGTCAAACAGCCGCCAATGTTGCGCGAGCCCAGCTGAAGTCGGTCGGTCTTACAATGGATCATGCAAAAACAGTTGAGCAAGCATTAAATTTTATTGATAAAAAAACGTATGATTTATTGATTACAGATATTCTATTAAAAGAAGTATTAACTGGACTAGATTTCATTAAAGAAATCAGATCCAGAACTGATCTTGATTACACCCCAATATTGGCGATAACCGCAGTAGAGGATATTGCTCGTCGAGTGGAAATATTAAATGCTGGCTGTAATGATTATTTAATAAAGCCTATCATCGACGATGAATTTTTTGCTCGCATTAATAATTTATTAAGTTCTAAAGAATTATTTGATCAGTTAAAGCGTGAACGCCAACGTTTAATGGAGTTGGCTACAAAAGATACACTAACTGGTTTGTATAACCGATTCTTTTTATTAGAAACTGCACAGCGTAAGTTTGCTGAAGCCTATCGGCATAAATTTAAATTATCATTAATGGTCATCGATATAGATTATTTTAAACAGGTCAATGATGAATTTGGTCATGATGGTGGCGATTATGTATTAAAGGCAATTGCTGTTCTTTTAAAAAATTATTTTAGAGAGGAAGATCTTGTTGCACGTATAGGCGGCGAAGAATTTGTCATTATGCTATGTCACTCAGATGAAAAACATACTTTCGAACGCGCCGATAAATTACGAAAAAATGTTGAGAGCTTAAAGCCTCTCGCAAAAAACATAACAGTGAGCATCGGTGTGGCAACTCTAGCCGCCACAACTATTGGCTCAGAAAATGATAAAGAGACCTTTGATGATCTCTTTGCCCGTGCAGATAAAGCCTTATATAAATCTAAAGATGCTGGTCGAAATTGCGTGACGCAGGCTTAAATAGGCATAAAAAAGACTAGTCTTTAGTGTCTCATCATACAAATCATTTGCGTTTAGTTTACACACTTGTAAGCTAAGTACTTTTGGGTGCCTTTCACCGGTTCACCTGTAGCCACAATCGTATCTGCACGTAATTTTATCGCTTCATTTCTAGCGAGAACCAACAACTCTTCTTGAATTTTTGTGCTGCTACGATTAACAAAACCAATCTTAGATGCCACACTAACATTTATGTCGCCAGCTTTTTGGCAATTATTTACTCGCTGCGAAGTTGACACATTAACACTTCTTCCATCGGCATTTTCATTTACCCATGTGCATGCACTAATAATTAAAGTGCAGATTAAAATCGCTATAAGTTTCATTGCTTTCCCCTTTGTTATAAATTTTTCGGTTTAAATTAACGTTGATGAATGTCGATATTTTTACTGGCAATTATTTCATAACCTTTGTAACCACGTTTTTGCCACCATTCACTTGCTTGCATATTATCTGCATCCCAAGCTACTTGAAAAGACTGTGCGCCAAGAGTGATTAAGCGTTGTTCGATACTGTCTAACAATAATTGACCAATTCCCTGCCTGCGATTTTCCTCATTGACCCACAGGCTGAAAATAACACCAATAGATGACAATTTAACAGCGGGGCGTTCGTACAAATGTCCGCTAATAGTACCAATAATTTTTTTATCTTGAGCGTTTTTCTCGCAAGCCACCAAGAGAGCGGCATTTTTCGATTGAATAGAATGTTTAATAAATTCTGCAGCGTATGATTGTTTCTGATCCGTATCGCCTCCAAAAGGGCGACTGCTTGAAGCTAGATCAATGTTTTGCCACATATGCGATAGAAAGTCTATTTGCTCGGGCAATGCTTCTTCGATAACAATAATAGACATAAGTTAATTATTATACGCTGTCTTGTGTTTCGACAACTAAAATACGGGCTTCGCCTTTTGGGTGTGCAACATGCTCTGTGCCAATTGATGCATAAAAAATATCACCAGTTTCTAGCGTAGTCATTTGCTCTTTACCATCTTGCTTGTAATACATATCCACGCTGCCATCAAGCACAGCAAATACTTCTTGTCCGTCATTGATATGCCATTGATAGGGTTGATCAGTCCAGTGCAGTTTTGTGGTGATACCCTTCATGTTGGCTATAATTTTAGAACCCCAAGCCGTTGCAGCGGTAAATTCTTTGCTTCTGATAATCTCCATAAATATTATCCGAAATAGCCAATAGGAATATTCTAATTTAAGAATTTTTTAAGAATATCTCGTAAAAAATTATCATCGATGAATCTAAGTTTAAATGGTCTCTTACATAGGATACTTATAATCATCTTAAGAGAACAGGATAAAAAGTAAAAAAGGCCGCTAATGCGACCTTTTTTAATAATAGATTTAAAGTTTTGTTAACACGTTAACCTATGCCCAGGGCCTGCTCTATTAACGTCTTCGCTAACGTCAAAGTTTTTAATATTCTCAGCAAATAGCTTGGCAAGTTTATTAGCGCTTTCATCGTATGCTGCTTTATCTTCCCAAGCTTCACGTGGGTTGACATATTTTTGGTCAACGCCGGATATCACTTTAGGAATGTCTAAGTTTAAAATATCTAAATGTTCAGTTTCACAACCTTCAAGCAGACCGTTTTGAATAGCGGCAACTACTGCACGCGTAACAGGGATAGGGAAACGCGAGCCCTTTCCGCCAGCGCCACCAGCACCGCCTGTCCAACCTGTATTAACAAGATAGACTTTTGATTTGAAGTCTTCAATACGCCTCATTAAAAGATCGCCATATTCGCGAGCAGGGCGGGGCATAAAAGGTGCGCCAAAACAGGTCGAAAAGGCTGGATGTATACCCGCTTGTGCGCCCAGCTCGGTAGAGCCTACGCGTGCAGTGTAGCCCGATAAAAAGTGATAGGCGGCAGCTTCTTTACTTAAGATCGCAACAGGCGGTAAAACACCCGATACATCACAGGTCAAGAAGATAACGTTCTTCGGCTCGCCAGCGCGGTTTTCCATTTGACGCATATCAACGTGCTCTAGGGGGTAAGAGCAGCGACCGTTTTCGGATAAGTGAGTGTCACAATAGTCAGGTTCATTTGCCGAATTATGAGCAACGTTCTCAACAATCGCGCCTTGACGAATAGCATCCCAAATAACGGGCTCATTTTTTTTGCTTAGGTCGATTGTTTTGGCGTAACAACCGCCCTCTATATTAAATACCGATCCCTTTGCCCAGCCGTGTTCGTCATCACCAATTAAGTAGCGCTCCGGGTCTGCCGATAATGTGGTTTTACCGGTACCGGATAAACCAAAAAACAAGCAAGTGTCGCCGTCTTTGCCAACATTTGCAGAGCAGTGCATTGGCAATACGTCTTTTTCAGGTAAAAGGAAGTTTTGTACAGAAAACATTGCTTTTTTCATCTCGCCCGCATAACGCATGCCAGCAATTAATATTTTGCGTTGGCCGAAGTTAATACAAACAACAGCCTCTGAATTAGTGCCGTCGCGTTCAGGATCACACTCGAAATTAGCGGCATGAGCGATAGACCAAGCTTCTTTACCTTTAGGGTTGAAGTCTTCGGTACGTATAAACATATTGTTTGCGAACAGACTATGCCAAGCAGTTTGCGTACGCACATTAACAGCCAGATAGTGATCGCTATCTTGGCCAACATGGTATTGGCTAACAAAATTGTCAACTTCAGCAAGATAATCATCAACTCGATCCCATAGAGCATCGAATTTATCAGCATCAAATGGACGGTTAACACTACCCCAGTCGATAGAGTCTGCAGTAGATGGCTCTTTTACAATGAATCGATCAGCAGGTGATCGGCCAGTGCGAGTACCTGTTTCAGTGATTAATGCGCCGGTATGAGAAAGCTTGCCTTCGTTGCGTGCCAGAGCTTGCCGAATAAGTTCATCTGCGCTTAGGTTTGAGTATGTTGTAACAGAAACCTCTGCTGTCGCCTGTGTCATGAGTTGTACCTAATTTAAAGTGATAATTCTTAGTGCTAGGTTTAATCTAGTTAAAGACTAAAAGTTATGGCACCAATATTAATATTTCAGCCGGCTATTATGGCAGACAAAAGAGCGTAAGCGAACCCCCGAAAGAGCTATTTTAAGATCAAAAATGATGGCTTTTAACTGTTTCTTTGATTAACTTTTTCTATTAAGTTTAATGCGTAATATTTGGCCCGAATAACTCATCAATATCGGTGGCATCATAACGGTATTCAAAACCACAAAACTCGCAATTAATGAGAATAATACTTTGCTCTTCCAATAAGGCCTTGGCATCTTCTAGACCAAGGTGCTTAAGCGCACGGCTACTGCGCTCTTTAGAGCAACTACAGGCAAAATTAAAGCCTTTAGGCTCAAAAATTCTGACGCCTTCTTCATGGAACAAGCGCGTTAATAATTGTTGATGGGCTAGGGTGAGCAGTTCTTCTTCGGTAATGGTATTGGCAAGTTGAATACGATTAATCCAAGCCTGTTGATTCGTCTCTGCATCGGATTCTTGTTGTGGCAATTGTTGTAGCATTAACCCCGTTGCTGTCGAGCCATTACTGGCTAGCCATAGGCGTGTGGGTAATTGCTCAGACAGAGCAAAGTAGTGTTGCAAGCAATCCGCCAGACAAGGCTCTTCAAGCGGAACAATGCCCTGATAGCGATTACCTTTTGTCGGGTCGATAATAATTGATAAAACCCCTTTGCCAATGAGGTTAGGCATCCCAGATTGAGAAAGTAGCTCATTAATATCATCGCCGTCAGCGCTAGCGGCAAGTTTTGCGATGCCACGAAGTTGTTTGGTGGGGTTAGCCTTGGTATTACTAGCTTCGGCCATAATTAATGGTAACGGCCCATCGCCTCTAGCTTGCAGAGTTAACACGCCGTCAAACTTTAAAGTGCTTGATAAAAGTGCTACTGCGGCCATAAATTCCCCGAGTAACTGTTTGACCGAGGCGGGGTAAGTTTGGCTAGCTAACATGTCATGCAGACTGTTATTTAAAGTGACTATTTTTCCTCGAATATCGGTATTATCGAAGATAAAGTTATGCAATAAGTCGTTGTCAGCGATATCGTCGGTGGGCATGTAGCGCTCTTTAGTTTAAGTGGATGAATTTATACGTTTGCTATTAAACCGGCAGTGTATAAGTAATCGTCTTAATGGGGAATGGTTAGGGCAGTTGACGGATAAAATTACGGTAATTCTTAAAAAATGTCAGTATTCAAAAAAGTTACTTTGCGAAAGATAGCTGTTGTTTGTCGAGCATCTAATCTAATAGGACAATTTATGCATTAATCGTCCATAATATCTTTGAAACGATGTATTTGGCGACGTTGCTTTTTGTTAGGTCGCCCGTCGGTTTGAAAGCCCGATGCGCTTTGTAATATTTTACGTTGCTCTGTATTTACTTTGCGTTGCTCGATGCTTTGCGGCGTTTCTTCATAAAGTAAGGCAGCTTCTGGAGCTCCACGGCGCTGGTCAGATAAACTAACAACTAGGACTTCTTTGGTATCCCAGCCTTGGCGTATACTAAGAATTGCATCGACCATAATTTCTTTACTGGATTTAGCTCGCTGACCATCGCATTGAACTTTACCCCCTTCAATGGCTTGTTTGGCAAGACTGCGAGTTTTAAAAAAGCGTGCAGCCCATAACCACTTATCTAGTCTAACTTTTATCATTGGTCCACCGTTTGGTTGTTATATGGCTTAATGAGTCCTGCCATAATTTCGTCAAAATCGTGGATTGCACGGACATCAGCTAAGGTTCTGTGTTGTTGGCTATCGGGTTGATGGATGCCCAGAACATGCTTAATGCCAAATGCCTCCGCTGTATCAAGCACTGTTTTATTATCATCGATAAATAAAGTACTGTCATTATTGAAAGGATAATTGTGGGCTAGGGTATGCCAAAAGCTTTGCTGCTCTTTGGGCGCTTGAAATTGATGCGAGGTAATTACTTCGTCAAAAAACGGTTCAATTTGTGTTTGCTTAAATTTTATAGCCACCCCAGCAGGGTGGGCATTAGTGACTAGGTAGATGATCTTGCCACTGCTTTTTAAGCCCTGCAAAAATTCTAGCGTATAGGGGCGTTCTTTTATTTTATGTTTGGTTTCGCTCTTTAAGGCAACAATGTCAACTTTTAGCTGCTCTGACCAATAGTCGAGACAATACCAATTTAAAGTACCTTCTAAAGAGCTAATGTGTTGATGAAGTTGCTGCTTAGATTCTGACAAACTTAAGCGGTGAATTTCGGCAAACCGAAGCGGTAAATGAGTGAGCCAAAAATGATTGTCGTAATGAAGATCAAGTAAGGTACCGTCCATATCTAGCATAACGGTTTTAATTTGATCCCAATTAATCATCTTGTGTTTTCCTGACGGTTAGTCCCAGAGCATCATTGTACCAAATGGTGCGGAGTAATTATCGCTATATAAACTAACGCAAGTCACTATAATACGTGTTTGGTCAATGAAATTGGCGCTTATATTTTAGGTGCTAAACAGCCCTTTAGGCTATTAGGGTAAGAATAAGTATAAGGATAATTATAGAGATACGGGCAAAAGGTGCTAAAAATATATGGTGGTTGAGAATAAATTATTAGATGACATAATTACTATTGCACGCAATGCCGGCGAGAAAATACTAACGATTTATCATCAATCATCTACGCTTGAGATTATTTCAAAAACTGATGACTCTCCCCTAACACAAGCAGATCTAGCTGCGCATCACATTATCGTGGCGGCATTAAATCGATTGACCCCTAAAATACCTGTGTTATCTGAAGAATCTACATTGCCTGACTTCGCAGAAAGGCAGCAATGGACGCAATATTGGCTAGTAGACCCACTCGACGGTACTAAAGAATTCATAAGTCGTAATGGTGAGTTTACGGTTAATATCGCTTTGATTGACAAGGGCGTGCCAGTATTAGGTGTTGTTTATGTTCCTGTTGGTGACGTCTGTTATGCGGGTTTTTCAGCTGACACATCAGAATCTTCAAAAATAACCTCAGAATCATCTATTCAAAGCTCTGACACTCATTCAAATATTTCTGTAAGCCCAAACAAATCTGTATTTGTGAATAAAAATATTCATAAGTACGCCTGTAAAATATCCGCTAATGGCATAGTCGATATAAAAGCGCGCAGCATCCAAGGGCTTGTTAGCGCCGGCTTGCCTATCGAAGTTGTAGCAAGTAGGCATCATCGAGCAGAGGCCGTTGACACGCTTTGTGCAAAGATAAATACTGAATGGGGGCAAACACACTTGCGTTCGATGGGTAGCTCCCTAAAGTTATGCTTAATCGCCGAGGGTAGAGCAGATTTATATCCTCGATTTGGACCAACGTCAGAGTGGGATACAGCCGCAGCTCAGGCTATTGTAGAGGCTGCTGGCGGTAATGTTTTAAACGCGAGAGGTTTACCGCTTCGGTATAATCAAAAAGACAGTATGCTTAACCCTGATTTTTTTGTTATCGGTGAAGATATTTCTCAGTGGCGACGGCTTTTAAGCTCTTGCTGATGGCGTATTTCGATATTATTATTTGTATACACTTAACTTTAATCTTGTGATGAGATGAAATGCCAAAAGTTCGATAGAAGAAGTTAGTGTAGTTTGTTAAACTATGACCTCAAAACATTGATTTTGATCGCATAAAAAAGAAATAGAAGCTGTATACGGCTTGAAGTTTTTAAAATATGGGCGTTTAATTGCAGATATGTCTGAACTTACAATAGAAGATCTTTATAAGAAAGTTGATCAGCTGATTAACCATTGCGAATCTTTAAAGGCGCGGGAATCGTCCTTACTAGGTGAGCGGTCGCGTTTAATTGAAAAAAACGAATTGGCAAGGACACGCGTTGAAGCGATGATTGGCCAACTTAAAAATTTACAACAAACGACAGGTTAGGCGGGTAAAGTTGTGGCAACAGAAACATTATCTGTGCATATTTTAGGTAAGGATTACAAAGTCGCATGCCCCGCAGAGGAGCAAGATGCGCTTTTACGTGCTGCTTCCGAACTAGATCGACGTATGCGAATTATAAGACAATCTGGTAACGTGATAGGTGTTGAACGTATAGCTGTAATGGCCGCTCTTAATTTATCGAATGAAGTCTTAACGGGACAGCTGCAGCGCAATGATCTTGATCAAGAAGTTCTTGAAGACCTTCATTCAAGAATTGATGAGGCTTTATCTTAACTCTATTTATTTTTCCTAAATTATTTCCATCCCAAATTATCCTCTCTGTAAATCATCCCCAAATTTTTTAATGGCAATAGCTGGTTTTATAACCGATGTTATTATTGTAGTGATAACTTTTTAAAAAATAACTTCAAAGACATTTTTTAATCAATCAAAATCTTTTGTTAATAATGTTATCGATTGCCTCTAAAGGATAGTATCTAAAGATAGCTTCATTCTATTCTTTATGCCTAAATATTCTCTAATAGTTGAATTTCGTCATTGCGTTAATTTTTTGCTTTGGATATGATTGGTTCTCTCCTGAGACGTTTGCTAGTCTATGTCTTCGAGCCGATACTACCACCCTAGGAGGTTTCTTGCGTTTGTTGGTGTGCATGTCCGCTAGTCGGAAAGCCTTATGCAGATCGGAAGCCCCCGTCTTGAACTTATCGGTTCAAGGTCAGTTTGACAGCGGCGCCTTGGGATTTACTTATTTATTTTTTTAAAACTATTCGTTTATTGATTTTTAGCTAATCTATTTAACTATTTATTTATTATTAATAAATATTTAAGATAACTAGCTCCCTCCTCTCAATAATGTTTTTCTTTTACAAATTTTAGCATCTCTAAAACTTACACCCTATTTGTCGTTTTCGATGTTCGCGATATTTTTAAACAGGTTTTGTGTCTCTCTGATTGTGCGGCTATAATTACGCCACTATTTTGATGGATTAATTATGGTGTTTAATAATGACCAACTGTCAGCTAGCTTCAGAATTACGTGGCATGATTCGCAGGCGCAGACAAAAGATCGGTGTCGGCGCTCAACATCGTGCAGCCCGTGCTTTGGCTAAAAAAATATGCGCCTTGATTGAATATCAAAGTGCTAGCCGAATAGCGCTATATATAGCAAGTGATGGTGAAATTGACTGTCGATTTATTATTCAAGATGCTTGGCGATCAGGTAAGCAATGCTTTCTTCCTGTTCTCAAAACCGACAATCCAAAAGCGCATCAAATGGATTTTATGTCATTTAATCCCGGAAGCTCTTTAAGATTTAATCGCTATGGTATTTTAGAGCCAAAAAGTGGGTCAAAAATATCAGCACAGGCGCTCGATTTAGTCATTGTGCCACTAGTCGGTTTCGATAGAGCTGGTAATCGTATCGGAATGGGTGGGGGTTATTATGATCGCGCTTTTGAATTTACCCACAAGCAAAATATAGGCATTCAAATTCCGCAACTACCGGTATTAATTGGTGTTGCTCACCGTTCGCAAGAAGTGCGTAGCATGCGTCCGAGATCGTGGGATGTGCGCTTAGATTCTGTCGTTAGCGTTTAAGCTAATTATATGTAGGTGATTAATGATTCATAGCGACCATCAGCACGTAATTTTTGCGTTGACCGCCATTTTACAATTCAGTAGTTGATAATAAAAGAAACTTATATTTGGATAATACATCATGACGCAAGACGAATTAAAGCAAGCTGTCGCCAAAGCTGCTGTTGGCTATATTCAACCAAAATTAACAAAAGGTGCGATCGTCGGTGTGGGTACTGGGTCTACAGCAAATTGCTTTATTGATGAGCTTGCAAATATTAAGAGCTTGTTTGCTGGTGCCGTGGCGAGTTCAGAGGCAACTGCAAAAAGGCTGAATGATCATGGCATTAAAGTTTATGACTTAAATGATGTTGATGGCTTAGTGGTGTATGTCGATGGTGCTGACGAAGCCGATGCAAATTTATGTTTAATAAAGGGTGGCGGGGCAGCGCTAACGCGCGAAAAAATTGTCGCTGCTTGTGCCAAAGAGTTCGTGTGTATTGCCGATGAAAGTAAATGGGTGAATATATTAGGGCGTTTTCCTCTTCCGGTCGAAGTGATTCCCATGGCGCGGGCCTATGTTATGCGTGAGCTGACAAAGTTGGGTGGTCGGCCTGAATATCGCGACGGGGTTGTCACCGATAATGGTAACGATATTGTTGATGTATATGATTTAAAGATTGATCAACCCGTTCACTTAGAAGCAACAATTAATGCTATTGTGGGGGTGGTAACCAATGGCTTGTTTGCCCAACGCCCAGCCAATGTATTGCTGTTGGGACGCGAATCTGGCGTCGAAATCTTTGTTGGCTAGTCTACTATTAATTGACACTCTTATGGATGGGATATAATAGCCAATAAGCTAATATGTAGATAAAAAGCCATGTGTTTAAACAATATATGGCTTTTTTTATTTCCAAAAAGGCTTTTTATACGCAATTTAAATGTCGTCTCGGCAGATCCCTACATCGTCTAGCTGAGCTTGTGTTAAATTTTTCAGTATGTGACGAGTGTGGTACCTTTTTGAGAATTGTTCCGCTTTACATAAGAATAATTTAGCTATAGATTGCTGTGATACCTTTTTCTCGATAAGGCATAAATTGTATTTAAGTGTTGCAGTGGTCATAATTATCTCCTTAAAGATTAATGAGTGAAGTTTATATGGCGATTATTGTTTTTAATTCGCTGTCATTCAAACTAGAATTTTTCATTTAACGTAAGAAAATCTAAATTGAAAATTTATAATCATCTAAAAGGGCTACGTTACTTTTTTGTTACTGCTGAGCTGATGAGTATTAAGCAGGCATCGGAAGTTTTGTTTGTTACGCAAGCTGCCATTAGTCAGCAACTGCGTTTGCTAGAGGATGCGTTAGGGGTGGCGTTATTTGCCAGGCATCATCGCGCACTTGAGCTGACTGCAGAGGGCGCGCAACTATTGCCTCACCTCAAAATTGCTTTTGATGCGATTGAGCAGGGTACAGAGTCATTATTAGGTGATTCTGAACCCGATAGAATTACTGTTTCTGTACCTCCGAGCTTTGCTTCGCGTTGGTTAATTCCTAGGTTAGGGAGATTTTACGAGGCTTATCCCGACATTACCGTCAATCTCAATATGACCGACAAGCTAGAAAGTTTTGCTCGCAAGAGCAGCGACGTGGCGATTCGCTTTAGTAGCAATAGGTCGGAGGGGTTAGAGTCTAAGTTCCTGATGAAAGAATTTATTTATCCCGTTAGCCATTCTAATTATATTTTAATACAAAAAATAAAGCGTCTCGAAGATTTAAGAAAGCTAAGATTGCTTAGCGATACCGCGGTTGAGCTGAGTTGGGATTATTGGCTCAAAAAAATAAAAAGATTTAGAGTCGCTCATGGTTTTGCAAGCCCTACGCTCACAGTAGATCAGTTGCCAGAACAGGTTAAATTCGATGGCTCTCATTATGTGCTTGATTCCGTTCTTAGCGGGCAGGGCGTAGCAATGGTCAGGCATACCCTGGCTGCAGAAATCGTCGCGGCGGGTAATCTCCAAAAATTATTTGATTATGCTGCACCTTTAGAGCAAGAGTTTTTTATATGTGCGCCACGTCATTATTTTAGGCGGCCTAAAGTCATCTGTTTTTTAGAGTGGATGACCAAAGAATCTAAAAATTTTACGCGCTAATATCCTGCATAAATCTAAGTTAGTTGATAACGTAAAAGCTGATTTTTCATTTGCCTTTGCCCATAGCTCCGGCGTACTCTGCAAGTGCGCGCTCGCGAGCAAATTTATAGTCAACAATAGGTTCAGGGTAGCCACAGGCAATACGCTGTTGGTTGCTTGGGTTGTGAATAGATTTTTTATCGAGAGATGACAGTTCAGGCAATAGCTTTTTGATAAAAATACCGTCAGGATCAAAGCGTTCCGACTGTCTTAAGGGATTAAATATTCTAAAGTAGGGCGCAGCATCTGCGCCTGTAGAGGCCGCCCATTGCCAACCGCCGTTATTGGAGGCAAAGTCGCCATCAATTAAATGCTCCATAAAGAACTGCTCGCCTTTGCGCCAATCTATTAACAAAAGCTTTGTTAAAAATGCGGCAACTACCATCCTCAGGCGATTATGCATCCATCCTGTTTGTAGTAATTGTCTCATCGCGGCATCAACAATGGGGTAGCCGGTTTGACCTGTGCACCATGCTTGCCATTGTCTCCCATCATCGATCCAGGAAATTGGGGCCTTAAGAGTTTTAAAGTCATCTAGGCGCGAAAGGCGTGGGTAAATACTGATTAAGTGCCGATAAAATTCTCTCCAAATAAGCTCGTTGAGCCAAGTGCTCTCCAACCATTCTCCGGTCGTCTCTCTGAGGCTTAAAAGGCATTGCTTACTGCTTATAGCGCCGCACGTTAGATAAGGCGAGAGTGTGCTGGTGCCAGCGATACTTGGGATGTCTCTGATATCTTTATAATTTATAGCCGCAGTGGCCATAAATTTATTGAGTTTCTTAGTCATATCGCCAGTTGAGCTTGGCCATAAGTCAACTCTATGATTCTCTGTATCTTGTGGCCAATAATGAGAAATATTATCAGCTTCAATAGCTGTTTTGGCTTGTTTTTTTGGGGCAGGCAAAGGCGTAATTACAGTGTCAGTTAATTGTTTTTTCCACTGTCGAGCAAAAGGCGTAAATACATGATAAACAGTATCATTTTGTGTTTTAACTGTGCCGGGGGCATGAAAAACATCACCATGATAAGCATGTGTCGTTATTGCAGCATTATTGAAGGCTTCGGTAACGGCCTGATCTCGTAATGATTCGTTTAGCGGATACTCATAGTTAAACCATAAACCGCTTGTGCCGGTGACAGCTGCAAGTTCTAGCAGTGCTTTAGGAATCTTCTGGTAGTTTGTTGCGTGGATTATTTTAAGTGGAATGTTTAGACTGTTTAATTCAGTTTGTAATGACGTTAAACGCCTATAGGTAAAGTTTAGCTTGATAGCTGCGTCGTTATGATTTTGCCACTGCTCTGGATTAATCACAAACACACAAAAACATTCGCCAGCCATACTGGCATAATGAAGTGCTGGATTATCTGCTATGCGTAAATCGTTACGTAACCAAACTAATTGCATCTTAACTCCCGTTTAAAGTGTTGATATTACATTATTTGAAAAGAGATGACTCACGTTCAACCTTAGAAAAGTTCCAAAAGTTGTTCTCCAGTAGCTTTCTATTTTAGGCCGAACTCCAAAAGGTAGGCCTTATTTTTGAAGTCTGTTACAATTCGCGCCGCTAAGTATTATGGTTCTCTCATTCTAATATGGATGATTTTCATAAATTAACCCTAATAAAACTCCAAATAATGTCGAGGCTTTTCATTCTAATGGTTTCTATTTCTCTTGATAAATCAAAAATCCGCATTCTTCTCCTAGAAGGTGTGCATCAAACTGCCGTCGAAAGTTTAACTCAAGCGGGCTATTCTAATATTGAATATATAAAGGTGGCTTTGACAGAAGTTGATTTGATCGAAAAAATTAAAGATGCACACTTTGTTGGTATACGCTCACGGACACAATTAAATCGCAAGGTGTTTGCCGAGGCTAAAAAGTTAGTAGCTGTTGGCTGTTTTTGTATTGGCACTAATCAAGTTGATTTGGAGGCTGCAAAAGAACACGGTGTGGTTGTTTTTAACGCACCCTACTCAAACACCCGTTCAGTAGCCGAATTAGTACTTGCGGAGGCAATTATGTTGCTGCGAGGCATCCCCGAAAAGAATGCAGTTTGCCATCGCGGGGGCTGGCTTAAAAATGCTAAAAACTCATACGAGGCGCGAGGAAAAGTGTTGGGTATTGTTGGCTATGGTTCAATTGGTAGTCAAACCAGTGTATTGGCAGAGTCTTTGGGTATGCAGGTCTATTATTACGATGTAGTGACTAAGTTATCTATGGGTAATGCAATGCAGATTCGCGATCTTTATGAGCTTTTGGCAATGTCCGATGTAGTCACACTGCACGTTCCTGAAAGTCAGTCGACAAAAAATATGTTTGGACAAAAAGAAATTGCAGCGATGAAGTCGGGTTCAATTTTAATCAATGCGGCTCGCGGTACAGTCGTTGATATTGATGCATTAAGTGAGGCTTTAGAGAGTAAGCATCTTGCCGGTGTTGCGATTGATGTATTTCCAGTCGAGCCTAAGGGTAATGATGAAGAGTTTATTAGTCCACTGAGAAAATTTGATAATGCTATTTTAACTCCCCATATTGGTGGCTCTACCCAAGAGGCACAACAAAATATTGGTTTGGAAGTCGCTGAGAAGTTAATAAAATATTCTGATAATGGTACAACTACAAGTGCTGTAAATTTTCCTGAGGTAGCGCTACCCTCTCATCCAGGTAAGCATCGTCTTATCCACGTTCATCAAAATATACCCGGTGTATTGTCAGAAATTAACCGAATTTTTTCTGATAACAATATTAATATTGCTGCACAGTATTTGCAGACAAATGACAAGGTAGGTTATGTGGTCATTGAGGTAGACGCAGATGCTAGTGATCTTGCATTAAAAGAATTGAAGCTCGTCAAAGGCACGGTTAATTGTAGGGTTATTCATTAAGTTAGAATGAAGCGATAAATTTCAACTTATTATAAATACACTTGAGTGTAATTATAATAAGCTACTAGTTATAAAAAAAGGATTATAAAATATATTTATAATCCTTTTTTTATAAGATTTTTTTATTAAGTTCTTTATCGCTAAGATGTTTGAAAGTGAGTTCTATGATTAATCACTTAAATAAAATATGTGCTGATTTATTCTGTAAATTGAGATCAATTTCTTTAAGATTTCTCAATATTATTTTTTGATAAGTCTAACAATATATAATAATAAGATAGCTCCTACTGTTGCAGTCACAATTGACCCAATTAATCCGCCTGCAGAAATTCCCAGAGAACCAAATATACTACCTCCAATAATCGAACCTATAACGCCGATTACAATATTCCCTAGTAAACTAAATTTACTGCCTTTCATTATTGTTCCAGCTAACCAGCCTGCTATGGCGCCAATTACCAAAAGAACTATTAATCCTGTTATGTCCATTACTTATATCTCTTAATTGTTGTCTATTTGTCAGTATAAATGAAAGCGTTAAACTTATTCCAAATTATTCTTTAATAACCAAAGTGTCAATGGCTAGTTTATCTAGAGGTACTATTATTGTTAGCCGCTAAACTTGCTAACGGTGTTACATCTAGTGATTTTAAAAAGTAGTAAAAAATTTTTTATAAAAATGATAATGCTCTCGCCAAAAAGTAACAACAAAAAAGCGCGTTTGTAGGTTATTTATCAAGATAACTATTTAATTATTATTCAAAAGTTAGCGTACATGTTAAATCAAAAAAGTCTAATTAATAAATACGAAACCCCGTAAGGGATACATTTATATTAATTAAAATTATAATAGAGTTTTAGGCATTTTTAAGCTGTCATCACTATTTAACGTCTTTTAGGTTGTAAATGCTTTCATAAATTTGTCATATTAATAATTTATGGTGTGTGCATTAAATAGTATTTATCATTGGCGTGATGTTATGAAGCAAAAAACACATTACCGAACGGTGTGGTTGTCTGATATTCATTTAGGCTCCAAGGATTGTAAAGCAGAATATCTACTTGATTTCTTAGATCACAATATCATCGACACCTTATTTTTAGTCGGCGATATTGTAGATTTGTGGGCGCTGAGTAAAAGATTTCTCTGGCCTGCGGCACATAATATATTGCTACATAAACTGCTTTCATTACCGGAAGAAGATAATAGCGGGCATAGAACTCGTGTCGTCTACTTGCCTGGCAATCATGACGACCCACTACAAAAATATGACAAAATGACTTTTGGGCATGTAGAAATACATCGAGAGTATATTTATCAGACCGCTAAAGGAAAAAAATTACTCTTACTTCACGGCGATCAATTTGATAATGAGGTATATTTTGGTCGTGTAAAAAATTGGATAGGTGACAAAGCCTATGTTTTTCTCTTGCTCCTCAACCGCGGGTTCAACGCTATACGTACTAAATATGGTTATCCTTATTGGTCATTGGCAGGCCATATAAAAACTCGTATTCGCGGCGCCAACGATGCCATTGCTCGCTACCGACAAGCTGCCATCACACGTGCAAAAAAAGAAAATGTAGATGGTATTGTATGTGGCCATATTCATCACCCCGAAATTATGACAATAGACGGCATTACCTATTACAACGATGGTGACTGGGTAGAAAGCTGCTCTGCATTAACAGAAGACAAACAAGGTAATATTCATCTGATATTTTGGTCAGAAGAGCACGCTACAAAAATATTGGATACGGTTGAATCATCACCAAAAACAGCAAAAGTGAAGCAGGCAGCGTAATATTGCGTGTGTGTTGCACATCACCCAAGAGCTTAATAAAATTGTCACAAAAAAAACGTAGACTTATGTTTAGAGTTTTTTCTGACATGAGTTATCCTATGTTTACTGTTGACGCCTTACTCGAAAAACACTATCCCAAAATATCAAATCACCGATGGCTAAGTAAACCTACCTGTTTTTTCTTACGTTACATCCTCAAAGAAAAAGAAATAAACAACTTCAGCAATAAATACCCTCATCTCCATGGTATAGATTTTGTAGAGCAAATTTTAGAACATTTCCATTTCAGTTACTCTACCCGCGACACAGAAAAAGAGAACATTCCGTCCGAAGGCAAGCTGGTCATTATTGCCAATAACCCTATCGGATCTCTTGATGGATTGGCAATAATTAAATTAGTGAGCGAAGTACGCCGAGACCTCAAAGTTGTCGCCAGCGAAAGGTCTATGTCTATTACCCCATTGCATTCATTATTTTTACCGATGAACATAGCGGATGAAAATACGTATCAAAAACAACAAGACAACATTCAAGCCCATTTACAAAATGAAGGCACGTTAATTATTTTCCCCGCTGGCGAGGTATCCCGTTTAAAGCCGCAAGGAGTAAGAGATAGTCGCTGGAAAAGTGAGTTTTTACAAATAGCTGCAAATGCTAAAGCACCTATTTTACCTGTTTTTATAGATGGGAAAAATTCACCATTATTTTATACGCTTTCCATGATATACAAACCACTAGCGACCTTGTTGTTGGTGCGTGAAATGTTTCAACAGCGTACCAAACATTTACCTATGCGAGTTGGCGAGCTAATTCCATATGATAGTTATAATAATATCTCTATTTCTTCACATCAAAAAGTTAAGCTACTGCAAAAACATTTGTATCGACTGGGTCAAAATAGACGTGTTATTTTTACCACTCAAAAAGCAATTGCACCGTCTGAAGATAGAAAAGCCTTATCAAAGGCTATGCGCCAATGTGAGCATTTAGGGAATACGAGCGATGGCAAAGATATTTATTTATATCGCTACGAAAATAGTTCGCCTATTTTGCGAGAAATTGGTCGCCTGCGAGAAATTGCATTTCGTGCTGTGGGCGAAGGTACAAATCGGCGTCGTGACATAGACCAGTATGATAATGAGTATTATCATCTTATTTTATGGGATAAAAATGATTTAGAAATTGTAGGAGCCTATCGTTTTGGAGATGCAAAACTGTTAACGCAAGAAAAAAACAAACTTTATAGTGCAACGCTATTTGAATACAGTGAAAAAATGCAGCCTTATTTCGAACAAGGTTTAGAGCTAGGCCGCAGCTTTATTCAACCTAAATATTGGGGCAAGCGCAGCTTAGATTATTTATGGTATGGCATTGGAGCATTTCTAAAGCATAGACCACAATACCGTTATTTATTTGGACCTGTATCACTGAGTGATGCACTACCGAGCACGGCGAAGGATTTGCTAGTATGCTTTTATCAATTGTACTTTTCTAGCACAGAAGCATTAGCGATATCCAACACACCCTATCAAGTACCGCAATCAATTCATGGTATCTTTAATGGCGATAACTACAAGGAAGATTTCTCGACATTAAAAAGTATGATGAGCAATATGGGCGTTGCGATTCCGACATTGTATAAACAATATACCGAGCTGTTTGAAGACGATGGTGTGCATTTTCTCAGTTTTGGTATCGACCCTGATTTTAATAATTGTGTTGATGGTTTAGTAATAACTGACTTACACAAGCTCAAAGAAAAACGTCGAATACGTTATATGAGCCAATAAGTATTTATGAAGGGCAGAAAAATGTTAGCTGCCAAAGATTCTAATCATCCTAATCGGATAGACCCTTATTAAGCCGATGCTTAAAAGGTATAGGCAACGTTAGGGCGAGCGCAAAAAAATAATCAAGGTAATAGATAAAAAAATACCTAACAATAACGATGCCATAAAGTTTATAAGCAACTATTCATTAATAATCCAAGTATCTATGGGCAATTTATAGTGTTGAATGATAGAGTTTAGATTAATCCAATACTTATAATCTGAACTGTCTTCAACCATGAGGACTATCCCTGCTTTCTTATTTGTCTCAAATGCATACCCTAAAGATTGTCCAATACTTTCAGCCCATTTTTTTGCAAAGTCATACTCAATTGCATGAGTGTCTGTAACACAGTCAACGCGAGTCCTGTCAGAAAGGACATACTCTTTAATACCTTGGCAATATTTATCTTGATAGAATCTCTCGGATTCGTATAGTGATAAAACAGGGAATAATAAAACAGAAAGTAGTAATTTCATGTCAGTATTATAAGTCCAATATTACGTAAGCTACGTTTAGTTAATATTCAGTTTTTAAAAAAGAGAGTAAGTGGTAAAAATTATAAGTACATATATCTAGAGGTTAAGAGCTAGAAGCTAGATGTGTATCATTACTAAGGTTGTTCGTTGTCGGTATATTAGTTACGAGCCCCAATACTATTAATGTGATAATAAAGTAGGAGTATGTTCCCCCAAAGATTTAGTGTGTCTTTTTATATACCACAGCATAAGTCATCTGCTTTGCAGCTAAAATTAATAATCCTACGCCGATCAAAATAAAAAAGGTTGGAGTCGGTTCAGGCATAGACCATCTCCCGCCAAAAGATAAAATTCCTGAGATTAAAAATAAAAAGGCAACTCGGCGAATGCATTCGCCTTTAACGGGATTACTTAATTTTATGGCGAAATTAGTACAGTCAAATATGCGATGTAACAACCCCACTTTTACACAATCTTTTTTGTTGATAGTAATTTCAATTTTACAATTTGGGCATTTCATAAAGGTTAGGTATTTTTATTAATGATTTACTTTACTTTTATAATTCCAAACACAACACAGATCGCACCACCAACCATGCCTACCCATGCCTCTATTGGTGTACTACCATTGAGTGCTCTGCCAATCTGAGAGCCCGCTGAATCATATATATTATAACCCCAGATAGCTAAAGCTACACCTATAATTATAAGTGCAATACCAGTCATTTTTTTATTCATGTTAATCCAGTCGTTGAAGAATTTTACTAAGCGAATATTTTATGTTAACAGAATCGATAAGTTGAAACTAAAGAGTCGTTCTTTGTAGAAATAAAAGAAATCAAAACTCATATCTACAAAGGTGATAATTATAAATATTATATAGTCGTGATGTGGGCTAGTCTGTATCCTTTATTTCAAAATGACGCTCAGCATTAATAGTAACTTTTAACCATGTTGACATTTCAACCCGATGTTTATGTTTAGACAAAGCTTCTCGATTTAAAAACTCCTCATAAAAATTAAATTTGAGAGGATTTTCTGTGTCTTGATTAGCCTCAAATAGAAGGCAGCCATTTTCCTTTTTACTTAATGCTATGTGCGTAATAAGTTCCCGCTTGACAGTATTAAGATCGTCAGAGCTTACGATAATATAACCTTTTAAAATCACCTTTGACAACGTTAAGTAATCCGTAGCTATATAATGAATTTATTTTACGGCTGTTATGTTTAAGCCGTAACTTTATTAAAGGTTAACTACATTTTACTAAAGATAATATCGCCGTAATAAGATTCTGCTTCTTTTCCACTATTATCCGTATCTGTCATAATAGCCACCAGGTCTATGTGTCGATAAGCTTTTTGATTTGCGGCATCATCGCCTTTGTCGCCAAAAGTATCAATTAAGTCTTGATATACATTACGTTTTTGATCGTACCATTTACCCTGTTGAGATTCGGCGCCTTGAACTGACATCATTTTTACGTTCGAGCCTGCAAAGGGGTTGTTCCAAACTAATCCTTGATCTTGATTGCTTGACCAAACATAGTTTAATGATTTAGTTTTCCAAATAAAAAACCCTCCATCAATCACAACATAAATACGTGCAACAAAGTCATCGCCATCTTTAGTGCGCTCTTCTAGATCTGTCAGGCTCTTTTCTGCAAGCCAGCTCCAGTTAATATAAGGAGTTTTTAAAAGATCAATTTTCCTTTTTAATCCAAGCCCCGATGCTGAATTTTGACTTAATGCCTTTAGTGCCAAACGTCCTTTATAGTTTTCTATGGTGTAAATTGATTTGCCAGAAAATTCTTTAGGCTCCCATTTTTGAATACCGTTATCATTTAATGACGTTAAATTATTAGCAGCGTTAACATTAAAACAACTGATTAAACTAAAAAATACAGCGGTCCATCGAAGCATAGGTATATCCTAAGTAATATTTAGTGTCTAAATCAATGGACTCCGATTGAGCAAAAAAGTTCGTTAAAGTGAAATAGTCGGACAGTATCTCGTCATTAAAAATTAGATGCCACGCCTTATTTTTTTTAAGCGTGATAAATTTTAACAAATTTTATTTATTGCCAAGCCATTCGAGTTTATAAAGATCTCTGCGGCGATCTAAGAAGTTTCTTACAGATCCTTCATTTTGCAGTCTGTTTAGCTTTTCTAGATCTAGATCAACAATCAGAGTCATTTCTGTATTGGGCGTGGTTTCCGCCAAAATAGCATCGTGAGGAAAAGAAAAATCTGACGGTGAAAAAACTGCCGATTGAGCATATTGAATATCTGCACCATCAACCTTTGGCAAGTTGCCGACACTACCAGCGATTGCAACATAGCATTCATTTTCGATGGCGCGAGCCTGAGCACAAATGCGCACCCTAAGGTAGGCATTTTTAGTATCTGTCCAAAAAGGCACAAACAGCATCTGCATACCTTGCTCTGCTTGTAGGCGAGCAAGCTCCGGGAATTCAACATCGTAACAAATAAGAATGCCTATTTTTCCAAAATCGGTATCAAAAACTCTTAGATCGCTGCCGCCTTGCATGATCCACGCGCGTTTTTCATATGGAGTAGGGTGAAGCTTGTATTGTGCATCTGTGGTTCCATCGCGACGACAAAGATAAGAGACATTTAACAACTCATCATTTTCTATAATTGGAATAGAGCCAGCAATAACATTAATATTGTATGAAACCGCAAGCTTAGAGATAGCATCTACAATTTCTAAGCCATACTCCGATAATGCCTTGATAGAATCAATTGAATTATCATGACTTTCAATACCCATTAATGGCGCATTGAAAAATTCAGGAAAAAGAGCAAGATCGCATTGATAGTCTGATAGTGCATCAATAAAAAATTCGACTTGTTGAATTAATTCATCAACAGAGTTGAGGGAACGCATTTGCCATTGCACACATCCAATGCGAGCACTGGTCGGAGCTGCGCCGAAAAGAACAGACTTTTCAGGATCGTAATAAAGATTTGTCCATTCTAAAAGTGTCGCATAACCGTGTGATTCTTTATCCTCAGGTAGATAACCTTTCATTACCCGTTTAACTTCAAATTCATTTGACAGCTGAAAGGTTAGAATCGGATCGTAGATTTCTTTCTTTTTTACCTGTTCAATATAGGCTTGAGGTGTCAACGTTTTAGAGTAATCCTGGTAGTTTGGAATTCTTCCGCCTGCAACAATAGCTTTTAAATTAAGGTTGTAGCACAACTCTTTGCGGGCTTCATAAAGACGCCGACCTAAACGCATGCCGTGGTATCGAGGCGAGACAAATATATCAACTCCATACAACACATCGCCCAATGGATCATGTGTTGTTAAATAAGCATTGCCAGTAATTTCATCATAGGTATGTTGATCGCCAAATTTATCATAATCAACAATGACGCTAAAGGCGGCAGCAACAACTACTCCGTGGTCCTCAATACAAATCTGACCCTCTTGAAACACTTGCAGCTGAGTTTTAAATATTTTCATTGGCCAAGAACCACCTAAACCGGGGTATGCTTCATCCATTAATTTTTTGATATCAGCGAAGTCATCTAATGTTAAATTTCTGAGATTGAGTTTGTGTTCAGTTTCTTCGGTCATGTTTGTCCTGTGTTACTTATAAAGTGAAAGGGCTATTAAATAAGATAGTATTGACGGCTCATGCCATTTCATATCAATAAAATATTGGTTTAAATAATCTAACTAGTAAAATGATACCAAAAAAGCAACGATTTTTCCTTATCCTTATAGCGTCACATTTAGTAAGCCACAATCAGCAGCAGAATTGAATATTTGGCATAGTCATAAGAGAGGATGCATCAATTTGATGTTGAAATAGAAGCTTTACCAATATTTTATCGTCTCGCTAGTATAAAGCTAAAGTTTGTATTAGTTGAGATTTAAAACTTTGTAGTTTGTTAGATGCAAATAATTAAATTTATCATATAAAAGAAATTGAGAATTAGTTTATGCTTTAATCTGAGGTCTTTGCTTAGGTTTAAATAAGCTTATTTAACTAGCTATCACAAGTAAATTAATACTAATTTTAGACCAATCTAACAGGTTATAAATGTCCGTATACTGTCATGAAGATCATAATCGTATGCATTAATTATAAGGTAAAAGCGTCTTTATGGAGTTGTTAACCCGTTGAGCCTTGGCATCAAAAGAATGTTATTTGTATTTTTTTAATTCACATTCATGCCGTTAATTGGCTCTTCATATTGATTGGGAACATGGATTATCGCCGTTAAATGATTATGTGCAAGATATCGAACCGGGAGCAGACTTGCTGGATGATTTATTTGCAAAGCTCGACATGCATACAACCTTGCCAGAAAATGAGAACAAACCAGATATCAATCCTTCATTGAGGCAAAAAAATGTTGTTGATATTGATTCCATGCGCATTAAAATTAAACGCTGGCGCACCGCGGGAGCGACTGCAATAGCAGCGGGTCTAGCAGCCTTTATTGTTGCGTACACCGATATTTTCCCTCAAGAGCAACCCTTCGTTGCGGTATTTCACGCAGATGACAAGCAGCCCTCGCTTATAATGTCAATTAATATTAAAACACAGCAGCTGACGGTAAGGTCAATAACCGCTGAAGAACAAACAGGTAAAACCTATCAATTTTGGATTAAAGCCGATGAATTTGGTCCAACTCCACGCTCGCTCGGTTTATTAACTTCAATTGTCAGCCCTATCCAAAAAGAGCTCGACTTTGAGCCGGCTATCATTCGCAAGGCTACTTTTGGGATTAGTCTAGAGCCTGCCGGAGGCTCTCCTACTGGCGTTCCAACTGGCCCTGCTATTCACGGAAAATTATATCCTACCTCTATTTAAACTTTTGAAATCCGCTTCTCGTTATTCAAAACCTAAAGCAGCTCTCAATTTTTTATCATTTAATTTAATGTTGTTTATTTTTCTGAAACTTATTTTAAAAGACTCCGTAGCTGTTGTTAGATCAACTCAAAAACATTATCAGTGTTGATCGTTAGTTGGACTATTTTTAGTCCAACTTTACAGAAAGCTATATAAAATAAACTCAGGAGTTTTTATGAAAAACGTTATAAAAAGTACAGCGTCACGCATCGCCTATAGTTTTGGCATTTTACTAATAACCGGATCTGCATTTGCAGGTCATCACCAGATGAGTGTTGATGGAAATGACCAAGATGTTTCTGGCGGTACTGTTACTGCAGAAAAAATAATGGCTGAAAGTAATGGCTGGTTAGTTGTTCATCGTACCGATGCCAATAAAAAACCTGGCGTAGTTGTTGGTCATGCACCGCTAAAAAAAGTGAAAAAAAACCTAAGCGCTATTCTAACTGAACCAGTTAAATCAGATGAAATGCTCATGTTAATGCTTCATTGTGAAGCTGGTGGCACAAAAACAGGAATTTTCGAATACTATTTAGGTGCTAAAGAAGATGGCCCCATTAAAATTGATGGAAAGCTAATCATGGATATTGTTAGCGCAAAATAATTGTTCGTAAAAAAAGAATGCGAGCTTATGCCTCGCATTCTTTTTTTGATTAAAGGTTGTGTTAAAAACTGTTTAAACATCAACATTTGTAGGTAAAATTAAAAAGATAGTTAGCCGAGTAAAATCTATCACAGATACAGCATATAACGATTCAAGAAATTACGTTGATGGACACTAATTTTATTGCCATTTGAGGTTAGTTTTTCGTTGCAGTTTCTTTAACAAAGGTAGCTTGTTTCGGATTATAACTCCCTGTTTCTATCATCGATTTCATGGCTTTTAATGTTTTATAAGGTGAGCCTACGAGCAGGCTGTTGGTTAACCAAGCTGGCGCAGGTCCATTTGGGTTGATATGCCCAAAGCTCTCGACGAGCGTTGTGCCGTCACTTTGGGGTGTAAAATGCCACTGTGAAAAAGCATCCTCGATTCGAACAGCATTAGTTTTTGGAACAAGCTCAGGTTCAGGGTAAGCAGACATGGTTATTTTTAAGGTGTCGGGATTTTGTGTCCAAACTGTTCTTGAAATAACATCTCTATCAGCAATAGGAAAGGGAATGTCATTGTAAGAATATACATAATATTCAGTATCTGAAATACGTGAATGAATATAAGCCTCTCTGCATAAATCTACCCACTGGCTACAGGTTGAGGTATCTTTTACCAAAGACACAAGAGCATTGGCAGTTCCATCTACAGTCATAACCCCCCTAAATGCGTCATATATAGAGTCGGGTACTTTACTGGTATAAATAGCTATGTCGTCCGTGTCTTTCTTTTTTTCCCAGTTGTAGTCGACCCCTTGAACTTGAGCTACTACTTGATGTGCTAAAAAAGTTAATATAACGAAAATTAAGTACTTTGTTAGATTTGCCATATGACAGTGACCAGTTCAAGAATTTTATATTTTTGATCTTATATAAAGACCGGAAGTATGTTTACAAGTTCATCATGTTGACACATTTCAAATTGTAAATCTGTATATAGAGTGATGCGCTGAGAGATGTGCATCGTATCTATATGTTGATACAATAAAACTATTAGAAACACACTAATTGATTGAAGAGAGATAAAATGAAAACACGCGCTGCGGTGGCTTGGGAAGCGGGAAAGCCATTAACTATTGAAGAAATTAATATCGAGGGTCCTAAAGCTGGTGAAGTTTTGTTGCGAGTGGTTGCAACCGGTGTTTGTCACACCGATGCATACACACTATCTGGTGATGATCCTGAGGGCATTTTCCCGGCTGTGTTGGGTCATGAGGGCGGTGCGATTGTTGAAGAAATCGGTGCAGGTGTTACATCACTAGCGGTTGGCGATCACGTTATTCCTTTATACACGCCTGAATGTGGGCAGTGTAAATTTTGTTTGTCGGGTAAAACGAACCTTTGTCAGGCTATTCGAGCCACTCAAGGTAAGGGCCTAATGCCTGACGGGACCTCGCGTTTTTCTAAGGATGGAAAAGCTATATTCCATTATATGGGTACCTCAACATTTTCTGAATATACGGTAGTTCCCGAAATAGCCGTTGCCAAAATTAATAAAGCAGCCCCCTTAGATAAAGTATGTTTGTTAGGTTGTGGCATCACTACAGGTATCGGAGCTGTTCTTAATACCGCTAAAGTAGAGGCGGGCTCGACAGTTGCTATCTTTGGCTTAGGCGGTATTGGCTTAAGTGTCGTTCAAGGTGCCGTGATGGCCAAAGCTGAGCGAATTTATTGTATTGATATTAACGCAGATAAGTTTGAAATGGCTAAAATGCTAGGAGCGACAGATTTTATCAATCCTAAGGATTATGATAAGCCTATTCAAGATGTTATTGTTGAATTAACCGACGGCGGTGTCGATTATTCGTTTGAATGTATCGGCAATGTTAACTTAATGCGTTCGGCCTTAGAATGTTGTCATAAAGGTTGGGGTGAATCTGTTATTGTTGGTGTTGCTGGAGCCGGTCAAGAAATCTCAACGCGCCCGTTTCAGTTGGTGACGGGTCGTGTCTGGCGAGGCACTGCATTTGGTGGCGTCAAAGGTCGCTCTGAGTTGCCGGGTTATGTTGATAAGTATATGAAAGGTGAAATTCAAATAGATCAAATGGTAACGCATACCATGGGGCTAGATGATATTAATAAAGCCTTTGATTTAATGCACGAGGGTAAAAGTATTCGCTCGGTCGTTATTTACTAATAGTAGATCAATAGTTGATTAAAAGCGATTAACTGGATGTTGGCTTAATGCGACAAAGCAATGCGTTTAATAAATCCATACAAAGGTTAATCAGGTAATAATCTTACGATTAATTTATTTTTCTTGAAAGAAGCAGACTAAATTATTACCCGATATGAGTCTTCTCGATGAAAGGATAGTGTAAAGAGAAATTTATGATTTTAATAACATGTATTATTTTAGTATACATTGCCAGCATTATGTTTATTCAGATGCGAAATAAAAAACACTTTTCTTTGAGTCGTCAGTTAAGCGATTTCTCTACTTTTATGGTACCTTTTAATATTCCTGCATATTTATTATCTAAAGTACCCTTAACTCCAAGAATCGATCAAGCCTATTTTCCTGAATTAAAAATAATTCAAGAGAATTGGGAAGATGTTCGAGATGAAGCATTGCTTTTATACCAGCAAGGTCATATTGCAATAAAAGAAGATGATTTGCCGGGCAGTAGTTTTTATAAAAATAATAGATGGACAAGTTTTTATTTAAAAATATATGATAATAAAATTCCATCTGCCCATAAGTTGGCACCAAAAACAATGGCATTGATTGATCAAGTTCCATCAATGCGCATGGCTCTTTTTGCCTGCTTAAACCCGGGAAAACAACTCAGCAATCATCACGATCCCTTTGCTTATACCTTAAGATATTCATTAGGCCTTAGCACTCCTAATCATGAAGGCTGTGGACTAATGGTAAACGGCGACAATTATCAATGGGCCGATGGTGACGCGATTATTTTTGATGAAACTTATCAACATTCTGCGCACAATAATACTGAAATACCGCGAATTATTTTGATGACCGACATTGATCGTCCTCTCAAAAGTGCAAGCGTTCAAAAAATATATTACTGGTTTGGTTTTTGGTTTAATCGAATATTTGCAGTTGATAATTTAGACAAAAAATATACTGGTTTCGGCAATAAGTTAGGCAAAGGCTTAAATGCTTATAAAGCTTTATTGAAAAAATTCAAACGCTGGAATAAAACTTTATATACCGTCACTAAGTTAACTGTGGTGGCAATTTTACTTTATAGTGTTGGTAGCTTGCTAGTCTAAAATTATTTTGCAAGCTTTATGATTGTTAAAGTTATTGATCAAATATAAATATTATAAGGTTGAAGCGTATGAAAATATTATCCGAAAATAAGTCTTTTGACGGCTGGGTTAAACGTTGTCAGCACGAATCGAAAAGCTTGAATTGCACTATGATTTTTTCAATATATTTGCCACCGGCAGCAGAAGATAAAACAGTGCCGGTTTTATATTGGTTATCAGGCCTTACCTGCACCGATGAAAATTTTATGCAAAAAGCGAATGCTCAACGCGTTGCATCTGAACTTGGAATTGCTATTGTCTGTCCAGATACAAGCCCTCGAGGAACAAATTTACCGGGTGAGCACGACACTTATGATTTTGGCTCAGGCGCTGGCTTTTATTTAAATGCAACGCAAGCTCCTTGGAGTGAACATTACAATATGTATGATTATGTTGTTGATGAATTGCCGCAAGTTATATCCGCTAATTTTCCTGTGACAGATAAAGCTAGCATTAGCGGTCACTCTATGGGAGGGCATGGTGCTTTAACAATTGCTTTAAAAAACCCTAATAAATATAAGTCAGTATCTGCCTTTTCACCTATTTGTAATCCAACAAATTGCGCCTGGGGCGAAAGAGTGTTTACTGCTTATTTAGGTGAAGATCGCAGCTCTTGGGCGCAGTATGATGCGACACTTTTAATCAGTAAAAGCAACAAGAAACTGCCAATGTTGATTGACCAAGGTGAGGCGGATGAGTTTTTAAAAGAACAGCTTAAGCCAGAATGTCTGCAGGCGGTATGTGAGAAAACTAACTACCCATTAACCCTAAGAATGCATGAGGGATATGATCATAGTTACTTCTTTGTTGCTAGTTTTATTGAGAGCCATCTTCGCTATCACGATAAAGCTTTAAAAGGCGAAGACAAGCAAGCCTATTACTAAATCCAATAAGCATTAGTAGTGATGGTGGCGTAAAAATATTAAATTCAATAATAAGGAAAAAAATGAACTTATATATTTAAATAATTTTTAAAATAACAATAAAAAATTAACTTTCTGCAAAACTTTCTTATTCGCAATAAGTTGTATGTGTTCTGTAGTTGCTGTATCGGCAGACTCTCCAGTTGGCAAGCGGCAAACTATTGATGACGAAAGTGGTAAGCCAAAAAGTAATATCGAAATCTATTATGTTGGAAATGTATTACACGGGAAAATATTAGAATTGCTTGATCCAAGCAGTAATTCAACATGTAAAAAATGTAAGGGTGAAAGAGCTAGCCAACCTCTTGTAGGCATGGTTATTTTATGGAATGTTACCAGAGCTGAAAATAAAAAATCTTGGGGCGGCGGCGAAATTCTGGATCCTAAAAAAGGTAAGACTTACTCGGTCAAGCTAAGCTTGCAAAGTAATGGCGATGAATTAAAAGTTCGAGGTTTCATCGGCGCTCCCTTTCTGGGAAGAACACAGTTTTGGAGGAGATTGAGTAACTAGCTATCTTTTTTGGAGGAATCCTAATGTCGAGATGCGAAAGTAAAAAGCCTTTATTAATGCTTTTATTTGCAAATTGTTGGTAGCTATTATAACAACAAATAACTGAGTTATTTGTTGTTTGCATCAGCAAATATTTTTCTAGTATCTTCCATGTCATAAGCAGACTCTTTAAATGAGCTCTGATCCCACTGGCTTCTTTCTATATTAATAAAATCACCGCCATAAATATGTATGCCGCCAGTAAATTGTTCCGTTGCGTTTTTAACCGAGTGAATCACCTCACGGCCAAGCATTACTGCATTACCAGCGGTAATGTTTTTGCTGTTTTGCTTAACGATAGTGTTATTGCGCCTTACATAAAATGTATTTTCTTCCGCACCGATATAAATACCAATAACAGCCCATAGATTGTGATTGTGGGCATGAAGCTCCATTCCTGGAGCCCATACGAAATTAATAATAGATAAGTTATTGGAAGAGTATAAAACGTCAAAGCCTGCAGATGCAGGTTTGCCCAGTTCAGTCATAATGCTCACAGGATCTTTCAAAGCATCGTCTAATAAATTTTTAATATGCTTATGACTATCTGCTTGCGAGGCTAATTCTCTACATTGTGCAATAAAATTTTCTTTGTTAAACATTTGTCGAGTCCTGCGCTGCTGTTAAGATTAAGGCGCTGTAATCAGGTTATAAAATTTTAATAGGCCTGTTAGCGTTAATCTGAATATGAATTGAAAAACTGTTTAGCTGTGTGCCCACTTCTTGAACCTCTCGTGGCTGCAAATAATTTAGCGGCTGAGTGAAGTTCGTCGCGCGCGCCTTCAAAATCTAAAAAATAACTGTCTACAATATCTAAATAGCTATCAATATCCTGCGGATAAAACGAAAGCCACAATCTAAATCGATTTGAAAGAGATATTTTTTCTTCTACGGTGTCAGAGTAATGAAGTACGCCGTCGATAACCTCTGTTCCGTTATTGTCAGACATATATTCAGGCATTAAGTGCCTGCGATTTGACGTAACATATAATAAAACATTGTTTGGTGACAATTCCATTGAGTCATCAATGATCGTTTTCAGTGCTACATAACTATTTTCGTTCTCTTCGAAAGAAAAATAATCACAAAAAATAATAAATTTTTGTGGTAGGTCACGTATATCGTCAATAATCTCTGGTAAATCTTACAGATCATTTTTTTGTTTTTCTATCCCGACTAAAGCATCGAGCTCAATAGGGTCTAGCGCTGTGACTGCGCGAAACTGTCTTTTATGCTGCCACCATAGGGCCGCATGAGTTGAATGCCAATCAATATTCATAGTGTTGCCTGTATAAATTATTCATCATCAAATTAATAACATGAGTTAGGTGTATTATCTGGATTGATTTCTCCCGCTACTTCCTCAGGATCGACGTCATTAACAAACAAAACTTCACGCACTATCTCGATATGTTCTAATACATTTTTATAATTTTCGCCGTAGTCATATTGATTCACCTCTATCGCTTTAGGCATATAACTGAAGGCAATTTTAAGTGCCTTGAGAGCGTCTTCGTTTATTTTTTCATGCATAATAATCTCCAGTTATTATCTAGGATATACTTTGGCGCAATTAAAGTTAACCAGTTGCATCTTTTTGCCAACGGTTTGCGCGTCTACTACGCTCCTCTTCGCGTTCTATCTCAAGCATTCGGTCACGGATGCTATGTATATGCTCGATAGCCATGCGTTTAGCTTTTTCAGGTTCGCGATTTATGATGGCATTATAAATATTGAGATGATGGCTATCTATCTGTTTTTTTTGACGATCGAGATGATAAAGGCTAGTAATAGAATCGACAACGCTATTAAGCATTAATTGCATTAAGCTTTGAAGAGTATGAATTAATACCGGATTATGTGAGGCCTCATAAATAGAACGATGAAAGGCATGATCTAATTGGGCTGTGTCTAAAAGATCTTTTTGATTTTCTGGTGACTGATTCATTGCTTGGTAGGCTTTCGTTATTTTGTACAAATCTTTTGTAGTGCCACGTTCGGCGGCTAGAGAAGAAGCCTCGCCTTCGAGTAATTCACGTACCTCTAATAAATCGTAGAGAAGTCTAGGATGATTTTCATATAACCGTGTGAGTGAATTTTTATTATCAGCCTCATCAAGCATACCGGTGACAAAAGAACCTTTGCCGTGTTGTGTGTCGATGACTCCGCGTCCATGTAGTTCTTTTAATGCTTCTCTGATCAAAGGTCTTGAGGCGTTTAGACGTTGACACAATTGCCGTTCTGATGGGATCTTATCTCCGGGTTGAAGTGTGCCATCAAGTATAAGCTCTTCGAGATGTCGTGAAATGAGTGAAGATCGAGTATGAGGGGTATTATCTTTGTTCATGTTTTTAGGTCTTAATACTTTATTCTGGTATGACCAGTTATCATATTATAGTCGTCTGCGTCTGTCAGCCTTTATATTCGGTGGTTTCAAATTTCATTATTAATTTTACTGGTAAGACCATTAGTTGAATTGGTATGCAGTATTAAATATCCCCTGCCTGTATAATTGCTTACATCTGGTTGTGACAGTTGACCTCTGATATATTCTATATTGTTGATTTGTTAAGCAAGCTAGAGCTGCTCAATTTAAATAAAGATAGGTAATTAGAGGCGTCACTAGCAATATCAATAATCAATAAGGAATCAAATCATATGTTATCAGTTAAACGTTTAAGCATTGCAGACGCTTATATACTAATAGAAGGCGCTAGACAAAAATCAATAGAAATCGGTGTGCCTATGTGTATTGCTGTAGCCGATGACTCTGGTAATTTGATCGCGTTTGAGCGTATGGACGGTGGTAAAGCGCATAGTATTTTACTGTCACAAGACAAGGCCTATACAGCGGGTGCTGCTCGTAAATCAACACAAGACTATAATGCAGTTAATGTTCCTGGCAACTTGGCATTTGGGATACATACCGAAGCGGGTGGTCGCATTAGTACGGTAGGCGGTGGTATACCTGTTGTTGTCGATGGCGAGTGTGTTGGTGGTATTGGTGTAAGCGGTAGTGCTCCTTCACAAGATGTAGAGGTTGCTCAAGCGGGTCTAGATTTTTTTAATCAACAATAAAACGTATTAAGGTTCTTGCGGATGGCAGCTTCAATATTCGTGAGCACAAAACACAGTTCTAAGGAGTTATCGATTTAAATAACAACTTAAGTCGGTTTATAGAGTAGAACGCGGGTAAAGAATTATTAGTCCAAAGGTTTCAGCAGACTAGTTAAAATCAAAGTTAAGATATTTCGATTATTTTGAGGTTAAAGTGTTTTGAGTTGCTGAAACGTTTATTAATAAAAAGTGAGCGACATGAAACAGATAAATAATATAGAAATACTAGCAGAAACTTTCAGGCAGTTTATTGATCCCGAGTACGTGATCGTGGATAAAGAAACTCAAAAAGTCTACGATTGTGATGGCCTTGCAGCCTATACAGAAATGCCAAAATTGGTGGTTTTGCCCGATAATGTCGAGCAGATCCAGCGTGTAATGAGGCTATGCCATGAGAACAAAGTTCCTGTGGTTGCTCGCGGTGCTGGTACTAGTCTATCGGCGGGTGCTACGCCCCATAAAGATGGCGTTGTTTTATCCCTAGCCAAATTTAAAAATATTGTAAACATAGACCCGCTAGCTCGAACTGCGAGGCTTCAGCCTGGCGTGCGCAATCTTGCGATTAGCGAGGCGGCTAGCGATGTGGGTTTATATTATGCCCCTGATCCATCATCTCAAATTGCCTGCTCTATCGGTGGTAATGTCGCAGAAAACGCCGGCGGAGTTCATTGTCTTAAATATGGACTTACGGTTCATAACATTATAAAACTACAGATGGTGACTGTTGAAGGTGAGCTTGTTACTATCGGTAGCGATGGTCTAGACACGTATGGTGCAGATTTCCTGGCTCTAATTCATGGTTCTGAAGGCATGCTTGGTATTATTACCGAAGTCACCGTGCGACTACTTCCACTTCCAGAAAAAGCACAAGTTATATTGGCAGGTTTTGATTCGGTTAAAACTGCAGGAGATTGCGTCGGTGCAATTATTTCTGAGGGCATTATCCCTGGTGGCCTAGAAATGATGGATGGCTATGCAATTAAAGCTGCTGAGGCCTTTGCAAAAGCCGGTTATCCTTTGGATGCCGAGGCGCTTTTATTATGCGAAGTCGATGGCACCGTTGAAGAAGTTCAAGAACATATCGATCAAGTTGCTGGCCTCTTTAAAAAATTAGGTGCAACCAGCGTACGCATCTCGCAAAGTGAAGCCGAACGCGCCTTATTTTGGAAAGGTCGAAAGTCAGCTTTCCCTGCGGTAGGACGGATATCTCCAGATTATTATTGTATGGACGGCACTATTCCTCGTGGTCAGTTATCGCACGTGTTAACAGAGATCAATCGCTTGTCTGAAGTTTATGACTTGCGTGTTGCCAACGTATTTCATGCGGGCGACGGTAACCTTCATCCATTAATTTTATTTGATTCAAGTATTCCCGGTGAGTTTGAAAAGACTGAAGAATTTGGCGGAAAAATATTAGAATTATGCGTCGAAGTAGGTGGTTGTATTACGGGTGAACACGGCGTTGGTTTAGAAAAAATCCGCCAGATGGCAGTGCAGTTTAATGACTTAGAGATTGCCCAGTTCCATTCAATAAAAGCAGCTTTTGATGCCAATGGTACTTTGAATCCAGGCAAGGGTATTCCCGTGTTAAAGCGCTGTCAGGAATACCGTGCTTTACTTAAAAAACCCGCTAACGATGAAGCTTTAAATGAAGGGGGTAATGCTGCATGAGCGACCAAAGCTCACAACTTATTGATCAAGTAAAAAGCTGTATCGATAAAAAACAAAAAATTATTATTGAGGGCGGCGGGACCAAAAAAAACTTAGGTCGTAGCACTCAAGATGACGCAGCTCAGGTTATTTCTACTAAAGAGCATACTGGGATTATAAATTATGAACCCGTAGAGCTCGTGATGACGGTTCGTGCAGGCACAACCTTAAAAGAAATTGACGATGCTCTCGCAGAAAACAAACAGGTACTTGCCTGCGATCCTCCTCGCTTTGATGGCAATGCAACCTTTGGCGGTTCGTTTGCCACTAATTTATCAGGCCCAAGTCGACCTTGGTTGGGCTCTATTCGCGATCATGTGCTTGGTGTTAATTTAATTAACGGCAATGGTGATTTTTTGCGTTTTGGTGGCAAGGTGATGAAAAACGTAGCCGGCTATGATGTGTCGCGCTTACAGGCAGGCGCTATGGGTACGCTTGGCTTAATGACTGAAATTAGTTTTAAAGTTTTACCAAAAGTTGCGGCCTCAATAACACTTCGTGCCGAAGCAACACAAGCTGAAGCTATTCGTCTTATGAATGAGTTTTCTGGTCAGCCAAAACCGTTAATGGGCGCTTGTTGGTTAAATAATCATTTGTATTTGAGATTGTCAGGCGCTAAAAGTGCTGTTGAAGGTACGGTAAAACAGTGGCTAAAGAAATTGTCGAATCCAAAGCAATTATCAGAAGCTGATGCTTTAATTTTTTGGAGTAATTTACGAGAGCAGCGCGATAGCTTTTTCTCAGACAGAGAAGCTAGCGATCCACTATGGCGCTTTTCCTTAAATTCTGCTGCTCCTGTTCATCTTGATGGCGAGCGCTGGTTACTAGATTGGGCTGGCTCTCAGCGTTGGCTTAAAGGTGATTATTCTCAAGCCGAATTATCCGCATGGGCGGGCGAACAAGGTGGCGAAGTTGTTTTATATCAAGGTGGCGATCGCACCCAAGAGATAATAACTGAGCCTAATAGTGTGATGAAAACACTTCAAAATAATATTAAACATTCATTTGATCCGCATAATATATTTAATGCCGGTCGCTTGTTCGGTTGGATGTAGGATAAAGAATTATGTATACAAATACTCATCCAAAAATGGTTGGTCAGCCCAATGTTAAAGAAGCTGAAAGCATTATAAGTGCCTGCGTGCATTGTGGTTTTTGTACAGCGACATGCCCTACATATCAACACTTTGGTGACGAGCGCGACGGACCTCGTGGACGTATCTATTTAATAAAACAATTATTAGAGACCAATGAAGTTACCGAGAGTACGCAAACGCATTTAGATAGATGCTTAACTTGCAGAAGCTGTGAGACTACTTGTCCCTCCGGTGTTAAATATGGTCGCCTAGTTGATATTGGTCGGGGTATTGTCGAAGAGCGAGTGCCGCGTAAACCAATGGATAAATTAATGCGCTTGGCATTACGAAAAGTTTTGCCTAATTCGCAAGTATTTGGTTTTTTTGTAGGCATGGGACAATTAGTTAAGCCCTTGCTCAAAGGTACTTCAATTGGCGCTAAAATTCCGCCTAAAAAAGTAGCTTCGCCGTGGCCTAAAGTTGTCAATGAAGGTAAAGGTCACGCGCGTCATATGATTGCATTGGCAGGTTGTGCGCAGTCAGTGACAACACCAAACACAAACGCGGCAACGGCTCGGGTGCTCGATAAGCTCGGTATAACCTTAGTTGAGGCGCCAAAAGCAGGTTGTTGCGGTGCAGTAGATTATCATTTAGGTGCGCATGATGACGGCTTAAATTCTATGCGTAGAAATATCGATGCATGGTGGCCCGCTATTGAAGCTGGCGCAGAAGCTATTGTGATGACCGCTTCTGGTTGTGGAGTTATGGTAAAAGAATATGCTGAGTTATTAGAACACGATACTAAATATGCTGAAAAATCAAAAAAAGTCAGCGAACTGACAAAAGATTTAAGCGAAATTTTGATTAATGAAGATTTAGAAAAGTTTACCGTTAGCGATAAAAAACCAACAGCATTTCATTGTCCCTGTACACTTCAGCATGGGCAACAAATAAACGGTGTGGTTGAAGAAATTCTAACGCGTGCGGGTGTGCCATTAACTAAAACTAAAGATAAACATTTATGTTGTGGTTCAGCAGGTACTTATTCTATTCTTCAGTCTAAGACAAGTCAGCAGTTGCTCGATAATAAATTAACGGCGTTAATGGTCGATAATCCTGTCCAAATTGTGACAGCAAATGTGGGTTGTCAAATGCATTTGGAAACAAAGGCAACTGTGCCGGTTAAACATTGGGTTGAGCTTTTAGACTAGCCATTTAAGCGTTGATAATAGATTAAAAATAAAGAAAATAGTTTGCCTGAAAATATAATGACATTTAGTTGGCAGTGGGTCCATTACAGTGAATTAAATGTGAATGATCTACATGAGTTGCTAGCTATCAGGCAAGCTGTTTTTGTTGTCGAACAAGAAAGTATTTATCTCGACGCAGATCGCTTCGATAAACATGCATATCATCTTATTGTAAGAGATGCTTCTAGTTCTTCTATTAGTGCTAATAGCGCTGAAAACAACAAGACTATTTTGCCTATAGTCGCCTATGCCAGACTAATACCGCCCAATGTAAAGACGCAAGAAGTAATCCTTGGTCGTATTCTTGTTGCTAAAGATTATCGTGGTGCTGGTTTAGGGAAAGAATTAGTCAAGCGCTGCCTTGATAAATGTACCTCGCTTTTTTCTTTAAATAACATTCGACTCTCTGCGCAAATTCATCTCGTTGATTTTTACGCGACATTAGGTTTTGAGGTGATTGGTAATTGTTACGATGATGGTGGCATAGAGCACATTGATATGTTGTTTGAGCGAAAAACTGAATAATTACCTAACGAAAGCGTAATCATAGCAAAAGAGCTGAAGATAACAGCTTTATATAAATTATTTAGGTGGTGGTTAATAAACCTAATAGTTAATAAGAATGAGTAGTTAAAATACAAATAGTGATGCACAAAAACTATAACGTAAAAAATAATGTCTTTTTGATGATGTCAGTTATAAAGACAGTTGTTCCATATAGTCGATTTATAAGGAGAAAGATATGAAAACATGGCTGATTTATTTGTCAGGTGAAATTCACACCGATTGGCGCGAACAAATTATTGAAGGTGCAAAAGCGCTTAATTTGCCCGTTGAATTTACCTCTCCTGTTGTAGTGCACGAAGCGAGTGATGCTGCAGGTGATGTGTTGGGTGCAGAAAATAAGCCTTTTTGGAGAGATCATCAGTCATCAAAAGTTAATGCTATACGCACTAAAACAATGATTGAGGATTGTGATATGGCGGTCGTTAGATTTGGTGATAAATATAAGCAGTGGAATGCTGCATTTGATGCTGGTTTTTGCGCTGCTTTAGGCAAGCCTTACTTGACACTTCACGCCGATGATATTATTCATCCATTAAAAGAAGTTGATGCGGCGGCAATGGGCTGGGCGCAAACGCCACAGCAGGTTGTTGAAGTTTTGCAATATGTAACGACAGCTTAGTAATACCGATTTGTATCAATAATGCATATCAATAGCAGGCTTTAAAATTTTTGATATTTTTTTGTTTGAGAGGACGTTGGTTTCTTTAACCTGACGTGGCTCTCAAATACAACCCGATTAAAATTTACTCGACCTCGTCTTTATAACTCTTTATAGTACCCGCAAATTTTGGCTTAATCGTTTTGGTTTTGCTTACAAACTATTTTTAGGACTTTTTTTTGATTTCAGCTGCAAATGTCACTATGCAATTTGGTGCAAAACCCCTTTTTGAAAATATCTCGGTTAAATTTGGTAATGGCAATCGCTACGGGCTGATTGGCGCTAACGGCTGCGGTAAATCCACATTGATGAAAATACTCGATGGTAGCCTTACACCGACGGCAGGCAATGTATCGGTTACGCCTAATGAGCGCTTAGGTAAGTTAAGCCAAGATCAGTTTGCATTTGAAAAATATAATGTTGTAGATACCGTGATTATGGGGCATAGCGAGCTGTGGGAAATAAAGCAGGAGCGTGATCGTATTTACTCTTTGCCAGAAATGAGCGAAGACGACGGTATGAAGGTAGCTAATTTAGAAGTGCTATTTGCAGAGATGGATGGCTATACAGCTGAGAGTCGTGCGGGCGAGATATTGTTGGGTGCCGGTATAGAAGAAGCGCTACATTTTAATCCTATGAGCGAAATTGCTCCGGGGCGAAAATTACGGGTGCTACTTGCGCAAGCATTATTTTCTAACCCCGATATTTTATTGCTTGATGAGCCGACAAATAATTTAGATATTAATACTATTCGTTGGTTAGAAGATGTCTTAAATCAGCGTGATAGTACGATGGTTATCATCTCGCATGATCGCCATTTTTTAAATTCTGTCTGCACGCATATGGCCGATATCGACTATGGTGAACTTAGAGTCTACCCTGGTAGCTATGATGACTTTATGATTGCTGCAACGCAGGTGCAAGAAAGAATACGTTCTGAGAACAGCAAAAAAAGTGTAGAGATTGCCGATTTGCAACAATTTGTCAGCCGCTTTTCGGCAAATGCATCTAAGGCAAAACAGGCAACATCGCGGGCAAAGAAATTAGAAAAAATTAAACTTGAAGATGTAAAGCCCTCTAGTCGTATGAATCCTTTTATTCGATTCAGTCAAGATAAAAAATTACATAGGCAAGCAGTGACCTTTGAAAATTTAGGCCATGGTTTTGAGGGCGAAACTTTATTTGAAAAAAGCGATATTATTATTGAGGCTGGTGAACGTATTGCTGTTATTGGTGAAAACGGCGCAGGTAAAACAACATTGCTACGTTGTATGATGGAGCATTTAACGCCTAAACACGGAAATATTAAATGGGCAGAGAATGCAAGCTTAGGTTATTGCCCGCAAGATACTGCGGGCGAGTTTGTAGGCGACACCAATTTATTTGATTGGATGAGTTTATGGCGTAAGCCAAATCACGATGATCAAATCGTACGTGCAACATTAGGACGCTTATTATTCTCTGCAGATGAATATAAAAAGAAAGCTAGAGTTTGCTCGGGTGGAGAGAAAAACCGCCTTTTATTTGGCAAGCTAATGATGATGGATACTAATGTGTTGGTGATGGATGAGCCAACTAACCACCTAGATATGGAGTCGATCGAGTCACTAAACCTTGCCTTAGAAAATTATCCTGGCACCTTGATTTTTGTTAGTCACGATCGTGAATTCGTATCGTCTCTAGCAACACAAATTATAGAGATAAAAGGTAAAGAGTTAATAAATTTTAAAGGAACTTACAGCGAATATTTGGCAAGCCAGTCGATAAAATAGTCGAGTTATTGTTGGTTCTTTATTAGTTTTTTTGGATTTTGAACTTTATATTTATCATCTACTAAGAAATTGATTGATCGTGTAAAATTAGGGATCCAGTCCTTCCATTTGTGTTCGCCTTGATAAATAATATACTCGTGATCTATATTATTGGACACGAGTTTTTCATGAAAACGTTGGTTGTTTTTTATCATTTGATCAAGATCATTGTCGCCAATAAATAATTGTAAGCGCACATTATTGCTGTTTTTGTTGTTTATAAATTCTTTCTCTATGGTATTTTCAACATAGTTTTTTGAAAATTTCACGCCATAAATTTTATCAAAAGGAAATATTAATTGAATTAAAAAAGAATTATTTGTCTTTTCTTTTTCTTCATCGCTAATAATTGGTGCACTAAAAGCACTAACACTTGAAAAAATATTTTCAGTTACATATGAAAATCTTAAAGCACCAAATCCACCCATAGATAAACCCATAACGTGACAATTTTCTGGGCAGTCGAGCGTGTTATAATTATTTTGAACAAGTGGTAAGATATCTTTTGTCACCCAGTCTCTATAATTATGTGATCCATCTGCCCAATTCTCCCAAAAGCCAAGGTCACCATTTGGGCTTATTAGAATTACTCTAGGCATATTGCCCATGTTTATTTGTTTATCAAAATACTTGTTTGCACCAAAGCGTTCAAAGCTTTCATGGTTGCCGCCTGCACCATGAAGAAACACGATGAGTGGCAACCGTTCGCTTATCTGCCAATTGGGTGGAGTGTAGACGCCATAGTCGATAATTTTTTGTGTGTTGGCTGGATTTATTTTTTTATAATCAAGTTGTTGATATTGTCTAAAGGCGGAACATGAACTTATGAGCAGACAAAGAAAAAATATATAAAATAAGTTTAAATACGATAATGCCTTATGCATAAGAAATGCTCATAAATTTAGAAGACCTTATGAAAATATATATTTCAAAATTGCTTACTTAAAGGGATAGTCAATACCAACTAAGTTTTCTTCAATATAATATCTATTAACTACTATTTGGCTAGCAATTAATTGACGGTCTATGAGTAATTTCGCATCGCTTAATACTTTATCGATAATGACTAATTGTTCATTGTTTGCTGAAGATTGATAAAGTGCATTGCCCCAAATAATTAAGTGGCGAGTTTTTATTTTGCTAAATTTTCTGTGCTTAGCCCACTCGGGTGAGACTGTTTTGCCAATAAGTTCTAGTTTTGCTTTTGCGATATCTCTATGCGCTTCGTCTTCGATGGTTTCTGCTAAGTTATTTGATAATTCAAGCCAACCCCGACGATAAAGCTCCCAACCTAAATATAAGCGTTTTATCCAAAGTAAATATTGATCCAAAGATATATAGGTTTTGTTCATGGGATCTTGTTGGTAAAAATCAATATAATATTCTATCGGTGGTAGCTCTTCAGGCCAGTCTGCTTTAGTCTGATTTTGAAGGCTTGTGCAGCCGCTGATAAAAAATATCAAAGATATTATGGTAGTAAATGTAAGAGACTTCATAAGGGTTCACTTAGGGAGCTTAGCCTACTTGCTTTAGTTAAATGATTAAGTACGGAATCTATAGACAACTAGTTTAATGCGTCTTAATTACAGTTTAATGTAAGACTCATTATAATTTTAGAACAGGATGCAACTTTTGTCGCGAGAACCAAACTTCTATATCATGGTAATATGTATATCTATAAAAACGCTGGTATTACTAGTAGCCTCTTCATATAAAACGATTCAGCTTTATGATTAGTTTGCATGATCAATCTAGATAAGCTTTTTGTACGCTTTGAAAGCAACCTGTTGGTCTGTATGTAATAGCTATGTTAATGATATTAAAGGAAATATTTTTAGTTTATGTCTGATGTTCATTTGATTAATTTTGATGATTTCTGCGATGTATTAATTCCATTGGGTGCACTTAATAGTCCCTCTGAATTGCATGGCTTGTTATGCGGTAAATTATGTGGAGGAGCAGCTTTAACGCCTGATCAATGGCTTGCTGCAGCATGGGAGCTACTAGATATTGTCGGCGAGCCCAATGTAGAAATACAAGAGCCAGTTATGGCGATGTACACCATTACCCAAGCACAGCTAAGCTCAGGGGATTATGATCTGCAGCCGTTTTTGCCTGATGATGATAGTGAAATGGAGCAACGCACCCAAGCACTATCTCAGTGGTGTCATGGCTTTCTAACGGGCTTTGGAGGCGCAGGGATTGCACCTGATGCTAAGTTTTCAAGCGATCAGGCTGATTCTTTGCGTGACATAGCAGCCATAGTGCAAGTAACGATAGACGACGAAGTCGATCGCGATGAAGATGAACAAGAATCGGACTATATAGATTTAATTGAACATGTACGCATTATCGCGATGAATTTTTATGAAGACAATCTGCAACAGATCCAAGATGATGAAAAATCAGTAAAAAATGATAACAAAAAGCATTCAAAGACTAAAATTGTGCACTAATATAAAGTCTAACCTAGACCATTAAAACTTAAGCGATTACAAATGTTTAAAAAATGTGATTGAGTCGTAACCACTAAATGTGATATCGAAATAGAATCCAATAAGTTGATAATAAATATCCAGTATTGTAAGGACAATGACAAACGCTATGCCAAAGACAATTCCGACGATTAGTAAAAAAGAGTTTGCCCGCCGCCGCGAGCAACTGATGCGTCATATGGAGCCAAATAGCATAGCTATTTTGCCGGCGGCTACTGAAAAAATTCGTAACCGCGATGCCGATTATCGATTTCGACAAGATAGTGATTTTTTTTATTTGAGCGGCTTTGTCGAGCCCGAAGCTGTTGTCGTCCTTATCCCTGGTCGAGAGCATGGAGAGTTCATACTTTTTTGTCGTGAGCGCGATCGAGCGCGTGAAATTTGGGATGGTTATCGCTCTGGTCCAGAGGGTGCTTGTAAAAATTTTCAGGCAGATGATGCATTTCCTATTAGCGATATCGATGATATTTTGCCAGGCCTTATTGAGGGCCGTGAGCGTGTTTACTATTCGATGGGTCGCGATCAACAGTTTGATCAAAAAGTAATGACTTGGGTTAACTCTATTCGTTCGCAAATCCGTTCGGGTGCGATACCGCCAGGTGAATTTTTAAATCTTGATCACCTGCTTCATGATCAACGATTGTTTAAGCGGGCAAGTGAAGTCCAAATTATGAAGCAAGCGGCGAGCATTTCGGCTAAAGCTCATTGCCAAGCAATGAAAATTTGTAAACCCGGAATGTATGAATATGAGTTAGAGGCAGAGCTTTTGCATGGTTTTATAAAAGCGGGTTCGCGGGCGGCTGCTTATAATTCAATTGTAGGGAGTGGGGATAACGCCTGCATTTTGCATTATGTTGAAAACTCTAAGCAAATGAAAGCGGGCGACCTAGTGCTTATAGATGCAGGTTGTGAGTTAGAGCATTATGCCTCGGATATTACTCGTACTTTTCCAGTGTCGGGGATCTTTTCTAAAGAGCAAAGAGCGATTTATCAATTAGTTCTTGATGCACAGGCTGCCGCAATTGATATGATAAAGCCGGGTAATCATTGGAACGAACCTCATGAAGTATCGGTTAAAGTTATTACTGAAGGTTTAGTTAAATTAGGTTTGTTGAAAGGCAATGTCGATAAGCTTATTAAAGAAGAAAAATATAGGCAATTTTATATGCATAAAATTGGTCATTGGCTAGGCATGGATGTGCACGATGTTGGTGACTATAAAATAGCTGGAATGTGGCGTGTGTTAGAGCCTGGTATGATAATGACAGTTGAACCGGGTATTTATATTTCCCCCGACGATGAAACCGTCGCTAAAAAATGGCGCGGCATTGGTATAAGAATTGAAGATGACGTACTTATCACGAAAACTGGTTATGAAATTTTATCGATTGACGCACCTAAAAAAATTGATGAAATAGAGGCTTTAATGAGTGCTTAAATACTAGTTATTAAAATTAATTAGAAGCTTAAGTAAAATTATTATTCTGTTTTATCAAGCATAAGTTATTAAATAATACAGAGGCAAAAGTTATTTCTGCAACATTAGCTGACAGTTCTGAGTCTTTTAATATGCGCAATCAACATATTGTTATTGTTGGTGGTGGCATGGTGGGTATTAGTTTAGCGTTGTTATTGTCGAAGTGGCTGTCTACATCCTCATTAAAAAATAAAATCTCTAAATCTTATTCGATTACATTAATCGAAAAATTTCAATTAAATGCCACTCCAAAAGCTACCCTTAAACAGTCTAGCTTTGATGCTCGCTCTACGGCCTTGAGTGCCGGTTCAGCGAAAATCTTTAACGAGCTTGACTGTTGGCAAAAGATACAAAATGTAGCTGAGCCTATTGAAAGAATTCATGTGTCCGATAAAGGCCACATGAGCAATGTCAGCATAAATGCCAAAGAGTATGATTGTGATGCGCTAGGTTATCTCGTTGAGAATCGACATTTAGGCTCTGTATTATTAAGTGAACTAAAAAAAACCGCTGTTAATTGTTTAGCGCCGGTGCAAGTTGTCAGTTGTGAAGCAAAAAAAAATGGCTATAAGCTAACCTTAGAGAATGGCGATAAAGATAATAAAATTACGACAGATGAAATTCATGCTGATTTATTAATTGTTGCCGATGGCGCAGAATCTGAGCTGCGAAAAAAACTGGGTATAGATGCAAAATATACAGATTATAAACAGTCTGCGTTAATCGCAAATGTAGCACTTTCTGAGCCGCATAAAAATATCGCCTACGAACGTTTTACAGACACTGGCCCGATTGCTTTACTGCCATTATCGGCAAGCCCGCTTGAATCACAACCTGCAACAGGAAATGACAGAGCCGCACTAGTATGGATCATTCCACGCGATCAGCAAGATAATTACCTCAACGAGAGTAATGAAAATCTATTAGCTCGTCTACAAGACCGATTTGGTTATCGGGCCGGTAAGTTTTTATCAATAGGTGCGCGGCAAGCCTATCCATTAACGCTTATTCAGGCGGCAGAACAAGTTCGCTCTAATCTAGTCCTTATTGGTAACGCGGCACATTTTTTACATCCCGTTGCAGGGCAGGGCTTCAATTTAGCATTAAGAGATTGTTATCAGTTAGTGAGCTGCCTTCAGCAGGCCGATACCAATAACAAACTATTGGGCGAGTTATCGGTTCTTAATCAATATCTTGATGATCAATCATTTGATCAAGACTCAACAATTGTGGTTACAGATTCATTAGTCAAATTGTTTTCATCGGCCAAGTTCTCAAAGGCAGTTGTAAGGCAGCTTGGATTATTAGGTTTAAATGCATCGCCTATTATTAAACATCGATTTGGTAAAAAGATGATGGGGTTAGGATGATGGTTTTATTATTTATAATAGCGTCTGCTGAGTATTGATATGATTGTTAAAAAAAATGATATCAATAGTGATAAAAACAGTGATCTAAAAACTCAAACCTATGACCTGATTATTGTTGGCGCAGGTTTAGTGGGGGCAACACTTGCGGCTAGTATCGCGAGTCATGATGCTAATAAAGCAATTAAGATAGCATTAATCGATCAGGGCAAAGCTCCAGAGGTTTTGTCATTAATAGACGAGCCTCCAGAATTCGATCCGCGAGTTGTCGCTCTGACTCAAGAATCTATAAAGTTATTTGAGTCTATAGGTGCATGGTCAACGATAAAATCTATGCGAGCGTGTGCTTATCGCTCTATGCGCGTCTGGGATAACGAGGGCACAGGAGAAATTATTTTCGATGCGCATGAATTATCACAATCTCAATTGGGTGTGATTGTTGAAAATCGGATACTATTATCAGCAGTCCTGGATGTCTTAACAACGCAAAAAAACATTACTGTATTGCGGGGACAATCAGTTGCTGATTTATCTTCAGATCAAAAAATAAATAATAAGTCGCTTAAAAAAATCACGCTGACTAATGGGGCAATATTAAAAGCTTCATTAGTTATTGCAGCCGATGGTGCGCATTCAAAAATACGCGAGCTAGCTGGCTTGCAAGTTCGCAGCTGGAGCTATCAGCAAAAAGCTATCGTCACCACTGTGAAAACAGAAAAGCCGCATCAACAAACTGCGTGGCAAAATTTTTTGCTGACTGGGCCATTAGCTTTCTTACCGCTAGATCATAAAAGTAATCAATACTCTTCTATTGTTTGGTCTGCTGATAACGATGAAGCTGATCGCTTAATGGCGCTATCAGATGATGATTTTAAAGTTGAGCTTGCTCGCGCATTTGAAAATCGTTTAGGCACTGTTGAAAATGTCGATAAGCGTTATTGCTTTCCGTTAACGCAAGCTCATGCCGTTACTTATATTGCGCCACAAATAGTATTAGTAGGTGATGCTGCACATACTATTCATCCATTGGCGGGGCAGGGTGTTAATTTGGGTTTGCTCGACGCGGCTGCGTTAGCAAAAGAAATTACCAGAGCTTCCGATCGCGGCTTGAGCATACTTGATGAATCTATTTTGCGTCGTTATCAGCGTGCCAGAAAGAATAATAATTTACAGTTTATGGCGCTTATGGAAAGCTTTAAGCGTTTATTTGGCACGCGCAACCTATCAGTGCGTTGGTTAAGAAATGCAGGCATTAAAAAAATAAATCATTTATCACCGGTTAAAAAATGGCTTGCAAAAAAAGCGATGGGCTTATAATTTTAGTATAGTTATTAAATAGTGGCTAACAATTATTGATTGAAAGCTCGTTAAAATATGTCTATTTTTACTAAAGATTATATAAAATTATTAATCTTTTAACATGCTGTTATAAAGTTTATAAGAGCTATCAATAAAGAGTTTGTTAACAATGAATCTACTAATAATATTGGCAGTATTAATAATCGCGCTGATGATACTGATCCCATTGTTAGAAAAATCAAATTTCCAGCTAGATCCCAAACTAACAGCAAAAATAAGCCGTTGGATCATCCCTAGCTTAATTTTAATTGGTGTTTTACAACTTCTCATGATGCTGTTTTAATGCGTTAATTATTTTTGCTATCCTTGCTTGAAATATAGTTCCTGTAAATTATATAAAAATTAACTCACTTGTTATCGTTTATTTATTTTCTGATTATTGCTTATGCTTATTTGGATTATTAATTCATTTCTGATTATTCTTGTAGTGCTGATTCACTATGAGATGTTGCGTGGATTATCAATAATAATACCTAAATTATCAATTGGTTATCGTCTGCGAGTACTTTTTGGAGTGATTGGTGCGATCACTGCTCACGTTCTAGAGGTGTGGGTATTTGGCATTGGTTATTATTTTATGCAGACACATTTTGAAGTTGGTGGTTTTGTGGGTGTGCATAATGGCTCACTTTTAGACAGCGTCTATTTTTCTTTTAGTGCTTATACCTCTTTAGGTTTTGGTGACATTGCGCCATTGGGCGATATACGATTTACGGCGGGTCTCGAAGCACTGGTAGGTTTAGTCTTAATTGCATGGTCTGCTTCATTCTTGTATTTAGAAATGACTCATTACTGGAGAGAAAATAAAAAATAATCTTTTAATATTAAAATCCATCTTTTATTTTAAGTAAATATTTTAGCAAATAAATTTTCAGCATGAATTTTCTCACGCAACCACTTGCACGCTTTGCCAGTATTGTTTTTTGGCCAAGCGATATTGAGATTTTGCTGGATACTTCTATTAGTAGGTATTTTTATAATCAGTGATTTTTTTAAAGCCGGAGTAGCAATATGCTCTGGTAAGTGAGTAATGCCCATCGCATTAATTAAAGCATTATACTTTTGCTCCATGTTGGCGACATATAAAAATTGTTTTAAGCCAATTAAGCCGGTGTCTCGTGGTAATAATTTGCGCGCACTATCACTAATGGCAATATGTATAAATTGAGCAAGGGCTCTTTCGTCAATGACTTGGTCAACATTCTCTGCATTAATGAGTTCGCTTGCGGGGTGACTAGTCGCACAATATAAGTGTGTTTGTAAGTTGCCCAGATTATTTGCATGCCAATAACCACCGGTAGGGGCATCGCCGGTTACTCCAATAACAAGGTCTGCGCGTTGATCAACCAGTGCCTCCCAGCTGCCACTTAAGGCCTCTTCCATTATTTTAATATTGAGCCATGGTTGCTGTTGTTGTAGCTTTTTGATGGCTGGCCAAAGTGGATCTATTGGTAAAATTGTATCGATGACAATTCTAAGCTCACCCTCCCAGCCATTTTCTAATTGTTTGGTTTGTGCTTCTAGCCGTTGAACTTGTTGCAAAATATCGCGACCGCGCTCAAGTAACAGTTTGCCAGTTGGCGTTAGCTTGGCTTTTTGAAGACTTCGATCAAATAATTTGACATTTAACTGTTCTTCTAACTTTTTAATACTATAAGTTACCGCGGATGGCACCCGATATAGCTCTTCAGCAGCAGCGGCAAAACTACCTTTTCTTTCAATAGAATCAAGTACTTGTAGGGCATCTAAGGATAGCATGTGCATACCTATTAATTATGTTCAATATTTTTGAAGTAATAGTGCAAAATATATCAATTTTTTTATTAATTAACCATCGATATAGTGTCATTCAACAGCCTAAAACTGTTTTAACCCATAGTTGAAGGCAAAAGTTAAAACCAATCAATAAAGATTAATTGAATAATTAGCGTAAATAGGAGACAGGCATGAATATTAATACAATAGTAAAAACGCAACCGCAGTGGGCCAGTTTAGCGCTGCGCCTTCCTTTAGGTATTATCTTTGTCGCACATGGTGCGCAAAAATTATTTGCCTGGTTTGGTGGTTATGGTCTTGAAGGTACAGGTCAGTTTATGGCCTCACAAGGCTTAGAGCCCGGTTTTCTGATGGCATTATTGGCAGGTAGCGTAGAGTTTTTTGGTGGTCTAGCATTGATTATCGGCATATTAGTTAGACCTGCTGCTTTAGGATTAGCGTTTGCGATGTTAATTGCGGGCGTTGTTGTACACGGTAGCGCAGGCTTATTTTTATCGAATGGTGGATATGAATTTGCACTCGCCTTGTTTAGCGGTTCTGTAGCGCTGTTATTTTTAGGTGGCGGTAGATTATCGTTAGATAATTTGCTCAGTCAGCGTCTAAGTTGATGTTAAATGCCGTCTCTCTTTATAGCTCTATCGAGAGGCGTTAAGCAGTATTTTTATAAAATATGGGTGATTAATTTTAAAGAAGGAGGTTCGTAATGGGATTGTTAGTAAAAGGTGAATGGCAGGATAAATGGTACGATACGTCAAAATCAGGCGGTGAATTTATTCGAGAGGATGCGCAGTATCGTCATTGGATAACGCTAGACGGTCAAGCTAGTGAGTTAAGTCAGCAATATGGCGATGACAACACGATAACATTTAAAGCTGAATCTGGACGCTATCATTTGTACGTATCGTTAGCTTGCCCTTGGGCGCACAGAACACTTATCTTTAGAGAACTAAAAGGCTTAAAAAAACATATTAGCGTGTCTGTGGTGCATCCGCATATGTTAACGCAGGGTTGGACTTTTGAAACCGATGCAGCAGCTTTGGGTGATGATTTATATAACAGTCAATACGCCTACGAAATATATACACGCGATAAGGCCGATTACTCAGGTCGCGTTACTGTACCTATTCTTTGGGATAAAAAACAACAGTGTATTGTGAGTAATGAATCCTCAGAAATTATTCGTATGTTTAATTCAGCCTTTAATCATCTCACTAATAATGACGATGATTATTATCCAAAGCAGGATCGGCTAGTAATTGATGAGATTAATAGCTTAGTTTATGAGTGCGTGAATAACGGAGTTTATCGCACCGGTTTTACAACAACGCAAGCGGCTTATGAGAAGGCATTTAATAGCTTATTTAATGCACTTGATGAGCTTGATGAACGTCTAGCACAGCAGCGTTATTTGGTGGGAGAAAAAATTACCGAGGCCGACTGGCGCTTATTTACCACATTGGTGCGCTTTGATGCCGTGTATGCAGGTCACTTCAAATGTAACCTTAAGCGTATAGCTGATTATCAACATTTGTCGGGCTACTTGCGCGAGCTATATCAATATCCGGGAGTCGCCGAGACGGTTAATTTTGAACATATTAAGCAACATTATTACTACAGCCACGATACGATTAATCCGACTCGAGTTGTTCCCTTAGGGCCAAAACTTGATCTTGAAGCAGCGCATATGCGTGGTTGATAAAACCAAAAATTGGCTAAAGATAAAATGAACAATCCTAAGCAACTTGAACAATAAGAGTTTTTGAGAGAATGAAAAAGATTAAACGCATTATAAACGCACAGCCATCTCAAGATGGTGATGGTGTAAAAATATTTAGAAGTATCGGTAGTCATCAATTAATAGATACCGATCCTTTTTTATTATTAGATGAATTAAAAAGTGATGACGCTAATGATTATATGGGTGGTTTTCCTTCGCACCCTCACCGAGGCTTTGAGACGGTTACCTATATGCTAGAGGGGCAAATGCGTCACAAGGATAGCGCAGGTAACGAGGGCGTAATTCGTGCGGGAGATATCCAATGGATGACGGCAGGAAGAGGTATTATTCACTCAGAGATGCCAGAGCAAGACGCGGGGCGTATGTGGGGGTTTCAATTATGGATAAATTTACCGGCAAGTGAAAAAATGCGTGCGCCGCGATATCAAGAAATTGCCTCGGCAACAATTCCCGAAGTAAGTTTGAATTCGGCAGCAGCAAGTGCCGGTAAGGTGCGAGTGTTGGCGGGTGAATATATAAATGATGAAGGCTCAATTACTAAAGGCGCTGTAGGAGATATTATTACCAATCCCTTAATGCTTGATATTAAGCTACCACGGGACGAGGAACTTACGCTAAATTTGCCTCCAAAACACAATATCGTCATTTATGTTTATAAAGGCGCGATAGAAATAGACGGAGCCCTTATTAAATCACAGCAACTTGCCCAGCTAGAGGTCGCCGAAAACACTAGCGATGACATCAGTGATGATAAAAAAAGCTCATTGCTTATCAAGCACCACGAGGCTGTAAAAGATAGTGATGCTGGATTTTTGCTCATTGGGGCAGAGCCAATCAATGAGCCAATTGTGCGCGCTGGGCCTTTTGTGATGAATACCAAGCAAGAGTTGCAGCAGGCATATGACGATTTCCGCGCTGGTCGCTTAGCTTAATACTTGGTTGCAAAGGTTTAGTGCGCTAGAGCCTGCGATGAATGAATGGAGCATTTTCCACTAATGCTCAAAATTCTATTGTTGGGCGAATAATAACGGTTAAAAGTGACTTCTGTTAAGGCGAACTGGAGCCTTAGCAGATACATTTATTGACACTAACTGCTGCTGACGAAAACTGTTTTCCACTTAAAAAGATTATTAAAGCTGGTGCTCATATTTTACGATCTTTTGGTGGTAGTAGCCTATTTCGTAAACAATTGATACAATCTAGCCCTTTTTTAACATCAAGCCATTTTTTGCCGATTTCCCATTAAGTCATGGTGCTCCTCTATTTTAAGTTTTATTTTTAGTTGTTACTTTGTGCTGATGCAGAGAGACTTATCTATTTTTGAGATTGGCAAATATTAAGCGAGTTTGGTGGTGGCTTTGAGAGATTATATATGAGTGCAATTGTCAGTATTATAATGGGTTCACGCTCCGATTGGCCGACGATGTCCGAGGCCGCTGGTGTATTAGATAAGCTAGGTGTTGCTTACGAAACCAATGTTATCTCTGCACACCGAACGCCAGAGCGTTTGGTTGAGTTTACCAAGGGAGCGGCTGCACGTGGCATTAAAGTGATTATTGCCGGTGCCGGTGGTGCTGCTCATTTGCCAGGTATGGCTGCGGCATTAACGCATTTGCCCGTAATTGGTGTGCCCGTTAGTAGCAAGCAGCTGAAGGGTTTAGATAGTTTATTATCTATCGTACAGATGCCTCGTGGTGTTGCGGTAGCCACTCAAGCGATTGGCGAACCGGGTGCTTATAATGCAGGTCTTATGGCGGTACAAATTATTGCCCTAAGCGATACAAGTTTGACGCTACGCCTACAAAAATTTCGACAGCAGCAATCTGAAAGCGTCCCATGGTCTGTCGAATAGCGTGTTGTTAGTTTTTTATAGTAAACCTTAAGTCCGAGTGAGTTGATAACAAAAATGAATCATATTGCGATTTTTGGCTGTGGCCAGCTAGCACAAATGACAGCGCAAGCAGGTATTAAGCTTGGACAAAGGTTTTCATTCGTTGCCGATCCTGGAGAAGATACAAGCTGTGTTGATGCCCTTGGCCATATCGTGATTAACGAGCCAAATCAATCTGCCGCTGATTTATTTGCGGTACTTGGGCAGCCAGATATTATCACCGTCGAAAAAGAGATGGTGAATGCTGACTTATTAAAGGCATTAAAAAAATTGACCATGGTTTATCCATGCAATGATTCTATAAAAATTGCACAAAACCGTATTCGAGAAAAAAACTATATTCGTAAATGTGGTATTCCCACTGCAGATTTTGAAATTATTTCATCAAAAGAACAATTGCTTGATCTTGGGCGCGCCTTCGGGTTTCCGCTTTATATAAAAGCGGCTGAATCTGGTTATGATGGTTACCATCAATGGCGCTTAAAAAGTAATGCAGATGTTGACCAAATAAGTTTACTAGACGCTATTAATAATGGCGTATCGTTGATCGCCGAAAAACATGTGCCTTATCATCGAGAAGTCTCTGTTATTGCAGCTCGTCGTGCAGATGGCTCTGTTGTTTTATACCCATTGATGGAAAACAGACATGAAGAAGGTGTGCTTATAGCCACCATTGCACCTGCACCAGATTTATCATCAACGCTTGAGGTGCAAGCATTTGACTATATGGATCGTATCTTAACCAAGATGGATTACGTTGGCGTGCTCACGATGGAGTGCTTCGAAACTGACAATGGTATTGTTGTCAACGAGCTTGCGCCGCGAGTGCATAACTCTGGTCATTGGACAATTGAGGGAAGCGCGACGAGTCAGTTTGAAAATCATTGTCGTGCAATTGCTGATATGCCTTTAGGTGATACTGGCGTGAAAAATTTTGCCGGCTTAGTGAATATGCTTGGTAAACATGGTAACCCCAAGGATTTCTCTGGCGAGAACATTTTTTATCATGATTATGGAAAAAAAGAACGTGCGCGCAGAAAGTTAGGCCATGTAACCGTCTGCGCTAAATCCTTAGAAGAGTTGTATGTAGCGCTTAATAAAACTCTGGTGACACTGTATGATGATCATTTTTTGCCATTTGATAAATAATTAGAGCTTTATATTAAATACTTTTTACCGATTACAAAATTAATATTAAGTTTTAAAATAGTTTTTTAAATAGTTCTTCTACCGCTTTTTCTTTAAGTTGTTTTTCAAACTCTTCTTTACTGATCTCGCTATTATCAGTGGTTGCGTTGCCCTTTTTTATTAGACCAAGTTTTTCAGCCGCTTTTTGGCGCAGCTCATCTTTTTTATCTGCAATTTCTTGATTAGCATTCGCTTTCAATAAGGCCGCAACATCTATTTGATACTGTGGATTATTTATATCACCATAAAAACGTACCGGAATAGTAAGTCCCTTTAAATCATTGCTATTTTTTCCGCCTTGACCTTCATTGGTATTAACGACATTGATCAATGTTTCGTAGTCAAGAGTTTGTGGTACTAAGTTGATTTCACCTTTACCACCAATCCTAAACGCGGGTGCTTTAATGTTAAGGTCGTCATTGGTAATAACGTTATCATTTAAATTAAGCGTAGCACTCATTTGAGCGAAGCGTGTCTCTGATGCAATTGCTGTTTCTTGCTTGATGGCTTTACCCCTAAAAGAATCGATTTTGTTTTGAACGTCGTCGAGTATCTTTTTAACATCAATATCTTTAAGCGCGCCATCAAGTATGCTTACGACAATTGTACCTTTGTTTGTTTGTTGCGCATTTTTTTCAATAAACATAATGTCAGTTTTTACTGTGCCTTTTCCCGAAACTTTATCAGTAACGTTTGCATCTTGTAATAAAGGGCCAAAATTAACATTTTGAAGATTGTTTTCTACACGTAACGTTGATGTATTACCGTTATCATTAAAGGTGATAGTGCCATCCATTTTGCCATCGTATAAATCAGCCTTGGGTTTAATAATAACGGCTTTGTCTTTTGATTTTATATCGACAACAATATTGGAGAGTTTAGTGCCGCTTGCTTGCAGGCTTGTAACGCGGAACATACCGTTAGCGTGAATGTTCTTAAAAAGTGGTAATGGCGCAATAATCGCTAAACCGGCAGCGGCATTTTGTTGGCTGTCTTTGGTTTTGTCTTCGGCCTGATTGCTTTGAGGGCTGTATCGATCAACATTTATTTGGTTAAGATTAAGATCAAACATATATTGTGGATCAATAAAATTGATAATCGATGCGTCACCTATAAGAGTGCTGTCATCTAGTTTAAAATTAATATTATGTAAGGCAAAACCAAATACGCTACCATTAAATTCAGTGCTCAATTTGCTCGAGGTTAAAACACCTTTATCCCTTGGTTCGTATTTTATTTGCAGAAAATCTAGAATCTTTTTAGGTGAAAAATTCTCACTAACAATTTTCCCTTTGATAAGTGCATCTTTATCCCAGTCTTTAACTGAAATTTCTCCGAAAGCTTTGAGAGCTAATGTCTTTTCTTCAATGTTAAAGGCAATGATGGGGGTGGCATATTCATTAAGCGATAGAGCCAAAGAAGGTATCGAAATCTGCGGTGATAGCTTGCCATCATCGGCAGTAAGGTTGAACATTTGTATGTCGAGAGCTTGAGTTTTTTGGTTGAAGCTGAGCTTGTCTAAGGTGGCATTTAGTTTACGTAGCGACTTTGCATTACCAACCTCGCTAATACTCGCATTCACCTGCTGCAGTGTGAGCGTTGCAAGATCGGCGCTATGCGATACCTGTGATTGAATGTCTATACTAAATGTTTCCATATTCGTATTAGCGGTGTTGGTATCATCCGTATTATTATTTATGCTTGCTAGAGCAGTAATTTTAACGGGTGTAGGCTTGAGCGATAATATATCGCCAGCTTCTATATTTAATTGGCTAAGGGTGTGCAGTGTCTTTTTTGCTTGATCTTCAATAATAAATTCACCGTCAATAATTGCTATGCCACTAAGCACAATAGCGCCAAGAGTAGAGGCACTATCTTTTGCGGGTAAAGTATTAGTTGCTGATGGAGAAGCTGTTGAAGCGTTTTTAGAGGTGCTTGAAGATTTATTGCTACTGATGCCCGTTAAACTCGTTGAGCCATCTTTTGCAGTAATAAAATAAACTTGTGGTTGGTTTAATTCTATTTTACTGAGTTCGTATTTGTTTTGTAAAAGCGGAAAAAGTTTAATGCCAATCTTAGCGCTTGATATTTTTAAAAGTGGCTTATTATCCTGTGTCAGTTTTGAGCTAAGGCCGGCAGGTTGAGAAAGACTAATGGGGCCAGTATTAACGCTGAGCCATGGGAATAACGATAATTTAACGTCGCCCTCTATGGTTAAGGTCTGGCCTGTGTAGCGCTCGACTTGTTGAGTGATTTGTTGTTTGAATGTGTCTGTGTTGAGCAGCTTAGGTAGTAGCAATATACCCGCAACCAAAAGCACAATAACGAGTCCAATAATTATACTGATAATTTTTATGGTTTTGCTCATAGAGAATATAGCTCTTAAATTTATAATTCAAATGGGAATAACTCATAGACAAAATAAGTGTCGATGAGTTCGTTAATGATTAGCCTGCGACAACTTTGTTATTTGTTTAATTCCTAGCACGAGCTTCAATGAAGACGTATAATTGCAGCAAAATTAGATCGCTTTGCTTATGTGATTAGAGACTAGTCGTATTAGCAGCTATTAAGCCTTGATAGTTAAGTGGTATCAAGGAGTAAAAATAGACACCTAGTAAAAATCGGTGCGGAATAGGCCAATAGATAGAAATTAGCATTTTAAGACTGCGATGATAAATCGCTGTGTAATAGACCAACCATTATCAGAGTTAATATCGGAGAATACTATGTCTCAAGAGACGTCACAAGCAACCGCGGGAGACCGCATTGCTAATGTCCGCAGAGATACCTTAGAGACCAAAATTGAGGTTACCTTAAACTTAGATGGCACTGGCACATCAAAGTTTAATACTGGAGTGCCATTTTTAGAGCATATGATGGATCAAATCGCACGTCATGGATTAATTGATCTTGATATTAGTTGCGATGGTGATACCCATATTGATGATCACCACAGCGTTGAAGATATTGGCATTACTTTAGGCCAAGCCGTTGCTAAAGCCGTAGGTGATAAAAAAGGTATTCGCCGATACGGGCATGCTTACGTGCCCTTAGATGAGGCATTGTCTCGCGTAGTTATTGATTTTTCAGGTCGCCCTGCACTATTGATGAAAGTACCCTTTACCCAAAAGCGTGTTGGCAACTTTGACACAGAATTATTTTGGGAGTTTTTTCAAGGTTTTGTTAATCACGCACAAGTCACATTACATATCGACGGCTTAAAAGGTTCCAACGCACATCACCAAGCCGAGACTGTTTTTAAGGCCTTTGGTCGCGCTTTACGCATGGCACTAGAGTTAGACCCCAGGATGATAGGTGTTATGCCGTCAACAAAGGGTTGCCTTTAAATTTTAGTCGCCCTATCGCTATAGTTCATCACACAGATTGAGAAAAATCATGAGCGCAAGTTCAGTCGTTATAATTGATTACGGAATGGGTAATCTTCACTCTGTATCGAGTGCTCTTGCTCATGTTTCGCCAGACTCTAATGTGCAAATCTCCGCAGACCCCGAGGCGATTCTCAACGCCGATAAGGTTGTGTTTCCAGGTGTGGGTGCAATACGCGATTGTATGGCAGAAATTCGCCGTTTAGGGTTCGATACTTTAGTGCCTCAAATTGTTGCTCAAGGTAAACCGGTACTGGGTATTTGTGTAGGTATGCAAGCCCTGCTCGAAAGTAGCGAAGAAAACGGCGGCGTAGAAGGTATTAGTTTATTGCCCGGACGCGTCCGCTTTTTTGGAGAAAACCTTTGTGATGAACGGGGTCAGCGTCTCAAAGTTCCTCATATGGGTTGGAATAATGTGAAGCATTTAATTGATCATCCTTTATGGCACGGCATAGAAAATAATAGCCGGTTTTATTTTGTACACAGCTATTATGCCGAGGCCTCAGCGGGTGAGAAAATAATGGGTGATACGGAGACGACTAAATACTCTTCTCAAGTTGCAGGTTTAAGCTCTTATGGTTTAGATTTTGCTGCGGCCTTGAGCCACAAAAATTTATTTGCGACACAATTTCATCCAGAAAAAAGTCATACAAGTGGTATTCAGCTATTAAAGAATTTTGTCAGCTGGAATGGTGAGCTTTAAATATTCACAAAGTCAGCTTGCTGTTGATCGTCTACCTACCTTAAGCGTAAATTGTCTGCGTTAAATTTTTATTAATTGAGCACTAAAGAGTATAAAGATTATGTTAATCATCCCCGCAATAGATTTAAAAGACGGCCAGTGTGTGAGATTACGTCAAGGCTTGATGGATGATTCGACAGTATTTGGCGATAACCCCATTGATTTTGCTAAGCAATGGGTTGAGCAAGGTTGTAGGCGCCTGCATTTGGTTGATCTTAATGGGGCCTTTGCTGGCAAACCTATTAATGGTGATGTTGTCACTGAAATTGCAAAAGCATTTCCTAAGCTACCGATTCAAATTGGTGGTGGTATTCGCAGTGGTGAAATTATTGAGCAATACCTGCACTCAGGTGTCGAGTTTGTCATCATTGGTACTAAAGCCGTTAAAGAGCCAGAGTTTATTACTGAGATGTGCAAGCAGTTTGCTGGGCACATTATTATTGGTCTCGATGCAAAAAATGGTTTAGTGGCAACGGACGGTTGGGCGGAAGTTTCAGAAATAAAAGCCAGCGATTTAGCCAAGCGTTTCGAGGGCGCCGGTGTATCTGCAATTGTTTATACCGATATTGCTCGCGACGGTATGATGCAAGGGGTTAACGTTGAAGCCACTGTCGCTATGGCAAAAGCGTCGTCTATTCCGGTGATTGCTTCCGGTGGTATTACCGACATTAACGACATTGCGGCGCTTAAAGCGCAAGCTCACGTTGGTATCGTTGGAGCGATTACGGGGCGTGCTATTTATGAAGGCACACTCAATGTTAAAGAAGCGCAAGAATTATGTGATCGTAAATAAGTTACTAGATAAAACTGACATTGATGCGAGTAATCTCGAAATAAGAGCCCAAGAACAACAAGTTTAGGTAAGATGATAATAAGGGTAAAAATATAGATATCTCTTTAAAAAGTATCACTCAAGCTCTAAGGTATTAGAGCTCGCATTCCTTTTCTTTAATTCTTCGGTAGAAGAGATGCAGGTGTCTAAGTCTTTAAGAATGCCATCTTCAACACCGTAGATCCATCCATGAATGGTTAGATCGGCACCATTATTCCAAGCTCTTTGAACAATTGACGAGTTGCAAACATTAGATACTTGCTCAATAACATTGAGTTCGCAAAGCATATCCATTCGCTCTTTTGGCGCTAAATCTTTAAGTTTATCTGCATTAAAACGGCCAACATCCTTAATATGGCGCAACCAGTTGTCGATTAAGCCATGCTCTTCTATCTCCATTGCAGCTTTAACGCCACCACAGCCGTAATGACCACAGACAATAATATGTTTTACCTTAAGAATATCGACTGAATACTGAATCACTGAAAGACAGTTGAGATCAGTGTGAACCACAATGTTGGCAATATTACGATGAACAAAAACTTCGCCTGGAGGAAGATTTACAATTTGGTTTGCAGGCACACGACTATCAGAGCAGCCAATCCAAAGATATTCTGGTGCCTGTTGTTTAGAAAGCTGTGAAAAAAAGTCGGGGTTTTCTTCTTTAAGCTTGTTAGCCCAAGTTATATTGTTATCAAAAAGATGTTGTAGGTTTTTCAAGGTGATTCTTCACTCTTATTGTATGTGGCTAGTTTACACTATATTGTAAACTGCCTACTAAAAAACAAATGATAACTATTTGTTAATTCATGCGCTAATAATTTAAAAAGTAAGTATTCATAAATAGCTAAGTCAAGCTAGACAATTCAGGCCATCATTGAGGAGTGATGATGTGCTTAATAAAGGCAAAAATTATAATATTGTTCTATAATCGTTGTTATAACTTATAGGTATGGTATCGAATTACCCATCTATATAATTCTAAATGTAAAAATATTCTATGATTTTTCAAATGTTTGTCATTAAATATAATCATAAAAACAATAATAAGGTAAGGCTCTGTGTTTAAGTATCCCGCTGATAGGCTCTCAGTAACATTGATATTAATTCTTAGTTGTGTCGATTTTGCCATGTATTTTTTAGTAGAAACACCATGGGTTTTAGTATTTTATTGGTTGGTCATGATACTCCCGAAAAGTGTTATCTGTTCGTGGAATCATCATCATCAGCATACAATGACATTTAAAAGTGCAGCACTTAATCGAATAATTGAGTTTTTTTATGCGCTACATACTGGCGTAACAACTAATTTGTGGGTATTACACCATGTATTGGGGCACCATAAAAATTATTTAGACCAAGCTAAAGATGAAAGTAGTTGGCAGCGCGGCAGCGGTAAAACGATGGGAGAGCTAGAATATACGCTAAATGTTGCCGGCACTTCTTATTTGCGAGGTTATCAGGTTGGTAAAAGTTTTCCTAAACAACAAAAGAAATTTTTAATATATACATCCATCACTTTTGCAGCTCTTGCAGTGCTAGTATTTTATAAGCCTACTTCCGCATTATTCCTCTTTATATTGCCAATGGTAATTGGTTTGCTGCTGACCGCATGGACAACCTTTGATCATCATTCGAATCTGCAAACAGATAATAAATTTGAAGCGTCAAGAAATAATCTCAATCGATTTTATAATCTGGTTACGGGAAATTTAGGCTATCACACTGCTCATCACTATAAGCAAGGCGTACATTGGTCAGTCTTACCTGAGCTGCATGAAAAAATTAAAGATAAAATTCCCCCTCATCTGATTTATAATTCTATTTGGTAGCTATTATTTTTTATTATGTATAAATCTAATGAATTTTTTTTGATTTAAAGTAATTAGCTATAGATTTTCTAAGCTTCTTTTAAGTATCTAACAAAAGATAAAACCCAAGACTTTATCGAGACAATAATGTTAATACGTATTTTTGATTAGTTAGCAATTAATCAAAAATACTAATGATCTCTTCAGTTGTTAAATTTTTACTTGTTCCTTCTTTTAAGCTATCCTCCAGGTAAAGGTTGCCGATTGATAGTCGGTGTAAATCTAAAACTTCTATCTGAAAATGACCAAACATACGTTTTATTTGATGATATTTTCCTTCTTTTAATGTGACCTCAGCTGTATTGTTATCGATAGGTATTAATGCGGCAGGTAACGTTGTTATTTTTTCAAATGAAAAATATAACCCATTTTCAAAAGCTTTTATTACCTCGGAATTAACAGGCTTATCTAATGTGGCTCGATAACGTTTTTCTATATTTGATGAAGGCAGCGACAGTCTTCGCGACCATTGACCATCATTTGTTAATAAAAGTAGTCCCGTTGTATTAAAATCGAGGCGTCCCGCAATATGTAAATTATTGGGTTTGTCTAGTGGTAATAAATCAATGACAGTTTTATGTGTGGCATCTTTTGTTGCACTAACAAAACCCTTGGGCTTGTGTAATTTTATATAGCAGGGCTTATTAGACTGCATTATTTTACCGTCGACTTTTATGTGTGTGAATTCATTGATGATTTGATTCATGCTGATGGCAGGTTGCCCATCTATTACAATTTTTTCCTGAGCTAACAATATGCGTAACTCTCTGTTGCTAAGCTGCAATTTTTTTATTAAAAAGCGGTCTAGCCTAAAACGTTTAGATTGCATAATTGATTGTTGCGTAGTTGATGTAGCAAAAAAAATAGGATTTACGCGCTATAGTAAAGTCTATGGTCCGTTAGGACAATTTATTCTGACTACCTTATGTAGAGCGCTTATTATGCTTCCTTTGTTATAACGATTTTTTAATAGTAGTGAGAAGATATAGGGCTTGAGCATAAATTAATACGCGGATATTTACAAAAGACTAATGTTTATCTTTTTTTAATGGGTAATTATTAGTGCAATAAAAAATAGCGGTTTTGGAGTTATTAGTCTCAATTTATGGGTTTTAGAAATGCATTTATGTATTTTCTAAGCTATAGTTGACCTTAAAACTACATTTATTTTAGGCGTATTGGCATCTATCGATACTATGAATACATCATTCGCATTAGATCATAAGCATTTGCTCGATAATCTTCAAATTGGCATTATTATTCACGGGAAAGATAGTGAAATAGTTTATGCAAATTATAGAGCACTTCAAATAATGGATATGACTTGGTCAGAAATGACTGGTCAAACAATCCATGGTACCGATTGGAATATAGTCGACAAGTATAAGAAGGTCTTACCTAAAGAGAGTTATCCAGTAGCCATTGTAATGTCTACCAAGCAGAATCTAGATAATTACGAAATAGGGGTTATGAATAAAGGCAGTATAGTTTCTTGGATGCTGTGCAGCGCGCATCCTAAATTTGATGAAGTGGGTAGTTTAGTGCAAGTGGTCGTCACATTAATCGATACTACAAATGAACATGAAGAAATTCCCTTTAAAAATATTGTCGATTTGGCTAGTGATATTATTGTGGTGACTGAAGCAAAAAGAACTCCTAAAGTTGGCCATAAAATTGTCTATGTAAACAACGCTTTTACCCAACTGACAGGCTTCGAAAGCGAAGAAGCGATTGGTAGCACACCAAAAATGTTGCAAGGTGAAATTACCTCAAAGGAGACCACAGCTCGAATTGGTGCAGCTTTAGATAAAAAACAACCCATACGCGAACGTATTTATAACTACTCTAAAGCCGGAAGAGGTTATTGGCTTGATATAAATATAGTGCCGATGCCTAACGAGTATGGAGAGGTTTTATACTTTGCTGCTGTTCAACGAGATATAACGACACAGCAAGAGAAAGAGGATCACTTATCTTCACAAGCAAATCGCGATAGGCTAACGCAGTTACTTAACAGACGAGGATTCGATAAAACGGCAGAAATTGAAATCGAATCAGCGTTAGAAAACAGTTATCCATTAGCCTTTGCTTTAGCGGATGCCGATTATTTTAAAAAGATAAATGATACTTATGGACATGATATAGGCGATAAGGTCTTGTGTGAGTTAGCCAAGATAATGCAGTTAAGTTTCAGAAAGTCGGATATATTGGGCCGCTTTGGTGGCGAAGAATTTATCATTGCTATGATTAATTCTCCAGAAGAAGTGCTACGAAAAATGAATGAATTTAGAGAAAGGGTTGCAAATACTTCAATTGAAATAAGCTCCTCTTCTAGCCTTCACTTGACTATTAGCATTGGCGTTGCGTTTTTAGGCAAAAATAATAATAACTTGAAAGCGCTAGTCAAATCGGCAGATAGTGCGCTTTATAATGCAAAAGGAAGTGGCAGAAATAAGGTGTGTATTTATGCTGGATAAAACTAATTAATAAATTAAATCGCGTATGAACAGCCACAATATCTTAGCGTTATGTTAAACGCGAATGCAGTTTGGTCTGGGTACTATAATGATTCAGCGTTTAGTTTGCTCTTAATGACTGACGAAGTTCATTATGTGGCTGGCAATATCATCTAAGGGGATTTCTTTTTCGACGGCGCCAATTTTGTAAGCTTCTTTTGGCATCCCATAAACAACACAGCTAGCTTCATTTTGCCCAAGCGTTTTTGAGCCTGCATTACGCATCTCGAGCAGCCCTTTAGCACCATCAGAACCCATGCCTGTCATAATAATACCCAGCGCATTTTTACCGGCAGAGTTTGCCACTGAGCGAAAAAGTACGTCAACTGATGGCCGGTGACGACTCACTAATGGACCATCTTTAATCTTAACGCGATACTGAGCACCACTTCGATGTAACAACATATGTTTGCCACCATTGGCAATTAATACCATGCCGGGTGTTACACGATCATTGTCTTCCGCCTCTTTGACTCGCACTTTGCAAACGCTATCTAGGCGCTGCGCAAAAGCGGCGGTAAATTGTTCTGGCATGTGTTGTACGATTACAATACCCGGCGCCATCACCGGCAGCTGAGTCAGTACTCGCTCTAAGGCATTAGTGCCGCCCGTTGATGTGCCGATAGCTATTACAATATCAGTGGTTTGATCCATGGCACGTGTGCTGGCGGCTACCACAGCATCTGCATTTAATTTGGGTGCAACGGGCATTATGCCTTTTGGCGCTACGCGCATTTTTCCAACAGAGGCTTTGGCTGCTCCGCGCACGGCATGCAGTAAAACAGCCGTTGATTCTTCTAAGAAACTTTTGAGTGCAGCCTTTGGCTTAGTGATAATATCGACGGCACCTGATGCCATGGCCTCCATCGTGACTTTTGCGCCATTCTCCGTCAATGTTGAACAAATGATGACGGGGGTTGGATGCTCGGCCATAATTTTTTTGAGAAAGGTAATGCCATCCATGCGTGGCATTTCGATGTCTAAAATAATCACATCGGGCCATTGTTTTTCAAACAAGGTCAGGGCAAAAATTGGGTCGCGCGCCACACCTATAAGCTCAATGTCAGATGCATTTTTTAGCATGTCAGATAACACTTGTCGCACTACAGCAGAATCATCAACAATCGCTACTTTAATCATATGTTAATCCTTAATCAGCCCAAATTTTTATCATAGGGTTGAGATTTTTTACTTGATTTATTGTAGTTTCGTAGTAAAGATTTTCTTTTTTCTTGAGCTGAATTTCTTGTTGCCGATTAATTAAAGATACGTAAACTGAATAATCAGTTGTATCAAAGTAAATCACGCGTCCATGATCTCCGCCAACATTCTCACTGACAATAGCAATCCGTTCGCGCTTTAAAAATTCATAGGCAAAGCTAATGTTTTGCTCACCTACTGTGCCAAAATCACCACCATGAGTCGCTAATTGCGGTACCACGTTTCCACCACCAAAGACTTTGGCCATTATTCGATTTCTAGTGGCGCCTAATTTGATCATGTTATTAATGACAAGCTCCATCGCATGTATACCATAATAACCTGCTCTCGTATCTAAAATATGAGAGCGCTTTAACTTATCTGTTGCTAGTAAAAAATGATTCATGCCAACAATTTGCGCTTTAGAATCATAAAGACACACTGCAACACAAGAGCCAAGCAACGTTTTTATGACCTTGCCCGAGTGACCAACAAAATACTCACCAGAGCCAATTTCAACAATAGGTATATTCGTGAAGCTTGGAAGTTTCATATTTGCTAGAAAAGTTTATGTAGTCTAGAAAGTTGATATTTACATAACTGCTTCATCTCTTAATACCTAGTCTTTTTTATAGATTGATGGGCTAACTTGGGTAAGAGAGTGCTGAATATTCATCAACGACTCGGCATGGGAAATTATAAAATAACCGCCGACTCTTAATTGACGCACTACATTATTAAGTACACGTTGTTTAGATTCTGTATCGAAATAAATCATCACATTGCGCAAAAAAATAACGTCATACATACCCAATCGATCACAGGAGTCCATTAAATTTTGTTGACTGAATTCGCAGTGCTCTTTAAGACTGGGATCAATCATAAAAGTACCTGCTTGGGCATCAACACCTTTAAGGCAGTACTTTTTTAAATGTTTTATATCAATACCCTCGTTGCGCGTTAAAGGGTAATGACCAAGAGCCGCCATCTTTAACACTTTAGTGCTAAGGTCCGTGCCTGTTACTAGCCAATCCCCTTTTAGTCCAAAAGCATCAGCCATAATCATCGCTATCGTATAAATTTCTTCGCCAGAAGAGCTAGCGCCTGACCAAATTCGCCAAGAAGTTTTTGCTTTATGATTCATCAACAGCTTTTGTAAAAATACAAAGTGATCGGGTTCGCGAAAAAAATACGTTTCGTTAGTGGTTAGGGCATCAAGCATCCACGTGCGTTCTGAGGCATTTTTCGGGTTCATGGCTATATCAAAATAAGCTTCGAAACTTGGTAGCGCCAGCAACCGCAATCGGCTCGATAGCCGACTGATTACGAGTGAACGTTTTGCGTCCGAAAGATGAATGCCACTGGTTTTATAAAGAAACTCTTTGATGCGACGAAAATCGCGGTCTTTTATTTCAGGCGACGTCAATGTCGCCTGATGAGATGAAGCTTTCACCGATACTATTGCTCCTCAGCGGGCGCTGCGGATTGACTATCTTCTAGATGACTAAGCGCACTAATATCGTCAACGGATAGCACATGATTCACATCCAACAGCACGATAAATTTTTCATCGACTCGACCCATTGCACGAATAAAATCCGTGCGCAAATCGGTGCCAAAATCTGGCGCTGGCTGAGTATGACTTTCGGCAATTTCTAAAATTTCATCAACTTCGTCAACCATCATACCGATAGGTTGACTGTCATCATCATGATTTACCTCGACCAGAACAATACAAGATTTCTTGGTGACTATAGAGCTTCGACGCCCCAGTCTTTTGGATAAATCTACTACCGGTACAACACGTCCTCGCAGGTTAATGATGCCGACGATAAAAGCCGGCATCATTGGTACCTTTGTTATTGCTTCAATTTCAATAATTTCTTTAACGTCTAATATCTCAATGGCAAAGGTCTCATCGCCTGCCTGAAATGTCAGATACTGAGCAACACCGGTCTTAGACTTCTTATCATCAGTGGTTGTTAACTGATTCATACATAACTCCTCAGTTAAAAGCGTTCAAATTCTTTACTATCTAGGCTACCTTTTGATTTGCTTGGCGCTGTCTTTGATTTAGCAGGCGCATCATTTGATGAAGCTCTAGAAGATGATTTCTTGCTTGACTGTGTATTTAGTTTGAAGAAATCGACAGCTTCTAATAGCTGATTAGCCTGACCGTTAAGCTCCTCAGAGGTAGCCGCCAATTCTTCAGAGGCCGCCGCACTTTGCTGAGTGGTTTTATCAAGTTGAGTCATCGACTCATTGATCTGCGCAACACCAATTGCCTGCTCATCTGACGAGGATGAAATTTCTTGAACTAAATCCGACGTCTTTTGAATATTAGGCACAATGTTAGCAATAAGTCGGCCAGCATTTTCGGCAATGCCTACGCTATCGGTTGCTAGTTGATTGATCTCTTGTGCGGTTTGGCTACTGTTTTCAGCTAGCTTGCGAACCTCAGAGGCTACAACGGTAAAGCCTTTGCCGTGTTCACCGGCGCGAGCCGCTTCAATAGCCGCATTTAAGCTCAATAAATTAGTTTTATAAGCAATATCTTCAATTAAACCAATTTTGTTAGCAATTTGTTTCATTGCTGCAACGGTTTGTTCAACGGCTATTCCACCTTGTCTTGCTTCTTCTGCTGCTTGCGTGGCCATACTATTGGTCACGCGTGCATTTTCAGAGTTTTGCTGCACAGAAGCGTTAAGTTGCTCGACGGCACTGGTGGTTTCTTCAACGCCAGCCGCTTGCTCAGTAGAACCTTGGCTTAGGGTTTGGGCTGTACCGCTCACCTGCTGAGAAGCACTAGACAGATTATCGGCACCGCTGCGCACTTGTTGAATAACATCGGTGAGGCTATCGACCATGTCCATCATGGCTTTATAAACACCGGTTGCTTTATCACGATTATGGAATTCAATTGCCAAGTCACCTTCAGCCAAGCGTCTAGCGATTGCCTCCATATCTCGAGGTTCACCGCCAAGAGGTCTGGTAATGAGGCGTAAAAGTAACCAAGATAAAAAGATACAAACAATGATTGATACGCCAGATACAGCAATAACCGTTGTGATAGTTTCAGCGTTATGATCTGCAACAGCAGATCCAATCACATTCTGATCTGCTTGAATCGATAGCTTAACGTCTTCACTCAACTTGGCAACCAAAGGCCCAATACGGTCAAGTTCATTTGTGATCACATTATTACGCTGGCTAATAATTTTGCCGAGTTCTTCAAGTGCTTCAGCGTAGAGCTCAGCAGTGTCATCTACTTTGGCGAGTTCAGCAATCAGTCTTGGATCGGTTAGGGACGCTGATAATTTCTTTTTGTAAGCTGCACCATTGACAAGAATTTCGTCCAAGGCGCGTTTAAGATCTTCTGGGAGGTTAGTTTCTAAAAATCTAGCGCTATATAGGCGTGATAGCAAGAGTGAAGTTTGTGCCTCGCCTGCATAATAGACCGCCTGATTATTATTGTTATTATGAGAAGATTCTAAAATGTCGCTCATCATAGTGCGCATTTTGGAACCATTGGGGACTAATTTTTTATCGACCACCTCATTGCGCTGCGCCATAAAGTTAACCACAAGGCCAAAGGCTTTTTTATATTCCCCAAGCTGGCCTTGAATCCCTTTGACTAATTCGCCACGGCCTTGCTTGGTAAATCCAACCACGCCTTCGGCGACAAACTTTTCGACATCGGCAAAGCGATCGTGAAAGAGGGTAATATTTTTTTCATCTTGGTCGATGAGAAAGTTTCTAACATCAAGCCTCGACTCCAGCATATTAGCTTGAATGCGACTGGCTAAATTAGCGTCGCGGGCCATTTCGCGATAGCTTGTAAAGCCATCAACAGCGGCAGTAAGCCCGATGTAGGCCGATACCGATACGGTAATGAGCAAGAGTAAAACAAGCGCGTAGCCACCTGTAATTTGCATGCTTAAAGTCATTTTTTTAAACATAATGTTTATCCTTTTAGTGTGTATGTAATTCTTGTTGAGGGCGACTGTGACGACTTGATATTTTGTTTTGTGCGCTGACAATTTGAACAAGGCCTTGCACATCAAGAATTAATGCAATTTCACCTGTTCCTAAAATAGTGGCGCCGCTAACGCCCCTAAGATGCTGAAAAATTGAACCTAGGGGTTTAATAACGGTTTGTTGTTCTCCAAAGAGTCTGTCGACCACGAAACCGGCTTTGTAGCGACCAAACTTAACAACCACTAAGCTTTCTCTTTTAGTGGTGCGCTCGCTGGTGTTGTTGAAAAATTCATTGAGTCTGACAAACGGCATTACCTCATCGCGAAGATTGATGAAATTTTTGTGCTTGTCTTCGGTCCATTCCTCGGAACCCATCTCGATACACTCTTCCACCATACTTAGCGGAATAACATAGCGCTCTTTGCCGGCTCCAACCATAAAGCCATCAATAATAGCGAGTGTAAGTGGAAGGTTAATGGTTATGCGTGTACCTACCCCAAGTTCACTGTCGAGTTCGATACTGCCGCGAAGTGATTCAATATTGCGACGCACAACATCCATACCGACACCGCGCCCAGATAAGTTGCTAGCTTCTGCTTTGGTGCTTAAACCAGCCTCAAAAATAAGCCGAAAAGTTTCTGCACGTGTTAACACTTGATCTGGTTGAACTAAACCTAAACGTTCGGCCTTTGCGCGAATTTTTTCGGGGTCTAAACCGCCACCATCATCGACCACTTCAATCACAATATGGCCAGAGTTGTGATAGGCATTCAGTTCGACCTTACCCTGTGCTGGTTTACCGTTAGCAATACGCACATCTGGCATTTCGATACCATGATCAAGCGCATTGCGAACTAAATGGGTTAGTGGGTCGCTAATTTTCTCAACAACGGTTTTATCGAGTTCAGATTCGCCGCCAGTTATAACCAGTTCAATCTCTTTACCCTGATCTTTACTGACGTCACGAGTGACGCGACGGAATCGAGAAAATGTTTCACCAATTTGCACCATACGCAGTTGCAAAGCGTTATCACGAATTTCTTCAACTAAATGCTCAACACCCGCCACAATCTCGCTAGCATCATTTAATTGATGCTGGTCAACGATAATTTTCATTGCAGCACTTGCGGTCACTAACTCACCGACAAGATTGATTAATTGCCCGAGCTTGTCAGAATCGACTCGAATACTTTGAGCCTGTTCTCGCGCTTGCTGTTGTTTTTTTTGTGCCTGCTCGATGACAGGTTGATCGATGATTTTTTGCTCGACCAAAATATCGCCAATGCGTTTTTTCTGATTGCTAGTGCTTGCTTCTTTATCAGAGCCTTGTAGCCCTAGTGCCTTAGTTAATTCTTTGTGTGTGATGGCACCTATATTGACGAGTATTTCACCAAGCCGCTCACTATCTTCAAGAGTAAGGGTCTCTATAGTCTGTGAGTACTCACTTATTTTGGATCGCGATGGAATAATAATAATCGTGCAATCATCCTTAGCAAACTCAAAGACCTCTTCAATTTGCTCTCGAGAAGCGTCTGTTTTAAAGGCAATGCGATACTTAAGATAGCAGCCTTCAAAGTCACCAGCGTCGAAGGCAGGAATATTATTGGTTAGGGTAAGAATATCGACAATCTTACCCATTTGGTTCAAATATCTAATAAAAGACAGTGGGTCTAAGCCATTACGTAACGCGTTTTCTTGAAAATCTAGCGAAATAATCCAACAATCGGCTTCGGGTGCAGAGCCTTTACCCGATGATCCCACAAGTCTATCTGTAAAATCATCTGATGAATCTGATGTAACAATACCGAGAGAGGCGGCGTTGTCTGTAGCTTCAGTATCACCAAAATCAAACTCTTTTAAAATGGTGTCGCCTTGAGTTTTTAATTCAGTCGTTATGTCTTCTTCACCTGCTATCGCATGTTCTACAAGGGCTGCGGTATGATCTTTACATTTGAGTAGCGTTGCGATCATGTCTGCGGTAACGCTAATTTCGCCGGTTCTTAATTTTTCTACTTCTGTCTCGATAGGGTGAGTAAACTCAACGATATGAACAAAATTGAAAATGCCCGCAGCACCTTTAATAGTGTGCATTGCTCTAAATAAAGAGTTTATTAATTCGCTATCTTCTGGATTATCTTCTAATGCGAGAAGTGCATCTTCCATCTCGATTAATAGTTCTTCAGCTTCTTGTCCGAATACTTTTTTAACGTCTTCGATATCCATTACACCGACTCCCGCAATATCAACACAGAGTCATTTAACTGCCCAAGTAGGCCACAAAGCTCAAGAACTTCGGTGACCGCCGGGCTATGCTCAATAAACTCTACTTCATATTCTGTATTGAGCTTTTTAATAGCGAACAATAATTGTAAACCGGCACTGTCCATTTCAGTCACCTTGCTCAGATTAACGACAATATGCGTCATGCCATTTAATTGCTCAGCCAATAAATCGCGAAATTCGTTAACGGTATAAATGGTTAACTCGTCATTTAATAGAACATTGACTTGTTTACCGGTGATATTTGTCTTTAGAGCCATTGTATGATCCTAAGGTAAGCAAAGTTTGGCGACAGCATCTAACATTTGAGCAGGTTGAAACGGTTTAATTATCCAAGCTTTTGCACCTGCAGCGCGGCCTTCGGCCATTTTATCTGCGCTGGCTTCTGTGGTAAGCATAATGACTGGCGTAAATTTGTAGCGGGGGTGCTTTTTGACCTCTTTTACAAACGTGATGCCATCCATATTTGGCATATTAACGTCACTAATAATAAGGTTAAGTTTATCTCCCGTCATTTTAGACAAGGCATCTTTGCCATCGCAGGCATCGACTACCTCGTAACCCGCACCTTTGAGTGCAATGGATACAACTTGTCTGATGGATGCAGAGTCATCGACGACTAATATCTTCTTTGCCATTTTTTTCTCTCTTTTATATGTGACGGTTAAAAAAAACTAACTGAACCTTTATCTGCATGGTCATCTGGTTTAGATGAGCCGCTACCATCGTGTTGCTCGTACTGTTCAGTAGCCACATAACGATTTTTCATTGCAGCGACTAATTGATCAACTGCTAGTTCTGGCACTGCAAAACCTGTACTGCGTGCGTTTTCTTGTTCGGCGACAGCATTCTCGAGTTCATCGATACTACTAACGACCTGCTGTAAAATTTGGCTTAAGCGATCTTGAAATTGAAAGTCGACTAACATCGTTTGAATTTCACTTTGAATGCGCTGACCTAGTTCAACCATACTAATGCCTTGGTCTTTCATAGTCTGGGAGCGAGATTCGAGAGAATGAATAACGCGCGATAAAGTTTTTTCACCGTTTTCTAAGGCTTCACTCTCATTATCAGCGGCTTCTCTCGCTATATTTTGAAACTCAATGGTTTGATTATTTAAGCTCGAGATCCTCTCAGTAATTCTGGCGCCCGTTTGATCAGACTGTGTAGACAGCGAGCGAACTTCATCGGCAACAACAGCAAATCCACGACCCGATTCGCCGGCACGCGCAGCTTCAATAGCAGCATTTAAGGCAAGTAGGTTTGTTTGCTCAGCAATTTTGCGCACATCGCCTGCCAGTGAGCTTAAGCCACTGGTTTGATTGACTAATTCATCTAGCTGCTGTAATTGTGTTTGTCGAGCTTGATTCATCGATTGAAGGTCTTGGAAGAGGTTGCTAAGCAACTGCTTATCACCGTCAATCTCTGCGGTGCTATCGTCGTTAGAATAAAAGCTAGCATCGGTGACGCTTGCAAGCTCAATCGTCAAGTTAGAAAAACGTTGTGTCATATCCGATACGCTATCATCCATTTGCCCGTTAACAGATTGTATGTGGCGCTTCCAAATAGGGATTAATTGGCTAATAGCTGCTTCAAGTCTGGCAACTTCTTGATTTTTTGGCGGGTTGTTTTGGTATTCAGCCATTTCATCAACGGTGACGCTTAAGTCTCCAACATTTTGTATTAGGGAGCGAATCATATAAGCAGAAATTGCAGCTCCAATAATGAATAAGGCCACTAAAATATATAGCTGGCTAGCTATAGCCAATATAACGCCGAGCAATGCAATGAGTGCCAAAACGATTCGATATGTTTTATTCATAATTGTTACTGCGTCGTGATTAATAAGGACTTTTTTGTTGCTAGAATTTGTTTTAATCGTTAAATATTAAGTTAGAGATCTAAAGCCCTGCTGATTTCGTATAGAGTCCATCAGTGCAAGGTTTATAATTTGCAAATTAAATTAGTTAAAAATTATCAGGCTAATACTTTAAAGATAACTTGTAGGTATTTAATTAAAAGTTGATGGCGTTAAATCGGGCAACTTAAGCTTTATTCTTAGACAAAACTATAAAATATAGTGGATATGAGAGATGTTAAGGGGTTTGATATGCGGTAATGAAGATCGCGAGGTTTATCATTGTCCAAATTTTAATTTGTGTTATTGAGTAGGGTAAAAAATACGGCTATTTTACAGACGAGTCGATGGCAATGGCTGATCTTAATTTAGAAAGTCGAAACTTTAAATTAAAGCTTCAACTTATTACGTAATAGAGTCGGTTTTCGCGAGTTCGACCAAATTTATGCAACAGCGTCTTTCTTTGCGAGCTCAAGCAATTTTTTTGCGCTCTCTCCCGACATCTCATATGGATTAAAGTCTTTGTTGGGCGCGTGTTTAAGAAACACGGACCTCTTAGATTTTGTAGGTAGCGCTAGCTCCATACCCCATTCATAAAACGATCTTGTGCTAATTTCGCCCTAGTGTAGTAAAAGAATATCACTATGCCTTGGATCATCTACAATAGATGAGTAAAGGTGATTAACTGTTGACCTTGAGCCTTCTAAGCATTGCAAAAAATATTTATAATCGAAGCATAAAATACCTGTTACATCTAGGCCTTAATTTTTAAGACGAGCTTTTTTGACGATATCAGCCACACCATCATCATTTTGTATTTTATCTGTAACTTTACTTGCATAAATTAAACTGACTAAAAACATAGAGTTTCTCGCTAAACTTGATGATAGTGATTCTAATATCGATTCCAACTATAAATTCCAACTACAAAGAGTATGGTAAACACTTCTGTAATTTACAAGTTAGGCCTGTTAAAAATACCTGCAAATCATAAATATCAACTATTTAAAAGTTGACAGTAAAGCTAGGTTTCATTTAGGTTTAATCCAAGCCAAATAAAAGTCGTAAGCTTAGCTAGTCTTTAAAGCTATCAAGATTGCAGTTTAGGGATGCGCTTTCAAGTTGCTCTTTAATGATCAGAGCTAAAGATAAGAGGGCTATTTTTAGCTACCTAAGCGCATATTTGGACTTAGGCAATAGCTAAAATTAGTAATTGACGATGATTTTTAATTGGCGACGCACAGCCGCCTGAATTTTGATATTGATGAAGCTAGGATTTACGCTTATTTCTAGTCACTATTCCCATCATTTTGTAACTAAGTAATGCAGCCGAAAACTCATAGCAATGAAAACCTTTAATCGGTGCGAATTCCATAATGTCAAAGCCAATAATGTTGGATTGCTTGGCCACAGATTCGAATAAAGATAGTGTTTGATACCAACCTAGACCGCCAGGAACAGGTGTGCCCGTCGAGGGGAAAATTGATGGATCGATGCCATCTACATCAATGGTAAAAAAGACGTTTTCAGGAAAGTCATCGGGCAAATCGATTGTTTTTATGTCGCGAGGTACTAAAATGTCAGCATCCATATGAGCAATATCAAATACTTTGCGAGTGGCCACTTCCTCCTCGCAAAGTGCACGAATACCCAACTGAAAAATAGGAATGTCTTCATCTGCAATTCGCTTCATCACCGAGGCATGGCTGTAGGGGTTGCCCTCGTAGGCCTCGCGTAAATCTGCATGAGCATCAATTTGCACCACGCCAATATCGGTAATACCTGCCGCTATTAAGCCTTTGATAACGCCATAGGTCACGCTATGCTCACCACCTAAAGCAATAGGAAAATGCCCTTTTTCGACAATCGCCTGAGTTGCCTTAGCAATATTTTCGATGACTTGTTCGGCATCGGCGTCAACATCTACGGGCGGGTGAGTATAAATACCTTTAAGGCTAGGATTGCTTTTTCCGTCCCAGGTTTCGAGCTGCCAAGAAGCGGCTAAAATTGCAGCGGGGCCTTCTGCTGTACCGCCACCATAAGAAACTGAGTGCTCGTAGGGAACGGGTAGTATATGGAAGTGCGCATCTTCAGGTTTTGGGTGCGTAAATTCTGAACCTAAAAAAACGGGATAACCCGGTGCTGCTAGCTGATCAAAGTTGTCCATGAAATTCTCTGTCTATCAATTTATAGAATGTTTTTAGCATATTTGCCTTTAGGATAATCGTGTTTTGAAATCTTCGTAAGCAAACTCGCGAATTACTTTTAAGGCATCGGTTTCAGAATTCCAAAGCGCAAGCGCCGGCAGACCAATACCGTTAAAAGTAGTTGTTTTTACCATGGTGTAGTGGGACATGTCATCAAATAATAAACGTTGGCCTATTTGAAGTGGCTGTTTAAAGCTGTAATCACCCATTACATCACCGGCTAAGCAGGTTTGTCCACCAAGACGATAGTTATGAAGGTATTGACCGTGCTGCCCAGCATTAAAAATATCAGCTCGATAAGGCATTTCAATAGTATCGGGCATATGACAGGTGGCCGATGTATCTAAGATTGCTAAATCCATGCTGTTAAAGGTGAGATCTAATACCTCTGTTACCAATACTCCGGTATTAATCGCAATGGCCTCACCAGGCTCCATATATACCTGCACTTGATATTTATCTTGAAACTGTTTTATGCGCTCTATGAGTGGTTGTACTTGATAGCCATCACCTGTGATGTGATGACCACCGCCAAAATTGACCCAATCAAGTTTTGATAACTTGTCTGCAAACTGATTTTCAATAGCTGCCAAGGTGCGATCTAATGCGCCAAAATCTTGCTCACATAAGGTGTGAAAATGCAGACCGCTAATACCTTCTGAAAGCGCATCTTCAAAATTTTCATCGTTAAATTCTGTAGTGGGAATGCCAAGACGCGAGCCCGGTGCGCAGGGGTCATAAATAGGCGTTGCACCCTCTGAGTGAAGAGGATTAAGTCGCAAGCCAAAATGTAGTTCAGGTCTTGCGGCTTTAGCGCTTTGAATGATATGTTGAAAACGCTTCCATTGTCCAAAAGAATTAAACACTACGTGGTGAGATAATTGCAAAATCTGTTTTAAATCTGCTTCGGTATAGGCGGCAGAAAAGGTATGAACCTCACCGCCAAACTCTTCACGACCTAGCCGTGTCTCATACAAGCCGCTTGAGCAAGTGCCAGATAAATATTGGCTAATAAGCGGCGCTAGGCTAAACATCGAAAAAGCTTTTAAAGCGAGCAGAATTTTTGCCCCCGATGCTTGCTGCACATGGGCTAACACCTCAAGGTTGCGACGCACTGCTACCTCGTCAACCACAAAGCACGGCGATGGCACCCTTGTTGGGTCGAATTGCTTAAAGCTCTTACTCTTATTCATCGAGCGATAATGATCAAAGACGCATTAAACAAGGTCAAAACCGGGCTCTTCAATTACTTTCCAAGGCAGGCCATATTCATTCATATCAGCCATAAACGCATCGGGGTCTAATTGCTCCATGTTCCAAACACCTGCTTGCATCCAGGTGCCTTGCAGCATCATTTTAGCGCCGATCATTGCGGGCACGCCGGTAGTATAAGAAATTGCCTGAGATTGAACCTCTTTGTAGCAATCTTGATGATCTTTTATGTTATAGAGATATACAGTTTTTTGTTTGCCGTCTTTAATACCGCTGACCACACAACCGATACAAGTTTTGCCATGTGTACACGGTCCCAAGGATGAAGGCTCTGGCAGCAACTGTTTTAAAAACTGTATAGGTACAATTTGTTGACCCTGAAACTCTACGGGTTCAATACCAGTCATGCCGACATTACCAAGTACCTCTAAATGTTTGAGATAGCTATCACCAAAACTCATCCAAAATTGAGCTTTTTTCAACGTAGGAATATGTGTCGTAAGCGACTCTAGCTCTTCATGATACATACGATAGATATTAAAAGTTCCAACCTCATCAGGACATGTAAAAGATTGTTTAAGTGATAGAGGTGGAGTGGTAACAAATTTGCCATCTTCCCAGTGGCGACACTCGGCGGTAACTTCGCGGATATTAATTTCAGGATTAAAGTTTGTAGCAAAAGGATAACCGTGATCACCACCGTTCACATCGATAATATCTAGCGTATGAATTTCATCAAAATAATGTTTCGCGATATAGGCGGTAAACATATTGGTAGCACCAGGGTCAAAACCAGAACCTAGCAATGCCATGAGGCCAGCTTGTTGAAATTTCTGTTGGTAAGCCCACTGCCATCTGTACTCGAATTTTGCGGTATCTAGAGGCTCATAATTAGCCGTATCCAAATAATGAACGCCTGTTTCTAAGCAAGCGTCCATAATGGTTAGATCTTGATAGGGCAGCGCTACATTGATGACTAGTTTTGGTTTAACTTGATTAATTAGAGCAACAAGCTCGGCAACATTATCGGCGTCAACTTGTGCAGTTTTAATCGGCCGAGCAATCTGCTTTGCAATAGCTTTACATTTATCTTCGTTGCGACTGGCTAGCACAATATTTGTGAAAACCTCTGGCACTTGTGCACATTTATGGGTGACTACTTGGCCTACGCCTCCCGCTCCGATAATTAATACAGTGCTCATTGTCGACTCCTTAATTTTCTTTTTCATAGTAGGTATAACCGCGCATACTAGCATTGAAGGTTTTGATCATTTGCTGACGCTCACGCGCTGTGATGCGACCTTCTCTTACCGCGCGTTCTGCGGTATTACGATAACGTAACTGCATTTCTTTAGGTTCGTATTCAACATAACTTAAAACATCAGCGATAGTATCGCCATGAATTTCTTTGACAAATTCAAACGTGTTATTGCTATTTATTCTGACACTAACCACATTGGTATCGCCAAATAGATTATGCAAATCTCCTAAGGTTTCTTGATAAGCGCCCACTAAAAACACACCTAAATAATATTCTTCATCAGCCTTTAGAGGATGTAATGCTAGCGTTTCAGCGATTTCATGCTGGTCGATAAAGCGATCAATTTTACCGTCACAGTCACAAGTAATATCGGCAATAACTGCATTGCGACTGGGGAATTCATCGAGCCTGTGAATTGGCATGATCGGAAATAGTTGATCGATCGCCCAAATGTCGGGAAGCGATTGGAACAGGCTAAAGTTGCCATAATAAATATCGGCTAAAGATAGTTTTAAGCCCTCTAAATCTGTGGGGATACGATCCATGGTTTCTAATAAATCGGTAATTCGATGCATAATATCTAAAAACAAATTTTCAGCAACGGAGCGCGCACGTAAATCAATTTGTCCACGCGTGAATAACTCGCGCACCTCATCACGGTAAAAATGTGCATCGTTGTAACATTCTTGAACTCTTTTAGATGTTAAATATTTCAGTATTCCGCGCATGCTTTTTAACAAGGCATGTTCTTCAACCTCCGCAGTTGGTAGCGTGATTGGCTCAAAGTGGGTGATATCTAACACATTAAAAATCAGTATTGATGAGTAGGCGACTGTGGCGCGACCTGATTCCGTCACAATGACGGGATGTGGAATGTTATATTCATCTAAAGTTTGCTTCAGCGTATCAACAACACCTTCGCAATACTCATCGAGACTATAGTTACGGCTCTGTTCATCACTACTTTGTGCCCCGGCGTAATCCACCGCTAAGCCACCACCTAAATCAATATGTGAGAGTGCCGCGCCCTCGTTGACTAGATCACTATAATAGCGACTTGCCTCTACTACCCCTTTGCGAATTTCTTGGATATTAGGAATTTGTGAGCCAAGATGACAATGTAATAATTGCAAGCAATGCAGCATGTCTTCAGCTTTTAGGGTGTCGACTACTTCAATAAGTTGAGTGGCAGTTAAGCCAAATACGCTACGATCGCCACTGGTAGAGTTCCAGTGACCACTAACCTTTGATGCCATTTTGACGCGTACACCCATCTTAGGCTCAATGCCAAGTGCTTTGCTACGTTCAATAATAATGGGTAGTTCGGCGGGTGTTTCGATAACGAAGAAGCAGCGAAATCCAAGCTTTATAGCCTGAAGTCCTAACTCAACGAATTCTTCATCTTTGTAACCGTTGCAAATAATTAAACTATCAGGCTCTTCGAGAGTCGATAGAGCCGCAATCATTTCTGGCTTGCTGCCGACTTCAAAACCATGTTGGTAGCGCGAACCAAACGCAGCGATCTCTTCGACAACCTGCGCTTGTTGATTAACTTTGATAGGATAAACCCCACGGTATTGATTGCGGTAGTCGATCAAATTGATAGCGCGACGAAAAGCTTCATTCAAGCGCATGATTTGTGTGTCGAGTATGTTTTCTATGCGCAACAAAACGGGCATCTGCAGATCGCGCTCCACCATACCCTCAACAATATCTAAAAGGGGGACTGAGGAGTCAAGGGTTTTGACCGTAACTTTACCGTCCTTTGTAACACCAAAGTAGTCTTCCGACCAGCGGTGTATGCCATAAAGTTCAGCGGATTTGTCTGCATCCCAAGGGGGAGTGTTGTGCTGAGTCAAATAGTTTCTCCAAGCGCAAAAATGGATTTCTTCATGAATTATAAAACCACAAAGTCAAGAGCGATAGCGTTAGTTTTAGGCGGCGCATTTTGCCGTAGTTTTAAACCGAATACTACAGTTTGATGGGTTAAAATCGTAAGCTAAGTCACTTAAAGATCTTATACGTGTATTTTTAATTTGGCAGTTTGCTGTATGAATATTTAGAGTAATATACTCAAGATTTGGAGCTTGCTAGCTGAAAACATGTTTAAGTAAGTTAGGCGACTACCCACATAGCGACGAGCCATTGCCGAAGGTCTAATGTTTATATCAGATTGGATGCTAGTGGCGGCAAATAACAATTATATTTATTCGTGCTCAAGCAGGTTCTTATAATGCACCTTTTATAAGTGTGTGTAAATTTTAGGATAAAATTAAGATGCTATTTCCAGAAAATTTTTCTTCATTTAATTTAAAAACGACTGGGGCTAAAATTCATGGAGTCCATGGCGGCTCAGGCAGTCCATTATTACTTTTACATGGCTATCCTCAGACTCATGTCATCTGGCATAAAGTAGCACCGCTGCTTGCACAGCACTTTCATGTCATTTGTCCCGACCTCCGAGGCTATGGCGATAGCGAAAAACCGAGCAGCCCCTCGGATCATTATACCTACAGTAAGCGTGCAATGGCTCAGGATATGACAGAGATAATGCAGCAATTAGGTTATGACAAGTTTCTTATCGCCGGGCACGATCGCGGCGCGCGCGTAGTCCATCGGCTGGCTCTCGATTTTCCTCAGAAAGTATTGAGGGCTTGTGTTATGGATATTATGCCAACACGTTATATGTTTAATATGACAGATCAACACTTTGCGACAGGTTATTATCACTGGTTCTTTCTTATTCAGCCCGATGGTCTGCCAGAAAAAATGATAGGAGCTGATCCGGCTTATTATTTAAAGGAAAAGCTAAAACGCTGGGCTGCACCGGATATGATTTTTTCAGATGAGGCAGTTCAAGACTATATTCGCTGTTTTAGCGAGCCTGAATCAATTCACGCAAGCTGTGAGGACTACCGCGCAGCAGCAACTATTGACCTTGAGCACGATGCTGCTGATGAGCATAAGAAAATAGCAGTGCCTCTGTTAGTTTTGTGGGGATCTAAGGGTTTTATTAATCGCACTTATAGTGTTTTAGATACATGGTCTGATTACGCAAGCAATGTTTCGGGAAAAGCCTTGGAGTGTGGGCACTTTCTGCCCGAGGAAGCGCCAGCAGATGTCGCTAACGAATTGCTAATATTTTTTGGTAGCTGAAAAAGTATAAATAAAATCACTGACTCATGTTAAGACCTGTAAGCTTTCAATGTATTTATTATTTCCCCCCAGCTGTATCTTTGAATTTGTAAATGCCATGGACTATTCAATATCTAGTCTATACTTAGCTGATTAATAAATATAAAACCAAATCCATAAAGCAATTTAAAAAACAATAAGCGGTAGTAGCTGATTATATTAAATCGACTATTTTCATCGTGAACGCTAAAGGTTGATGAAAATGTCCGACACACCTGTCATTAACTGGATCGATAAGCTTAGCAAGGTCGATATGCCTGTGCTGTCAGCCATTATCCGAAGGTTGAATCAACTAACAGGAGATGATGATACGGAGGTAAACCAGCTAGCTGAGGTTGTTCTCAAAGATCCTCACCTTACATCTCAAATTCTTCGTATTGCTAATACCGTACATTATAATGCACATGGAGGCAGTATAAATACTGTCAGTCGCGCGATTGTATTAATTGGCTTTGAGCGCGTGCGGTCTCTTTGCATATCTTTGTTGGTAATTGATTCCTTATTACGTAAAGAGCCAAGAGATAAATTATTAATAGTGATGTCTAAGGCTTTTCATTGTGCAGTTCAAGCAAGAGCAATTTATAAACAAGTAGGCGATCCAAAACAGCAGGAAGAAGTATTTGTCTCGGCTTTACTATATAACTTAGGCGAAATGGCTTTCTGGGCATACGGTGGACAAACTGCCGATGAGTTGGATAAGGAACTACAAGCTTATTTGTCTAATGCCCCACATGCCAATACGACAGATTCAGCCAACCATTTAGCAGAAAAAAATTTAGGTTTAAATTTTAGGGCATTAACACAAGGTTTAGCTAAGGCTTGGAATTTAGGTAGTGTATTACAGGACTCTCTTTCAAGTGCTCAACCTGCGTCCTCTAAAAATAAAGTGTCTATTGCAAAAATAATCCGTCTTGCCAATGATCTTAGCCAGCTCGATAACCATGATTGGCGTTCAGATAAAAGAACAGCGATATTGCGAAAAGTTGTGGCATTAACAGGTTTATCCTTGTCTGATGTTTCACATCTAGTTGAAGACTCAGCCGATTCTGCGGCTGCAGTGGCATTAGAATATGGTGCTGCAAAAGTGACTCACTTAATGCCTGATCACCGCAAGGTAATCGATAAGGCAGAGACTCCTGCAAAAATAACAATAATGAAAGCTGATACCAGTTTGCAGCTAAAAATTTTACGTGATTTGGTAAGTTCTATTAATGAAGGTGTCGATATCAATACTATTTTCCAAATGACTTTGGAAGGTATGCACCGAGGAATTGGCCTAGAGAGAGTAGTTTTGGCATTTTTTCAGGGAGATATGATTCGAGGCAAATATATTTTAGGCGAGCAAACAGAAAATTGGCGTGGCAAGTTTACGTTTTCAGTGGCGAGTGAGGCGGCACCTACTATTTTCTCTGCAAACCTACATAGGCCCCAGCCTGTATGGATAAATAAAGCATTTATTGAAAGAAATGCGGAATTGTATGCAGCCTCGATGGTGCAACTGTTAGGTAAAGAGCCTTGCTTTATTGGAATCCTACATATTAATGATCGTAATGCGACACTATTTTATGCAGGTAGAGGGGCAACTAATGAGGCGTTAACAGAAGAGCACTTTGATGCCTTTAAGCATTTTTTAGCACAAGCTGAGACAAGTGTTCAAATAATCGCGAATAAAAAAACTAAGAAATAACGAAGATGACTAACTTGGAGGCTAAATTGATTCAAGTGCAGTCTTCTAGTTCCTAATTTCGAGTGAGGATCTTGAAGCCATTTAAGGTTTGACCAGAGCTTATCAGTCTGATAGTCAGTTGCTTGCATAGATAATTAGTTGATCATGAATAAAACCACCATAATAAATGCTCCTGCAGACATCTGACCCAGCAGTTAATTTAGTTTGCAAACCAATGCCGGGTTCGATTAGCAAACCACACTAGTGATAGCATCACCGGCACTTCTACCAATACACCTACAACGGTGGCTAATGCGGCTCCTGAATGCAACCCAAAAAGAGAAATAGCAACCGCTACAGCAAGTTCAAAAAAGTTTGATGTGCCTATTAAGCTCGCAGGTGCAGCCACGTTATGCGGAAGCTTGAGTCGTTTTGCAAAAAAATAAGCTAGCGCAAAAATACCATAAGTTTGAATCAATAACGGGATCGCAATCAAACCAATAAGCTGTGGTTTTTCAATAATGGTCTGTGCTTGAAAGCCAAATAACAGTATGACTGTTGCCAATAAACCTATGATTGACCAAGGCTTTAATTGTTTAACTAAGTTGTCTACGCTATTGCTATTCGATGATGCGCGTTTATTAAGTTTATTCCTGGTAAGTATGCCGGCAATCAGTGGTAATAAAACATATAACAGTACTGAGATAAGTAGAGTTTCCCAGGGCACTTGAATATCACTTACGCCTAACAAAAATGCTGTAATAGGCGCAAAAGCAAAGATCATGATTACATCGTTAATAGAGACTTGAACTAGGGTGTAGTTGGCATCGCCCTTTGTAAGTTGGCTCCACACAAACACCATCGCTGTGCAGGGAGCAACGCCCAGTAAAATCATACCCGCAATATACTCATTAGCCGATTGTGGATCGACTAGATCTGCAAACAATATTTTGAAAAACAACCAGCCTAAAGCTGCCATGGTAAAGGGTTTGATTAACCAATTTATCACTAATGTTAAGAATAAGCCTTTAGGTTTTTTACCCACATCTTTAATAGCGCTAAAGTCAATTTGTAGCATCATGGGGTAAATCATTAGCCAAATGAGTAAAGCCACGATTAAGTTCACATGTGCATACTCGAGCGTGGCAATAAGTTCAAAAAATTCTGGTGTTAATAGCCCCAAGCCAACGCCTGCGGCTATGCTTAAGCCTACCCATACCGACAAGTAGCGTTCAAATAAGCCCATGGCTAAATTCCTTGGTCACGTTAAAAAATAGGTAACTGTGTTTTAACAAATACATTAGCTTGCGCCTAATGTTAATAATATTTCACGCAGTGCTTGCTTATCGTAAGACTCAATTTGAAGTGATAAAAGTTGCTTAACACGCGTGATGTTTTCATCTATACAGGCCTTAAAAGCCTGTTCGACTTCATCCTCACTGCCTATCATTTTACTAGGATCCGCAAGTCCCCAATGAACTTTTACGCTTGCGCCAAGCCAAAGTGGACAAGCTTCTCCAGCGGCTGAGTCACAAACTGTAATCACAATGTCTGGCGCAAAACCTTCTAGGTCATTCCAAGATTGGCTTATTAGATTGTCGGTTTTAATACCTGCCTGTTGAAGGTACTTAATAGATAGGGGATGCACTTGACCTGCCGGTTGACTGCCCGCACTTTTTGCAACTATCTTGCCGTTAGATAGATGATTGGTAATAGCTTCCGATAAGATGCTGCGACAACGATTATGGGTACAGATATAAAGTATTTTCAAATGATATTCCTACGAATTAAAATGATCAGCAGAGATCGCCACCTTGTGATAAATTTTTTAGTGCGGCATTAGAATAACTAGATGAAGAAGCTGCGGTAATTTCCAATACTTGACGTGCCCAATCTGGTAGCTTGGGACTTAGCCGATAATAGACCCAGCGGCCGCGTCGCTCACCTGTTAAAAGTTGCCCTTTGCGAAGTTGAGCTAAATGTCGCGATATTTTAGGCTGACTAAGCTTGAGGGCAACGACTAATTCACAAACACAAAGCTCTTCTTTAAGTGCAATAAGTAAAAGTGTCTTTAGTCGAGTATCGTCAGCTAAGCATTTATAAAAAAACAAAGGAGAAATCATAAAGTTGGCCATAAATATATATGCAATATCATATATATGTTAATTCATATGTAAAGAAATAATTGAAGACAATTGCAGCTAGAGTCTTGAAGTGCCGAGAGCGCTAAGATTTTGTCAAAATATTATTATTGATCTTTTGATCGCATATGTTCAGTGAAGACTTGAATCGTTATAGATTATATTTCTCTGTGATAGCACCTTTCACTTCAAAAAAGCTAGTAAAATCCGTGGCTCACAGGAGAGTTTCTTTTTTTAAAAAAGGCAAAGATTACTTAAAGCAACTGCTTTAGAGCTTAACTTTAGTGATGAAAATAAAAATAACAATTGAGTTCAGGAATAGGTAGAATATTTTACAAGCTTGATTAAGCCTAGATAAATAAAGATGCTATAATTGCGTGGATATATAGCCGCCACTGGTCGTCACCACCTAAATCAAATATTGCCAATATTCGCCTGCTCATTTTAGACTGAACGCTAAAAACGGGGGCTGCTGCTATCAACTATTTTGATAGGTTAGAATAAGGCGGTGTCTGTTAGTCTACTTATGATAACGACAGGACATCAGTTATGGCAAAAAATGATATGGCTAGGCATTAGCACCATAGTAATGCAAATACATAAGCATCAAATTAAAGGCATTTAAAAGTTATCTTTGATCTCAATACAACGTTTAACAGGACACAATATTAATGAATGACTCAGCTATAAAAAGTGCACTTTATATTCCTTACTCGGGGCCATCATTGTTAGAGGCGCCGCTGCTTAATAAGGGCAGTGCCTTTAGTGCGCAAGAGCGAGTTACCTTTAATTTGACCGGTTTAATTCCGCCTCGATATGAGTCTATTGAAGAGCAGGTCGAGCGCGCCTATATGCAGTATTCTAGTTTTGATCAGCCTATCAATAAGCATATTTATTTACGAGCCATTCAAGATAATAACGAGACTCTTTATTATCGTTTGATAAAAGAACACATTGATGAAATGTTGCCAATTATTTATACCCCCACGGTTGGTGATGCTTGTGAACAGTTTTCGGATATTTATCGAAGTTCACGCGGGCTCTTTATCTCTTATTCCGAGCGCCATCAAATGGATGATATCTTGCGTAATGCGACTAAACGCAAGGTAAAAGTTATTGTTGTCACCGACGGCGAGCGTATCTTGGGCTTAGGTGATCAGGGTATCGGTGGCATGGGTATCCCCATTGGTAAGTTGTCTTTGTATACCGCATGTGGAGGTATAAGCCCTGCTTACACCTTGCCGGTCATGTTAGATGTAGGCACAAATAATGAGAAATTACTGGCCGATCCAATGTACATGGGGGCGCGGCATAAGCGTATAGGCCAAGTCGAATACGACGAATTTGTGGATATGTTTATCACTGCAGTGCAGCGACGCTGGCCCGAAGCAATGGTGCAATTTGAAGATTTTGCTCAGCCAAATGCTATGCCAATATTAGAGCGATACAGGAATAAGATTTGTTGCTTTAATGATGACATTCAAGGCACTGCTGCAGTTACAGTAGGAACTATTTTGGCGGCTTGCAAGAGTAAAAATAGTAAGATTTCTGAGCAGCGGGTGGCCTTTGTCGGTGCCGGTTCGGCTGGCTGTGGAATAGCGGAAATGATTATTAAGCAAATGTGTAGCGAGGGTATTTCTGAGAGCCAAGCTCGGAGTCAGGTATTTATGCTAGACCGCTTTGGTTTGCTGACCGAGGGCATGCAAGGTCTGCGCGATTTCCAACAGCGCTTAGTTCAGCCTAAGAAAAGTGTGGATAGTTGGTCTTTTAGTGGTGAGTATGCATCTTTGTTAGATGTTATTAACTGCGCTAAGCCAGATATTTTGATTGGTGTTTCTGGTCAAGCAGGTCTGTTTAGCGAGCTAGTAATCCGCAGTATGAAAAAGCATTGTGAGCTGCCAATTATATTCCCTTTAAGCAATCCATCAAGGCAAGTAGAGGCGACACCTGCGCAGGTGATTGAATGGACAGACGGCAAGGTTATCATTGCCACTGGCAGCCCATTTAAACCGGTAGAATATAACGATAAGACTTATCCGATTGCACAATGTAACAACAGTTATATATTTCCGGGTATAGGCCTTGGGGTAATTGTATCTAAGGCTAGCCTGATCAGTGATGCCATGCTAATGGTCACTAGCGCTACCTTGGCAGAAGCTTCGCCACTGGCTAAAAATGGTGCGGGAGAGTTGTTGCCAGCCATAAAAGATATTGCCGGTTTAAGTAAAAAAATTGCTTTTCAAGTTGCTAAAATGGCGATGCAAGAAGGTCTAGCTTTGGAGGTCGCTGATGAAGTTATTCATGAGCGGATTGAGAAAAATTTCTGGCTACCAGAATATCGACCTTATAGACGAGTTAGCTTGTAGGTCGTTAAAAGCTAAAAATTCTGTGATTTTCTGGGGGGGGTTAAAAGCAGGCAATTAAGCTGTTGCCTGATTCTATATTTACTTAGCAAGCCACCTTAATTACAGGTGATAGATGGCATAAGTATAAGATTTATTACACAAGTGAATCTTCTTAACTATACTTAATTTTTAAATAGCTAAATCTTTTAACAACTCATAAGTCTAGTGCACGAGAGCGATGATGAATACACTGTTAAAGAGTTTTATAGTCTTAATCATATTCACACTGCCTACTCATGCATTTGCGATCGGCGCTCTGGCAATTGATAGTAATCAAGGTGCGCGTTTCGGCTTCGCATACGACCATGCTTCTATCAATGATGCAGAAAGTAGAGCGCTAAATGAATGCGGTAATGGCTGCCAAGTAGTAAAAACTTTTACGAGTGGTTGCGCAGCCTATGCAGCCGATCAAGCTGATGGCAGTTCAATTTATGGATGGGGGACTGGCTCAAATCCAAATTATGCTCAAAGCAACGCGCTAAACTACTGTCGAAATTATGGTGGGTCACAGTGTATAGTCAGATCGTGGGGTTGCAACTCTAACTAAGGCCAAAAAGTATCCTAGTAAGCGCTTCGACAAATATTAAATGAGGTTCTCGTCCAATAATTATTGCTAAATCAAGCGGTAATTGTGATATTTCTGAGCTTTTTTGATTTGGGTGCGGGTAGTTAATCTGTTGATTATCTAAGCTTTTCGTTTACTGCGTCACCTTAAACAAGGACTTCAAATTAAACTTTTGAACCGAGTTTTGGAATGCTCTGTCGTCATTTAGTAAGTTGTTCTCTAGTAATTGACGTAATAAAAACTGCAAACCTCAAATTTAATAAAACATCACCTTATAGATTCAATCTATGTCGTTAAGTAATGTTTATAAAATACTAAAAGTTAGATAATACTTGCTCTCAAACAGCTGTATAATCACCCCTTTTTTATTAATGAGAAAGTAAATGGGCCTCGCTAAACGAATTATTCCTTGTCTAGATGTTGATTGTGGTCGCGTCGTTAAAGGTGTCCAGTTTGTTGATATCCGCGATGCTGGTGATCCTGTAGAAATTGCTAAACGATATGATCAACAAGGCGCTGATGAAATCACATTTTTAGATATTACCGCCACTCATGAAGGCAGAGAGACAACGGTTCATACAGTCGAGGCAATTGCTTCGGAAGTGTTCATTCCGCTCACGGTTGGTGGTGGCATTCGGACACTCAATGATATTCGCACAATGCTTAATGCCGGTGCTGATAAGGTAGGTATAAATTCTGCCGCTGTATTTAATCCTGAATTTGTTAAAGAGGCTTCCGATCGTTTTGGTGCGCAATGTATTGTTGTGGCTATAGACGCTAAAAAAGTCAGTGTTGAAGGCGAGCTAAATCGTTGGGAGATATATACTCATGGTGGCCGTAAAGCAACCGGTATTGATGCTGTTGAATGGGCCATAAAAATGACCAACTATGGAGCCGGCGAGATATTATTAACAAGTATGGATAAAGACGGCACTAAGGATGGCTTCGATTTAGCACTGACGCGCTCTATTAGTGATGCCATCTCAATTCCTGTGATTGCATCAGGTGGCGTCGGAAACTTACAGCATTTAGCTGATGGCGTAACAATTGGGGGTGCTGACGCAGTTTTAGCGGCAAGTATTTTTCATTTTGCTGAATATAGTGTGCAGCAAGCAAAGGAATTTATGCGCAAGCAAGGTATTGAAGTCAGACTTGATTAGCCTCTTCAAAAACTAGTTATGAGTATAGGGGTTAACGGATAGAGATGTATTGTAAAAGTAATAGCTAGGTAAATAAAGAACGATAGGTTGTGGGCTTTGAATTTTCAAATTCAAAGCTGCCAAGTTGTGTAAAGCCGCCTTAATAATTAAGTGTTGCTTGTACTATTGCTTAAGCAGCTTTAGTCGCGTATTTGCTAATTCTATCAACCACTTTCTTCTCGGCTGTATTCAAGAAATCAATAAAGCTGTTGATACCGTTATCTGCATCTGATTCGCTATCATATGGACCAATGTCCATGCCTTCGCGAGTTCTAAAGTACCAGTAGTTATGCTGGGTAAACAGACGCTCGGAGCGATCTTGTGGTGTTTTACCTTCACCTTTACGGCTTAATTTTGGATTACTCACGTTACACCTCCAAGGTGCTTAGGGTTTTAATCAATTGAAATATATACATCCTGCATCAATTATTCCCTTAAATCTTTGATGCTTTATCAATAAATAGAAGCTAAATCTATGGTAACAATAGTCTAAACGTTGTTCAATTGTATCACAAAACTTTTAAAAGATGATAGGTGGTTGAGGAAATCCGACAAATGGCAGCATTTGTAAAGGCAATAATGTAGGAGTTGTAGGGCGAGTCACATTTTAGCTTGTTGGTGTTTGTTTGGTGAGTAGAGGTTAACAAGTTCCGAGGCTGTTTTTAGGCGAATGCCGTGTGCTTTTAAGCGATGAATATTGTTTTTTAGGTATTCTATCGTCTCTGGGTACGGGTGACCGATGGCGATTGCATAGCCTTGGCGCTTGGCAATACTGATAAAGCGTTCAAATTGCTCTTCTATAAATGCGTTGTCGCGCTGATGGTCGAGAAAAACATCACGCTTAAGAGAGGCTATATTGAATTGTTGGGCTGTTTTCCAGGCAACGCTCGCAGGGGTCGTCCGACTATCGATAAAATAAAGTCCATTTGTCTTGAGTGTTTTCATTGTCCATTCCATTGGGAGCTGAAGCTGCGTCAATAAGCTGCCCATATGGTTATTGACCCCAGTAATGTGAGGAACTGATGCCAGAGCATCTGAAAGAGTATTCGCAAAATCTTCTTCACTCATATCATCTCTCAAGCCCGATTGGCCCATTGGATGATTATGAATATTGCTCATTGGAGCATGCAAGATAATCTCTTTATGCTTTTTATGGGCACTGGTGGCTAAAAGTTTTGCATATGGGCTATGAGGTATTATTGCGTAGGTTAGATTGCCAGGGATATTGATCGCAGCTAAGCCTAGGCTTTTACTGTAGCCAAGATCATCGATAATTATGGCTACGTCGGCACCAATAACCTGGGGTGTTAGCTTATACTTTAGGGCTTCCTCTATATTCAGATCAATATCCATATTTGGATCTATAAAAACCGTTTTATCAGGTGTTGTTAAGTTTTTGAGCATGGAATCTATATTAGACTCCATTTCGGGAGAGGTTTGATGAAACTCATAAAGAAAGTTTTTATTTAATATTGCGATTGGCGAACTTGTCGATTTATCTATAGCAGAGTCTTTGTCATTAGTGATGCTTGTGGTGTTAACTGGCATGCTGTTAACTGGCATTGCCCAACATAAAAGTAAAATAATTAAATAAAGGTAAATGCTGCTATTTTTAATATCGACATTGGTTTTCATTATGAGAGTTTACCGTTTTTAACGCTTTTATATGTTGATGAGTAGCGTAAATATTGTTGTAGCGACAAACAATTTTATGAATCGACAAGCTCCTATTGAGCTACATTATTAACTTTTGCACTATTAAATATGGCTAAACCTTTAAGCATATTAATGGCTTCAAAAAGCTGATTATCTGAAATTTTATTGTCTTTATCTTCGGCCTCAGTAATGGTCTCACTGGTCTCAACGCCATTGGTAAGATGGCCAGCCAGATCGGCTTCTTTGATGCGATTGCCTTCTTTTAACTGTGTAATTGTTGCCGTCTCAATAATAACGTCTGGCTCTATGCCCTGAGCTTGAATTGAGTGTCCGCTCGGCGTGTAATATCTGGCAGTCGTTAGCTTTATACCTTTGTTTTCATCGACAGGAAAAATAGTTTGCACTGAGCCTTTACCAAAACTACGAGTCCCCATAATGATTGCTCGACTATGATCTTGAAGGGCGCCAGCGACAATTTCTGCTGCAGATGCTGAGCCACCGTTAATTAGTACAACAAAAGGTAGCCCCTCGCTAATGTCGCCAGTTGTTGCACTAAAAAGCTGGTCATTGTTTTCTAGTCTGCCTTTAGTGCTGACAATTGTGCCTGCCTCTATCAGCGCATCCACCACATCGACAGAAGCTTGCAAAACTCCTCCTGGATTGTTTCGAAGGTCTAGAACGAAGCCTTTTAATAATTTATTTTGTTTTTTAAGTTTATTTATTTGATCAACAAAGTCACTTCCAGTATTGGATTGAAATTGCGAGATTCTAATATAGCCAAAGTAATCGTCGATGACTTTTGAGCGCACGCTTCGAGTTTTAATTTGATCTCGAATTATGGTTATATCGAAAGGGTTTTCGAGACCTTGGCGGATAATAGTGAAAGTGATTGGCGAGCCTTTAACACCGCGCATAAGTTTTGCAGCTTGACTGATACTAAAACCGCGAATTGATTTACCGTCTAACTTTATAATGATATCTCCAGCCTCTACCCCTGCTTTTTGTGCGGGAGTTTCATCTATTGGTGTGATGACCTTTATATAGTTATTTTCAATGCCAATTTCGATGCCGACACCACTGAAATGACCTTGGGTAGTTTCTTGCAGGGATGCAAAGCTTGAGTCGTTTAAAAAGCTTGAGTGAGGATCAAGCTCTTGAAGCATGCCTTTGATGGCGTTTTCTAAAAGTTCTTGATCACTAATTGGATCTACATAAGAGCGCCTGATCTGATCGAATATTAATGCAAATAGCTGAAGATCTTTAAGGGGCAGTGGTGCTTTGTTAATATTTTCATTTGCGTCGATCGTATTGACAGTGTTTGGGCTGTCGGTTGATTGTTGAGCTGAAGTTAGAGGCGCAAAAATAATAGTACTCAAGGCAATAGTTATTAAAGATCGCGTAATAAAATGCAATGGCTTTGTATCTAACTGCATAATCATCCTGTTGGTTTAGAGTTTCTGTCAGCTTTATTTAAATAAGTGGTTTATTTTTTGGCAGTTAACCAAGGTGTTGGGTTTTGAGGTTTGCCGTTGTGGCGGATCTCAAAATATAAACCCTCTTCGGCTTGACCGCCAGAGTTCCCTAATGTTGCGATAACATCATTACTGCTTACCCAGTCTCCAGTATCTTTGAGCAATGCTTGGTTGTGTGCATAAAGGCTCATATAGCCATCGCCATGATCAATGATCAAAAGTAGACCGTGGCCTCCGAGATAGTCGGAGAATATCACACGTCCATGATGCACTGATACCACTTGGTCGCCACTTTTTCCGGATATAAATAAACCTCTCCAGCTAAGTCGACCATCTAATCTTGATTGCCCATAAGAATTAAGAATCCTACCGTTGCTCGGATAAGGTAATTTACCTTTAAGCGTCCGAAAAGGTTTGGAATCGCTAGGTAGCTTTAATTGACTAAGTGCTTGTGTAGCCTCATCTAATAGACGCTCGAGGCGGTCTTGATCTTTTTGTAAGTTAGTAAGGTCGCCACCTTGTTGATTAATTTCTAGCGTTAAAGCTGCCAGTGTTTTAAGCCTTTTAGCCTGCGTGTTCTTTAATTGTTGAAAGCGGTCGCCTAATTTCTCTTGATTATCTGTCAGCCTCGCTGTGCTTGCGATAATGTTTGCCTCGCTTTTATTAATCTCATCAATAGTTTTTATAAAGCGATCAATTTTTTCTTTATGGGCGGTAATAATATAATCGTGGTAGCGCAACATGCGCGTCATTTTTGCAGGCTCTTCTTGATTTAGAAGAAGCTTGATTTGGCTTTGTTGACCCAATAGGTATGCCTGACGAATTATTTGATTAATTTGTGATTGTTGCTCTTGTCGCGACTTCTCCAGCTCAATCCTATTCGATTGATACTGGACTAGTTGCTTTTTTTCGCGAGACAATGCCTCCTTGATTTCTTGGATTCTTTTGGTGTATTCCCCAACTTCTTGCTCTGAGGTTTTAAGTGATTGCTGTAGTTTGTCTTTTGACGTTTTAGTGCTTATTAGTTGATTCTGCAATTTGTCGATTGTGATTGATAATTCTTTAAGCTTCTTTTCATAGTCATCCTCATCTTGAGCATAAGAGCCGTTACTTATAGACAAAATAAGCAGCAAGGCCGTAAAAATGGCAAGAATATTAAGCGGCAGTTGTTTAAGCATTGGTTTTTTAAATAAGGGTCTGTGAAGCTTCAAGCTTAGTTTCCGTGATCGAATCATTGATGGTAATTATTAATAGGTTATTTTGAGCATAAATAGAGGTGCTATTGCTGAGATAAGTTTACCTTGTTGTTTTGCCTATGACTATTATTATGGCCGTGATTAAGGCTGCGGTTGTGAGCTATTCGTGTATAATGCTGCCCTTTAATGGGCCCGTCTCGCATATTATTTAGGGGTATTTTTGTGGAAGATGTATTTGTTTTTGTCCAAGAGCAGATTTTTTTAGTCGGTGCTCTTGTATTGTTGATTTTTGCTTTTTATCGTAAAGAAACATCTGCAGGAGGTGCTAAATTATCAACAAGTCAGGTTGTGCAGGCCATGAACGCTGAAACAGCGATCCTGTTGGATGTGAGAGATTCTAAGGACTATGATCAGGGCCATGTCACTAATGCGATAAACATCCCCCACGATAAAGTTGCAGATAGTTTAAAGCAGCTAGAAAAATATCGTGAAAAGCAAATTGTTATTACTGATAACATTGGTCAGCATGCCGCTACGGTGAGCAGACTACTAGCAAAAGCAGGCTTTAATGTTGCGCTGATGCGCGGCGGGATGAGCGAATGGAAAACTGAAGGCTTGCCGGTAGTTAAGTAAGTGATGAATAAAATATTAATTTATACCACTCAATTTTGTCCCTATTGTGTTCGTGCAAAACAATTGCTGGATCAAAAAGGAGCTGAATATGATGAGTTAAAGGTAGATGGCAATCCAGAGTTGCGTCAAGTTATGACCAAAAAAAGTAATAGCCGTACTGTCCCTCAAATATGGATTGGTGACACACATGTCGGCGGTTGCAATGAGCTATTCGCTCTAGAGTACGCGGGTAAATTAGATAAATTATTAGATAATAAGGCATAAGTATGGCTGAGAATGAAACAAACATCGATCAAGAAGCAGCATCTGAAAACGTGAAGGATCAGCAATTTTATATTCAAAAATTGTATTTAAAAGATCTATCTTTTGAAGCTCCTATGGGCGCTAAAATTTTTATCGAGCAAATTCAACCTAAAATAGAGCAAGAACTGGGTACAGAGACTAAGAAAATAAATGAAAACTTATACGAGGTGGTGCTTAAGTTAACTCTAACCGCTAAAGTAGAGCAAGAAATAGCTTTTCTAATAGAGATACAGCAAGCGGGCTTGTTCCAAATATCAGGTATCGAACAGGGGCATTTAGCACGTGTAATGAATACGGTTTGTCCTCATATCTTGTTGCCATACGCACGTGAAGCTATAGATAGTACCTTAGGCAAAGGGGGCTTTCCTGCACTGATGTTACCACCCATTAACTTTGAAGCTTTATTTGCTCAAGCAATGAGTGAAAAGCAAAAATCGTCACATTAATATTAATCGGTCAAGTCAGCTTGGCCGTTTAATAATCCCACTAAAAATTCCATCAGCTCATTTTTTGTCCTTGTTATTAACATCAAGGCACAAATGATTAATGCCTAAATATTGTATTTACTGATCAACTAAGTTTTATAATATCCTTTTAAGCATATTCAAAGATCATTAGTCATTCATCTGAAACTTAAAAAATACTGCATCCTTTGTAGGTGTCTAAAATGCCATGCAGAGCTGTTATTATATCTAGTAATTTTTAAGCATCCGTAATAGAGTCTCGAGTCAGCCCTAAAAAACAAATTATTTTTATCAATTAAGGAATTATTATGATTGTGACCAATATAGAAATTATTCCAGGTCGTCGAGTGATTAAGCATTTAGGAATGGTGCAGGGTAATACTGTCCGCTCAAAGCATGTTGGACGAGACTTGATGGCAGGATTTAAAAATATTTTTGGCGGCGAGCTTGTGGGTTACACAGAACTTTTAACTGAGTCACGCGAAGAAGCAGTAGATAGAATGAAGCAGCAGGCTCAGGCTATCGGAGCTAATGCTATTTTAAATGTACGTTTTTCGACGAGCTCGGTTGCCGCTGGAGCTGCCGAGTTGTTTGCCTATGGAACAGCCGTTATCTTAGAATAAATAGGAGATCATTAGTATGTACGACTTAATTATTCTTTTTACATTGTTGTTCTTGGGTTATATTTTTGGCCAAATGGCAGAAAAAAAACATTTTCGTTCACTTATAAAACGCGAAGAAGAATATCGAGAAATATTAACTTTTGCCAAGCGTTTTCCGCTCAATAATAACGCAGATCAAAAGGCAGAGCTTGTTGGTGGTAATGTGGTTATATCTGTCGATTATTTCAAACGCTTTGTCGCTACCTTGCGAAACTTAGTTGGTGGGCGTGTGACAACTTATGAATCATTACTTGAGCGCGCGCGCCGTGAAGCTATCTTGAGGATGAAAGAAGACGCTAAGCAAAAAGGTTTAAATGCTATTGTTAATCTAAAGCTAGAAACATCATCCATTACTAAAGGCTCAACAAGTCAAGTGGGTGCAGTAGAGGTTTATGCTTATGGTACGGGCTTATTGTCTAGCCATTCTTTATAGCTTTACCGATATTAAAACGAAAAAATGATAATAATTATTGATAGTAAAATGGTGAAAAAATAGATGGATTTTAAAAATCCAAAAATTCCAGAAGGAATTAATGTAAGCGACGAACACCCACTGAAGAATTTTTTATATTTGTTTTTGGGTGTAGTCGGTGTAATTTTTTTAGTGTTATTAATTTTGTTTTTTTCGATAGGTTTTATCGCAAAATGGATTCCTTTCGAGAAAGAAGTCGAGTGGGCACAAAGTATAGGAGCTTCGGTCGAGCGCAATAACAAAGGTGACTTATTGCAAGACTTGGTTTTTCCGAATGAAGCCGAGACTTCAAATAATAGTATTGAGGATAAATTGCGAGCAGAAAAAATAACTGCTTATCTTCAAAATTTATCTGATAAGTTGAGTGTGGCGCAAAAGTTGCCAGACTCAATGAAAATCACAATTCATTATATTGATAAGCCAGTAATCAATGCTTTTGCAATTATTGGTGGGCATGTATTTATTTATCAAGGTTTGATTGATGTAATAAACAGCGAAAATGCATTGTCGATGATTTTAGCGCATGAAATAGCGCATGTTAAAAATAGACATCCCATTGTAGCTTTGGGTCGAGGCTTAGGATTAGGTGTTGTTTTATCGCTTGTAACAGGTGTTGGGGTTGATGGTTTTTCAACTAGCATTGCTAGCCACATTAATTTATTAACGTCGTTAGCCTTTAGTCGCGAGCAAGAAACGCAATCAGATATCGATGCCTATAATACGTTACTTGAGTATTATGGGCATGGTTTTGGTGCAATAGAGCTTTTTTCTGTACTGCTTAATTCTAATCAAAGTTCTGGTTTGCCAGAACTACTAAATTCACATCCGTTATCTGAAAATAGAATTGAGCGTCTAAATAAATTGGGTACGTCCATTGTTGATAAATGCACAGATACAAAATTAGATTGCTCAGTAACTCCGCTGCCATCATTTATAAAATCACCGGCCTCAAAATAAAGCGCTAATATCTGTTAAATTTTGTGCTGATTTTAGAGGGAAGTGAAGAGTTATTATAATGTTGAGTTAGATAATTTATTAAAGGATATTCTTTCGTGTTATTGAGTTCGTCATTAAAATTCTTCAGCATTGTAACAATACTATCCTTAGTTGCGTGCTTTGCTCCAAAAGAATTAAAAAAAGAACGGGAGCTTTTCGATCAAAAAATATTAAATAATGTTGAGATCAACCTAAATTATTTTGAAGTTAATGGTGATCGTTTGTTCTATGCCTCGGCAGGAGATCCATTAAGGCCAGCATTAATTATTATTCACGGAACTCCTGGTAGATGGCATCAGTATGCACGTTATATGCTGAATGAAAAGTTGCGAAAATTTTTTTATATAATTGTTGTTGATCGCCCTGGCTGGGGGGATTCTGTCGCGGGTGAGACGCAAGAAATTATAAGTTATGCGCGACATGCAGCTATATTTTCTGCTTTTTCTAAAGATCTAAAAAATAAGAATAATAATCAGCCAGTAATATTGCTAGGTCACTCTCTTGGTGCATCTATCGCGCCTCGAGTAGCAATGGATTATCCGAGTTCTGTTGATGGTTTGTTGCTCCTAGCGGGAACGTTAGGTCCAGAATTATCAAGTCTTCGCTGGTATAACCAAATTGCCCGTGTGCCAGGAATTAATTGGTTGATTGGCAAAAATCTAAGAAAATCTAATCTTGAAATTTTAGCGCTACACGCAGAGATGGAGGCAATGGCGCCCCTTTGGTTTAACGTGAATATTCCGACGATTATTGTTCAGGGTATGAAAGATAAATATGTGTATCCCGAAAATGCTGATTTTGCAGAGAAAAATATGAACCCCAAAATAACTGATGTGATTCGACTAGAGAATGCAGGGCACTTATTCCCTATGACCTTGCGTTCCGAAGTGGTTGCTTGGTCGCTTTGCCTGTTAGAAAAAATAGATAAAAAAATATCAGCTTGCCCATACAATTAATATAGAACTAATTTTCTGCTGCCCGCTACTTTTATTTATTATTAAGATTAGAGATTGGAAATATTTAGTTTATCACTTGTTATTAAAGACTAGACTATATTGGCTTATTAAAATTTTTAATCAATTGTTCTTATATTTGATGGTCAATTATTAGGCATTTAATAATGCCTATATAGGATTTAAATAGTATACTCTAAAATATTATTGACAATAAAAAATCCACATATTTTTAACAGATAGATTTATATAGACGTTTTATTTAAGTGATAATATAAATTCAGTAATTAAAAAATTCCATTAGCTAGGCCTCATCTTAAAATTTAGTTTCAATTCTAAATTAGAAATTGTGGAATTTTAATTTTTTTGGCATTAGCGAAAAATTGGTTTCACAAAAGAGATTAGAGCATAGATTTAAAAAAGTATTCGAAACTACTTAATGGAGTTTTGCTCAGATTCATTTTCATAAAGTGCATAATTAACACGGCCAGCTGTTTTTGCTTTGTATAGATGCCATTTTTCAGGAACTGTTAGTGCGCTGCCTTTAGGGCTTTCTATATAAATTAGAGCATTCGGCGCTAACAATTTACTTTGGTGAAGTTGGTCAATGGTGCTATCCCATAATTTATAGGCAAAGGGTGGGTCAATAAAAACGATGTCAATGGTGTGTGCTATATGCTTCTGATTGTGCAGCCAAGTAATTGCGTCTTGTTGAATAATGTCGGCATCATCGGTTTTAAGCGTTTCACAATTTTGTCTTAATTGATGGGCAGTAGGGGCATATTTTTCAATCATTATTGCTTTGCTTGCTCCACGCGATAAACACTCGATAGATAGAGCGCCAGAGCCTGCAAAAAGGTCTAGGCAAATGCTATTATTTATTGTTGGTGATAGCCAGTTGAATAAGGTTTCTCGAATTCGATTGCTTGTTGGCCTCAACCCATCGGCATCCATTATGGGTAGCTTGCGGCCACGCCATTTGCCTCCAATGATGCGTAATTGTCCTGAGCCAAGCCCTGCTTGCACCAATGGGGATTGAGCTTTTGATTTTCGATATTGTTTTGGCAAAACAAATCCTTTGATTCGGTTTTGGTTAAGACAAGAAATCGGAGTAATGGTAGGATAGCGCTTTATGCTAGTCGGATCGAGAGTTCTCCCTAATATCCACCTACTTAATCATCACGGGCATACGTATTAAGCGTATCACTAAGTATATAATGTGACTTATATATGAACGTGTTGTATTAGTTTATTAAATCTATAATTATGGTTTTATTCAAGATGAGCCTAACAACAGGAATTTGGCAAATTGCTAGATTACTCAGTTCTAAATAGGCTTTTTCTTTTGGGTATGTTTTATGGGCTTTCAGTACATTCCTTGAATTGCCTCACTAAGCGATTCGTGAAGTTGAGTTAAATTGTTTTTGCTAGAGATAAGGCTTTACTATGTTTTTTAAGCGCAATAAATCAAGTGAGTCCAAAGTTTCTGAGCCAGTCTCTGAGCAGAAAGACTCTGAAACTAACAGCTCTGAGTCTACTACTGAGGCTTTAACCGAGTCAATTAGCTTGTTTCAGAGATTTAAGCGAGGACTCTCTCGAACTAGCAATCAATTAGCCGAGGGTATAGGCACTCTAGTTCTCGGAAAAAAAGAGATTGATGATGAATTACTCGAAGATCTAGAGGCGCAGTTGCTAACTGCGGATGTAGGCATTGATGCTACCAGTAAAATTATTGATCGCTTAACCGAGAGCGTTAAACGTAAAGAGCTTACTGATGGCGATGCACTTTATGCCGCCTTACAAAAACAATTGCGCGACTTATTAGCGCCTATTGAGCAACCTCTAAACACAGCGGTCGAGAAGCAACCCTTTGTCATTTTAGTGGTGGGCGTTAATGGTGTCGGTAAAACAACGACCATCGGTAAGTTAGCCAAGCGTTTTCAAAATGAGGGCAAGCAAGTGATGTTGGCGGCTGGCGATACTTTTCGTGCGGCGGCGGTCGAGCAGTTGCAAGTCTGGGGTGAACGTAATCAAGTGCCTGTTGTTGCTCAACATACGGGAGCAGATAGCGCCTCTGTTATTTACGATGCACTACAGTCCGCACAAGCAAGAAAAATCGATGTGTTAATTGCTGATACAGCAGGCCGTTTGCACAATAAAGCTCATTTGATGGATGAGCTATCTAAGGTGAAGCGAGTTATGGCCAAGCTAGATGCTGCTGCTCCCCATGAAGTGCTATTGGTTTTAGATGCAGGCACTGGGCAAAATGCGCTGAATCAGGCACAGCAATTTAGCGATGCTGCAGGAGTAACGGGCATTGCGTTGACCAAGTTAGATGGTACTGCCAAAGGCGGAGTTATTTTTGCACTAAGCGAACGTTTTGGATTGCCGGTACGATTTATTGGCGTAGGTGAAGGCATTGATGATTTGCAGCCATTTTCTGCTTCAACATTTGTTGATGCCTTGTTTAATATAAATCCAAATCAATAATGCGAGCCAGCATTAGCCGCCAGTATTTAATAAGTATCGAACATTAGCAATCATAAACGTCTGCTAATAAGTATCTGCAATAAATTTTAACTATGTATATAAGCTATGATTCATTTTGACAATATTAGTAAACGTTACGCTGAAGGGCGCGATGCACTACTTAATGTAAATTTTGAGTTAGATGCCGGAGAAATGGCTTTTTTAACTGGGCATTCTGGTGCTGGTAAAAGTACTTTGTTGAAGTTGATCATGCTTATCGAGCGTCCAACACGAGGTAAAGTATCGATTGGGGGTAAAAATTTAGCGAAAATTAGCGACTCACAAATTCCTTATCTGCGTCGTCAGATAGGTGTTGTTTTTCAAAATCATCAATTGTTATTTGATCGCTCAGTTTTTGAAAATGTTGCTTTGCCTTTACAAATTTCGGGTATGCCATTTAAAGAGCAAGGGCGACGCGTGCGAGCTGCTTTAGATAAGGTAGGTTTGTTAGATAAAGAAAACAGTAATCCTCTAGCTCTTTCTGGTGGTGAGCAGCAACGTGTAGGTATCGCTCGGGCAGTTGTTAATAAACCCGCTATTTTATTGGCCGATGAGCCTACGGGTAATCTTGATCCTGAGCTATCCGCAGAAATTATGCAGCTATTTCAAGACTTTAAAAGTGTTGGTGTCTCTGTGTTAATTGCTACCCACGATATCGCATTGATCAATTCAATGCGGTGCCCAATCATGGAGTTGTCAGCTGGCAGGCTTGTGCGTAATGAAATTGAAGCTAAGCTCGGCCAAGACAAGGGATCTTATTAATGGCTAGACGTGAATCAATTAAGTCGGCGACTAAAAATAACCAAAATAGCCCATCAACTAAAAAAGTGTCAGGAGCAAAAGTTTCAAAAGTCTCAAGCCTCAATTTATTGCATGCTTGGTGGGGACATCATAAACGCTCTTGCCGAGATAGCCTACAGCGTTTATTAAAGACGCCTTTGCAAACATTGTTTACCTGTTTGGTGATTGCGATCGCGATTGCTTTGCCAGTAGGTTTGTTTTTAGGTTTGCAAAACGCACAGCAGTTAGGTCAAGGTTGGCAAAATAGTGCACAAATGTCGGCTTTTTTAAAACGTGGAGCCAAGCCCTTAGCCATCGAAAAATTACAAGCAAGCCTCGAAAAAAATCAGTCTATTAAATCTATTGAAGTTATTAGCCCAGTTAGAGCATTGTCAGAGTTTCAGCGCTATTCAGGTCTTGGTGATGTATCGCTAGAGTTAGATGAAAATCCGTTGCCAACGGTTTTTATTATTCAGCCTGCGGGCACTATTAGTCAGCCTGACGAATTATCCGCTTTGAAAAAAGCTATTGCATCTAATTCTTTAGTTGATAGTGTTCAGCTAGATTTAGGTTGGTTGCGCAGGTTAAATGAGCTATTAATTTTGGGTGAGCGTTTTGTAATAGCCCTCGCTAGCTTATTGCTCGTTGGTGTCTTGTTAATTATTGGTAATACACTGCGCTTAGCTATTGAAAATCGTCGAGAAGAAATCGTCGTTACTAAAATGGTAGGAGGCACTAATGGATTTGTGCGTAGGCCATTTTTGTATACGGGTTTTTGGTATGGTCTGGGCGGCGGGATTTTAGCGATTTTTTTGCTAGTCGTTGTGGGCTTTTGGCTGGCCGAGCCAATTAATAATTTAATTAGTCTTTACGAGAGCCAATATTCATTGAAGGGCTTCGGTATTGATACCATTGGAATATTGCTATTAGGTAGTGCCTTTTTAGGTTGGCTAGGTGCATGGGTAGCAGTAACTCGACATCTACGACAAGTCGAGCCTGTCTGACACAAAATTGGCAAGTGAGTAGATTGAAAAAGCCGTTTAAAGCCCAATTTTGATTCCATATCTGCACTTAAAAAGGCATGTTTGAGCTCGATGAGTGATCGCAGTCATTATTGCTCTCGTAAATTGATTATAGCTTATTACAGTTAAAGCTTAACTTATTGTTTTTAATGAAGATATCTTAATAAGTTGAACTTTTACTAAAGTTAGCCCTCTATAAGATAACATGCTAAAATAGATCGGCAATTTGATTTTTTTAATAACGGAGAAACGAATGGGAACAAGCTTACAGCCAGTTAATATTCTTGCACCAGGTGCAAATATTAATGCTTATATGCAGGCAGTTAATAGCTTTCCAATACTTTCGGTAGATGAGGAAAAGCGCTTAGGTGAACGTCTTTATTACGACGAAGATGTAGACGCTGCGCGTCAGTTAATTATGGCGCATTTACGTTTTGTTGTTCATATCGCCAAATCGTATTCAGGTTATGGCCTTTCACAGTCAGATTTGATCCAAGAGGGAAATGTTGGGCTGATGAAAGCGGTTAAGCGTTTTAACCCTGAAAAGGGTGTCCGCTTAGTGTCCTTTGCGGTGCATTGGATAAAAGCCGAAATGCACGAATTTATCCTGCGTAACTGGCGTATTGTTAAAGTAGCCACCACAAAAGCACAACGTAAATTGTTTTTTAATTTACGCGGCCAAAAAAAGCGATTGGGTTGGTTAACACATGAAGAAGCTAAAGCTGTCGCTGAAGATCTTAATGTAGAGGTCAAGCATGTACAGCAAATGGAAGGCCGTCTCTCGTCCTACGATGCTTCTTTTGATGCGGGTACCGATGAAGACGACGAGTCAGCTTACCTAGCGCCTGCTAATTATTTAGAAGATCATCGTTATAATCCTGCTACTCAAGCAGAGGCTGTTGACTGGAGTACCGATCATGTCTCTCGTCTTCACGATGCACTTAAGGACTTAGATGAGCGTAGTCAAATCATCATTCAGCGTCGGTGGTTAAATGATGAAAAGTCAACATTACATGAGTTGGCCGATGAGTTTTCTGTGTCAGCTGAACGTATTCGTCAACTTGAAAAAAATGCGATGAAAAAAGTACGTGCTGTGATGGTTGACTAAGCGACTATAATCGACATTAAATATTTAAAGGCTGCCAAATCGCAGCCTTTTTTTATTATTCATAAATTATAAATAGTGTAATAAGTCATCATGTTTTGTTAACGCTAACTTTTAACAAGAGGTTCATTGTTATGGTTAAATCTTGGTTGCTAATTATTGCTGTTAGTGGATTAACTAGTGTTGCCCTAGGCGCTTTTGGTGCTCACGGTTTAAAAGGAAAAATCTCTGAGTCACTGCTTTCCGCCTTTCAAACAGCAACACATTATCAAATGTTTCACACCTTAGCCTTGCTTGGCGTCGTTGTATTTATTAGCCAACTGAGTGAAATCCCTAAAGGTTTTATTTTTGCTTGTTACTTTTGGTTAGCGGGAATTATTTTCTTTAGTGGAAGCCTTTATGGTCTCGCATTAGGCGGTCCAACTTGGCTTGGTCCGGTGACACCAATTGGCGGACTATTACTAATGGCTGGTTGGTTAAGTTTATTGATTGCTGGTCTTCAGCTTGAATTATAAATTGAAACTCTTTTATGGCAAATTTTTTCATAAAGCATGACGAGTCTAAAAGAGCGCTCTCAAAACAAAGATCTTAATTGTCAGCCTGTTTTATATTAAATTCTTAATGGTTGTGCATTGTTATTTTTTTTATAGTTATATTTTCATTGTTGATAGAGGTTTCATGTCGCAAACGTTTGAATTAAAGCCTGAGTATAAACAAAAGGCAATCCGAAGCTATGTTATTCGCGGCGGGAGAATTACCGAAGCTCAAAAAAAAGCCTTTGATAATGCATGGCCAGAGTATGGTTTAAGTTTATTTGATGGCCGTATCGATCCCGCTATAGTTTTTGGCAGGCAAGCGCCTCTTGTATTAGAGGTAGGCTTTGGTATGGGTGATTCATTATTGCAAATGGCAATTGCTGCGCCAGAGACAGACTTTATTGGAATTGAGGTGCATCCTCCTGGTGTAGGCCGATTAATAAATAATGCTGCCAAAGAGGGTCTCACAAATATTCGCGTTTATATGGCTGATGCCATCGACGTTTTAGAAGACTGTATTCCAGATAACTCATTGAGTCGTTTTCAGCTTTTTTTCCCAGATCCTTGGCATAAAAAAAAGCATAATAAACGAAGAATTGTTCAGCAGTCTTTGATGAACCTGATTAACCAAAAATTGTTATCAAGTGGAATATGTCATTTTGCTACAGACTGGCAACCCTATGCTGATTATATGATGGAAGAAATGACTCTTGCCGATGGTTTTCATAATAGCGTGGATGAATATTTTTTCTCACCAAAGCCAGAACATAGGCCGCTAACGAAATTTGAAAATAGAGGACAGCTACTAGGGCATGGAGTTTGGGATTTATTGTTTATAAAAACTTAGTAAAGAGCTAGAGATTCTTAAAGATGCCTAACATAGTTTCTGATAAACTATATTCTGATTGAACAAATTATTCTTTTGGCTAGTTAAATAACTTCAAAATATATTTCACTGGCCATTATTTTGGGTCTTTAAAACTGGGAAATAACAGCAATAAAATTGTGGATAATAAGTTTTATAAAAAGTTAGAGCCTCTATTAAAAGGCGAAACTGTCTCTAAAGCAGATGCTATAGAACACTTGCATTTTAATGATGAAGGTTTGATCCCCGTTATTGCCCAGCAACATGATACGGGTGAAGTTCTGATGATGGCATGGATGAATAAAAAATCTATCATCGAGAGTTTAAACACTCGCCATGTATGTTATTGGTCTCGCAGCAGGCAATCGTTCTGGCGCAAAGGTGAAAGCTCGGGCAACGTACAAAAATTAATTGAAATGCGAATAGATTGTGATGGAGACACGTTGCTGTGTAAAGTGGATCAAACTGGTCCAGCTTGCCATACAGACCGTACAAATTGTTTCTATTTGCGAGTGGATGAAGAATATCTATCCGTTGATGCCAATCCTGTTGAGAACCCCTGAATTTTATAAATCTCGACACTAACATGAAAATCTATTATGAACGCATACACAAAACCGGAAATGCCCGATGTGGCGGCGACACAACCTGCTCAACACAATGAAACTCTAGACTGGGTTGGGATGAGTAGAATAGCTTTGCCATTGGTTGTTAAAGATAAGCAGCATGGCAATTACGATGCGAAAGCATTTGTAGAGAGCTATGTAAATTTAATTAGCCCTGATGTTAAGGGTATTCATATGTCTCGTCTTTACTTGCTGCTCGCAGATTTCTCAAGGAAAGGAGTCTTGACAGTAGAAAGCTTGGCCAGTTTTCTAAAAGATAAGCTAGTAAGCCACGACGATATAAGTGATAGCACATGTATACATATTGAATTTGATTATTTCATTGATCAACCCGCACTTAAAAGTGAATACAGTGGCTGGAAAGATTATCCGGTTATCATTAAAGGTGTTCTTAAAGATGGTAAAGTTGAGACAGAGATATCTGTTAAGATTCCTTATTCTTCAACCTGCCCATGTTCTGCAGCACTTTCTCGCCAAATATTACAACAAGCATTTTCAGAAGATTTCGCTGATGAGAGTGCCATCGATAAAGAGTCTATTGAGAAATGGCTGCAATCTGAACGCGGAAGTGTAGCAACGCCTCATAGTCAGAGAAGTTATGCCAATGTTCTTGTTAAGCTTGATGATAGTTATAAAGACGGTTTTCCGATTAGTGATTTGATTCAAGTAATAGAGTCAGCATTAAAAACAGCGGTTCAAACTGCCGTAAAACGTGAAGACGAGCAAGAATTTGCACGTCTTAATGGTTCTAATCAAATGTTTTGTGAGGATGCAGCAAGACGTGTCAAAAATACATTAAATAAACAATCAAAACTTGTCGATTTTTGGGTGCGGATTGAGCATATCGAAAGCCTACATGCGCATGACGCAGTGGCAATGTGCACTAAAGGTGTTGCGAACGGTTATTTACCTATATTGCATCGTTAACTTTTAGTGCTTAAAAATGTGATAAATCATTAAAACCTGTTAAATTTTACCTATATTACCACTGCTGTCCCGTTAACTTTAAGAAAAGCAGGGCTGTAAACACCCGATGATTTATAATGATTTCACCACAAAATACTATAAACATAAGGTGAAACAGACCATGGCACATTGTAATACGATTCTCTCACAAATACTAAAAC